>JAGXRK010000052.1 GCA_018335755.1 Ignavibacterium sp. | reverse complement strand
TCCTATAAAAGAAAGAACTTTGACTAGAGCTGACTTTGAGGAACTTAATTCATTTGATAATTATTATTTTCATACTGAACTTGATTCTGCTTTCTATACGCTGGAGAGTGACTCGTGCCAATCGGCGCCAGCCAGCCAGGAAATTGATCAATACACATTTCACTCATACCTTGGTTATGGTGAACCGGTGCCGGGTCCCAGAACATCAAGGAAATACATTCAATTCAAAGTTATCTGGCTCGGTAAACAGCAGTACCTTCTTTCTATTGATAAGGTTACTGTTTCTGATGAGAGAGGCAAAGCGTTAATATCTGATATTTTAGAAATTGGACCTCGTAAAGAGGTTAAAGACCAGGCTAACTCATTAAATAATTACAATGCAGAAGGTTTGGTAACAGGCTGGCTCGGAATAGACGAACCCGTAAGTATAGACATATTTGAACCGATAAAGATTGTAACCCAGATACTTGACAACAACAGCCAGAGTAAACGCCCCTTATGGCTACCCTGGATGGGTCGTTGGGATGGAGCCTGGGATGACAGCAGCCCTAATAATTTAGGCGCAATGAAGCTAAGTCCCTGGTTAGAGTTTAAGAAACGTGTTGGCAAAGGCAACATAATACAGAATGTATATATGTTTGATTCGCCCTGTACCCTTAATTCACCACAAGAACATACAATTCAGTATAAATACATCAAATGAACAGAAGGTAATACCTGAAGAATACCATCTATATCAGAACTCCCCAAATCCGTTTAATCCAGCCACAACAATTAAATTCGATTTACCAAAAGACGGAATAGTTGAGCTTAGCATTTATGACATTCTCGGCAGGAAGATAACCACGCTAATAAACGAATACAGAAGTGCAGGAAGTTATGAGCAAAGTTTCAATGCATCCTCACTTGCAAGCGGAATTTACCTGTACAGGATTAAAGTAAATGACTTTGTATCAGCAAAAAAGATGATTCTGGCGAAGTGAGTTCATAAAAAAAGCCCTCAAAATGAGGGCTTTAATTTTTAAAAGTTAACAGAAACCTAATTGACCGGATAAACACAAATATATTGTCTGTCGCCGCGCCTCATTTCAAATTTTACAATACCGTCAGCAACAGCAAAAAGAGTATCATCACTTCCTTTTTTTACATTTGCACCGGGATGAAACTTTGTTCCTCTCTGTCTTACAAGAATATTACCGGCAAGTACCTGTTCGCCGCCGAATCTTTTAACACCAAGACGCTGCGCATTGGAGTCACGACCGTTTCTTGATGAGCCTTGTCCTTTTTTATGTGCCATAATAAAATCTCCTTATCCTATCTTTGTAACTTCAATTCTTGTTAAATTCTGCCTGTGACCTTGTGTTTTTTTATAGCTGATAATTCTTTTCTTCTTGAATACGATAACTTTGTCATCTCTTAAGTGTTCAAGAACTTTTGCTTTAACTTTTACACCATCAACAGAAGGATTACCGACTTTAGTTGTCTTACCGTCATTAAAAAGAAGCACTTTATCAAAAGTAACCTCTGAATCAGCTTCGTCTTTTAAACGCGGAACATAGTATTTTGTATTTTCAGTGACCTTAAATTGTTGTCCTAAAATATCAACAACTGCAAACATTTTTTCCTCTTTTTCTAAATCAAGGTTGTAAAAGTAATAAAGATAAGGTTATTAGTCAAACATCCGGGATTAGAAATAATATGGACTTTTCACTTTTTCAGGCGAAAAGAGAACTCGCTACCTTCATTTATCTTGCTTTTAACGTCAATTTTAGAGCCGTGGGCTTCAATTATGTGTTTCACAATAGCCAAACCCAGCCCGGTACCGCCAACTGCCTTTGAACGGGCTTTATCCACCCTGTAAAATCTTTCAAAAATCCGATTGATATCCTGTTCCGGTATTCCTATTCCTGTGTCTTTGATGAGGATCAATCCGTGCTTTTTTTCTTCTTCAATAATTACTTCAACTTTTCCATGCTCGGTGTACTTAATAGCGTTCTGAATAAGATTAATAAAAGCCTGCCTAAGTTTATTTTTATCTCCAAATAACTGCAGCTTTTCGTCCGCCTGAAAGCTATAAAGCAGTTCAATTGATTTTTCAGCAGCCATAGGTTTCAGTTCCTGAATGATCTGGGACATATAAGGATGGACATCAAAGTAACGATAGCTCATTCTCATTTCACCTGATTCGATCATAGAAATGTCTATAAGATCGTTAAGCAGGTTACTCAGGTTAATTGTATGATGATTTGCTTTTTCCAAAAAATTAAGGTTAACATTTTTATCGTTTATTGCACCGTTAAGTAATGTTTCCAGGTAACCCTGAATCGTAAAAATAGGAGTTCTTAATTCATGCGATACGTTTGCAAGAAATTCTGTTCTTATACGTTCAAGTCTTTTTAGATATTCAATATCACTTTTAGCTTTTTCAAACATACCTTTTATCGCATCTTCCAGTCCGGAAAGATTTCTGCTCAATATTATTTCATCCGGATCAGCATATATGTTTTTGCTGATGTTTGTGATAATATCCTTTATTTTATTCAATTCTTTTCTGCGGCGTGCACCAATAAGATTAAGTGTTATTAAACTTATAAACAATAGAATTAAAATAAGAGAAATGCTTAAAGATGGGGTATCAACTAAAATTAAAATGATTATAATTAACAGAAAATTAAAGAGAATAAATTCTCTGAAGAAAACAAGAGCAGAGGTAAAGTTGGATTTTAATTCATTCCACACTTTTAAATCTGTAACCTACGCCTTTAATGGTTTCAATAAGTTCTGAGAAGTTTTCAAGCTTTTCACGGATCTTTCTTACATGAACATCAACTGTTCGGTCTACTACATAAACATTGGCGCCCCATACATCCTTCAGCAAAACTTCTCTGCTGAAAACCCGGCCGGGGTTGTTTGCAAGGTAATACAAAAGCTCAAATTCTTTCCTGGGAAATACCTTAACATTTCCATCAATTGATACAATAAATTTTTCTTTATCTATTTCAAGAGGACCGATTTTTATTTTAATTGGTCCGGCTGCAACTGAAATATCAGCATATTTTCTGAGGTTGGAATTAACTCTTGCTATAAGTTTCTTTGGTGAAATTGGTTTTTGAATATAATCACTGGCACCGATCTCTAATCCTTTTATTTCATCCGTTTCACCAGATTTTGCGGTAAGAAAAATTACAGGAATATTTTCAAAACCTTTGGTAGCACGAATTTTTTTACACACTTCATATCCATCCATTTTAGGCATCATAATATCAAGTACTATAAGATCGGGCTTTTGAGAGATTTTCTCCAAAGCTTCTTCACCGTTATATCCTACCAAAACATCAAAGTTCTCCTGTTCAAGATTATACTTCAGGAATTCAACAATATCTTTTTCGTCATCAACAAGTAAGATTTTTGTCATATGTAATTAAAATTTAATTTCAACATTTTCTGAAGCAGATTTGTAGATTGCCTCGATTATTTTCATTCTTTGCATAGATTCTTCACCCGGTGAAAAAACCGGATTAAATCCCTTAACAGCTCCAATAAAACTTTTAAGCTCGTTCATATATGATTTTTTAAAGAGAACCGAAGGACTATCTGATTGTGATGGAGTCAGATCCATGTAATTCTCTTCCATTTTCTTGTAAACCCTGAAAGGATTTGATGAATAGCTGCCTTTTGTGCCAAAAAGGTAAAGATAAAAATGATCTTTTTCTACAGGAAGAGACCAGCTAGATTCCAGAGTTATAACTGAAGAATTTTTACACTTGATAAAGCTGATAGATGTGTCTTCAACACTTTTCGTATTGTGAAAAAAGTTTTTTGCTGATACTGATTCTACTTCAGGATATCCTAATAGCCATAATGAAAGATCGATCAAATGTATGCCTAAATCAATTATCACTCCGCCGCCGGATTCTTCTTTTTTTGTAAACCATTTTTCACTGCTGCTTTGCTGTCTTATCCAGCCTGCTCTTACGTAATAAGGAATTCCAATTTCACCGCTGTTTATTAGGCTTCTAAGAAGCATAGTATCAGGCCGGAAGCGTAAATTCATACCAACCATTAATTTGATTTTTTTCTTTTTTGCTGCTTCAACAATTAATTTAGCTTCGGCATAGGATCTTGCCATAGGTTTTTCAATAAGAATATCTTTTCCCGCATCAATACAATCGAGAGCAATATCTTGGTGAGTGCTTGTTGGTGTGGCAATTATAACTGCATCTAATTCGGTTTTATCAAGCATTTCGCGATAATCTTTGAACTTTGCTTTTACCGAAAACTTTTCAGCAACCGCATTTAATCTGCTTTGTTTAACCTCTGCAACAGCAGCAATTTCAGCATTATTAATTTTCGACAGGTTAGGCAGGTGTACAAGCTGAGCAACGCCACCGAGCCCTATTACCCCTATCCTGGCTTTTTGCATTAAAGAATAACCTCTTGATTAATCCTTTTTGATGAATAAAATGTTTTAACTCTTTGTGCAATTCCTTCAGGATCAATACCTAACAAGCGGTGCAGCTCTTCCTGCGTACCATGATCTACATAGTTGTCCGGTAAACCGATTCTAAGAATATCATTTTTATAATTATTATCTGTAAAATACTCAATAATACCTGAACCAAATCCACCTGGAAGTGAATTTTCTTCAACTGTTATTATTTTTGAATGACGTGCAGCAATGTCATCAAGCATCTCAGTATCAAGAGGTTTAGCAAAACGCATATTTATTACTTCGCATTCAATTCCATCCAGAGCAAGTTTTTCGGCAGCTTTAAGAGAATAATCAACCATTGAGCCTAATGCTAAGATAGCTGCATCTTTACCACTAGTCAGATTTTCAGCTTTACCTATTTCAATCAGATTAAACCCTTCTTTAAGCTCTACGCCAAGAGCATTGCCCCTTGGATATCTTAATGCAATTGGTCCTTTGCGGAATTGAACTGCAGTATAGAGCATATCCCTCAATTCTGATTCATCCTTTGGAGCCATAATAACCATATTAGGTATCATACGCAGAAAGGTTATATCAAAAGTTCCGTGATGTGTTGGTCCGTCTGCACCAACAAGACCGGCACGATCCATTGCAAACACTACGTGAAGCTTCTGCAAACTAACATCGTGTACAATCTGATCAATTGCCCTCTGCATAAAGGTTGAATATATAGCAACAACAGGAATTATTCCCTGCGTAGCCATTCCGGCTGAAAATGTAACTGCATGTTCTTCTGCTATTCCAACATCAAAATAATTATCCGGACATTCTTTTTGTAAAATATCCAGACCGGTTCCATCGGGCATTGCACCCGTAATTCCAACAACTTTTGGATTATCTTTAACAATCTGAACTAATGCTTCGCCAAAGATCTTTGTGTAAGATGCAGGAGCAGATCCTTTTTTAATTGCTTTACCAGTAACTTTATCAAAAGGAGTTGATGCGTGAAGTTTTTGCCAGTGGCCTTCAGCTGGTTTATAGCCTTTACCTTTTTCAGTGATGGCGTGGATGAGTATGGGACCTTTAAGCTCTTTAATCTGCTCAAATAATTTTACAAGCTGATGAATGTTATGACCATTAACGGGACCAAAGTAACGGAATCCTAAAGCTTCAAATAACATTCCGGGAGTAATTACTGCTTTAATACCTGTTTCAAGTCTTGCAGCAATTTTTCTTAATCTGTCGCCAAACTGATCAAGTTTGCCTGTAAGATCCCATATCTGCCCTTTGAATTTGTTATAATCGGGATGAGCGATCATTTCAGTGAAGTAATTGGATATCTGCCAGACATTAGGCGCAATTGACATTCTGTTGTCATTAAGAACAACAACCAGATCAGATTTTAATACACCTGAGTTGTTCATTGCTTCATAAGCCATACCGCCCGTCATAGCGCCATCACCGATGATCGCTATAACCTTTCGATTTTCTTCTTTAATATCTCTAGCAGCAGCCATTCCAAGAGCGGCAGAAATTGAGGTAGAAGCGTGACCAGCACCAAATGAATCATATTCACTTTCTGATCTTTTAAGAAAACCACTTATGCCGTTTAACCTTCGTATTCTTTTTAATGCTTCTTTTCTTCCTGTAAGTACTTTATGTGGATATGCCTGGTGTCCGGTATCCCAAACAACCTGATCATAAGGAGTGTTAAAAACTTTATGAATTGCAACTGTTAACTCAACTGTGCCGAGCCCGCCGCCAAAATGTCCGCCAATTTCTGAAATTGTATCTACTAAATAATTACGAATGTCCTGACATAAAACCTTAAGTTCATGAACTGAAAGACCTTTTATGTCACCAGGATAATTAACTTTTGAAAGGACTGGATACTTTTCTGTTTCCGGCATTGGCTCTAACTCCGTTTATTATAAATAATCAGCTACTTTCTTTAAAATCAGAAATTTGCCCTTTTAGTTCCGTAATTCTCAATTCTGCATTTTGAAGTGCAATTAAGCACTCTTTTGAAAGTTTTACACCTTCCTCAAAAAGCGAAATTGACTCTTCAATCCCTAAATTATCCTGTTCCAGCAATTCAGCAACTTCTTCCAATCTGGATAATTTATCTTCAAAACTTAGTTCTGATTTTTTCCTAGCCATATTAATTCTTTTTAACTTTTATTTCACCATCAAAAAACTTGATAGTAGCAGGTAAATTTTCATCAAAATAAATTTGACGACTTATAAACTTATCATTCTGTTTAATTAAGACAAAACCTTTTTTAAGTAACTTTTCAATATTATTAGATTCGACAGTCTTCTTAAGAAGTGAAATTTGATTCTGTAAAATTAAAGTTTTTCTTTCAATTGATTGAGAATTTTTTACAATCAGTCCATCTAACTTCTGAAAATTGTTTCTTACCCTGTCAAGAAGAAATCTGAACCCGTAAGATGCCAATATCTGATTTATGATTTCTTTTTTACTATCTATTAACTCCCCTATATTTTCAGACGCATTATATAAAAAATCACCTATAAAGGCAAAGAGGTCCTGTTTATCAGGTGTAGCCAATTCCATAGCCACTGATGGCGTTGGAGCTCTTAGATCAGCTACAAAATCAGCAATGGTAAAATCGGTTTCGTGGCCAACTCCGGATATAATTGGAATTCCGGATTTAAAAACTGCACGCGCAACTATTTCTTCATTAAATGCCCAAAGATCTTCAATAGAACCGCCGCCCCTAGCGAGAATTATCACATCGATATTCTTTAATGCATTTAGCTGATGAATACATTGAACAATACTATTAGCAGCACCAGACCCTTGAACTTTAGCAGGTGATATGATAAGCTCTACTAATGGAAATCGTCTTTCTGCAACACTGATCAGATCCTTAATTGCAGCACCGTCAATAGCAGTAACAATTCCTATCTTTTTGGGAATAGCGGGTATTTCTTTTTTGTACTGATCATCAAATAAACCTTCATCACTAAGTTTTTGCTTTAACATTTCAAAAGCTGCCTGAAGCTCACCAATTCCTGCCGGCTTCATCGATCGCACATCAATCTGATAGTTACCGCGCGGAGGATAAACTGTAATTCGGCCATTTACGATCACCTTAATGCCGTCTTGAGGAGTGAAAAAAACGAAGTTGTTCAAACCTTTCCACATTGTGCAATTAATTACTGCATTCTCATCCTTAAGATTGAAATACCAGTGACCTGAATAGTGAGCTTTAAAGTTAGATATTTCACCAATAACTGAAACCTGAGAAAACGAATCCTCAAGAGTGCTTCTGATCTCTTTCGTAATCTCGGAAACTGTTAATATTTGTTTTTCTTCTGACAAAAACTATTTGATAAAGTAATTGATATGATAATTTATTTATAATCAGATATCTACCTTTAATAAACGTTCATACACTCAGTCATTAAGTGTGCTGTAATCCAGCTCCGACCCGAAAAGACTGTGCGGAATTATGAATATTATAAACATTATTACTGCCGCTATTAAAATATACCATTTTGGTTTTTCAGATTTAAATACTGCAATGAGAGCAGCTATCCAGCTGATAAAAGCTATTAAAGTTTTATTATCAGTGAGATCGGTTCCGAATGGGAAACCGGTCCAATATTCACCAAAAGCATATTTTTGAACAATTGGACCAAGTATCATTCCGCCTAAAATAAGTAAAGTAAATGTCCATATAGTATAATTTTTCAGTTTAGGTTTTTCAACAAAACATTCTAATGCTGTTCGGTTTGAGAAAAGCATTGCAGCAAAAATAAAAATAACGTGAGGGATTAAAACAAATGGTGGTACATCGCCTTTAAACCTTATTACCACAGGTTTAGCAGGAATAATTTTCTCAATTTCACCGGTGTTCAATATTACCTGGTATTCCAATTTACCTGCAGGCGGTTGATTTGGAAGATAAGCAAGTAATTTTCCATCCTCCTTCTGCATCTTAATGAAATTCCATTCATCATTCGTTTTAAATCTCTTCCACTTTAAAGTACCATTTATTATATGATCTTGAACTTCAAGGTTAACTGGATGATCAGTATCGCCGCCGTGACTTCTATCGAATTTATAATAAAAATTTTTCCCGTTAAAAGTAAATTTATTTTCAATCGGGTAAGTGGGTCCTGTTAAACGCTGGTAATATGCTGCTGCTAGCGTAATTGCTACTGCGAGAAGCCAGAATAATAAAGATTTTTTCATCTTAGAAAATAGTTAATGAAATTATAAAATATGAAACAAATCTAATTAAAATTTTACACTGAATCCCAGTGTCGGAAGGATTGGGAACATGTTTCCAGGTCTTTTTCCCAGAGTAAGATCATCTTCAATATAATAATCGTAGCCAATTACATTTTTCCTGTTATATACATTTATTATATCCAGATAAAAAATCCAATCCACTCCCCAAAAGTTTGTTAGAAAATTTGCTCGCATATCTAGTCTGTGGTATTCCGGCTTTCTAGAATTGAAATTTCTATCTCCATAATCAACATCATATATAACTTGCGGTTCAGCACTCGGGTCATTTGAGCGACGGGTTGCTAATGCCGGAGTTTCAGGAATACCGTCGAAGTCATTATCAACGTAGATTATTCTGGGTTTAACACCAATTGCTTCACTTATCGGGAATCCTGATCCATACTGCCATCGGATTCCGAAATTAAACCAGTTCGAAACATCATAATTAAGTACAATATTAATTGTATGTCGTTGATCGAATCTAAATGGAAATTTATTGTTATATTCATATCGATCTGCGAATGCTAGTGAATATGAAATCCATCCGGATAATTTACTGCTGCGTGATAAGTTTTTCTTTGCGATAAAAAATTCAAACCCGTAGGCTTCACCAAATGCATTGTTGATTGGAATTTGTGTAACTGAATCTCCTTTAACAGGTACTGGTGACGTCCATCCATCGATAAATCTTGAATTACGGCCTGGAACAGGTTCGATAAAAAATCTTGTACCTTCAACTATCTGCGGCACAATCAAATCCTGAAAATCCTTATAATACGATTCAAAGCGCAGACTCCATTCATTATCGAGCCATCTTTCAATTCCGAATACATAATGATAAGCTCTTTCAGCATTAAGGTTTTTTGCATATCTATCGCCAAGGTCAAACAAAACATTCTGATCACGCAATTTTTCATAACCGGGAGATTGATAATACATTCCCCAGACTGCTCTGATAGTTGTTATTTCATCAATTGCATATGATAGAGAAATTCGGGGTGCAAGATATGATTTATCAAGAAGATCGTAATAATCAAATCTTAAACTTGGATTGAAGTACAGCTTATTACTTAGTTTAAAATTATTTTGAGCAAAAGCTCTGAAGCGGTTATATTTTTTTAAATCTCTTAAGTCACTGAGTGATGCCCTGACTTGCGGATTTGCCAGGAAGATTGCCTCAAGCTGCGGATCAAGTTCAAAATTAAAATTTTGCCGGGTTTCCATAAAATCATAGCCTGCCCCTGCTTCAAAGACATGATCTTTCCAGAAATAGGTAAGCTTATCATCAATGGAAATTTTTGTATAACTAAAATCTCCGTTGAATTTAAAACCAAGAAGATATGGTCGTAAAGTATCTGGCAGAACATCTTCAAAATCACTTCTGTTTAAGGAAGGATCTAATATTTGTGAATCAAAATCTGTATCTCCGCTGTTCCTATACCATGAAACCACAAACTTATTGAAAAATTTTTTATTAGGTACATAATGCCATGCACCTGAAATGATATCATTTCTAGTAACATTAAAAACACCAACGCTGTCGGCGGTATTTCTATCTTCACCGCTTATTACATTTACCCCATCGCGGGAATAAACACCATTAAATAAAAACTTGTGCCCGTTGAAAGGTCCGAATACTAATTTACCCTGCACATCATAAAAATTGGGAAAAGTTGTACTTTCCTCTACCAAGCCGGCACTTTTAACAAACGGCTCAATTATTAAATCGTAATAGGTTCTCCTTGAATTAAGAAGCCAGCTGCCTTTTATGTCGAATGGATTTTTTCCTTCAAGAACAAGGTTAGCATCAACTATTGATGCATTCAGACTGCCGGTAAGATTTTTATTTATGCTTCCTTCACGATTTGTAACATCAAGTACAGCAGAAAGTCTATCACCATATTTTGCAGGAAAACCGCCCGATATTAAATTTACATCTGAAACTGCATCAGGGTTAAACATACTGATCACACCGTAAAGTCTGTAGGGATTAAATACTTCAACATCGTCCATTATTATCAGATTTTGGTCAGGACCGCTTCCTCTTACAATTAACTGCGATGAAAAATCATTTGGAGCAAGAACTCCGGGAAGAGATTGTAATGTTCTTAAAACATCTTCAGCTGCACCAGGCAGTATTTTGGCATCACGCGGATTAAGATCAATAAGGCTGGTTCTGGTATCACTTTGTTTTTGCTGACGCAATCCTGTTACCTCAACATCATCAACTTCAATTACTGAGGTTTTAAGCACAACATTTATTTCGACGGTTTTTCCCTCAGAAATAGTTATATCGAAAACCCTTGTTTCGTATCCAATAGAACTGAACCGGACTTCGTAGATTCCAACAGGAACACCTGTAATGCGGAAAGTTCCATCGCTTTGACTAGCAGTTCCCAAAGTGGTATTCAATAAGAAAATGTTAACAAATTGAATTGGTAAAATTCCGTCAGTAACTTTTCCTTTGAAGTCGCCGTATTGCGGAAAAGAAATGGAATTAAATAATATTAAAAGTGCAAAAATTAAACTTCTCATTACCTTCTTTGTTTATTCTATTACTATAACACAATAAGTCTGAAAATCATTCCAAATGAAACGATTGCTTTATTTAAGATAGAATGAGAAAAAGCTGGAATAAAGTCCTAAATTAACCTCATGAAAGTTTGCAGAATTATCATTGGGTTTATAATTAAACCTGTAACGGCTGTAAACAGTAAATGAATTATTGAAAATGGTGAATAAACCGAGTGAAACTTCAGGTGCTATTCCATTCTGACCTTTAAAGTTAGTGAATGCGGTAAGTCCGGGTGAAATGTATTTTATAAAGTCAAGTTCAAATAATCTTTTATATCCGGCTCTAAAGAGGTTTCTGCCATTCGCATTGAATATGTAGGTATATTCAATTGAAATGTAACTTGCCGGGTAATGAAAACTGCGAGACCGGAAAGATAAAACAGGAATTTCCTTCGTTAAACTAAAATAGTCTCCAAAATCATTATTCACATATCCGGGAGCCGGAAGAGCAAAGATCATTCCGCCAAATAAACAAAAAGTAAATAATGAAGAACCTGATTCAATCACGGGTTCAAATGGTATATCAAAATCATACTCATCATTAATTGATGTGTTACCCAGGCTATCGGTGCTTTCAATAATGAATTTAACAGTTTTGTTCTCGAACTCAAGCTTTGATAAGTCAATACTGATATTATGAATCTCTGAAAATTCAGTTGAAACATCATACACATACTTTTTTTCAAGTTTTACTTTTGTAACTGATGGTTCACTTGTAAAAAAAGATAAAACAAATGTATGTGGTATTTCCGGAGTTGCATAAGCATCAATCAGGAAAACTTCAATCGATTCTTCCTGTTGTGCATAAACAAATAAATGCCAAAGAAAAAAGCTGATTATTATACCTAAAATTTTCATTTTCACTCAATCATTTTTGTAATTAACTTGATAAAGTTAACAAAAGGAATTGAATTTTCTGAGGTTTGAATTTTTATTCAATTTAAATACCTAATAGTGCTCTTTTTAGTAAAATATTTTTGTGATAATTTTGAACATATAAAGAAAGACTATAAATGAAAAAATTCTTAAAAATTGGAATTCCGATATTAATAGTAGTTTTAGCACTGGTTTTCTGGTGGAGATACTATTTTGTCTTTGGTGAAGGTGTTAAAGCAGGCAACCTGAATTTTGTTGTTAAGAAAGGCTATATCTTTAAAACATGGGAAGGAAGAATAATCCAAACAGGATTCAAAACTCCAAATCCGGGTTCAATGCAAAGCAATGAATTTGAGTTCAGCATTCAGGATGAAAATATTGCCAGAATATTGGAAAGATATAGCGGTAAGTTTGTTGAACTAAGATATAAAGAATATCTGAATGCAATACCCTGGCGTGGCAAAAGTAATTATATGGTTACAGAAATTTTAGATGTAAAAGACGCTGTAAATAACGAAACATTACCCTATTGAATTGAATTCAATTCTACCTCTAAGGCGGAATCTAACTTCTTATTTTAATGCCTGCTTCACATCATTTATTAAGTCTTCTATATCCTCAATACCTACTGAAAAGCGGACGAGACTCTCAGTCAATCCCATTTTATCTCTTTCATCTTTTGGTACGGAGGCGTGAGTCATTGATGCAGGATGACAAACAAGACTTTCAACACCGCCAAGACTTTCGGCAAGTGTAAAAACTTTTAAATTATTTAAAACCTTTTTAGCTTTTTTCAATGTTCCGAAATCAGCTGAAACCATTCCGCCAAATCCACGCATTTGCTTCTTTGCAAGCTTGTTTTGTGGGTGATCTTTTAAACCCGGATAAATAACTCGTTCTGCGTATCCAGATTTGTTTAGAAAATCTGCAAAAGCTCTGGCATTTTCCTCGTGCTGTTTCATTCTTACAGCAAGAGTTTTTGTTGACCTTAGTACAAGCCAGCAATCGAATGGAGAGGGTACCCCACCAGCAGCATTTTGAATATATCGCAGTCTCTCGTGATATTTTTCATTTCTTGTTACAAGCATTCCACCTATTACGTCACTATGACCGCCAAGATATTTTGTTGTAGAGTGGAGAACTATATCAATTCCCCATTCTAATGGATTCTGAAAATAAGGACTCATAAAAGTATTATCACAAACTGAAATCAGATTATTTTTCTCTGCAATTTTTGAAATGCCTGCTAAGTCAGTAAGATTTAACATTGGATTAGTTGGAGTTTCAACAAAAATCATTTTCGTGTTTTTTTGGATAGCATTTTCAATGTTATTCAAATCTGTGGAATCAACCCACGAAAAATCCAATCCATAATTTTTCATATTAAGTTCATAAAGTCTGTAGGTTCCGCCATAAACATTATTTGAAATGACTATATGATCGCCGCCTTTAACAAGACTCATCAGCGCATGTGTGGCCGCAAGTCCGGATGCAAATGCAATTCCATACTTCCCTTTTTCAAGTGCTGCAATATTCTTTTCCAGTGCCTGCCGTGTTAAGTTATGAGTTCTTGCATATTCGTATCCGGTACTTTTGCCAAGTTCATACTGAGCGTAGGTTGATGTTAGATATATAGGTGTAATAACAGCACCGGTTGTTGGATCAGGAATTTGCCCTGAATGAATTGCGTCTGTAGAAAAGCCCATTATTTTCCTTTCAATTTTTACCCTGAACTTGTTTCAGGGCTACTTAATTTTTATAAAAATCCCGAAACAACTTCGGGATGTTGACTCATTCCCGTATTTCAAGTAAATCATATCTAGTAATTATATCAGTTATCAATCCAAAATCACTGACAAGAATAGCTGAATTATTCTTAAGATAATTTTTTACTTCTTCAATTTCTGTTTTAGCATCTAATATTGGCAAAGATTCTTCCATCAATTCTTTTACCTCATTGTTATAAAGAAGTGGATTCTCAACTAACTTTGCTAATAACTTATTTTCTTTTATTGAACCAAGCGATTGCCTTCCTTCCAAAACCGGAATATTTGAGTAACCTGTTTTTGTAATCAACTCAAGAACATCTTTAACCCTATCAGTTTCCTTAACCGAAATAATTTCTTCGAACCCTTTTGCTTTTTTAAGATCAGAAATATCACGAAGAATTCTTATCTGAGGATCAAGCATTTTATTCTGCCTGAGCCATTCTGTATTGTGCATTTTAGACAGGTAGCGCTCTCCCGTATCGCATACAATAAATACAACCAAGTGATTCTCTGTTAAATCTTTTGAGATGTTTAATACTACCTGCACAATAGTTCCCGTACTGCCGCCGCAAAAAATTCCTTCTTCTTTGGTTAATCTTCTTGCTGCTACAAATGATTCTTTATCACTCAGATTTATTATTCTATCAATATATTGGAAGTGAACATTTTCGGGCAAACAATCCTGCCCTATTCCTTCAACTAAATACGGAGTTCCATTTATAAGTTCCCCGGTTTCTTTGTAATGTTTAAAGATAGAACCGAGCGGATCAGCACCAATTATCTGAACATTCGTATTTTTTTCTTTGAGATATTTACCCACACCGCTTATCGTACCACCGGTTCCTATGCTTGAAACAAAGTGAGTTATTTTGCCATCTGTCTGCCTCCAGATTTCCGGTCCGGTTGTTTTATAATGAATTTCTGGATTAGATGGATTAGAATACTGATATGCAAAGAAGGAATTAGGAATTTCTTTATTTAAACGCTTTGCAACATTAACATAATACTCAGGGCTGTCTGGGTCCGCAAGATTAGAAACAACAATTACTTCTGCACCAAGAGCTTTTAAGTAGTTAATTTTTTCTTCACTAACCTTTGATGTAACAACAAAAATACATTTATAACCTTTTACAGCGGCTGTCAGGGCAATTCCAATTCCGGTGTTGCCGCTTGTTGCTTCGATTATTGTCCCCCCTGTCTTAAGTTCTCCACGTTGCTCGGCAACAATAATCATATTGTAGCCAATACGGTCTTTTACACTTCCGCCTGGATTTGCTGATTCTAATTTAGCAAATATCTGAGGTTTTAATCCTTTGTTCAGTTTGTTAAGTTTAATTAAAGGGGTATCACCAATCTGCTCAAGTATGTTATTTTTGAATTCCAAATAATGCTCAATATTAAATAAATGTGAAGCAATTTTAAGCATTTGGATTGAGTGAAAAAAGTGAAAAATGTACTATGATTTAAGACATTTAATCTTTATTAAACTGCAGACTTTATTATAAACTTATATTGTGTAAAGTAAATTAGAACTAAAACACTTGTCTCCTTATATACAAGAGTGGATTCAAACGCTGAATTCACTTAAGTTTTCAATTAAAATTTCAATACTTTAATTAAAAGTAAAATTCTCTAACCCCATAAATCTACCACCGGAATTATCATTTAAAACCGGAAATATGATTTAATCTGAGTCGCTATACATAAAATTATTTAAGTTTGTTTTTAGAATAAGAGTATATAGAATGATTAATATACTATCAATATTTATCTGCCTTTTTCTATTTATTGGATGCGACAGCGAATCTAATCAGAATGTTAATGATAGAATTTCTGACACTCTACAAATTTCTAAAGACAGCATTAATTTATCCGGTCAACATTACTGTAAGATCAACAGAATATTTGAAAGAAACTCGGAAACAGTAATAGAGATCGATTTCTTAGAATTTCTTTCCGGTGATTCCGCAATAATTGCAGCCAGAGAAATTGGTGAAGTTCATTTTGAAATAGTTGATTCGGGTGATACGCTCTGGTATGTTCCTAATGATTATTTTGTTTTCATTAAAGGGATTAAGTCACTGGCAGTACCACTTTCTGAAAGTTGTAAGATTGAAATAACCGTTTCTGATAAATCTAGTATTTATGAGTTAATCCAGCTAAACGAGATAGATGTAAGCAGATTCAAAGCACACTATGAGAGTTATATGATATTTGTAATAGAAGTTAAAGATGGTATGGTGATATCAATAAAAGAGCAATGGGTTCCTTAGTAACCGGAAAAACTAAATCCTCTTAAGAATTCCTCTACTGTCATTCTTCGTTTACCTTCCTGCTGGATCTCAAGAATTCGTAATGCATCTTTACTGCACCCAATGATCAACTCATTTTTTGTCTGATAAAATTCAAACGGTTTTAGATTTAACTCCCTAACAATCTCAGTTTTATAAATTTTCATGACTTTTTCTTTATATAAAAAGTAAGCTGCAGGATGTGGTGAGAGCCCCCGAACAAGGTTATGAATCTCTAATGCTGGTTTATTCCAATCGATTAAACAAATTTCTTTGGTAATTTTTGGTGCCGGAGAAGCAAGCGAATCATCCTGAGGTTTCAAATTATAACTACCGCTTTCAATCAGGTTGACAGTATCAAGAACCATTTGGGCACCAAGTTCGCTCATTCTATCGTGAAGAGATTCAAAATTATCTTCAGGGAATATTGGTAATATTTCCTGCAGATAAATGTTCCCCGTATCCACTTTTTCAGCAAGTTTAAATGTAGTTAAACCCGTTTCCGTTTCGCCGTGTATTAATGCCCATTGAATCGGTGCCGCACCACGATACTTCGGCAGATAAGATCCGTGCAGATTAAATGAGCCGTACTTCGGAATATCAAATACTTCCTTCGGTAAAATCCTGAAGGCAACAACAACGAACAAATCGGGTTGAAGAGATTTCATTTGTTCTACAAACTCAAAATTACCTTTTAACTTTTCAGGTTGGTAAACGGATGTGCTGTTATCAACAGCATACTGTTTAACAGGAGTGAAAGAAACTTTTTGTCCACGTCCTCTTTGTTTATCGGGCTGGGTTACAACTGTTGAAATATTATGCTTACTTTCAAAAAGAATTTTTAGTGAGGGAATTGAAAAATCCGGAGTCCCCATAAAAACAATATTCATATATGCATTCCTTACAATAGACGGTAATCAGTGTTCTCACTGATCGGGTAATCAATTTCAATTTTTCTTTTCTGAATTTTATTCAGGGATTTTTTGAACTGCTTTTTCAATTCATCACTGATCAGATCAGTAAAAAGTATTCCTTTAAGATGGTCATATTCATGCTGGATAACTCTTGCAAACAAATCATCAGCGTCGATTTGCTGCTCCGCAAGATCTATATCCTGATATTTAATTGTGATTTCTTTAGGTCGAATAACTTCTCCTCTTATTTCCGGTATGCTCAGGCATCCTTCTTCAAAAGATGACGTTTCATCTGATTTATTTACGATTCGCGGATTGATCATTGTAATTGGTTTATATTTCTCATAATCTTCTACTGGAGAGATATCAACGACGAAAATTGATTTATTAATACCAACTTGATTTGCGGCTAGTCCAATACCATTTGCATTCCGCATTGTATCGAACATAAATCGAATCAATTCAATTGTTTTATCGTCAATCTGAGTAACACTATCAACTTTTTTTCTTAATATTTTATCACCATAAATGGTAATCGGAAGAATAGACATTTCTTTAACTAATAATAATTATTTAACATTTTAAAAATAAGTAATCAAATTCCATAAAAAAACCCCGACAAATTGCCGGGGCTGCCGATCCTTATAAAAATTAGATTATGCAACTAATAAATTACCATCCTTCATAAGCGGTTTACCATCCATCCACACGGTTGGTTTTTTTACAAGTCCGTCTAAATGAATTGGCACATTAAAAGTTCCGCCCATAGTAATATTATTTCCAAGAGCAAGATGGATTGTACCCATTACTTTTTCATCTTCGAGTAAGATACCACTAAGCTTTGCTGAATCATTTGTTCCGATACCAAACTCAGCTATGTTTCTTGCGCCTTTACCAACTTTATCTAGCATTGCTACTAGTTTCTTTGCAATAGGTCCACCGGAAATTTTTGTTGCGAAACCATCTTTAACTTCAATTTTTAGATTAGCATTTTTTAACAAACCGAATCCTGCCATAGAACCATCAACAACAAAAACTCCATTTGCAGTACCTTCAACAGGGGCAAGAAAAGTTTCTCCTGTTGGAAGATTTCCGCTTTCACCTTTTTTATGGAATAATCCTTTACTTGCAATGGGTTTCATACCTTTAATATCAAAACTAATATCAGTGCCAGCCGGTGCTGTTACACGAATACGATTTCCCTTTTCAAGAATTTTTGCAAGCTTAATCGAACGCTTTGATATTTTTTTATAATCTGCATTCATTCCGCGGATCATAATTTCTTTAGTAATGCCGGGGAAAGTTGCAATCCTTACGCCGAGTTTTGAAGCACTTCTGCGGGCATCTGTATGAGTAAGTGATTTTGCGGTGGGACAAAATACAACATCAAACTTTTTCATCAGTTCTGCAACTGCTTCAGGCGGCTCCTCACCATTAATTTTGCCGGATTTCATTTCAACATAAAGGGATTTATGCCCCAGCCGTTTTGCATTTTCAAACAATGATAAACCAATTTCACGTTTCTGTTCATCTGTTATAACAAGAATGCTCTCATTCTTTTTTGCACCCATACATGTTTGAATTGCAATTTTTGAGGCAGTGTCGAGTTTTGTGAGTTTCATATCATCTCCCTGATTATAAAAAATAGTTAGAGTGGAAATCCAACATTTAGCTGGATCAGTGCATTAAATCCGCCGGTTTTTATAAAATTATTTTCAGTTGCAAATTCGGGTTCTCCAAGGAAATTATTTCCTTCATCATCTTCCATTTTTTCAATTTTCATTATTGTGTAGCCGGCTGTTCCTTCCAGACTCATATAACCTTCAATTATACTAACTATAAAACCTGTGCCAACTGAGTATCCGATTTCAGGTGAATCGTTATTGTATTTTTTAACAGTAGTACTTGCAATTTGATTTATTGTACGTTTAAAGCCTGCAGAATTAAACATAAGTTCACCATCTAAAATTTTCCAGCTAAAAAAAGATGTGATTGGAATACCAACGTCAACGCCGAATCCCCAGGATTTAAGGTCGAGATCGTATTCTACATCTGGATAGTTACCAGAAATATTAATGTTTTTCTTTTCGGATAATATCTGATAGTATCCTTTAGTAGAAAGAAAAAAACCGCTGAAATTTGCACGGAAGAAATTCAGTCCAACTCTGAATCCTTTTGCGTGGTTAAATTCTTCAAAGTAAGGATCTGTATTAAGTCCTATTGGTGTGCGCAATTCATTACCATAATACTTTAGATAACCCGGCTGAAAAGTTTGATAAGAATAACCACCGAATCCGCTTACAAAGCCAAAACAACCAAAACCGATGGACTGGGCTTGAGACTGAAAAGGAACAGCAAGCAGAAGTACCAGAGCTATTTTGAAAATATATTTAAGCATAACATTTTCCTGATTCTCAAACCAAGTTAAAGAATTAAGTCCTGAAATGATAGATAAACCATATAGTTTATTTTACTCTTCAGTTTTCTTAGCTCCTATTCCGGTTCGGGTAGTAATTGTTTCAAGCCCGTGAGCTTCAGGACCGGTTTCAGTTTTCCATAACATGAATGAAAAGAATAATCCAAGTGAGGCAAGTGCCGTAAATATCCACATACCCGGAGCATATCCTTCAGGATTCTCGGGACTTGCACTAAATAAATCGTTTGTAAAACCAATAAGCCAGGGAATAGCTGCCATTCCGACTTGCTGACAGAGTGTCATTAATGAATAGCCCGACCCCAGGCGTTTTTGTTCAACTATATATGCAACTGAAGGCCACATAACTGCCGGTATCATTGAAAAAGAAATTCCAAGCAGCACCATTACAATTAATAAAGTTAACGGTATACTGCCGGTTCCAATCAAAGGAATTGTAACATCAATCAACGGACCTGGCGGTAAATAGGTAACTACAAGAAATAACGGAAATAAAATAAGAGTACCCACAATCATGAAAAGAGATCTTCTACCGACTTTATCTACCCAAAGACCAAATAATGGTGTTGCAATCATAGCTGCCAAAGGAAGCAAACTGTTAAGAATACCTGCAGCATCTCTTTCTAAACCGTGAGCCTGTTGAAAATAATAAATTGCAAATGCACGAAACGGAAAAACGGTAGAATAAAATACAACACAAAGAGCTACTATATACCAATAAGATTTACTGAACGAGTAGAGTCCCTTGAGTTCAAATTTTTCAGTTTCAGCTTTTTCAAGACTGAACTTTTTCTCGGCAGAATTTTCCATTCCCCAGTAAAGTAGAGCTCCAGCTACAGAGACGCCTGCAATAGAGGTTGCCAGCCAGAGTGGATCCTGCCAATTTTCATAAAACGGACGAGCCCATCCGGGAGAGAGATCTGCTGACCATGAACCGAGTCGGGCTATTGTAAGGTTTAACCCGAAAGCAAGACTTAAAAGTTTTCCTTTAAACCATTTTGCTAAAGCAGTGGTAACAGCAACAATCAATGGCTCTGCACCAATACCAAGCACAAATCTTCCAATCATCATTATGTAAAAATCTGGTGATGACGCTGTAATGAATGCAGCAATCAGGCAAATCAGCGCAAATGCTAAAATAGATTTTTTGGTTCCGAATTTATCAATAATAAATCCGCCAATCAGTAATACTATTATTGCAGCAACACTGTAAACTGTGTATAACAAACCTAACTGCTGATCTGAGAAGTTTAGTTGAGATGAGAGTAAATCGAAAACCGGAGCGATACTATCATAAATGTAATAATTGCCGAACATTGCAAGACTTACAAATATCAGCACCATCCATCTATAAAACGGAGTAGGTTCAGGTTTTTGATTGATTGTTGTATCCATAATTCTTCCGTTTATTGAATAAATAAAAGAACTTCTATTAACGATACTGAAAATAAAGGATAAAATCTTTTAATGAAAGATTATTTTTTCAAAAAAAAATCCCACGTCAATATGATTAAGTTATTACTCAATCAAACTTAACGCGGGACATTTAAAAAATAATCAATTACTTGATTGGAACATTTTCAAGAACTTTAACCAATTGTTCCCAGAATTTAGGAACGGTATCTATCTTCAGCCGTTCATCGGGTGAATGAACACCAAACATAGTAGGACCAAAAGATATCATATCCATATTTGGGTATTTCTCTTTTATAATTCCGCATTCAAGTCCGGCATGAATAGCTTTCACTTCAGGTTCCCGTCCGTATAACTCACTAAAAGCTCTTTTGAAAACATTGAGAATTTCAGAATTAACATCTGGTTTCCATCCGGGATATCCATCATTGTAAAAAAGTTCTGCTCCAGCCAATTCAAATGCAGATGATACCATATCGCGTATATCAATTATTTCCGATGCAACTGAACTTCTTTGCGTGGTAACAATGTTTACGTGCTTTCCTTCGGTTGTAACTACTGCAAGATTAGTAGAAGTTTCTACAAGATCCGGTATGTCTGGCGACATTTTTATAACGCCATGTGGGACGGTATATAAAGCATTGATAAGATTTTTTTGAAGTTTAGAATTAAAAACTTTATCAACACCTTTAATTTTCTCAATTGAGACTTTCAAATCCGGTTCAAGCGTTGTAAACTCTGTTTTTACTGTTTCATCAAATTTCTTAACAAATTTCTTAAATGCTTTTTCGTCTTTTTTGGGAACCAATACTTTTGCAAACGCCTCACGGGGAATTGCATTGTGCTTATTACCGCCTTCTATACTTGCCATATGATAAATATTGTTCTTTCCATAACTGTACAGCATACGAACCAAAATCTTTACAGCATTGCCTCTGCCAACATGAATCTCGAGGCCTGAATGACCGCCTTTTAATCCTATAACTTTCACTTCAAAAGCCGAATGGTTCTTAGGTGCTTTTTCAGGTTTTACTTTAAACGATGCCCGTGTATTTAAACCTCCGGAGCAACCAATGTATAGTGAGCCCTCTTCCTCTGAGTCCATATTTATCAGAATATCGGCTTTCATCCAGTTTTTCTTCAGGCTGTTTGCACCTGTCAATCCTGTTTCTTCGTCAAGAGTGAACAAGGCTTCAATTGGTCCGTGCTTAATTTTTTTAGATTCAAGGACAGCTAAAGCAGCTGCAACGCCAATTCCATTATCGGCACCGAGAGTTGTACCTTTAGCTTTAACCCATTCACCGTCTATGTAAGGTTGAATCGGATCATTATCAAAATCGTGTTCAACTCCCCTGTTCTTTTCGCAAACCATATCTATGTGCGATTGAAGAACAACAGTTTTACGGTTTTCAAATCCCGGTGTTGCCGGTTTCCTAATTAAAATACTTCCATATTTATCCTGAATTGTTTCCAACCCTAATTTTTTTCCTAAAGAAACTATATGTGCTGCAATCTTCTCTTCTTTTTTTGAAGGTCTGGGATATTTACATATCTCTTCGAAGTGATTCCAGACTAATTCAGGTTTAAGATGACCTAAAACATTTCCCATAATTTACTCCTATCTGTTTACTTCACTAAATGAAATCAGTTTGTTGTTAAAAAGTTGTAATAAAAATTTATTTATTCTTTCATCGGCGGGATGTATTTCTTCGCCAAATTCTTCTTTACTTATATTTATTAATTCACGCACTTTGTTTTTTCCATTAAGATTAAGCCACACAAAAGAACCAAGTTTATCTAATTTTATTTTGAAAAATTTGTTTTCCATTTTGGGCAGGACATATTTAACTGCAAATCTGTTTTGGAATTTAGGGGTAAGAACTGTTACCAGATTCTGTTCATCAACTTCTTCAGGGTGCAGTTTCACCGGCGTCAGATCCAGAGCATTTGCATTCTGTAAAATCTTTTTCTGTTCATTAATAGTTAGAGGCATTGGTAAAGCAATCAGCGTAATAAAAGATAGGTAAATATATAAAGGTTTAGTCAACCCGGCAATTAAGAAAAGGTTAAGTTAGTAAAATTAATTCCTGATTTTGAACAAATATTGCTGATTAAAAAGAAAAATATTTATTAAGCAAGCGGAAAGAATAAACTAACAGTAGTTCCCTCATTTTCGCGGCTGTCAATTTTTATTTCTCCATTCAATAATTCAACAAATTTTTTTGTTATCGTCAAGCCTAGCCCTGTTCCTTCATAAATACGGGTCGATCCTTCACTGACCTGCCGGAATGGCTCAAATATTTTTTCAAGATCTGTTTGCGGAATTCCAATTCCGGTATCTTCAACTTTGATAATTGCCTTTCCATTTTGAATGTCTGCACTAACAATTATCCAACCATGCTGAATGTACTTAATAGCATTACCCAGCACATTTTTCAAAATTTTCATTAAGATATTAGTTTCTGCTTTGATAATAATTTCCTCTTTACTTATAACAGTTTTAATATCTATATTCTTTTGCTGTGCAGGTTCAATAAAAGATTCAACGGATTCCCTGAGTATGGCAGTAAGGTTAATATTATCAAATTTCAGGCTGAAACGTTCTGCTTCCAGTTTTGACAGATCAAGTATCGAAGTAAGTGTGTCATTCAACCTCGTAGAGCTTTTATGGATCATTTTAGCAAGTTCATTATGATTTGAATTTTCCAGCTCAATCATTAGTATTTCAGAAAAGCCTATAATTCCGCTCATTGGAGTATTGAGTTCGTGACTCATATTGGCAAGAATTATTGTTTTCAACCTGTCGTTTTGTTCAGCCCTGTCTTTGGCAAGAATAAGTTCAGTTTGAAGTTTCCTGCGCTCAGTATTATCTCTAATAATTGAGAGCAGAATTTCTTCATCATCCTGCCGTATTAACTTGCTGCTTATTTCAACGGGAACTACAGAACCGTCTTTTCTTTTATGATTTGTTTCAAATAAAATTCCTGCATCGGTATTAATTGAAGAAAAAATAAGTTTTGAATCAGAGGATGGGTTAACACTTAAATCAAGTAAGTTCATTGATAATAACTCTTCTCTTGTATATCCATAAGTGTCCGTAGTTTTCTGATTAGTTTCAAGTATTTTACCACTCCTGTCAACACTCAATATCATATCGTTAGCATATTTGGTAAGAGAAGTGTACCGCTGACTTATAGCATCTTTTTCTTTTTGTAGTCTGAAAGTTTTAGAAAGAAAATGTAAGCGGCTTCGTTTCCAAATTGCATAAGTTATACTTGCTGAAAGAATGATTAATAAAATTACTATTGAAAAAATTGCATATGCCGTGTTTTCCAGTGAACTTACAATTTTTTGTTCATCAATTTTTGTTATTAGTGTCCAATCAGTCCCGGCAATTGTTTTTACTGATACAAAGTTTTTTGTTCCTCTGAAATTCAGCCCTTTTATTAAATCCTTTTCACCTAATACTGAACGTAATGTTTCTTTATCATCAGCGTTTAAAGGCAGAGTTAATAATGCGGATCTGATATCTTCAGAAAAATCTTTTAACAAAAAAGCAATATCGCTGTCAACCTTAAAGAGAATAAATTCAACATCCCCCGGTTCCTGTCTTGAATAAAACATTATCGGGTGAAGAAATTCAAAAAACGAAAATTCCGCCCATATATACCCCTTAACCTCACCTTTAAACCTGATTGGGGAAGCTATTGCCTGCATCAAATAACGATTATCGCTAACATACATATTTGAAGTTGAGGTTGAGTCTTTTTCAAGAATAACGGCAAGTTCCTGTTGCAAGAAATTCTGCCTGATATTATAAGCTTCGTCAGAACTATAAAAAAGTTCAGCTTTTTTATTAAAAATATTTATGCTTGAAAAACCAACATTGTTTATTAGGTCATTTGCCAATTGGTTAATGTTCTTTTCATACCTAAAAGTGTTACCTGTTGTTAATATATTAACCAAATTCTGATTTACTTCGGGAAGGTTAAGAAAAGATTCTAGAACATTTTTTCTTTGAAGCTGTTCTCTTTCTATTTGCTCAAGTTTAATTTCCTTAATTGCCAGAATATGCCGTGATAAGTTTTCCTCTAGTTCCATTTTTCTTTGTAGATAAAAAAGATATCCGGCAATTGAAATTATAAAGGCGATTATTAGAAAATAGATCAGGTACCGCAAAGGAAATTTGTCATAGCTGACTTGAGACATAAACTGGTCCGGTAAATTATTAGTGATTTAATTGTTATTTCCAAACAACATAAAAATAGCAGAAAAATTCTAACTCAAATTATAATTTTAATTTTCTCATTCCAATATGACATAGTGCAAAATCATACTTTATAGGGTCGGTAAGATCATACTTTTTTAAATTGTATGTTATTTCCTCCGCCATTTGCCAGGAAACATTATTTCTTGTTGTTAACCGAAGACGTTTGCAGATACTAGCTATGTGTGTATCAACCGGGATAATTAACTGGCTGGTAAGGATACCATTCCACAGCCCAAAATCCAATTCATCTTTTCGTACCATCCATCTTAAAAACAGATTCATACGTTTACAGGCGCTTCCCTTTTCAGGATCAGGAAACATAAATGTGATTCCGCGGGTTGGTTCACAAAATTTTGCCTTATATGTTTCAATAAAAAACTTAGAAAAACCGGTAATCCCGCCTTTAACATTTAATTCATGATTATTAAATGAGAATAAGAATAAATTATTAAGTGAAGAAAAATTCTGATATGCCTCTTTTAATAATTCAAAAAGCCGGATAATGTCTGTTGTCGAATAAAACCTGTGCTTTAGATTGTCAAATCTTTTTAAGTCTTTTTTAATATTGAACTGTATAATAAACTGATAGGGCGAATTGCCTGTTATGTTCAGTACTCTGTTCATGGTATTTATTATCTGCTTCACATTACCGTATGCAAAAACAGAAGACAGGAATCCGATTGCTTCAATATCTTTTGGGTCGCTGAACAGATGAAGAAACTGAAGCGGATCCGGTTCAATTTTGGAACGGTCAAACGACATGTAGTGATATTCTAATTTGTCTTTAAGTTTCATTAATACAATTTTATGCTTATTTCATAATTGTATGTTCAAACAAGCAAATCAAAGCTACTGAGAATAAAATATTCTTACTATCTTTTATAAAATGTTTAAGATCACACTCTTTTTACGGTACGATATTTTGTAAGTAATTTTACAGGATTTAATTTTATTATTATTCAGGATTATCAATGAAAGAGTTTATTACAAAAAATACAGCCATATTGGAGTTTATTATAATCACAATCGGTGCGGCAATTATGGCAATAGGTATAGGTGTTTTTCTTGTTGAGGCAAAAGTAGTGCCCGGCGGTGTTAGCGGTTTATCTATGGCTACACATTATCTTTCAGGTGGAACTATACCAGTTGGATTGATGATCTGGGTGTTTAATATTCCACTTTACATCTGGGGGTTAAAAGAACTTGGTAAAGAATTTGGAATAAGAACTTTTTATGGATTCACTCTTAACTCATTCTTTATCGATTTTTTCCGGGGTGATATACCGGGATTTAATTTTATTCAATTGCAAAACTCCCCGACTATAATCAATTTAAGAGAGAACGATTTTATGTTCCTGATACTTATTGGTGCAGCTTTGCTTGGAATTGGACTTGGCTTAATATTCAAATTCAGAGGAACTACTGCAGGCTCCGATATAGTTGCAGCGATAATGCATAAACGGTTTGGGGTTAAACCGGGTATGGCAATAATGATAATCGATTTCTTTGTGATTTGCCTTGCCGGATTAATAATTGAACTTAAAGACCTTGCTGAACAAAGATCAGCCGTTACTTTAACTTTTTATGCACTGTTTCTTTTATTTATTTCCAGCAGACTTGTTGATGTTATAATTGATGGATTTGATTATGCGCGTTCGGCTGTAATAATTTCTGATAAAAATGAAGAAATTGCAAAAGCTATTATGAATGAACTTAGCCGAGGTGCAACAGCACTTAAAGCAAGAGGTATATACAGAAATGTTGACCGTGAAGTGCTAATTACTGTTATAACTCTTAAAGAACTATCGAAACTGACTCATATTATTAAAACGATTGATCCGACTGCTTTCGTAACTGTGAATAATGTTCACGAAGTTTTGGGTGAAGGTTTTCGCCGCAGAATTTAGGATAAAGACTAAAGTTCAGGTTCGGGCTCAAGTTTAAGTTTTTTAAATAAAAGAGTAGCGGAGTGTTGGATTATTATACCTTAAAATCCATAACTCCACTATTCCAAAATTACACCATTAATTTTCAGTATTGTCATCAGTGAAATATTAAATAATCCTTCTCTTACTCTTAATCCTCTTTATTCTTTTACCTTACCATTTCAATCATCGCAGAGAGTTCTTCAACTAATCCTTCAGGAGTTCCTTGATAGCCAATGCTAACAAAACGAATATTCTGATCTTTATCAATGATAAATTTTGTGGGAATTCCGGAAACTTTAAAGTCAGTTATGACTTTATTATCCTCATCCATCAATACGTGAAAAGTGTAATTGTTCTTTTTCATAAAATCAGCAGCATTTTGTTTTTTATTCTCAACTCTTTCCCACGAATTAATAAAAAGGAATTTTACATCCTTATCATCAGCATATTTATTAACAGTCTGCTGAAGTCCGGGAAATGAAGCAATGCACGGTCCGCACCATGTAGCCCAGAAATCAATCATCACCGATTTACCAATGAAATCAGAAAGTGAGACTGTATTTCCGTTCAAATCTGTTAAAGTGAATTGTGGTGCCGGTCTTAATATCATTTCATCCTTCAACTTGTCTATAAGCATATCTTTCGCAAGAGATTCGAATTCAGAAATGTACTCGTCAAATCCTTCCTCACTGCCTTTTGTTTTTATATATGCAGACTTAAGCATTTCTTTCATAGGAGGTGTATGTTTTCCTGCTCTTAAAAAATCTTCAATCTCATTCATTGCCTCCTCATATTTTTCATTTTCAATTAATGAGGAAGCATAAGCTTCGTTCATTTCCGGATTTTTTCGAATAGAAATTTCTGCCATTTCTTCAAAGCTAATTAATGCCTCAACATAGTTTTTTACTTCATTCAGAACTTTACCTTTTGCAAAAAGTGAATACGCTAATGCGGCTTTTTTCATCTCTTCGGCTTCGTGTTCAGTTTCAAATTTTTCTCTTTCAAGACTTTTATCAATTAAGTATTTTCTGTTTTGCTCTATTCCTAGATCGGCAATTTTTAAAGCTGTCTCAAAATCACTTTTCTCCTCAAGCATCTTAGAAACCAAATAATAGAAACGTAACGGATTGACTTTGTGAACATTCGTTTTCAGGTATTCATAAGCTCCATTAAAATCTTTTGCACCCCTGAATCCATTTACTGCAAGATCAAATGGCAAGGTTTTAAAAATATTTTCAGGGAATTTTGCTGTGAAATCATAAGCCATCTTCGCTCTTATTTCAGGGTCTGATTCGGTTCTCATTTTATTTATAAAATCATTTTGCACATACTCGCCATTTGGAAATTTTTCTTTTATCATTTCCAGGTATATATCAACTTTATCCTGATCATAAAATTTTGTCATTCCATAAAAAGTTATTAGAAGGTTTATTTCTTTTTCGTTAAGGTCAGAATGTTTCTCTGTTTTTTCTGCAAGAGAGTGATAGATACTATCAGAACTTTCCGGATAGAGTGTAACAAGATTCAATAGATATGGTGAAATGAATTCTCTTTCCAATTCAGGATTGTTTTTGAATTCCTCCTGAAATAATTCCAGGGCACGTTCACGGTTCCGTTCAAGCTCAGCATAAAAAGCACCCCAGGAACTGAAAGCAACTGCAGAACCAGCTAAAGTACCGGGAACAAATTCATTCGTACCTTTATAAAAATTAATGAAGTATCCTGCTTTATTATTGTTATCTAATTTGTCCCCACTCTTAAACTTGAGCAATACTCCAAAACTAGTTTCTGAAGATCTGAATTTGGCTTTCCAGCCATTACTTTCTCTTGTCATTTCTATTCCAACGGTCGACTGCAGTTCATTATTAAACAAATGGACTATCATCTCTATGGATTCGGCTCCAGCCAGATTTGTACTATCTGATAAATACATTACTGTGATTTCATCGCCCGTTCCGGGGTTTTCAGGATAAAAAGAAAATTTATCAGTGTGCACTTTCTTTGAGACACAACCAATCAATAAAACTAAAGTAAGTATTACTGCGATTTGCTGAATTATTACCTTAAACATTTATTATCCTCCTGATACTGATTTTATTATTATTAAAAATTTACTGCTAAAAAATATTTCCGTTATCAATTTATGATAAAGCATAACAGTTTGTATTTATAATTGTAATGCAGATCATAATTATCAAATATACCTCATAAATGAATTGTATCTCTCCGAAAAAATCTTATTATGTTAAGATATTATATATTAAGGAGAAATTATGGACTTTAAAGACTTTTTGAATCAAACATTTCTCGGAAACAGCTATTATGACTATATGATAGCATTAATAATTCTTATTTCCGGTGTAACACTTATTTACCTGTTTAAAAAAATAATTCTCAGAAAACTCAAAAGCTGGTCAGAAAAAACTGCAACTACAATTGATGATCTGCTGGTAAGAGCAATTGAAAAATCTATTCTGCCGTTACTCTTCTATGGAATATTTTACATAGCTGTTAATACTCTAACACTTTCAAAAGATTTTTTTTCAGTATTTAATATAATTACTTCTGTTGTTATTACATTTTTCGTGGTCAGAATAATTGTTTCTGCGGTTAATTATAGCTTAAAGACTTACTTAACCAAGTATGAAGATAATGAAAGAAGAGAAAGACAACTAAAGGGAATTAAAGGCTTACTAAATTTGCTCATCTGGTCAATCGCGTTAGTATTTCTTTTAGATAATCTTGGAGTTAAAATTTCAGCTGTTATTGCGGGACTTGGGATCGGTGGTATTGCCGTTGCACTTGCTGCACAGGCAGTTCTGGGAGATTTATTCAGTTACTTTGTGATATTCTTTGACAGACCATTTGAAATTGGTGATTTTATAATTGTTGGTGATAAACTTGGAGTTGTTGAACATATTGGAATTAAAACTACTAGAATTCGTGCTCTTGGCGGTGAACAACTTGTTTTTTCTAACACTGATCTTACCAACTCGCGAGTTCACAACTATAAAAAAATGGAAAGAAGAAGAGTTGTCTTTAAATTAGGAGTTGTTTATCAAACACCTTCAGAAAAGATAAAAATGATACCGGAAATAGTTAAACAAATCATCGAGAAACAAAATGACGCGGATTTCGATCGTGGCCATTTTGCAGCTTATGGGGATTTTAGTCTTAATTTTGAATTTGTTTATCACATAACGGGAGCAGATTATAACAAGTATATGGATATTCATCAGGCAATTAATCTAGCCATCTATGAAGCATTTGAAAAAGAAGGTATCGAGTTTGCTTATCCTACTCAAAAACTGTTTGTAAGTAAAACGAATGAAGCAAATGAAGCGGCGTAATAAAAGTTGTACTTGTTAGTTGTTTGCGTGATTGAAAAACCAAAATCGTATCCTTAATAATAAAGGATACGATTTTTTTGCCTGGGAATAAGTTAACGTGTGTTGTGAATCTCTCTTATCTGGTTTGCTCGTGGTTTGTAAAGTGTATAATATAAGACATCTAAGTATGCATTCATCTCACTCATTTCGATATTTGAGGTAAAGTTCCAGAATCCATAAATCTTTGAAAGTGAAAGCAATTTATTTGCATGGAGTTCCCAGTTATATGTAGTATCGACTCTTTCAATTCCGTTTTTAGAAATAATATCCCAATGTCCAGGGTCCTTTTTGCACTGCTCAAGAAATGACAGAATTATTTTCTGACTGTCTTTTTCCTCAATCGGATCAATAAGGAAACCAGACTTTTTATCCTGAATGATCTCTAACGGACCGCCATATAAAGTTGCGAATGTTGGTAAACCTGAACGCATCGATTCAATAACTGTTAAACCAAATCCTTCGAATAAACCACACTGAACAAAAATTCCCTTCTTATCAGCAACAACTCTGTAAACTTCACCTGATTTATCCTTGCGAAGAAGTTTACCAATCCATCTTATCTTGTTATAGAGTTTATACTTTTCAATCAGGTTGTGCATAACCTTAATCTGATCTTTTTCTTCAATGTCGGTTGAATCATCAGCATTAATCTTACCTGCGATGACAATAAGATTTGCCTGCTCATTTATTTTCTGATTTTCTCCAAACCATTTAACAAGCGCTGTTATATTTTTTATCTTATCTAATCTTCCCATTGTAAAGATTGGTGTTTTATCAGGATCTTCAAGTTTACCAATAGTTTCCGGATCATCAATATTCTCGAACAGCAATGCATTAAGTTCTTTCTGAATTTCCTTAAATCTGTTTTTCTTTTCTGTAAAGGGGAAAAATATTTTTTTATTAACACCGGGAGATACAATGTTAAATTTCGGATGAAAGAGATTTATTCCACCGGTTACACGGTAAAGACCCGGCATTGAAAAGTTCAGATAAGATTCATACTGGCCAATCCCCTCATCCGTTCCTGCAATCTCCTGATAAGAGGAGGTAAGGATAAAACTAGCAGCATTCATTGCAATAAGATCGGCAGTAAATTGTATTGAGAAGTGATAATCATCATCCATTTTATCCCAGTACAAACCGCTGAAAAGATATTTACATTTTTCAAGCGCATGCGCAATATTGCATTGAGTTACCTTAAACTTTTTAGCCAGACGTGTAGCAACCATATTGCCGTCAGAATAATTTCCTATAACCAGATCTGGCTTCTCACCAAATTCGGCAAGCAGCTCATTATATGAGTCCTCAGCATAATCCTCAAGATAGGGCCACATTTCAAAACGGGAAATCCAGTTGTCTGTTACTCTTTTATTTCCTTCTCTGAAAGGAACTCTTAAAATGTAAGTGTTTTTTGTATCAAAAACTTTTTCTAGTCTTTTATTGCAGGTAGTTCCTTCTGCATTGGGAATAAGTCTTGTGAGAATCAGAATTTTCGGATTCGCATTGACTCCAGAAAGTTTGATTGAATCCATTAATTCTTTTTCTAATGCTTTTACCTGATCCAGAATATAGACCACCTGTCCGCCGGTATCTGGTTTCCCCAGGACGCCCTGCTGACCAAAATATCCATGAGGAGATACAGCAACAATATTAAATATCATAGGAATCTTCGAAAGAAAATTACGAAGCAAATTATAATCCGGAGCCTGCATCAATTCACGCAATTCCTCCAGATTTTCCTTTATCAACCCGGCAACATTTCCTAATCCTGGTTCAAAACCGATTTCCTGTAATGTGTTTTTAATTTTTGTATAAGGTTCTGTTTCCTTTTTACTTTTAAGAAATGTTAATGCTTTATCAATACGCTTAATCAGTTCCTCGGGATTGGTTATTCTATCATTCAGAATGAGCTGCTGCGATTTATATTTATGAACGAACAGAAAATCAAACAGGGCCTTACGAAGATTTTCCGGTTCTGTAAACATCTTACTTGATAAATACCTGTTAAGATATTCAAATCCTTTTCCTATACTTTTATGATCACTTACCCTGGGAAATTTTCTATAGAAAGTTTCAAAATTCAGAGTCAGCTGATTATTATCAAGTTCAGGTTTAACATATCTCTCTTTTGCAATCAGGTATTCTTTCGGGGTGATTTTCTCAAACAAATATTCTTCAATATTAAAGAGATAATGATCAGATCTTCCAATAACTTCTCGTATCTCAATATAGACAACATTGCCAAGTGTAACCGATTCAGTAATATGTTTTATGATGTGAAGTATTACTTTGTGGTTTGATGTTTTATCATTCCTTTTAAAAGCCTCATAAAATTTAAAATGATTTCCTTTAACGCATAGTTTTTCATTTGCATTAATAACTTTGTTTAGATAACTGAAAAAGTCAGTTTTATTTTCATCGATTAGTTCAATTACTGATTTCAGTTGCATCATGAGTCCTTTCTTCATTTAGGAAGTTATAATATTCAATACCGTCCTTTATTCCGGCGGAAAATTTTTTATCTGAAAAGTAAATACGTCTTCCACCTTTAAGTGCCTCCAGTTCCTTGCTGTAGTTCGCAACAACCACTCCAAGCATATCCCCCTTAAGCATCTCGATGTCATTACCCGAATCACCTGCTACCAGGATTTTTTCAAACGGAATATTCCATCTATATGCAAGATAGCGTATCGCCTTACCCTTTGATGCCCGATAAGGAAGGATGTCCAGATATTGCCCGTGACTGAATATCAGGTTGCATTTTATTTTATTCTTAAGTAAAAGCTCCTTTACTTTGTTTAGATTTTTTTGATTATCATTTGTATAATAACTTATTTTAAATTTTCGCTGATTAGCTTGTTCCTGATATTTCAGAAAATTAAATTTTGAAAGCAATTCAACAATTTTATCCCGATTCCATAAATGCGAAATATGTGCATCCCAACCATCAGAGTAAATCAGTTCACCCTTATAATTGTAATATATTTCAGAACCAACTGATGTAATAAATATATCCGGTAATGGTACATTGTTTTCTTTAATAGCATTAACCGCTGATTGAATAACCCTTCCGGTTGCAACCCCAAATCCTATTTTGGATGGAAGATTCTTTAAAGTAATAATAAATTCATTTAATGAATCATCATCACCAATTAAAGTATAATCAATATCAGAAACAATAAGTTTTTCCATATCAAGTAATTTCCTTCCGGCTTCAGCAAATGTATCCTGAACTTTAGATTGTGAGTTCAGAATTTTCTTAACTTCTTTAAGATATTTTTCAGTGTGAGCTTTCCAAGAATAGAATTTCTTTACATTTTTTATCCCACTTTCAGAATGTTGATTCCATAAGCTATTATCATCGAGTATTTTATTTAATGCTTTGGAAATATTTTTAGTATCAGAAACATCAACTTTAATTCCGTTCTTTAAATTTTCAATAATATCTCTCGGCCCTCCATCATGAGTGGTAACAACCGGGACCCCTGATGCAGCGGCCTCAATCAATGTTAGTCCGAATGTTTCCGAAAGTGCTGCATTGACAAAAACTCCTCCTGAATCAGCTGCCATTCGATAAAGTTCAGGCACTTCAATTTCAGTATCATGTTTTTTAGGGATTGCCATTTTTCCATAAAGATTATATTTATCCAAGAGCAATAAAATTTCTGTCAGTACTTCACGTTCATTTTCTTCCATTGTTTGAATATCATCTCTTATCCCGGCATAGATTGCAAGATTAGCTTTTTTTTGTAGTTCTTTGTCCTCACCATAAGCTGTAATTAATCCGGAAATGTTCTTTCGTCTGTCCGGCCGACAGAGGGATAAAATTAAAGGTTTATTAATCGTTACAAAAAATTTCATGTACTCCTGATTGATATGCTTAATCAATAGTGATGTTTGCTCATCCCAATTTATTAGTTCATTATACGGATAAAACTTTTCAAGATTTATTCCAGGTGGTATTACAGAAAATTTAGATTCACTTGCATTTTCATAATGGTTAATGTGATTTTCAATTTCCTGCTTTGTACTGGTAACAATCAAATCAGAAAAATAAAATATTTTCTCTTCGCTTGAGATTCTCTGCGACATTTTATATCGTTTCTCCATCATTTCAGAAGATACACCATCATTTATAAGTTTTTGAATTTTTTCTTTACCAAGTGAGTGAGATGTATGTAGAAAAGGGATGCCGAAAAATTTTGTTAATTCACTGCAAACATACCCGGCATCTGCATAATGACTGTGAATAAAATCCGGTAGTCGTTTTTTAGTCTTAAGATTCTTTATACTTTTATCAATAAATTCCTCAAGGTGATTCCAGAGTAATTCTTTCCGGATATATTTACCTCCGCCCGCTCTTATTCTTACAATATCAAATTTATCATTTACTTTCTCGACTGGATTAGTATAATCTGAAGAAACTTTTTTATCGCTTATCCATCGTGTAATCAGTTCAACTTTTTCAACTTCCGGATATGTGCTCAGCATATTTGCAAGTTCGAATACATATTTAGTTTGTCCACCGGTATCCGCATCCCGCCCTAATTCAAGATCGTGTCCGCGGATCAGCCCATGAATGCTGTAAAGCTGAATAAACAAACCTCTTCCGTTTTTACTTAACATTTATAATCCTATTATCTTTTTAATGTTTGAGAGTGAACGACGTGAGAAACGCAGAATTTTCAGAAATATTCGTAATGCGATCAAAGAGCCGTTCGAATAACTGTTAAAAACAGTGTATCATTTTGTAAAATAAAATATTTTTTGAGAATATCAAGTTTTTTAAACATTTTATCACAAAAAATTGATCTGAGGCATATATATAAACTATTTATTTTCTTCACATTAGTTAATACTGGTAATTATAGTTGTATATAAATAATTTATTCGAGAATTGTACATCAAAATCATTGTACTAACACACGAGCTGTATTTGTTAATTTTACGTTTATGAAATATAGTTCTATAACAATGTTTCAATAAAAAATCTAAAATGACTGGGTTAAATAAAGCCTGCAATAAGTAAGGACATTAAACCGCCTAAAGGCAGATTTAATAAGAGCGGAATTAACTAGACTGCTTCAACTAATAAGTAAAATGCTTTATATGTTCACCTTTGTCACCTATCTCTGTCATAGCTTCTATTCCAATTTCAAGATGGAGATCAGCAAACTTTTCAGTTACCACTTTATCTGATTCTTCTGTCTTTACTCCTTCAGGAATCATTGGAACATCAGAAACAAGAAGCAATGCACCGCGCGGTATTTCGTTTACCAATCCAACAATGAACAGAGTTGCAGTTTCCATATCGATTGCAATGGTTGACAATTTACGTAGATAATTTTTAAATTCTTCATCCCACTCCCAGACTCTTCGATTAGTACTGTAAACCACACCCGTTCTGTATTCAAGCTCACGCTGAATAATTTTGTCAGATACGAATTTATGCAGCTTAAAGGAAGGCAGAGCAGGAACCTCTTCTGGTTTGTAGTCGTCACTTGTACCTTCACCTCTGATTGCAGCAGTAGGAAGAATAAAGTGTCCGATCTCAGTTGATCGTTTTAATCCGCCACACTTACCAAGAAATAATACTCCTTTGGGCGCACGTGCAACAAGCAGATCCATAATAGTTGCAGCATTTGCAGACCCAATTCCAAAATTTATTATTGAGAGTCCATGTGAATTTGTGGCAGTTTGCATTGGTCTGCCAATCCCCATCACTTCACAGTTGAAAATATCCGCAAACTTATCAACATAATTCTGGAAGTTTGTAAGAAGCATATAGTCGCCAAAGTCATCAATCTGAGTTCCGGTATATCTGGGAAGCCAGTTTTTAGCAATGTCAAGTTTTGTTTTCATAACTTTTTTTCATAAATATTTATTCAGTGTAAGTGTTTATTACTTTTTTTATAGCAGCTTCACAGACTTTACAGAAAGGTTTATCACCTTTAGAGAACATTATACAATCCAGCATAGGACGGTACAATCCTGTTGACTGGTATCCAGCTCCTTCAAAGGCACCGACTTTATTCCAGTATTTATTATTATGCAAATACTCATCAACTTTATTGGACTGCTTTTTATCCTTCATTGCATATTCTTCTTCCGATGCCGCAATCTCGCTTTCAGGAGTGCGGTTCCTCTTCAATTCAGAGATATATGTATTGAGTCTATTTCTTTCTGTCAACCATATAAAACTCATTTCATCAAACTCTTTTTTATTCCACGGAGTAGGCACTTCAACTCCTTTACTTAGCATATCTTTCCACTTAATGTTTTCCGGATCAAGCAATGCAGTTATGTTTGGCTCGATTGGTTCAACAGTGGGTTTATAAAAATCTGTATAAGATACATCAGAAGTATAATATTCATCTGCGAGTCCGGTGAATGAATGCCCGAATTCATGAACAAAAAGATATTTCGCGAACTGGTTATCAGTTGTGTAAGTGCAGTACTGATTATAGATTCCACCGCCGCCGTAACGAGGATGATTTACTTGTATATAAATTGCATCATAAGGAACATGAGAGGCAAGATCGCGCATTGATTTGTTGTCCTCGGTCATTAAATATCTCTCGGAGCCTAAAGTCCAGAAAGATGTATTTAACACTGTGTTGACGAAAATATCAGCACCGGGCAGGTCTGTTCCGCTTTCTTCAGAAGGTTTGAACACACCGTAAATATTAAAATCACTTTTATGTGATTTGTATGGTTCGTCCTCAAAGAAATATTCCACGAACCTGTTAAGATCAGCAGCAAACTTTTCTTTTTCATTTAAGGTGTAACCTTCCGCAAGGATTGCGATGTCAACTTTGTTATGCGGATTGCCGTTATAAATTGGTTTAAATATTTCAACACTTACATCAGTAATTTTATCTTTAATGATATAAATACTAGCCGGATCAATCTCTGTTCTGAATATCTCTGTCATCTCATTGGATTCTTCCCTCTTCTCGATAACAAAAATTATTTTGTTTTTAGGATAAGGAATTATAGCGGATTCGTGAAATGACCTTCTTACACCGTCCCTGCCGTTACGACTGGAAACATACTCACCAAAAAAAGTATCAAATCCCCTTGAGTAAATTGATTTATTTGTTGCTGCATCATAAATCTTATGGTAATACTTTCCGTTATTCAGATTATCAATGAGATTGTTAAGACTTCCAGCCCAGGTACCATAAACGTAAATCCTGTCCATAGAAATCAACTCTTCAGTAAAACTGCCGATGTGGAAATAATCAATCCGCATTGTTTGATCTCTAAAATATTGATTATAGTCCGATGATGATTGAGCGAAAAGAAACGCCTGTAAAAAAAATAATGTGCAGATAAAATGTTTCATTTGAACCTCAAAGTGAATTAAAATTTCTTCTGAGTAAACTTGATTTTTAATACTCTAAAAATAAACAAAGGAATACCAATAATGTATCTTTTCCAAAGGCGTTTGGGTTCCTGGACTAATCTGAAAAGCCACTCAATTCCGTTATTACGAAAGAGTTCCGGAACCCGTTTAACCGTACCGAAATAAAACTCTAAAAAATTTCCCACACATAAAAATAATGATGCATTAATTTCTTTGGATAATTCATAAGCTATGGTTTCCTGTTTAGGAACACCCATACCAATAATAACTACGTCTGGTGCTAAAGTACGAATGCTTTTTGCTAAACTGCCAAAATCAGATGCATCAGAGTATCCATTAAAATATCCCAGGAAGTTACTCTCCTCATTAAACTTTTTATCAAAATCAGTTTGATTAAAATTTCCTCCAATAATTGCAAACCTTTTATCTTTGTTAAGAATTAGTTCTATTATTTTCTCATTCAGATCAGTAGCATTAAAGCTTTTATAAACTCTGCCAAACAGACTTCTAAGAGCTAACTTAATACCGAAGCCATCGGCATAAACTATAAAGTTATTATCCAATAATTTCTTATAACTATTATCAGAGAAATAGATATTAAAGCAGTGCTGGTTGAAGTAGGTAATTTTTAAAACTTTATCGCTTTCCCCGGCTGAATTTATCTGTGTTAGTAATTCGTCTTCGGAACAAATTATTTTGTTAAATATAGTGTCCGGCATTCAGCATAGTTCCTTAAACATTTAAGCTTTTACGAATTATATTAAATTCTTTTTGAATTGAGCGATAATCAAAAAACTTTTTGAATGTAAAATCTAATCGTAACCTTATCCTGTTCTTCTTTATTAAAGCAAGAAATGAATCCGGCAGATAGCTTAATAAAAAGCACAGCATTACTTTTGTGTTTAGTTCTGAGAGATTTAACTTCCTCCAGAAAAACCTTGCGCTGGATCTATTTCCATAGAAAAACTCCCGCCAACCTGAAAGCATATTCTTTTGATATTTATCAAGTGAACCGTAAAAAGGAAATCCTTCATTAAAATATTTTTTTTGTATTGAATATAAAAGATGCTTTAATTTGTTCTGGTTGCTTGTAGTTAATGAACCTTCATGCAGTCTCATATAGTGATGTAAGCCATTTACTATGATGAACTCACTTTCGTCTAATAACCTTAACCAAAGATCGTAATCTTCATAAGCTTGTAAACTTTCATCATACCCGGCGTTTTTAATTATATGATCTTTATAAAAAAGAGCTGAAGAATTATTTAAATGTCCGTGCAGAAAGATTTTCCGCTTTAGCTCCAAATTGCTTTCAGGATTTTTCAGCAGATATTTAATTCTTTCACCTTTAAAGAAAGCCGTATTGCAGAACACCAGTTGATTTTGTTTTTTTAATAATTCAAGTTCCTTTTCCAGCCGGCTAGGGTGGGCGATATCATCTGCATCCATCAACGCTATTATATCATACTTCGCTTTTTTTAAAGCAAAATTCAATGCTGCAGCCCTGCCGATGTGACTAATCTTAAAGAATCTTATTCGATCATCATCGAACATTTGAATAACAGATTCAGAATCGTCTGTTGACCCATCATCAACAATTATGTATTCAAAATCCTTAATCGTCTGATTTAAAATACTACTGATAGCTTCGCTGATAAATCCGGAGTAATTGTAATTAGTAGTAATAATTGAAATCATAATTTAATTGACCAAATCTTTTTAAAGTGAATCCAATAAAATTTGTCCAATTTAATTATTAATCGTAAAGTTGACCCCAATAAATGAAATATTTTTACTGTATAAAAAACAGGTTTGCTTTGAGTAATTTTAAAAAACATCAATTGACCAAACCATAAATGACTCAAATAACTCTTTAAATCTTTAAATGACTTACCTGCATAATGAATAATTCTTGCACTAGGTAAAAGCATGCATTTATAACCGGCTTTATTTGCTCGCCGTGCAAGTTCAGCTTCTTCAAAATTTAGGAAAAATCTTTCATCAAAAAGCCCAATCTCCTCTAAAACTCGTTTTCTTATAAACATATCACAACCCAGAATATATGGGACTTCTGCATTTAAAGAAATGCTATGACGCTTATTCTCAGTCAATTTATCCAAATATGTTAATAAAATCCTTTTGATCCCTATTTGCTCAAATAATACATCAAAGACAAAAGGAAATTTCCCAAATGATTTTATGTTTTTTCCATAACGATCAAATAATTGAGCCCCAACGCACCAAACATTTTTGTTTTCGATTTTATCTAGAAATTGAGTAAAGATTATCTCAACCTCATTTATTAGTGAAGTATCAGGGTTAAGTAGAAAAATATATGAGCCATTAGACTTTTTTATTCCTTGGTTACATGCGATAGCGTAACCAACATTAGAAACATTTTCTAAGATTAAAATCTCTCTACTAAAGTTTTTAACCTGCAATAATGTATCGTCATCCGAATGATTGTCTACAATGATGATCTCTCTAGGAAGTACAAATTTTTTGCTAAATATTGATTTCAAACAGTCAATAATGTAGGATCCACTATTGTACGTTACTATAATTATTGATAACAATTCTGTTTTCTCAAAAGTGAATTATCTATGTTCTATAAAATTTGTGTGTATCAAAATTAAAATACTTCTTTAAATAAAAATTGATCTTATAAAATATTTTATTCTTTTTAAGCAACATAAATATTTTTTCCCCTAAAAGTGTTGGCAAGATATATCTTAATAATTTTAATTTCGAGTGATTGCTATAAGTAAAACATTCTATCAAATGTTTTCTTGCTTCCGCGATGTTACCATTGTAGTATTCAAGCAATCCACAACGATAATAATAATCATAAGATGTTAGATGATCTTTGGATCGGCGAAGAAATTCCACACCTAAATGATAAGATTTCAGGACTTGCTGATTATTCTTGATTCTATTTTGGAAAGAATTATCAATACGGTAAAAGTATAGAAATTCTTGAATATTGTAGAATTTGTAATTGGACTCAGCTATTTCTAAAAACAGTTTATGATCCTCAACTGGTTCATATTCATTTTGATACTGAATTTTGTTGTTAAATATTCTTTTACGCATTAGTGTTGAGGCATGGCATAGTGTCATCTCAACTGGTAAAAAATAAATAATATCTTCAGAAAATTGTGGATATTTTATATAACCAAATTGCTTACCATATAAGTCAATAAATATGGTGTTACTTCCGACAATATCCAATTCAGGATTATTTAGAAGTATTGTTAATTGTCGTTCTAATCTGCTGGAGTGAGAGATATCATCAGCATCCATTCTAGCAATCAAGTCAGCTCTTGCTTGTGATATGCCAAAATTTAGCTGATGTGAAATACCTCTTTTTTCGTTCTCAAACAATATAATTCTAGAATCTTTAATAGATTTTAAAGTAGACATTGAATTATCAGTAGATCCATCATCAATTATTATTAATTCGAAATCCTTTATTGTCTGGGTAAGAATACTCTTTACTGATGATTCAATAAATCTTTCAGCATTATAAACAGGCATTATTATGGAAATGAAGGGATACATTAACTAATTATTATGCTATTAATTATTTCTTAAACTTTTTTAGAAAACGATAATTGATTATTCCAGAATTTAAAATCTTATTTGCTACTTCAATGCTTAAGCGTTTTGTTGAAATTGACATTAAATTAATGTTTAAACCATAAATAGCCTTTAAATAATTAAGGAACCACATATATTTTAGTGAGCGGGTAAAATAGAACAAAATCACCTTAAGCGTTATTCTTATGTTAAAATCCTTTGGGAATTGCCAATAAATAAAGTTCACCATATTTCTAAAATGATAGAAATCACGAATTGCGTTATACTGTTTCTGAATTTTTACATTATGAATTGATTTTGAACTTTGTGAATAAAAAATTGTATAACCAATATTCATTATAATATTTATGATTGGTAATTCATGAAAACAAATAAAATACTCTTTAGAAAACATGTCCTGAACAAATAATTTTCTTCGCATTAAAAAGGTACACCCCACAATTAACGGCCATTCTTGATCAATACTTTCTTTTGGTAACCATCCTTCGCCAAATCTAATTGTTTTTTTTCTTAATTCATCAACATTATAAATATTGAATGCTATAGCACCAAATGAGGAATTTGACCTTAGCAATTCTATTGAAATTCCTAATGAGGACTTATCCGGATAAGCATCATCATCCAAAACCAAAACATACTCACCCTTTGCAACTTTAAATCCTTCATTCCATCCTGCTATACCTATATTTTTTTCCAATTGAATAAGTTGAACATCCTGGAATTCCAGCTTAACCATATCAGCGCTACCGTCGTTTGATGCGTTATCCACAACTATCACTTCGATATTTTTATAATCCTGTTCAAATACTTTCTGCAGAGTATTTCTTAATTCTTCTTTCCTGTTGAATGAAAGAATATTTACAGTGACTAATGGATTCTCATTCATATTATTTTTGTTTCAAAAACTTTTAATGTATTAGCAACTACCTGGTCCATATTATAATACTGGTATTCGGCTAACCTTCCGCAAAATATTGTGTTTTTCAAAGTGTCACACTCACTTCTATATAAAAGATATTGATGTCTGTTCTCTTCAGTTGGAATCGGATAAAATGGTTCACCATCACATTGCGGATACTCAAATGAAACTGTTGTGGTTTCAGAGCTCTGCTGACTGAGTTTTTTATGTTCAATCACACGAGTATAATTAACAGAATTATCAACAAAGTTTATTTGTGCGGTTTCCTGATAGTCCTTTATTTTATAATTCCTGAATTCAAAACGTATAGATCGATATGGAAGCTTACCGTATTTGTTGTCAAAAAAGTAATCAATTGGTCCGGTGTATATCATCTTGTTGAATTTTACTGAGCTTATAATGCTTTTGTAGTCTGTGTTTAAAATTACTTCTACGTTTTTATGATTTAACATTTTTTCAAACATTTTAGTATAACCGTTTTCAGGCATAAACTGGAATTGATCAGTAAAGTATCTGTCGTCGTTATTAGTTCTTACAGGAATTCTTCCGCATACGGATGGTGATAATTCCTTTGGCTCCAGATTCCATTGTTTCTTTGTATAATGTTTGAAAAATTTTTCAAACAGATCATATCCAATCTGATTTATAATTATATCTTCAGAATTTCTTATCGGATATCTTTTCTCTTTTACGCTTTCAAAATATTCTTGTACTTCTTCATCTGTAGTAAGATTAAGTTTAAAAAGTTTATTAATTGTAGTCCTATTTATCGGCACCGGGTAAAGTTCATTTCCCATTTTTGCAAGTACTCTATGCTCATACGGTATCCATTTTGTAAACAATGATAAATAGACAAAAACTTCCTTGCTATTAGTATGAAATATATGTGGCCCGTAACGATGCACAAGGATTCCGTGCTCATCATATTCATCATAGGCGTTTCCGCCAATGTGATTTCTTTTTTCAACAAGCAGTACTTTTTTATTTAACTGCGCAGCTATTCTTTCAGCCATTACTGCACCGGAGAAGCCTGCTCCTACTATCAGATAATCATACATCATGATTAAAGAAGCCTTTCCTTCTTTTTTAGAAGAAATATTATCATTGAAGTAGAAACGAATATTTCCGTCGAAAGCACTGCAATTGAAATACCGATACCCTGCAAGTAAGGAACAAGAATAAATGCCAAAATAATATTAATAAACGCAGCAATAGCAACGATGTAGAAAAACTCCCTGTCAAACCCTAATGGAAGCATTGTTTGAATTCCATAAATATTACTCAGATAAATTATAAACGGCAGCCAGCAAATCAGCTTTAATATAATAACTGATTCATTGTAATTTTCTCCCAGTGCTAAGTTAATTATCAACTCTGCATTTATAAAGATAATCAGCGAAATACTGAAACCTGCAACTGACTGATACTTTAAAAGCTGTTTATTAAATAATAATAGTTTTTCTTTTGATTCCTTTAAGAGATAGTTAACAAATGGAAACACACTCTGTGATACAGGTGCCAGCAGACTTTGAAAAAATAATCTGATCTTGTCTGCTGCTGAATAATAGCCGACAACTTCATTGTTAGTAAGTAAACCTAAAATGAAAGCATTGGAATTGGTATAAAGATTAATTGCTAGATTCGATTTGAATAAATTTAATCCATCTTTTAACTGAAACATTATATCATCAAAACTAGGTACTGCTAAACGAAATGAAAAAACCTTTACTGCTGCAATAAGCCCTGCAATGCCGGATACAATCAGTACGCCTGTGTTGATCAAAGCGAAAATAAGATAGTCTCCTTGTGATTTAATTAACCAAAAGATTAAAATCACTCCGGCTATTTTTGGTATCACTTGAATTATCGGTATGTACTTCATTCTTTCTAAACCCTGAAACAACCAGAATGGGAAAAGAATTGTGGACAATACGGATCCGAAAGTAATCACATAAAGCCAAAACTCACTTCTGAATTTTTCTAAACTCAAAACAATTATAATAAACAGAATAAACGAGACGGCTGCAAGAAAGAATTTTGAAGCAAGTACTGATATGAAGATTTTATTCACCTTCTGTTGATCATTTCTGTTAACTGATATTTGTCTGACTGCAGAGAGATTGAATCCATATTCACTTATTGTAATGAAATAACCTATAAATGCTGCGGCAAAATTTACAAGACCGTATTTTTCCGGTCCCAGAACACGCACTACATAAGGAAGTGTAATAACAGGGAAAAGGTAATTGAAGAACTGAAGGAATGAAAGTGATAAGAAATTTTGAAACAGAGTTTTGTAACTCTGTGCTTTTATAAAGATGTTTTTCAAAATGTTTTTAAGATTTTTTTAACCACTCTTCAGGATTTACATTTTTTCTTGCATTCCAGATTTCAAAATGGAGTACGGTGCCTTCTATTCCTTCTGCCACTTTTGCAATAACTGTTCCTGTACTTACCCGGTCGCCTTCATTTACAAATATTTCAGAAAGATGACTGTAAACAGTACGGAAATTACCGCGATGCGAAATAATTAGCACACTGCCGTAACCGGGGATCCATTCAACTGCAGAGACCACGCCTTCGACAACTGCATATACATTTAAATCACCGGCAGTTCTAATATCAATTCCGTTATTCATCGTAATAGTTCTTAGCGAAGGATTAGTAGTCTCACCAAATTTCTGAATAACCTTACCCCTTCTTACGGGCCAATTAAGTCTGCCTCTCAATTCTGCAAAGGATCTGAATGCGGAAGTACTTAGATCCAGACTATACTCCGGATATGCTTCCGATTTTATATTCGGATCTGTGCTAACAATAAGCGGTTCCGTTTTTTGTTCAAGCTCCCTTCGCCTCCGTTCTGCATCTTCTACAAGTTTTGCAATAAGATTTGCAATTTGCTTTTCGGCATTTTTCTTTTCCAGTAATTTTTTATTGATTACTGCTTTATCTTTTTTAACTCTGTCAACAATCTTTTTCTGATCAGCTAATTTTAATTTAAGAATTTTTTCTTCAGCATTTTTTTCCTCAACAAGTTTTCGTTTTTCAGCCCTTTCAAATTCAAGCTGTTTTCTGGCTGCGATTAATTCATCTTTTGTTTCATTGAATTTATCAAGATCATTTTTACGGTGTCGTGAAAATTCCTTCAAATACTTATATCGCAATATTGCCTGATTCAATGATTTTGAATTCAGCAAACCTTCCCATTCGTTAATCTTACCGCTTTTGTAAATTGCAACAACATATTTTTCATAATTGTTTTTGAGTTTTTCAATTTCCCTTTCAAGTGATGTAATCTTCCTTTCGCTTAAGGTAATTTCCTTTGTCTTCTGCTCTTGTTCTTTTTTAAGATTAAGCACTACTTTGTTCATCAGAAAATTCTGCCTGTTGAGTTTATCGAATGCCTGAACAGACTGCTTTTCCTTAGTTGAACTTTGTTTTAACTCGCTTTCAATTTTTTGAATTTCAGTTTTTAGATTCTTTAGTTCTTCTCGTTTATTATCAATCTGCTCTTCCTGAGAATAGCAGTTCATTGATAAGAAGACTACCAGAATTAAAACGAATATGTTGGTTTTAATCACCATCGTATTATTGTTGCATCATCGGGAAGCATAAAATCTATACCTATACTGTTTTTGTTTGCAGTAATTTTTTTATACTCTATACTTATCCTTTGATTCTGTTTTCTGTTCGACACTTCAATGCGAAAAGGAACTGCAACATTTTCAATTATTTCGAATCGTGAATATTTACCCTGCAATAAAAGGTCGCCCTCAAAACTTGTAAGTTCAAAATCTGTAATGCCAAGCTGACGCACATCAACTTTATATCTTTTAATTACATTTCTGTCGGTGTCAAAATACGTAAGCACATATTTATCGTACTCTATTTCATAAAGATCAGGCGCTTTGTAAAGATTTTCCGAAAGATTAACCGAACCTACGAAGGCATCCATTATATCGCTGAAGTTAAGGTCAATCCTGAAAATATTTTCAAGTGCATCATTATCAGAATCGCCAGTATATGCTGTATTCTGAAGTGCATCATAAAAAATGAATTCGTCAGAAGTTACAACTGCATCAGCTAATTCAATTCCAAAAGGACCAAGGATAGTAAGCTGCAAAGAATCTGGTTTTTGCAGGATAACCCTGAATGTTGCATTATTATCAAGTTGCGGAGTTCTTACAGAAATCGTTCCGGTTCCTTCCACATTTCTGATTTTCCTCCTGTTCACTTCAAGACGGTTAATTAATCTTTCTGAGGGAAGAAGTTCCAATTCTTCAGTTGGCTGAGAAGGCACGCATCCATTAAATGAAGTAATAAAAATTATCAGTAATAGCGCAGGAAGGATCAGATATATTTTCAAAGTTCACCTTTTTCTATTTTTGTTTTGATTTCATTTTTTTGAGGGTCAAGTTCAAATGCTTTTTCCCAAAGTTCAACAGCTTTTTCTGAATTACCTAATTTAAATTCTACATCACCAAGATGATCTAGAATCACGGCGCTGTTTTGATTTAATTCAATTGCTTTTTCAAGATATTTTTTTGCCTGATCATAATCACCCAGCTTATAATACACCCAGCCAATAGTATCCAGGTAGGACGAATTGAGTGAATCAGCAGCAATTGAGACCTTTACCATCTCTAATGCACGCTCTAACTGCTCACCTCTTACAGCAAGAGCATAAGAGTAATTATTATTAATAAGAGAATTTTCAGGATCAAGTTCCAATGCTCGTTCATAAGCGCTGTCGCTTTCAGCATGCATCTGGATTGAGTTGTAAATCAGTCCGAGTGTTCCAATAAGATTAACATCATCAGGTTCAATACGCAATGCATGAGTTATATATCGGATCGCCTCTTTATTTTTCTTAAGCTGACTTAATGTATAACCATAAGCAGAAAGAGCATTCACATCATTTGGATTAAGATCAACAGCTTTGCTTAAATATTTTTCTGCTTCCTCTTGTTTCTCAAGCTGAACCAAGGACAGACCAAGTATAAAGTTAGCGGCAAAATCATTAGGAAAAACCTCAATTGCCTCTTCCATAACTTTTGAAGCTTCGTCATACTTTTTGTTATCGTATAAAAGACCACCAAGCCTTATCCATGCCTGCACATTCCAGTTTGCATTTTCAGTCACATATTTAAAGTTATCAATAGCTAGTGAATCATTTCCTTCACTGAACGCAATTGCACCAAGATACATTTTTACCTGCCAGTCGAGTGTATCTTTATCAATCTTTTCAAAAAGATTTTTTGCGATAGGAAAAAGAGAAGAATCAGCAACAGCTTTTTCATAATACGAAGCTGCTATATTTATTTTTTCATCAAGATTAATATTTTTATCTTCAATTATGTAATTAAATTCATCGGATGCTGCTTCCCAATCCTCAATTTCCACCAAAATAAGAGCTTTCCTTTCCCTGATAGACAAATCATCAGGTGTCAATTCAAGCAGGTCGTCTGCAATTCTAATCGCCTTATCATGGTTACCAGCCCTCTGATTAAAATCTATAAGAAGTGTCTTTAATTGTGTGTTTGAAGGATCTAATTCCAGTAATCTTTCTATAGACTCTAAAGCAAGTTCAAGGTTTCCTGTTTTTTCATATAGTTCACCAATACGAACTAAAAGATTCCAATCTGGACCAACAAGATCGATAAGTTTTTCATAAACTGAAATTGCTTCAAGAGGTTTAGAAATTTCATACAATCGGGCTAGCTTATAGTAGAGGTTAATATTGTTAGGTTCTACCAATGCGGCTTTTTCTAAAACAGCTATTGCGGAATCATAATTTCTTGCAGCGGAATAAACATCAGCCATTAAATCATAGTAGTCAAGTATAGATGAATCGAGTTCAACTGCTTTTTTAATAATACTTAATGATTGAATCAGACGGTTTGTAAAAAGGTAATTCTTGGAGAGTGAATAATAAATCCCCGCAGTAGTATCATACTGAAGTGCTTTCTCGAACTCAATTACAGCGGCATGATAATTATTCTGCGCTTCAAATACTGTTCCGTTAACAAAATGATCTAAAGCTCTTTTCTTAAGTATACTCTCTTCAAATGACCCTTCAGTTTTATGACTTTCCGATTTCATTAAATGATTTCCGCCCCCGCATCTGGTAACCAGAGCAGATAGGAAACTTAATAATATCAGGTTTATAAAAATTAGTCTTTTCATTAAAGAAAATATATTATTCGCACTGTGCAATAACAAGGTATTTTATGAATATAATGCGCATCAATCTTTATTTATATTTACACATCTTTTATCAGGAATTAATTACAATAAAATTAGATGACAGAAAAATTTGACCTGGCAATATCTTATGTATGGGAATATGATAAGGAATTTGCTGATCTTACAGAAAAAATTCTTCAATCTTATAGTCTAAGTACTTTTATAATCACAGATCATAACATCTACGAGGTGACTGAACTGGTTAAACGCAGAAAATTATGGTTTACTTCCTATTTAGACCGTGCCTCGGATGTAGATGATGACTTTACCGACCTGGCGAAAATATTAACTAGAAGAAAATGCAGGATTTTTAATCCATATAAAAATGTTGAACATGCAATTGATAAAGCTACAATGCATCTTGAGTTTATAACTGCAGGAATAAATGTACCTTATTCAATAATTATTCCGCCGCACAAGGAACACGAAGAATTATCCTTAAAAGTGGATGATCTTGCGATTCTCGGAAGACCATTCATAATAAAACCCTGTAATACAACAGGAGGAGGAATTGGTGTAGTAACCGGTGCCGAAAGTTTAAAGGAAGTTTTAATCGAAAGAAGAACTAATACTTATGATAAATATCTTATACAGCAGAAAATAAATCCTGTTGAACTGGATGGAAAACGTGCCTGGTTCCGATGCTTCTGGGCTTTCGGAAAACCAATCAGTGTATGGTGGGATGATAAGACACACATTTACGAATATCTTTATTCAGACCAACTTGATAAGTATGGGCTTAGAAAGCTTAATCAAATTACCCGCACAATTGCACGTATTACAGAATTAGATTTTTTTTCAACTGAAATTGTTCTTACACCTGATAAAAAGTTTGTTGTTATTGATTATGTTAATGATCAATGCGATATGCGATTTCAATCAGCGCATAAAGATGGTGTACCGGATATTATTGTTGAGCAGATCATTCAACGAATTCGTTTGACTGTTCAAAGAATAAAGAAACAGAAAGTATCAATCAAAAACGATGTGCAGGAGTAATAAAATTTTATTTATTTCAGTTCTTTTGGTAATTATTACAGCAATATTTTTGTCAATGTATGTTTTGAACATTTACGGAGATGTTATTGTCAAATATCCTGATAATCTTTTTGCAGATCATACTTCAACCATAAAAATTGAAGCAGTACCAATAAATGCATTCGGATGGAAAATACCATTTAGAAAATCCCTGGTCGTATTCGATATAATTGAGGGTGAAAACTTAGTAGATGTTATTCAAAAGAATGAAGAGGATGGCTTTATAATCCTGCGCTCAAAGGGTATTCCCGGCAAGGTTGAAATAAGCGTAAAAACAAAGTTTTCCTTATTCCCCAATCTAGTGAAGGTTGAAATCTTTGCTTTAACTGGATAAGGCTAAATTATTTTAGTGCAATAAATTAAATTATTTTTTATTTTGGTAATGAAAAAATTAAACTCCGAGGAATTATGCGTACTTTATTATTAATAATCACAGCTTTCCTTCTAACTGTCATTCCTATTCATTCTCAAGGTTCGGCAGGCGCAGCTGCAAAATATGAATACAGATTTTTGATTGATATGCCCACTGCCGGCATTCTTGACAAAGGAAATGTTGGAATTACAAACGATATACTTCCCTTTGGTGTGCTCATTACAAGATTGGAAGTTGGTGTATTTGATAACATTAGTTTCGGTATTTCCTATGGCGGTTCAAACATCATTGGAACCGGTTCTCCAAAATGGTACAAATGGCCCGGGGTTAATTTCAGAGCAAGAATTATTAATGAAACTACTGTTCTGCCAGCTATAACGCTTGGTTTTGATTCTCAAGGTAAAGGTGAATACTTTTCTGAACCCGGTAGATATGCAATTAAGTCACCTGGTTTTTTTATTGCGGGCAGCAAAAATTTTGAATTAATGGGATATTTAAGTTTCCATGGACTTATAAACTACTCACTTGAACATAATGACGGCGATGGTTTTTTAAATCTCATTGGTGGTGTTGAAAAGACATTGGGTCCAAACTTTTCAATTTTAGGCGAGTACGATTTTGGCTTTAATGATAATTCATCCGATTTTTTCGGTAAAGGAACAGGTTACCTTAACGCAGCTGTGAAGTGGAGTGTTGGAAATGGATTTACTATTGGTCTTGAATTAAGAGATATTCTGCAAAACAAAAAATGGGCGCCGAATGCTGCCGACAGAGGAATTACCATGGAGTTTATTCAAAGTATTTTTTAAAGAATATGCTTTGTAGTAATTAGTATACACATAAGTTCATTTTATTGTACAAAAAATTGAAATTAGCCTTATTTTTTTACTTTCCGATATGTTTTTTAGACTTTATTCAGGCTTGATTTTTGTCGATTTTTAAGTAGTTAATGAAAGGATGGATGAGATGAAAAAATTACTAACCCCATTATTTTTAATATTTCCTGCTTTAATTCTTCTAACAGGATGTTATACCAAGGTTGCCACCAATGAGTGGAGTGGCTACAGTGATAAACCCTATTATGAAGACTATGTTAGTGAAGACACTTCACAATTTGAAAGCAGCGATGAGTATGTTGATGAATACACTGAAGAATATTCTGATACGGAAACGTACACGAGCAGTGACGGTAATGATTATAATTTTTATAATTATCCAATGTACAGAAAGTATTATTGGGGATATTATCCTTCCGTAACGATTGGCTTTGGTTATAGTTCATATTATTATGATCCATTCTGGTGGGATTATTATTGTTACTATCCGGTGTGGTATTATCGTCCGGTATGGTATAACCCTGTTTATTATTATCCCGCATATTATTCCGGCTGGTATTATCCATATTATGGATACTGGAACACACCAAAATATAAGTATAGGACTAATGAAGGATATGCTATCAGAAATTCCGGAGGGCTCAGAAACAGTGGTTTAAGAGAAAGAGATCCGCTTGTAACCCGGGACAGAGGATCTTCTGATAATCTTAGAAATGAATTACGACAAAGGGAAAGAACATCTCTGGCAAATGTTGAACGAGATGTAACTGGCAGAAGAACCGATGGACTTCGTGACAGGGAAATTATTCGTGACAGAAATACTTCGACCAGAACTGAAGATAGAACAAGAACTCTTGACTCACGCAGAGACCAGGAAAAAAGAAATGTTGTTACCGAAAGAGAACAGCAGAGAAGAAATACACGCGAAAGTGACGTAAGAAGAACTCCACAAAATACACAGCGCGAGAATGTGAGAACTCAAAAAGAAAGAGAACAGAGAAATCCTGGTGTAAAACGCGAAGAAACCAAAAGGCAAAACACCGAAGTAAAACCAAGGAAAGAAAGTACAAATCCTCCGAATGTTGATCGCAGAAAAAATACAGAACAGAAGCCTCGTACAAATGTTAACAGACCTCCAAGTGGTAATCAGCAGCCAAATAGAGTTGTTAAGCCACCGAGGAATAATACGCCAAATAGAACTGTAACTCCTCCAAGAAACAATACGCCATCAAGCCCGCCAAGATCTTCACCTCCACCTTCCAGAGGAAGTAGTGGTGGCAGTGGCAGTAGTTCTGGCGACCGCGGAAGCAGAACAAGGTAGGTGTAAAGTGAAAAATTTAATCTATAAAACAATCATAGTCTCGTTTATTCTTTTAGGTCTTCAGGGCTGTTATACAATCCTCTGGACTCCAGATAATAAAATTACTGAGAAATATGAATCAACTTCTTACTACTATGGATATGCATCGGATTTTTATGATATACCATGGTGGGTTAATGTACCAATAATAGTTGGTTATCCCTCATACTACTCTCCTGACGGAAACCAAGCTATAACTAAAGATCGAAATAATTCTTTAGGAAATGATTCAAGAAACATCAGGAATAATGATGGCGGAAGAACTACCGATGGTGGAAACCCGGAAATAATTAATACCCCTCCACCTACAGTTAGTGCTCCAAATCCAAATCCTCCTTCTTCAGGATCAGAAAGTAACAACAATTCAGGAAGTACTGTTAGGACAGAATCTTCAAATTCTGGTAATTCAAATTCCGGTAATACCAGAAGCTCCGATACAAGAAGTAATACAGGAAACAGAAATTCAAATAGCGGGAGAAGATAATGCAAACTTTATGGATATCTTTACTAGTAATTCTATTTTTTAGTTCAAATGCTTTTGCACAAAATGTTAACGATGCGTTGAGATTGGGAATGCCCGGTTTGGGCTCAAACGCCAGGGCTCTTGGAATGGGTAATAGCTTTATTTCGATAAGCGATGATGCATCTGCTGCCTTTTTTAATCCTGCCGGATTTGGTTTAATGAAAAAAATGGAATTTTCGGGCGGACTTGGATTTTCATCCTTCAATAATGATGTTACTCTTTTTAACAACACTATAGATGAAAACTCAAATAATACAAAGCTTGATAGAATAAGCTTTGCATTTCCCTTCCCTACTGTCAGAGGTAGTCTGGTTTTTGGCTTGTCGTATCATAAGTCTAAAGATTTTAACAGTACAATGAAATTTGATGGATTTAACTCTGCTGGGCATTCAAGAATTCAATTCCTTAATGATCGCACCTTTATTCCATTTTATTTATTTCTTACCGACGATAACTTCAACACACCTATTAACGGTCAACTAAATCAGAGCGGCGGAATTCTGAACAACGGTTCAATAAATAACTGGACATTATCCAGTGCAATTGAAGTGCATAAAAATCTTTTTATTGGCGCTAATCTCAATATAATGTCAGGTAATTTTAAATCAGATTTTGATTATTACGAGGATGATACAAGAAATATCTATCAGGGAGTTACAGCCGCAGGTGAACCCAGATCTGCCGATTTTCAAACTTTCTATCTGAATCAGCTCATAGATTGGGAATTGTCTGGTTGGAATGCTAAAATTGGATTTCTTTACCAGTTAGAAAATTTTGCCAGAATCGGAGCAACTGTTCAATTTCCTAAATACTTCACTGTAAAAGAGGATTTCAATGTTAACGGAAGAAGTAATTTTGCAAACTGGTCCGTAGTGCTTAATTCCGATGATTACAGCGATAATGTTCAGTATGATATTATAACACCAATTGAGCTTGGTGCAGGAGCTTCATTTAATTTCAGAGGTCTGATTATAAGTGCTGAAGCTACTATCATCGATTACTCGCAATTAGAATTTGACAATGCCGATGGAATATCCACTGCAACTATAGCAGAGATGAATAAAGAAATAAAAGAGCTGCTTCGAATGATTGTTAATTATAATATTGGTTTAGAATACAATATTCCAATGACAGGGCTGAGAATCAGAGGTGGTTATTTTGTGCAACCCTCCGGATTTAAAGATGATGAATCTGATTATGACAGAAAATATTTAACCGGCGGATTAGGTTACATTATTGATGGTATGATTGGTATCGATATAGGTTATGCATACGGATGGTGGAAAGACTTTGGTGATAACTATGGCACCAATCTCTCCAGGACATTTCAGGATATAAAAGTCCATAACTTTATGCTCACAACAACATACAGGTTTTAGAGCCATAAAGTCATTTGATTAAGCAATTAAAGCGTCATATTTTCGGTATGACGCTTTTTTATTTTTATACAGGAGATAAACAATTCAAGGTTTAGTTAACAGAACCGAAAGTAAGGACTATTACGTTTTCCCACTTGAAGGACATAAATCCATTCGATGTTCATTAAAAGGAAAGTTTAAAAAGGATTTTAACCTGAAGAAAGACAAACTGTATACAACGGATGTAGCGGTGGTAGGTGATCTTGTTGAATATGAAATGAATAAAGATGGAAGCGGTGTAATTAAGAAAATCCTAACTAGGAAAAACTATCTTTCACGTAAGGCTCCAAGAATTAAGGGTGCAAGTTACAGGGGCGAACGACTTGAACAGGTTATAGCCGCAAATATCGACAATGTTTTTATAGTTGCAAGTGTTAGTGAACCCGAGTTCAATCATAAGTCCATTGATCGTTTTCTCGTTGCCTGTGAAAGTTCAAATCTGAAAACCCACATTATCATTAACAAGACAGATCTGATTGATGATGATAGCTATAATCTGTGGAAAGAACTTTATGCATCCATCGGCTATGATGTTATTATGTCAAGCACTATCACAGGAGAAGGTATTGAAGAGATTCAGGATCTTATTGCTGAAAAGAAAAATTTGTTTTGGGGACATTCGGGGGTTGGTAAATCTTCAATACTAAATAAACTTTTCCCTGAGTTGAACTTAAAAGTAGGTGAGATCAGTTCCTATTCTCAAAAAGGAATTCATACAACTGTTACAAGCACAATGTTTTTTATTGGTAATAATACATACATTGTTGATACACCGGGAATAAGAGAAATTGATCCTTATGGAATCCGGGAAGAAGATCTATCGCATTACTTCATTGAGTTTAATCAATTCAATGACAATTGCAGGTTTAATACCTGCACTCACCATCACGAACCAGGATGTGCAATTATTGACGCAGTCGAAAATGAAAAAATTTCAATGGAGCGATATGACAGTTATCTTAGAATACTTGATTCAATAGAAGAAGATCTGAATTTTTAATAATGCATAACTACAAATTAAATATTGCCCAAAAAAGGGCTGATGATTTTATTTTATCGCTAAACGATGATAAGATAAAAAATTCATCAGTTATAAGCTTCATTTATCAAACCAATGAAATCAATTTTTATTCTGCACTAACACTGCTGAATCAAAATAAGGATAATTTGTTTTATTATTCTATTCCTGAAAACGATTTTTATATTGCAGCATCAGGTGAAGTATTCAGCAGATCCTTTAAGAATGTAAAACAACTTAATAAATACTCAGAAGAATTTTTGGATTTTAATAAAAGAATAGCTCACAACTTTGAGAGCATCGGTTATTATCCTCCGCTCTTATTTTATTCAGCAAAATTTCCATCTAATAAATCTTCTGAAGAGTGGAGTGAGTTTGAGCCGGTTAAGTTTTTCATACCCGAAGTACTATTGATAAAATCTGATAAAATATTTTTCTATGTCATCAGCATGAAGCCCGATTCGGTTATTGATAAAAAATCATTAATTGATAATTTTGCTTCAATAGCAGATCAATTATACAATATTGATTATTCATTTCAGCCTTATGAATCAAAACCATCGATAAAAATGCACCGATCAGAAAGTATTGATGACTGGAAGAAAAAAATTGATTTGATTCTTTCCGGAATTGCAAAAAAGGAATATGATAAAATAGTATTATCAAGAGTTACAGAATTTGAATTACTAAAAAGGATTGGACCATCCGAATTAGCATTTCTTTTGGATAAAAAATATCCCGGGTGTTTCAACTTTATTTATAAAGAAAAAAATACAATGTTCTTCAGTGCTTCACCTGAAATGCTATTCATTCTTAAAAATGGAGAAATACACACAGAAGCACTTGCAGGATCCATTGAAAGAGGCAATAATGAGCAGGAGGATAAGTCCCTGGAAACTGCTCTGATTAAAAGTTCAAAAGACAATGATGAACATCTTTTTGTTCTTGATCACCTTAAAAATGTTTTAAATAAATACTGTCAGAATGTTAAAGTTGATAAATCTACGTCATTAAAAAAACTATCAAACATTCAGCATCTGCATACAAAATTAAACGGCAGTTTAAAGAACGGATTGGATTTGTTTTCTGTAATTAAGGACATTTTCCCCACTCCCGCTGTTGGCGGTTATCCTGTTACTCCCGCAATAAATATAATTGATAAGATGGAAGATTTTGATCGAGGTCTGTTCACAGGTTTTATCGGCTGGATGAATCTTAATAATGGTGGCGAATTTATTGTATCGATCCGATCTGGTTTAATTAGTAAAAATAAATTGTATGTTTATGCCGGATGCGGAATTGTTCCTGGCTCTGATGCAAAAAAAGAATATGAAGAAACACAATTAAAATCGGAAGCTATTATATCATTGTTTGATTATGAGACTAAAAATTAACAGAAATTTTGTATGGGCTGAGAAATTTGTTAGCTATCTTGCTGAAACAGGAGTAAAACAGGTATGTGTTTCACCGGGTTCGAGAAGCACACCGCTGACTTTAGCGTTCGACAATAACAAAAAAATAAAGAAACATATCTTCGTAGATGAAAGACAATCCGGTTTTTTTGCTTTGGGACTTGCAAAGCAGACAAATCTTCCGGTTGCAGTTTTAACAACTTCAGGAACTGCAGCTGTTGAGCTTTATCCGGCTATAGTGGAAGCATATCAAAATCGAGTTCCTTTGATAATTTGCACAGCAGATCGTCCTTTACATTTGAGAAATAAAGGAACTAATCAAACTATCAACCAGGATAATCTTTATAAAAACCATATCAGATTTTTTTACGATGCCGGCTTACCTCAGCTGACAAAAACTGCATTTCAGACTCTAATAAAAAAAACAGGGGAAGCATTCCGTATTGCATTAATTGCTGATCGCGGTCCTGTCCATATAAATTTTCAGTTTGATAAACCGCTGGAACCGCATTTATCAACAGATGAAATAAGTGAAACAAAATTAACTGAGCTGGAGAATCTTTTGGTGGCTCAGTTGTTTTATGGCACAGGCACTTTATTTAAAACTAAAGATGTTACAGAACTAAGTAATAAAATCAATAAAGCTTCGTCAGGCTTGATTATAGTTGGTCCTGCTAACTTTTATGAACCATTAAAAAAGAAAATTAAACAGTTATCAGGAATAACCGGTTTTCCAATTTTAGCTGATGGTTCATCTCAATTCAGAACCGGAATAAATGAAAATGATCTGATCATAGCTAATTATGATGCATTTCTAAGATCAAATGAAGTTATAAAAAAAATTCAACCTGATATAATTCTTCAGTTCGGAAGAACTCCTACTTCTGTTTCACTAGAAAACTATTTTTCTAAAATTAAATCTGAACGGATACTGATAAATGAATTTGGTGATTGTTATGACCCATCTGCTAATGCATCAAAAATTATTAAAGCAGATATTTATTCATTCTTGGATGAGCTAATTAAGAAAATTGATAAACCATCAATAAATAAACAAAAGGAGTGGTTGAAATTCCCGCTTCAACTTGATGACCTCTGTGAATGGATAAAACTTGAATTTATTAATAATTCCCACTTAATTGATGAGACTAATACTATAGTTCACATTTCAAGAAATATTCCTGAGAAATCAGTTTTATTTGTTTCGAATAGCACCCCTGTCCGTGATCTGGAGTATTTCTTACAAAAGACAAATAAAAATTACACAGTACATCAAAACCGCGGAGCAAGCGGAATAGATGGTATTATCTCAACCGCTTTGGGCATCGCTGAAGCAAATAAAGAGCGAACTTTTCTCCTTACAGGCGACCTGGCATTTTATCATGATCTCAGTTCCTTATACAATGCTAAATCTAAATATATTAATCTCACTATTATTTTAATTAACAATAATGGCGGAGGTTTGTTTAATTTTCTTCCTATTTTTGAAGAGAAAGAAGTATTTAAAAAATATTTTCAAACCCCTCTTTCATTGGATTTTGAAAAAATTGTTAAAATATTCGGGCTGGATTACAAACTTGTTAAAACTTCTACCCAGCTTAACCTGGCCTTAAACAGGCGTTCAGATATACCTCTTGTAATTGAAATTAAGACTGATGCTGTCGAATCTCATATGAAAAGAAAAGATTACTGGAAAAATGCGGTTGAGGAAATTGATGAATGGTTAAAAGGAATTGATAATGTATGTTGATTTTGAATCAGTTAAAATTAATTACGAATTTCTAAGACCGGAAAGCACTAATCTTCCTTATATAATTCTCCTCCACGGATTTACCGGTTCACTACAGGATTGGGACCAGTTTGAAAAATTTTTTCCAAAAGATTTTAATCTTGTTGGTATTGATCTTATTGGTCACGGAAAAAGTGATTCGCCTTACGATCTTCGTTACTACTCAACTGAATCAATAATACGTCAGATAAAAAAAGTAAAAGAAGCAATAACCGGAAAGAAAGTATTTCTGCTTGGTTATTCAATGGGCGGAAGAGCAGCGTTGAATTATGCTCTAAGTATTCCTTATGATATTGAGGGACTTATACTTGAAAGTGCAACGGCTGGAATTACAAATCCCGCTTTAAAGTTTGAGCGTGAGAGAACTGACAGAAACCTCGCTGAATTTATTCTATCAAATCCAATTGAAAAATTCGTTGATGATTGGATGAGCAAAGAAATCTTTCAAACACAGAAAAACCTGCCGCATTCGATCCTGAATGAAATCCGAAATAGAAAACTGGACTGCAATAAAACAGGCATAGCTAACTCATTGTTGGGTTTTAGTGCCGGGGTTATGAATCCTGTATTTGACAAACTTTCCGAGCTAAGAATTCCTGTTCAGCTCATTTGCGGTGAACTTGATAATAAATTTGTTGATATAAATCATCATATGCATAAACTGATTCCAAACTCAAAACTCTCTGTTATCAAAAACGCCGGTCATAATGTACATCTTGAGGAAACGAAGCAATATGCCGATGTTGTGTACAGTTTTGTTGGATCATTCTAACTTTCTGCACTTTTATATATTTTTGTTCACTTAATAAAACAGGAATAATTATGTCATTAAAATGGAAAATAGTAAAAGAGTACAACGATATTATTTATGAAAAACTGGATGGTGAAGGCATTGCAAAGGTTACAATAAACCGGCCTGAAGTAAGAAATGCATTCCGTCCTGAAACAGTTAAAGAAATGATCGAAGCCTTCATAGATGCGCGTGAAGATCAGGAATTAGGAGTGATTTTATTAACGGGTAAAGGTCCGGCTAAAGACGGTAAATATGCATTTTGCTCCGGTGGTGATCAAAGAATCCGTGGAGATAAGGGATACATTGGTGAAGATGATAAAATACCAAGATTAAATGTACTCGACCTGCAAAAAATAATCCGCAGTATTCCGAAACCTGTAGTTGCTTTAGTTGCCGGATATGCAATAGGCGGCGGTCACGTTCTCCATGTTGTGTGTGATTTAACTATCGCAGCAGATAATGCGATATTCGGACAAACAGGTCCAAAGGTGGGCAGCTTCGATGGCGGTTTTGGTTCCAGTTATCTTGCACGAATAGTTGGGCAGAAGAAAGCACGCGAAATATGGTACCTTTGTAAACAATATAATGCTCAAGAAGCTGAAGCGATGGGATTGGTAAATAAAGTCGTACCGGTTGAACAACTTGAATCGGAAGGTGTTGAATGGGCAAGACAAATGCTTCAGCACAGTCCAATGGCATTACGTGTTCTCAAATCTGCCTTCAACGCCGAACTTGACGGACAGCAGGGAATTCAGGAGTTAGCCGGTAATGCAACCTTACTTTATTATATGAGTGAGGAAGCACAGGAAGGTAAGAAAGCATATTTAGAAAAACGTAAACCGGATTTTAAAAAATTTCCCAAGCTTCCTTAAATCAGTAGAACACGGTCCTGCCTATGCCGGCAGATGAAACGGATCAGATGGATTCTCATGGATTAAAGAAGTTATAATCCAATTGACCAGTTTGTCAATAATCAGATTCGTCAAATTCGCTATACAATAAATTTTACTTTAAATGAATGATAATATTATTAAATATTCTAAAATTGAAAGCTGGTTTTTAGCAGCTCGACCTAAAACTTTATTAGCTGCAGTAGTTCCGGTTATGGTAGGTTCATCGCTTGCAGTTTATTCCGGTGAGTTCTTCCTTCCATATTCTATCGTTGCATTACTCTGTTCAATTCTCATCCAGGTTGGAACAAACTACACGAATGATCTTTATGATTTTTTAAAAGGTTCTGACACTAAGGAGAGAAAGGGCCCGTTACGTGTTCTCTCAGCAGGTCTAATTTCAGTTGATGAAATGAAATGGGGAATTTTTATCGTGTTCTTAATTACCTTTTTGCTCGGATTGTATCTCGTTTATTCTTCAGGATGGATAATCTTTATAATAGGTGTCGTATCAATAATAGCCGGACTCGCTTATACCGCAGGTCCGTTTCCGCTTGCATATAATGGACTCGGAGATGTATTTGTTTTTATATTCTTCGGAATTGTAGGAACAATGGGCACATATTACCTTCATCACCAGGAATTTACCTTACTTTCATTTTTAGTTTCACTTCCGGTTGGAGCGTTAATAACAAACATTCTCGTTGTAAATAATTTCCGGGATATTGAAGAAGATAAGGCAGCGGGCAAAAATACTCTGGCAGTAATTCTTGGTAATACTTTTTCAAAGATTGAGTTTATAAGTTTGCTGATAATATCATTTGTAGTTCCGATCCTGCTTTTTCTCAATTACAATTTTTCTTTCTGGATTTTCCTTCCTTACATTTCTTTACCGGTTGCAATTCTATTAATGAAAATGCTGAATGAATATCACGGAACACAGCTAAATAAAACACTTGAATTAACTGCAAAATTTTCCGCATTGTACGGAATATTATTTTCAATTGGAATATTGATATGATTCCGCTGAATGTTGAATATTCTTCATACTCCCTAAAACTTAAAACACCATTCATTACTTCCAAAGGGGCCATAAATCAACGTTACGGGTTTATCATTAAAATTTCTGATTATCAAGGTGTTGTGGGAACAGGTGATTGCTCACCATTTCCGGAATTCGGTTCTGAAACTTTAGAGGATGCTGAAAATTCACTTAAGCAAAATAACTTTTTAACACTTCCCTCACTTGATATTGAAAGTATAAAAATTCAGTTAAGCAAGTTTGAACTCTCCCCTGCCTTAAAATCCGGACTTGAACAAGCGTTACTTGAATTATTAGCTAAATATAGGAATACATCGTTAATGAATTTGTTTGGACTTAATTCTTCCAAAGAAATTTCTGTAAACGGTGTGGTTGGATTTTTATCTTTATCTGAATCAATCGAAAAAGCAAAAGCATTAATGTATTCCGGTTTTGGAACAATAAAAATTAAAACCGGGCGTAATAATTTTGATGAAGATTTTAGAACTATATCAGAGATAAGAAATGTAGTTGGAGATGAAATCAAAATAAGAATCGACAGCAACGGCAATTGGAATTTAAATGAGGCGATAACATATCTGAAAAAATCGGAACCGCTTAAGATTGAATATGCCGAGCAGCCGGTCAATACTCTTGAAGAATTTATTCAGTTAAAGGAAGAGACCAATATTCCCCTTGCGGCGGATGAATCAATCAGATCGTTGGATGATGCGAAAAGATTTATTGAAAATGATGCAGCTGATTATCTGATTTTAAAACCAATGATGATAGGAGGAATCTTAACATCACTTGATATAATAAATCAGGCGAAACAAACAGGATTAAAAACTGTAATTACATCATCGTTTCAATCCGCAATTGGAAGGAAGATGGATGTCTTAACCGCGGCTTTAGTGAATAATAGTTCTGCACACGGATTGTCTATTGCAGGTTATTTTGAAAATGATTTGATCGATCCAGTTGATATTGTTAAGAATGGTAAATTAGTTTTGAGGAAAGATGAACTTTAGGATAGAAAATCTGATTGATCTTAAATCTCATCCCGGAAGCAATACTGCAGTAATATTTAAAGATTCATCAAAGAGCTATAGTGAACTTGATGATCTTTCCGCTTCATTCGCTGAACATATTTCAGATAATATTTCTAAAAAGGAATTAGTTGGGATCTATCTTGATAATTCAATTGAGTTTATCATTTCAGTTATTTCTTTATGGAAACTTGGTGCAGTACCTGTTCCGCTCAATCTTTTATCTACGGAGGATGAGTTATCAAAATTAGTTTCGATTACTAATCTAAAGACTATAATTACTGATAGAATTCATTCTAAACGCATTAACCATTTGGGTTCTGTTAGTATTATTCCAATCGATATTCAGAATATTAATTTCAAAAAGCCGTCGCAACATTTTATCAGTTCTGTATCTAATGAAAATGATGAGGCAGTAGTGATTTTCACTTCCGGTTCTTCCGGTAAATCAAAATGCGTTGTGCATACTTTTCATTCATTGTTAAGCAGTGTTGTCAACGGAAATGAAATTCTTAATCATAGAAATGATGACCGATGGCTGGCAAGTCTTCCTTTCTATCATATAGGAGGATTTCAGATAATTTGCCGCGCTTCATATCATAAAGCGGTTGTCATAATTCCACATTCTTTACAAACGGAAGAAATATCTGTAGCAATTAACGAGTTTAAACCTACACACTCATCATTTGTATCCGCACAATTAAAAAGATTGTTAGATCATCAAATCAAACCAAACAATGAATTGCGATGCTCTTTAATTGGCGGAGGTTTTATTGATAAGAAACTTCTGCTCGATGCTAAAATATCCGGTTGGCATCCGGTAAAGGTTTATGGTTCTTCAGAAACAGCATCATTTGTTTGTGCACTTAATGAAAATGATATTGAAGAGAAGGGTGATTCTACCGGTAAACCAATTGGTAATAACCATATTAAAATTGTTGATGAAAAAGGAATAGAATGTCCTTTCCAAACTGAAGGTGAAATAGTAATTAAATCAGATTCGCTCTTTAAGAATTATCTTAACGATGAATCTGAAACAGAAAATAAGTTAAAACAGGATAGTTATTTTACCGGAGACTTAGGCTACATAGATGATGATGGTTTTCTTTTCGTAACAGGAAGAAAAAATGAAATGATAGTAACCGGAGGCAAAAATGTTAATCCTATTGAAGTTGAAACAGCAATATTAAAATATCCGGGAATTGTTGAGGCATCTGTTTTCCCTATTGACGATGTTGAATGGGGTGAAATTGTTTGTGCAGCTATTGTAACAAATTCAATAATTGAATTGGATGATCTGAAATTTTTTCTCAGGAAAGAGTTATCCTCATTTAAAATTCCTAAAAATATCTATGTAAAAGATTCACTACCAAAAACATCTTTAAATAAAATCGAAAGAAAAAAACTAAAAATAATATTTTCATCCAGAACAGACTAGATCATTCTTTCCAGACTCAGTTTAATGGTTCCGGGCATCTCCATCTTCTCCCAGTTTTTTTTAGCAACAAAAACGTGCACTGTTTTAACGCTGCATAGAAGCTCTCCATCAGCATTAACCATATTATAACTCAATTCAAATGAAGATGTTCTCAGCTCACTGACTTTAACATTAATTGTGATTTCATCTCCATACTTCATTGGCTTTATGTAAGTTGATTCTGATTTAATGATGGGTACTACATACTTATCATTATTCCAGTAATCTTCTTCCTTTTCAACTAATTGGATAATCTGTTCATAAGCGCTGTGTGCAAATTCAAATACGCGGGAGTAAAAAATTATTCCTGCCGGATCGCAGTCATAAAAATTAATTCTTCGTTTTATAGTAAATGTTTTCAATGTATTATCATACCTTTTTTCTAATTGTTAACAAAGATTATAAATTTTTTCTGTTTGAATATAAAGATTTACAATTTGATTAATTTACATTTTTTATACATCTTAAAACAGAAAATCACATTATTAATCATTAATTATTAGCAATGTCAACTGATCAGAAAATCAAGAGCGCTGAATTACCTGCAGTTTATCGTTATGCTTACCTCATAAGCGGATTCCTGCTCGTAGGCATAGGAGTGATTGGAATTTTTCTTCCAATTCTTCCCACAACGATTTTCCTGATACTTGCTTCTGCCTGTTTTATGAAAAGCTCGCTAAAAGCCAATGAATGGCTGAAGAATAACAGATTTCTTGGAGCGTATTTAAGGAACTACCAGGATAAAACAGGACTTTCTATAACTGCTAAAGTTTTAAACATTAGTGTGTTATGGTTATCAATTTCACTTTCAGCTTATTTTCTTACAGATGAGTTATACATAAGGATTTTACTTCTCGCTATTGCGATAGGTGTTACTATTCATTTATTGATGATTAAAACGAAAATAGACTAAAAGCTAATTTTAAAAATTATTAACCCTTTTATTTCAATCTATCTTAAATCAAAAACCTGTTTTAATTTAATTAAAGCTAATTTCTGTAAAGCCTAACGGATTTTTCCCTAACAAATTCCGATTTCTGGATAAAAACCCTTAATTTTACACGTAATTTTTAATTATTTCCGAATATGCATCTATTTAAAAAATCAAATAATAAAAACTAAAAGCTCAAAGGAGAGTATTTCTATGGCTCGCAAAAATGTACTAATTATGGGCGCAGCAGGACGCGATTTTCACAACTTTAACGTATTCTTCAGGGACAACAAAGATTACAATGTTGTTGCTTTCACCGCTACACAAATTCCTAATATTGAAGGAAGAACCTATCCGAAAGAACTTGCCGGGGAACTATATCCAAAAGGCATAAAGATCTACGAAGAGAAAGAACTTGTTCCACTGATAAAAAAATTAAAAGTAGATGAAGTCGTGTTCTCATATTCAGATGTACCGATGGAATATGTTATGACAAAAGCATCCATTGTTAATGCAGCAGGAGTTTCTTTTCGCTTGCTAGGTGCAGCAGAAACAGAAGTAAAAAGTACAAAACCGGTTATTTCAGTTCTTGCAGTAAGAACAGGATGCGGTAAATCTCAAACATCACGTAAGATTGTTGAAGTATTAACGGCAGCCGGTAAAAAAGTTGTTGCAATAAGACATCCTATGCCATACGGTGATCTTGTAAAACAAAAAGTTCAGCGCTTTGCTACATATGCAGATCTTAAAAAACATAAATGCACAATTGAAGAAATTGAAGAATATGAACCGCATATTGCAAGAGGCGGAGTCATTTATGCAGGAGTTGATTATGAAGCAATCCTTCGCGAAGCTGAAAAAGAAGCTGATGTGATTTTATGGGATGGCGGAAATAATGATTTCTCATTTTACAAAGCTGATGTAACCTTTACAGTAGTTGATCCGCATAGACCCGGGCACGAGTTGACTTATTATCCGGGTAACACATCATTAAGACTTGCAGATGCAGTCGTAATAAACAAAATTGATTCCGCCGATATATCCGGCATTAACACTGTCAGAGATAATGTAATGAAGGTGAATCCAAATGCTACAATAATTGAAGGAGCTTCACCGGTTACAGTTGAGAAACCGGAACTGATCAGAGGGAAAAGAGTGCTTGTAGTTGAAGATGGTCCTACGCTTACTCACGGTGAAATGAAGTATGGTGCAGGAACTGTTGCAGCTCAAAAACTTGGCGCAAAAGAAATTGTTGATCCCAGACCTTATACTGTTAAATCAATTACGGATACGTTTAAGAAATATCCTAACATTGGTGTTCTTCTTCCTGCAATGGGATACGGAAATGCACAATTGAAAGACCTGGAAAAAACTATTAACAACACAAAATGTGATGCTGTTGTAATAGGTACCCCGATTGACCTTAGCAGGTATATCAATATTAAAAAATCAAGCACACGGGTAAAATATGATCTTCAGGAAATCGGTGCTATTACAATTGAGACTGTATTAAGAGAAAAGAAAATTATAAAGTAGATCATTTAGATCATATAGAGATGTGGCTTTTCGTTCAGTCACATCTCTTAATAAAATTAAAAGGGTAAATTCATATATTAAAGTCAGCAGGGGTCATTATGAAAATTTCTATTTTAATTTTAGTGCTTTTGAGTTCATCCAATTTATATTCTCAAAATTCACGAGATGAATTTGATGTCTTCCTTTTACCTCAGGGATACGGTGTAAAACTTCTGAGTTCCACCGGCACTTCATCAATCATTAATGACATTTCAAATTTGGGTTTTATGAATCCGGCTTCAATTTCCGGGTTTGATAATTATACAGCTGGTTTATCCTATCAATTAAGTTCAAGTATTGATGAAGCTTATATTCTTTCTATCGGATCAAGCAGGATACATAATTGGTACCCGCAGTCATTTGGCGGAACAGTTAAGTGGAACAATTTTACTTTAGGTTTGGGATTCGGTCAAAAGTATAATGGAACTTTAGATTTTGGAAAAATTCCCGTTACTACCTCCTCTAATCCTGACGGAACGGGTGAATTCATTGAACCTGTTATGGAAAGTACTATTCAGACTTACTCTATTACCGCAGCATATGCATTAAAGGAATTATTCCAAACAAAAGACAATTTATCATTTGGTATTAGATTTAATTTAAATAGATTCCATCAGAAAGAAGAGCTTGATAAACTGAACATAAAGGCAACAGCGCTTTTCAGTAATGTGACTATTGGTCTGATATATGATCTTATTTATTCTGATTACAGAAGATTAAAGCTTGGTTTATCATACGAGAGTAATTCAAAGTTTAAAGCTGAGATAGAGGTACACTCTCAGCAATTAACTCCACAAATTGATTCATTACCGCCGACTAATTTAAATCCGATTAAAATTTACTATACAGGTGAAACTCCTGCTGAATTAAGATTTGATTTAGCAGCAGATATCACTACTAATTTTTTATTATACTCAAATTTAACAACAGTATTTTGGAAGACGAGTAATAATAACCTGAAAGACCAAATTGAGTTTTCTACCGGAGTTACTTTTAATATCAGTGAAAAATTCTCAACAGGAATTGGACTATATTATTCAGACAGAAAATACCAGGAAGACATACTCAGATTGAACAGTAAATTCGAGGTGTTATTTTTAACAACGGGTTTAAAGTATTCCCTCAAATTTTTCTATATCGACTTGTCGATCGCCGATTCACATTTAATCTCCGGCGAGTTCAGAGAGCAAACTATCGGCAAACTTGGATTAGGAGTAATTTTCTGACATTGTGTTGTGGGAGATATTTTTAGGATTTTGAAATTCAGAAATAAGATTTAGTTTTAGTATCATATTTCAGGGAGAGTTATGAAAGCATTATTGGTTTTAATCTGTCTCGTCTCATTTCTATGTTTCAATAATATTACTTACGCCCAAGGCGAAGCTGCCGTACCTTTCTTACTATTACAACCTTCGCCATCTTTAAGTGCAATGGGACAGACCGGCACAGCGCTTCCAACCGATGATCCTTTCGGGTTTCTATGGAATCCTGCACAGTTAGGGTATTCGAGTCAAAATAACAACCTTTCTTATATATTCTATCCTAATAAATTGCATTGGCTTCCTGTTTTCAATTCTGGACTTGAAGTAAAAGCCGTGGCTTTTAATGCCGGATACAATTTCAAAGAATTAATTGGATTTCCGGTCAGTGCGGGGTTTGGCTATTCAAAAGTTGAGTTGAATTTTGGAGAGTTCGTTCAAACCGGACCAGGAAGTCCTGATCCAATAGGCACATTTGAACCGAAAGATTTCTATAACGCATATTCAATTGGGCTGGGATTAGATTATTTAGTTCAACTAAGCATTGGATATACAGTTAAAGACGTAACTTCATTTTTAGCTGATTTTTCTCCGAGTCCAGATTCAGGAGAGGTTAAAGCTGAAACTACAGTCAAAGATTTTGGAATACTACTAGATGTTCCGGTTTTGAAATTAATTGATGATAAAATGAATATAGTTCTTAGTGAGAAGTTAACAGCATATCCAACATTTAATTTCTCATTGGGATATTCAAAATCAAATATAGGTGATTCGATTAATTATTCTGGACTTATCCAATCTGATCCACTCCCCCGTATCGAAAGGATCGGATACGGAATTTCAGCAGGATTTGATCTGGCAGAAGATAATTTAAGATTCAATGCTTTCAACTTGTCATTTACAGTTGAGGCAGATGATATATTGATTTCCAGAAGTGGAATGCCTTCTGGTCATTGGGAATATCAGGATGATCTGGATATCTGGGAAAATGTAATCCTAATCAAGGGAAACAATAAAATAGTATCTCATGCAGGTACAAAACTCGATTTTGCTGAAACTTTCTCATATTCATTCGGACATTTTTCCGGAAGAGGATTCGATTCAAGAAAAACAAACGGATATGAATTAAAAATAAAAGGATTGTTAAAAGCAGTTGCCTATTGGGTAAATCACCCTGTCACTAATTTCCTGAGAGATCATTTTGATGTCAGATATTACAATACAAATTTCTTCGCTGATCATGAATTAGAGACCAAAATGACAGGGTTGGCATTCCATTTAAAAAACATTCATAAATTGTTTTAGTATTTAATGACTGCCATTTATGATTATCGATAATCTTTCAAACTCAAGATTATATCCCGGATTGAGTGAAGGAATTAATAGAGCTTTCAGTTATCTTCACAGCATAAATTTTAATGAAGTGCTGCCCGGTAAGTATGAAATTGATGGAGATAACATTTTTGCTATAGTTGCCAAATATCAAACCAAAGATGAAAGTGAAGGTAAACCTGAATCCCATAAAAAGTATATTGATGTTCAGTATGTTGCGAAAGGTTACGAGTTAATGGGATATGCTCCACTCGGTCAACAGGAAATTATTTCCGAATACAGCGAAGAAAACGATATAATTTTTTATAAATGTGTGACCTCATTAGTAAGAGTTGATGAGGGAATGTTCGCAATTTTCTTTCCGAATGATATTCATTTACCGGGAATAGAGGATGTTGAAAAATCATTTGTGAAAAAGGTTGTCGTAAAAGTTAGGGTTTAAATTGTAGGGACGTATTGAATTACTTCCCTACATTATGAATCTTACTGCGGTGCATCTGCAGTATATTTTTGTTTAATCTTTTCCTCTGATTCTATATCATCAACGCCAGATATCCGTTTTGCTAATGATTTACCGTCAAGTTTATGAAATTCCAAAACTTCAAGAGGTGTTCCGCATTCCGGATATTCTCTCAGACCAAAGTTGACAAACTCTTTGCCAGCAATTTCATTTATTTCAATCAACGTGTTTAACAACCGGTCACCTAATCCTCCGACAGCAGAGTGGTCTTCAAGCACAAATATTTTCTTTTGATCTGAAACAACTTTTTTCAGCCAGTCTTTATCAATTTTATTCAGCCAGGGCATATTGATCACTTTCAAACCAAAGCCGATCTTTCTCAAGTAATCAGCAGCAACTAGTGCTTCGTGAAGCATTACAGGTCCATAACCGAATAAAATAGCATCATTACCCTGAGTTAACTCAGCACCCACACCGACTTTAAATTTGTAATCTTTCGGAAGCTGAATTCTTTCTGGTGAAGGACCAATTACTAATCGAAGCATACAATTTTCTTCTGCGGTGCTTATGCAGTAATCAGTTGCCCATTTTGTTTCATCTGCGTTGCAAGGTTGAATTATGGCTACATTTGGCAGAGCACCAAACAAAGAAATATCTCTTACACTTTGATGGGATTTACCCGGACCGGCTGGAATCACTCCTGAAAAATGACAGGTGTAAATTATTTTGGTTTTTTCTCCTGCATTATTATAAATCTGTTCGTTAGCACGAGCTGAAAGAAAACTTGCGAATGTATTTACAATTGGAATCAATCCCATTCTTGCAAGTCCACCTGCCATAGAAACCATATCCTGTTCCGCTATTCCATTTTCAATGAATCTGTCGGGATAAGTTTTTTCAAAACTACGCAGTTTACAATCAGCAGAAAGATCACCATCGAGAACAACAAATTTTTTATTTGTCTTGGCAAGTTCAACCAATGCTTCACCATAGGCTTCGGTTACAAATTCCTTAGCCAGTTTGGTGATTGGTTTACCTTCAGATTTATTTAAAGGTATTTGAATTTTCCCGAAGCCCAGTTCATCAGCAAGTTTAGTTATCGTTTCGGTTAATTCAGCTAAACCTTTATCATAACTTTCATCATCCGGTGCACCTGAATGCCATTTATAAAGTGTTTTTCCCTGGAAGGTTTCGGTGAGAGGTTTTTCCATAAATGATACTCCCCTGCCCTTTATTGTATCGGCAATTATCATTTTAGGTTTGTCGGATACCTTTCTCAGATCAGTAAAAGTTTTTTTCAGAACATTATAATCGTGACCATCAATTCTTATCGCGTACCAGCCGAATGCTTTTACTTTTTCCACTACATCTTCGATATTATTTACATCAGCTACAAGCATATCTGTCTGATACTTGTTGTGATCCATTATAGCAGTAATGTTATTAACCTTCTGATGAGCCGTAGCTTGAAGTGACTCCCAGATTTGTCCTTCCTGAAATTCACCATCACCGGTAAGTACATAAACGTGACCTTTTTTCCTATTATAATTTTTTGCCCATGCCATTCCTTTAGCTTTTGAGATTCCCATTCCGAGTGAACCTGTGCTTGCTTCAATTCCGGGTTGACGAACTTCGGGATGACCATCGAGTCCGTTTAGTCTTCTTAGCATTAATAGTTTTTCTTCAGGAATAATTCCCATTGCATAAAATAACGAATACAATCCAGGCACATCATGACCTTTTGAAGAAAAGTATATATCTCTATCCGGAGAATCTAATCCAACTTCAAGCACATTCATTTCATTCAAATAAAGATATACTGCGATATCCATAGCACTTAACGATGATCCAAGATGACCTGATCCTGCTTTTTTCACCGCTACTAAAGTGTTATATCTGCACATATCGGCAAAGAGCATCATTTTTGTTGACCAGTCACCTAAGTCTCTGGCGGAAAATGATTTTACTTTATCAAACTCGGATTTGTTTATAAGATTATAGATCATCTGATTCCTTTTCTAAGTATTGAAAAATGAGCATTCAAAAATATTATAAAGAGATATGAAATAATATGAATAAAAAACTATAAGAGCTTCAGAACGAACTCTTAACAATTATTTAATAAAAAAGCCCCTGTTAAGGGGCAAGATTCATTTAGCCAGATATAATGGCCCGTCTGGTCCTAATGGAAAACCTGTTAACATCCAGATGATTAATAAAGCAGTCCAGATAATAGTAAATATTATACTGTACGGAATCATAGTTGAAATGATAGTGCCTATCCCGTACTTTTCATCATACTTTTGAGCGAATGCGACTATTAAAGCAAAATAGCTCATCATTGGAGTAACTAAGTTTGTAACAGAATCGCCTATTCTGAAAGCAGCCTGTGTAAGCGCAGGGTGGTATCCTAACAGCATAAACATCGGAATGAAAACGGGAGCCATTATTGCCCACTTTGCCGATGCACTTCCCATAAACATATTTATAAAAGCAGCAAGAATAACAAATGCGGCAATTAAAGGAATACCGGTTAATCCAATATTCTTAAGGAACTCTGCACCGTTTATAGCGATGATTAGCCCAAGATTACTATATCTGAAAAAGTAAACGAATTGTGCGGCAAAGAAAACCAATACAATATACGTAGCCATTGTACTCATGGATTTTATGATATGCTTCATAAAATCTTTATCATTTCTGATTGTCTTAACGATTATACCGTAAACCAAGCCCGGAACTAAAAAGAAAATAAGAATACCAGTAATAATTCCATCAAAGAAGGGTGAATGAAGAACTTCTCCGCTTTTGGGATTTCTGAAAATGCCATTTTCAGGTAGAACTGTAAGAATCAATAGGATAACCAAAATAATAAGACTTATGCCTGCCCACCTTAATCCCTTTTGTTCAACAGGGGTGATTGTATCAACAGGTATTTTTTCAGCATTACCGTCATAAGTATTTAATCTTGGTTCAACTATTTTCTCAGTAATCCATGTTCCTATAATCACAATCATGAAAGCTGAAACAAACATAAAATAAAAATTAACTGCTGCATTAACTTTCATAGCCGGATCGATAATATGAGCAGCCGATTCAGAGAGTCCTGCAAGTACAGGATCAATGGAACCAATTAAGAAGTTAGCACCGAAACCGCCGCTTACACCGCAGAATGCTGCTGCTAATCCGGCCATAGGGTGTCTGCCAAGTGCGTGAAAAATTGCGGCGCCTAGTGGAATAAGAATAACATAACCTGCTTCTGAGGCAAGATGGGAAAGTACACCGGCAAAAACAATTGCACCTGTAATTAATTTTTGCGGAGCATTAAGAACAAGTGCACGGATCATTGAATTGAATAAGCCCGAACCTTCAGCAACACCTATACCGATCATAACAGCAAGTACATAGCCAAGCGGAGGAAAATTCACGAAGTTGTGAACAACATTTGTGTACATCCATCTTAAACCATCTGCATTCAGTAAATTTTTAACCACAATAATGGATCCGTCTGCAGGATGAATTGCTGTTAATGCCAATAGATCACTGATCCACGATGCCAGTGCAACCATCACCGCAAGCAGTGCAAATAAAGTTGCGGGGTGAGGAAGTTTATTACCAATGATTTCGATGTAGTCTAAAGTTTTATTAAAGACCCTGGATGCTAAAGATGGTTGTATCAATTAATTCTCCAAAAAATATTTCCAAAATTATGTTTTGTATATTCAACAATGAAATGATTCTTTATAATTATTTTGTCACGTAGAAACAAAAACTTTGTGAAAGGAAAAATAATGGCGACATTGATCAAGAATCCATCAATAATTGAAGCGGCTGGTAATAAACCAAAAATAATCAAGGAATTCATTGGTCGAGTTAATTCAGGAACAAAGCAAATCAGTATTGCAAAAATGACCAGTCCACCTGGTTGGATTGAACCAGGTCAGAAACCTGAATTTGATGAATATACGTTTGTACTGAAAGGGTTATTAAGAGTTGAAACCAAAGATACAGTGGTTGATGTTTCAGAAGGTCAGGCAATCATTGTAGAGAAAAATGAATGGATAAGATACAGTACTCCGGAGAAAGAAGGGGCGGAATATATAGCAGTTTGCTTGCCTGCTTTCAGCCCGGAAACTGTTCACAGAGATGAAAAATAAGTTTTTAAAAAAAGGAACCCGGTAACCGAAGCTACCGGGCCTGCCCATACAAAAGGTCTGGGGGTAAACCTTCTGCATGCTGCGTTGTAAAAATATATGATACTTATATCTAATGCAATACTTATATAAATAAAAGTAAAAAAAAATAATTTTTATTGTAGTAATAACACGACTTAAAAATAAAAACTGTAAAAATTTTTTATAGATATATCAAGATATCATATAAGGGGTAAATAATTTGCAAATTTTTTTTACGATGTAAAGTTTGATAAGAAGTATAAAATTCTTGTACAATTTTAAAGTTTGTCAAAGTTTAAATATTGCTAAATGTTAAAAGCATATCTAATAAATGATTTTCTCTCTAATCTATTTTCTGAGTAATCTTATCATTTCCTGAACTGCCTCTTTAATACCTACAATTACAGCACGGGCAATGATTGATTGACCAATACTTACCTCATCAATATCGGTAAGCTCTCGGAATATTTTAATATTTTGATAGTTTAATCCGTGCCCGGCATTTACACCAAGACCAAGTTTTTTAGCATGCTTTGAAGCGATACGGATTCTCTCAAGTTCATCAAACTGCTCTTCCTCAGAAAGAGCATTTGCGAATACACCAGTGTGTAACTCAATAAAATCGGCACCTATTTCTGCTGCTGCATCAATGTGATTAAGATCAGGTTCGACAAACAGAGAGACTTCAATTTCCGATTCGTGAAGATCTTTAATTGTATCCTTTAATAAAAGGATATTATCTATAACATTTATTCCACCCTCTGTTGTCAACTCCTGTCTTTTTTCAGGAACTATCGTAGCCAGTTCCGGACCAACATCACAAGCAATTCTGATAATTTCTTCAACGGCAGCCATTTCAAAATCCAGCTTTGTAGTAATAAGTTCGCGTAATAATCTGACATCTCGCTCATTAATATGTCGTCTATCCTCACGAAGATGAACGACAATACCATCCACACCTGCCTGCTCTGCAATCAGTGCTGCTGTTACTGGATCAGGTTGTTCTTCGCCTCTGGCGTTTCTTAAAGTAGCTATATGATCAACGTTTAATGTTAATCTCATTTTGAATCCTTAAAATATTTCTTTAATAATATTTAAAAATGAATTAAATCCGATTCCATAGTCACCAGCTCTGAATCTCAACGAGGATATGAAATCGATTGAAAACATAATTCCTATATGAACTGCTACACAATAATAAAACGATTTTGTTCTCAGAGCAAGAATACCAAGAGCAATTCCTCCGGCAATTGCTCCAAAAGTTTCAAGCTCCGGTTTTCCGTTATGCAAAATTACAAAGGGTATCATTTGAATTAATACTGCATAGTATCCAAACTTTTCTTTTAAGCCGAATAGCATAAATCCGCGCCATATAAATTCCCAGGCAAACATATAAATAAGCATACCCGACTCATAAATAAAAAATACATTCCAGGAATCCCTTGCACTGTGGAGATGGGGATACTTCTGCACAAAACTTTCCTTTGCTGAAACAAACCATAACACAGGCAGCATAACAACTAAAAAAATTACCGTTAGTTTTATTCCGGTTTTATAATCACCCAGCTGTAAACCATAATCCTTAAGATTTTCTTTTAAAATCATTTTTATAATCAGAGCGGAAAGAATAAACAATGTGAAAAAGTCACTTATAAACCAATATGCATACTCAATAAGGTACACGTCGTAACCGGATGGAATGTATTCAAACAAATTATTCCGGAAAAATTTTCTTGAAGTGTAATACCAGGAAATTGTTTGAAGCACAGCAACTGATAAAAAAATGATTATCACTTTCTTATCAAGTCCGTTTATGATTTCCCGGAGGTTCTTTAGTTCATTTACAAATTTTTCCGGATTATTTGGTTCGTTCATAATTATATTTCATTATTGGCAAAAAAATGAGACAATTTGTCTAAAGCTTTTAGGAAATTAACAAATTTTTACGATTTTTCACTTATTTAGCACTAAAAACCTATTGACAAATTTTTGCACTTACAATATATTAGCACTCGCGTTTTGAGAGTGCTAATAAAATTTTCATTTCAAAAATAATTAAATCAAAGGAGTAAAAATATGAGTAAAATAAACTTAAAGCCATTGGCAGACAGAATAGTTGTTAAGCCTGCCGAAGCTGAGGAAAAAACTGCCGGCGGAATCATTCTTCCTGATACAGTAAAAGAAAAACCGGTTGAAGGAACTATTGTTGCAGCAGGTCCCGGAAAAGTTGCAGACGACGGTAAAGTAGTTAAGATGGAAGTTAAAGTCGGTGATAAAGTTCTTTATGGAAAATACAGTGGGACAGAAGTTACCATAAACGGTGAAGAATACCTTATCATGCGCGAAAGCGACATATTCGGAATTCTTGGTTAATAAAGTTTTAATTGTAAATAAAATAAGAGGAAATAAACTATGTCAAAACTAATTGAATACAGCGTTGAAGCTAGAACCGGACTAAAATCAGGTGTTGATAAACTGGCTAACGCAGTTAAAGTTACACTTGGTCCAAAAGGACGTAACGTAATTATTGATAAAAAATTTGGGGCACCAACTGTTACTAAAGATGGTGTTACCGTAGCAAAAGAAATCGAACTTGATGACCCCGTAGAAAATATGGGCGCTCAGATGGTTCGTGAAGTAGCTTCTAAAACCAGTGATGTTGCCGGTGACGGAACTACAACAGCAACAGTTCTTGCACAAGCTATTTACAGAGAAGGATTAAAGAACGTAACTGCAGGTGCAAATCCAATGGATCTGAAAAGAGGCATTGATCTTGCAGTAACAAAAGTTGTTGAGTACTTAAAGAAAGTAAGCAAAGAAGTTGAAGGAAGAAACGAAATAGCTCAGGTTGGCTCTGTTTCAGCTAATAATGATAAATCAATTGGTGATCTTATAGCTGATGCTATGGATAAAGTGGGTAAAGATGGCGTTATTACCGTTGAAGAAGCAAAGGGTACTGAAACTTCACTGGATGTAGTTGAAGGTATGCAGTTCGACCGCGGCTATATTTCACCTTACTTTGTTACAGACGCAGAAAAGATGGAAGCTGTTCTTGATGATCCTTTCATTCTTATTCACGATAAGAAAATCTCTGCAATGAAAGACCTGCTCCCCGTTCTTGAAAAAGTTGCCCAGCAAGGAAAATCCCTTCTCATAATTTCTGAAGACCTTGAAGGCGAAGCACTTGCTACTTTAGTAGTTAACAAGATTCGCGGAACCTTAAAAGTAGCAGCTGTTAAAGCTCCGGGATTCGGCGACAGAAGAAAGGCAATGCTCGAAGATATAGCAGTCCTGACTAACGGAACTGTTATCTCTGAAGAAAGAGGATTCAAATTAGAGAACGCAACAGTTTCTTATCTTGGTACCGCTAAGAAAGTTGTTATTGATAAAGATAACTCTACTATAGTTGAAGGATCAGGAAAGACTGAAGAAATAAAGAAGAGAATTAATGAAATAAAAGCTCAGATTGATAAAACCACATCTGATTACGACAAAGAAAAACTTCAGGAAAGATTAGCAAAACTTTCCGGTGGTGTTGCAGTTATCAAGATTGGCGCATCAACAGAGATTGAAATGAAAGAAAAGAAAGCAAGAGTTGAAGATGCACTTCACGCAACCCGTGCTGCAGTTGAAGAAGGTATTGTAGCGGGCGGCGGTGTAGCTTTAGTTAGAGCAATCGATGGACTCGATAAACTTGAAGGCGACAATATGGATCAGACAACCGGTGTTAAAATTGTCCAGAAAGCTCTTGAAGAGCCGCTGAGACAAATTGTTAACAATGCCGGTCTTGAAGGATCTGTTGTTCTGCAGAAAGTCCGTGAAGGAAAAGATGATTACGGATTTAATGCTGCTACTGAAAAATATGAAAACCTTGTTAAGTCAGGTGTTATAGATCCGACTAAAGTAACCAGAACTGCTCTTGAAAATGCTGCTTCTGTATCTTCACTTTTAATTACAACCGAAGCCGTTGTATATGAAAAGAAAGAAAAAGAAGCTCCAGCTCCGCCAATGCCTGGTGGAATGGGCGGTATGGACGGAATGTATTAATTAATCATCCGAAATAACCAGCTAATAGGCTATGAAGTAAAAAGGCGAGGAAATTTATCCTCGCCTTTTTTTTATGGAGTCACTTCACCAGAATCATCTTCTTCGTCGAAACAAAATCATTCACTTTTAACCTATACAAATATATTCCGCTGGCAAGAACTCGTGCATTAAATTCAATTTCATAACTGCCTTCCGGTTGTATATCTTTTACAAGTGTCTTTACTCTTTCTCCAAGTATGTTAAGTATTTTAAGCTCTACCAAGCCTGTTTCTTTTACCGAGTATTTTATTACTGTTGACGGATTAAATGGATTTGGGTAGTTCTGCTCAAGTTTATATTCAAGATTCTGAACCATTTCACCTGTGCCCATTTTGTCTAGTCCTGATCCCTGCACTCTTTGATATCTTATAGTGTTTGATGGATTTGTTTCTGCATAACTTTCCTCCTCAAAATATACTGCTGTTATGTAATATTCTGCCGCTGTTTCATTTGAATGCGGATTATCAAGAATTATTACTGTTGTGTCTATAAATTCTTTAGCGAGTGTATCAGATATTGTCTTTATCAGATTAAAGGCGGGTGTCTCTTTCTTACGGTATATTTTATATTGCTCAATATTACCAATTGTTGGATGTACTGCCCATATCAGCTTCGGGTGATTTCCTCATCTTCCCTTGAACAGGCTTCTGTCCCAACTGCTTATGATTATTTTACCATTACTCTGAAGGTCTATATATCCTGTCCCATCTATAAAACCTGTGCCGGTAAGAGTTACGGTGTACTTTATTATATAATTTGAATTGACTGTCAGCGTAACTGAGTCGTTTATTGTCATATTATAGTATAGTTCTACTGTTTCAGCTGAAATCGTATCATTTACTGCAAGGGTGCC
>JAGXRK010000051.1 GCA_018335755.1 Ignavibacterium sp. | reverse complement strand
GCCATAACATATGCATTAGAGCCGTCAGAAATGCTGATTGACGGGTGATAATTCTGATTAAATCCGCTGCCGCTTGAAAGATTTATCAGGCTTTCATAACGCCAGCTTGACCCCTGTCTATAAGCAAACTTATAATGTATTTCTGCCAGCGATTCGAATACAATATGAACGTGAGCGGCTCTACCCGCAACTGCGGGATTTATAGAGTTAGCATCTGTTTGCGGAACGTTTGCCTCTGATGTCCACCCGGTATCATACCATTTGGTTCTTTGCTTTAATCCTTCAGATGCATTCTTTCTGTAAACTATAAATATCTGACTGGAGGTAAATGCTATTACAGGTTTTGCATTGCCAAAATAGCTTGCAGGATAAGTTATAATAGTTTCATAGTTCTGTATTGAATACAAGCCGCCGCTTCCAGGATTAAATGTAAATAACCAAAGTTCACTGTCAGTTGTTAAAGCGGGGTCATAATATTCACATACAATTAAAACAGTATTTCCCTCATAATCCAAAGATGGATTTTTTGCGTGATTTGTTATCCAGAAATCTGTTGACCAGTTACCAAAATAATTAGAAGTTAAACTGTGCGTGTACCATACACTGCCCATCGATTCATAAACAACGTGATAAATGCCGTTATCTGTTCTTACCATTTTACGCTGACTATTGCTGCTTATGCCCGTTTGCTCTTTAGACATCAACTGTCCTTTTAACACTGCTGTTGCAACATTGCTTGAGGAGTTGAATACTACCCCTGTTTCCTGACCCCAGGGATACTGAATTGTAACTCCGCCTGTCTCTTCCCAACTGTAGGGAAAGAATTTTCTGCTCTGGTTGTGAACAGTTATGGGTTGCTCATCTGGCATTTTTAGAGAGTAATATGTTCCTTGCCAGTTATGTATCGGTCCACTCTGATCCAAGAACAAACCTTTATAATCAGAAGAATAAGTAAAGGTATATGGAGTAGTAAGTTCCTTAAACGGTGCAGCCATACCCCGGTTTCTTGGTGTGTTACCAAAATCAGGATCGGGATAATCAATTAACCAGGGGTCTTTGAATTCAAGTTTACCGCCATCTATCCCAGTTGCTTCGAGGCTGTTTTGAATTTTGATGCCTGAGTGAGTCAGGTTGAACTGAGATTTTAAGCGGTCAGTTGTTGGAATAATCGTGAAGGATTTATGGTTAATCACATCTGAACTACTTATATCATTAATAAACCAATAGTGATATTTTTGATTACTAATGAGTTTTTGAGAACCTTGCAATGTTATTGTGTCGTTTATGTTCCAGGTGAAATTCTCAGGCACGATATATTTATCGAATTTATACTCAAATAAATTCCATAATCCAATAGAATCTACACTCGAATTGTTTAACAGTTTTTGATCTACCAAGACATTTTGAGTTGGTGGCGTAAAATTTATTTCTAAAAAAATATCATAATGAAGCTGCCATTGCTGATTCCCTGCAGATGGCGTTTCATACCTCCAAGCTACACCTAAAATAAATTTATCTGAGCTTAATGAATTTTGAACTGCATCGATGAATGCTTGATCTGAACCGGGAATAAAAGTATAATCAAATTTCCAATCAAGTGTGGCACTTCTGTCTGATATACCCACTTGAGTCTCTGGGTCCGTATTAATCCATAAATCAGTTAATGAAGCATTTTGCAAATCCAATCCCACATTAAAAAATCTTGGCGGAAATACTACTCCCGTTCCGGGTGCTGAGTAAAGAAATGCTAACCTAACACTGTTAATTGTTGAGCCGTCTGGAATTGAGTTATTATCCAATTCCCATTGATATATTGCTCTTTTTCGTGTAGTACTATTTTTCCCAACATAATATTTTGTTGCTGTTAAACCAGTGATCAGCCCGTTAGTTTGAACTGACGCTGTACCCACTTTATAAATATCTTTTCTATAAGTTGGGAAACTTGGGCTATATGTCTGTTGTGCGTAATAATCGATAGCGAAACAAAATGTTGCTATTACAATTAAAAATATAACTTTTTTCATTTTAAAGTCCTTTATTTTTTGTTAAAAATTATCTTATGTTTGAACTGCAAACAAAAAGGCGTTCCTTACCTGTGTAAGGAGCATACGATACCAATTTGTTTGTTCTATGAGTAACGATGTGGCTGCATCGTTACTCTTTTATAATATATTCTGGCGGACTCATTGTGACCCTCCTTCCTATCTTACACCCATTAATATTACTGCCTGATCATAGTTGTCACCAACTGCGATAAGCAGATTATTTTTTATTTCGATTGAACCATAAGTGCCGTACCCTAGTAGTGGTTCTTCATAATTGTTTTTCCAGTTAACTCCATTGAAGTGAACGAAATCTCCAAATGCTCCAACCGCAATTACATCGTTTATATCGTTGCCTCTGATTTCAGTAGTGCTATAAGTTGTTATATCTAAAGCTTCATTTCTCCATCGGGAATCCGATAAAAGTTTCTTCTGATAAATTCCAGCACCGGCAACATAGTACTGTTTGTTAGGAACAAACCAAACCGTTTTTAATGGCCACATCTGCGGACTTAATGGAAGTTTAATTACCGAATTATTTTTAATCTGAAGAATTTCCTTTTCTAAACTAGTTCCAAAGTTTGATGCAACAGCCAATATCTCCCACTCACCGGTTTTTTCATTATAATCTCCCCAGATATCATTTATATTCAAATCCGTTCCGCTTTCTATTTTCTTCCAGCTTGTGCCGTTGTAGTGGGCAATACTCCCGTTATTGCCTACTATGTATAAATCATTACTGCTTGATCCCCAGATTTTTCGCACTAAGGATTGAAATATTCCTTGTGTTGAAATTGGACGATACTGACTTCCATTCCAATGTATCATACTTCCTATTCCAAACCAGATGTCATCTGGAGAGAATGCATATACAGCGTATATTTGGCCATATAGACTATCCCCTTGATAATAAAACGGGATTCTCTTCAACTCCCAATCATTACCATCCCAATGAACAGCATTGTAAGTTGTATAACCATTCGGACTGCTATCTGCCACCATTATTTCACCAACAGCGATTATGTTGTTTTCATCTATTATTGCTACATCGTATAGTACACTGCTGCCAATTGTGCCAAACGTCCAGCTTTGGAATGTGAAGTTGTGGCTCGTCGTATCAAGGGTGGTGACGCTTAGCTCGTTGCTCTTGATGCTGCCTGCCACTTTGTGGGATGCTGGTTGCTGGGTGCTGCCTGCCACTTTGTGGGATACTTGATACTTGTATGTTTGGTTTGGAAGGAGTGAGTCAATGTAAAGCAATGTATCTTGAGTATTGAGTAACAGTGCTTTTGAAATTGAATCTCCGGATGGATTGTATTGTTTAAGTGTTAACTCCGCAGGCAGGGTTAAATCTTTTGTTGTAAGATTTATCCACGTTTCAGTACAAGAAACGTCTTCAAGTTCAAGTGTAAGCTCAGGTGTTGGTTCATCCGGTGGTGTGGGCGGTTCTGTGGTGTTGCAGCTTGCTGTGCAGAGTAAGAATAAGAAAAAAATTAAGAGAAAGATCAAAGAAACTGTTTTTTGTTCCGCTTCGCCGCTCATTTTCCTCTCCTGTTGTTAATGGTTTAGCGTCAATTATTATGCTAAAATCAATTGTTTGTTTTCAGTTAAAATTTTTACTTGTATAATTTCTATGAGTAATAAATTACTTCTATAACCCTGTAACAATTGCCTTTTGTTAAAAATATTTACTTTGAAATGTAGTTCATAGAAGTGAAAAAAGAAACTAAGAAATGATAGTGGTTATTGTAACGAATTGGTTTGTAACAGCAGCATATTGTCAAGAAATGGTTCTTGACAACAGTAAATATTCTATCCTTGTCATTTCGACCGGAGGGAGAAATCTCGTAAACAAACAAGATCTCTCCTCATTCCAATCATCGAGATGACAAAACGCATTGTCATTTCCACCAGAGAGAGAAATCCAAAAGTAGTCTCCACCAGATTTCTCGTCGTAAACTCCTCGAAATGACAAGTGAGTCCTGTTATTTCGACCAGAGGGAGAAATCTCTTGAACGAACAAGATCTCTCCTCATTCCAATCGTCGAGATGACAAAACGCATTGTCATTTCCACCAGGGAGAGAAATCTGAAGTCTTAATTACTCTTTACGATTGTTCTGGAACTTGCCAAGCAGTTTATTTAAATTTCCATTAACAAAGCTTTTTAGATATTGACCAGAGGTAAACTATGTCTAGTGTTTTTATACTAATAATTTTCTTATTTCTTCATTCTTTTACTTCACAGGATAAGTTTCAGAAAGAACGTGAGAGTATGGTTAAGAACCAGATTGAAAACAGGGGTATAAAAGATAAGTCCGTGCTCAACGCAATGAGAAAAGTTCTGCGGCACGAGATGGTTCCTTCCAACGTTGTTAACCGTGCTTATACAGATGGTCCCCTGCCAATCGGATATGGACAAACAATTTCCCAGCCTTACATTGTTGCATTTATGACTGAAGCAACAAATCCAAAACCCGAACATAAAGTCCTTGAGATTGGGACTGGTTCGGGTTACCAGGCAGCGGTGCTTGCTGAAATTGCAAAGGAAGTTTATACCATTGAAATTGTTAACGAGCTTTATAAATCAGCAGATAAAAAACTTAATGAACTTGGCTACAAAAATATTTTCTGCAAAGCCGCTGACGGATATTACGGCTGGGAAGAGCACGCTCCTTTTGATGCAATTGTTGTTACCGCAGCGGCTGAACATATTCCCCCTCCGCTTGTTGAGCAGTTAAAAGACGGCGGCAAAATGATAATTCCTGTCGGTGCGCCATTCCTAAATCAGAACCTGATACTTGTTGAGAAGAAGGGTGAAGAAGTAACAACCCGCTCACTGCTGCCGGTAAGATTTGTACCCTTCACGAGGGAGAAGTGAGCATCACAAACAGATTTTTTGTGAGATTATCTTTTTCAATAGGATTGCTCTCTGTCTCCATAATCTCATATCAGCTGCTTCTGATACAGATACTTTCAATTGTTCAGTGGTATCATTTTGCTTATATGGTCATCTCCATTGCAATGCTTGGATTCGGAACAGCAGGAACGATTATTGCACTGTTCAGAAATTATTTTATCAAAAGATCAGATGCTCTTCTTCCTTTATTTATTATAGCCTCTTCTTTATTGATGATACTTGCCATTGCAATATCTCAGATGGATTTTATAAGATTCGACTCATATCTTTTGTTCGCTGATTATGGACACATTCCGAAACTAATACTCACTTACTTAGTTTTTATGCTTCCTTTTTTATTCGGTGCATTAAGCATCGGGATAGTGTTTGTTAAATATGTTGATAAGATCGGCACCTTATATTTTGCAAATATGTTAGGTTCAGGTATTGGCGGGATCATCACAATATTTTTAATGTGGAATTTCTTTCCTGAACAACTGCCCTCCGTAATTGCTCTTATATCTCTAATTGCCGGACTCATATTAATTCCGAAGAAGCAAATTGTCTTTTTCTCAATTTTCACGCTGATAACTCTTTCATCAATCATCTACTTTTATCTCAATCCCTTTACACTAAAAGTATCAGAGTATAAAAGCATCTCAAGAACATTAAACCTGCCCGAAACAGAAATAGTAAAAAGAGAGTCCAGTCCTTACGGCTTACTGGAGATTGCAGAGACTCCATATTTAAGATATGCACCGGGACTAAGTTTAAAATATCCCGGCGTAATTTCTGTTAACAATGCTGCTTTTAAGAACGGAGATTGGCTCGGTCCGTTAATTTCTTCAGATAATGATGCATTAAATCCTGTCGAGTATTCAACGGAGATGCTTCCCTATATTATCAATAAAATTGATAATGCTCTCGTCCTTGGTTCGGGAACAGGAAGGCAAACAACCACCGCTTTAATAAATAATGTAAAAACTATAACCGCAGTTGAGTCCAACCGGGCATTGATAGATTTGCTAACGAATGAATTTCAGAATGAAGTTGATTCTGTTTATACCAACAGTTCAGTAAAAATAGAAAACACTTCGTCGCGTACTTTCATTATATCATCACGCGAAAAATATGATCTGATCACTCTTCCGATTATTGATGCATTCGGCGGAACATCGGGAATGTTTTCCTTGCAGGAACAGTATCTTCTTACTGTTGAATCCTTTTTAGATATGTGGGATAGATTAAACGATAACGGAACAATTACTATTTCCACCTGGATCGATTACCCTTACCGCAATCCATTAAAAATTATTGCTACATTATCTGAAATGCTTTTTAATTATGGCATTAAACAACCGGTAGAACATATTGCCGCAATAAAAAACTGGAACACTATAACAATTTCTATTAAGAGGTCTCCATTTACACAAGAAGAAATTGAAAGCGTAAGGATATTTTGTGATAAGATGAACTTTGACCCGATTATTCTTCCCGGAATTAATCAGGAGGAAAGAGAACGATTCAACCAGCTTCAGGATGGTTCACTGTATGTGTTGATAGACAGACTTTTATCCTCTCAGGAAGAGCGGGAAAAAGTTTATAACGAATATCATTTCAATATAATACCGGCAACAGATAACCAGCCATACTATTCGCAATTTCTTATGTGGAAAAGCATTCAGCTTCTTGCAGAATTATTCGGCGATCAGTCGGTTGCTTTTTTTGAGGTCGGTTATATTATACTCTATATAACACTTGCCCAGATTGTATTGCTTGCATTGCTCCTGATTGTGGTGCCATTATTTAAACTTGGTTTCGGAGGCGGAAATAAAGCCCGTACATTATTTTATTTCAGCGGACTCGGCATCGGGTATATGTTTATAGAAATAATTTTAATTCAAAGATTTATTCTTTACTTCGGAAATGTTATTTATGCTGCAGCGGCGGTTGTATGTCTTATGCTTGTTTCATCCGGTATCGGCAGCTTTGTTTCACAAAGGATACAAATTAAAAACAAATCTTTTATACTCGTTTTATCCGTTATAATTTTTTCGCTGATGGTTTATACACTTTTCTTGTCTGATATTTTAAAGATGACTATTGGAAACGATCTGAATGTAAAAATTATTATCTCTGCTTTAGTAATTACTCCTCCTGCCTTTTTTATGGGGATGCCTTTTCCGTTAGGACTGAGACTACTTTCATCCAACTCAGAAACCTCAGCTCAAATTCCCTGGGCGTGGGGAATTAACGGAATGTTTTCTGTGGTTGCCACAGTGCTTGTAACTATAGTTGCCATAGAACAGGGATTTGTGTGGGTGATGCTTTTCGCAATAGCTGCATACAGTTTATCTTTACTTACAAAACTGAGATATTAGTATGCTTCCATCATATCTTGAAAAACTTACAATCAAAGATTTAAGAGAACGTGCAGACGCTTTACTTCAGCTTCTTAGTGAATGCAGGATTTGTCCGAATGAATGTAATGTAAATCGTGCTGATGGTGAAAAAGGAACTTATTGTCATTCAGCCAATGAAGTAATTGTTTCAAGCTTTGCACCGCACTTTGGTGAAGAACCGCCTTTGGTAGGATTCAGCGGATCGGGAACAATCTTTTTTACTAACTGTAATCTTAGCTGTGTATTTTGTCAAAACTATGATATTAGTCAGTTAGGCCACGGAAGCACAGTATCAATTGAACAGCTTTCTGAATTTATGATAACACTCCAGAATCGCGGATGCCATAATATAAATCTTGTATCTCCGACTCACTTTGTTCCGCAAATCATTTCAGCACTGGTTATTGCTGTTGAAAAAGGCCTTGAGATACCAATAGTTTACAAATGCGGCGGATATGAATCCGTTGAAACATTAAAACTGCTTGAAGATATTGTTGATATTTATATGCCTGATATAAAATATTCAAACAATGAAACCGCTTCACGCTTATCCGGAATAAAAAATTATTGGGATGTAGTTCAATCGGCACTTAAAGAAATGCACCGGCAGGTCGGCGATCTTCACATCAACAGAAGAGGAATTGCAAAACGTGGATTGCTTATAAGGCATTTAGTCCTTCCGAACGATCTTGCCGGATCAGAAAAAGTTATTGATTTTATTGCAGATGAAATATCAAAAGACACTTATATAAATATTATGGATCAGTATTATCCGGCATACAAGGTAAATCAGCACAATGAATTAAACAGAAGAATTACGAATGAAGAATATGAGCGGGTGATCGGGTATGCAAAAAAGAAAGGATTGACAAAAGGGTTTTGAGTTAAAAAGTAAAAAGTAAAAAGTCAAATGTAAAAATTGCTGATTTTATATGAGTAGAATTACTTAATATTAGTATTAACATTAAAACTAAACCTTAGTAACCAGTTGATTGAAGTTATTTTAACCTTATTAGTTTATTTTAAAATACAATTATTCAATAATTATCAGTTTAGCAAATGAAAACACAAAAACTACTACTGGCAATCTTTTTACTTTTAACTATTACATCCTGCACACAAAAACCAAATGCCGATCCCGAGTATATTAAAGAAATTGAAGATTGGGATAACAGACGAGTTGAACGACTGCGTGAAGAAAACGGATGGCTTAATCTTGCCGGACTTTTCTGGCTGAAAGAAGGTGAAAATAAATTTGGTGCTGCAAATGATAACAATATAATTTTCCCCTCCGGTCCGGAGAATATTGGAGTAATGATCCTGAAAGATTCTGTTGTAACCGTAAAAATTAATCGGGGAATAAATGTCATTAATAATGGAAATGCTGTAACAGAAATGATTTTACTTGATGACCTTTCCGGTAATCCTGTTATTCTTCAAACAGGTTCTTTAAGGTGGAACGTGATTAAAAGAACAAAAGGGATTGGAATACGTCTTCGTGATCTTAACGCCGATTTGGTAAAAAACTTTAAAGGCATTGAACGCTTTCTTGTTAATGAAGAATGGAAAATTGAAGCTTCATTTGATGTGTATGATCCGCCAAAGAAAATATTAATTCCGGATATTGTCGGAACGGTTGATGAAGAGCTGTGTCCCGGTGCTGTTGTTTTTGTAAAGGATGGAAAAGAATACAGAATAGATGCTATTGACAGCGGACAGAGATTGTTCTTAATCTTTGCTGATGAAACAAGCGGAGTAGAAACTTACGGCGCGGGAAGATTTATGTACGTTGATAAACCTGATTCTGCCGGAAAAATTATATTAGATTTTAACAAAGCTTACAATCCGCCGTGTGTATTCACAAAATTTGCAACGTGTCCCCTTCCGCCAAAGGAAAATTATTTAAAGTTAAGAATAGAAGCCGGTGAAAAGGTGTGGGGAGTGATGCACTGATTTAATTACAAGATTACAAGACTTTATATTTAGCGAACTTGAACCACTGAAAAAGGCAGTTAATATCAAAAAACTAAATAGAATCACTTCAGATAAAATAATATTTTTATCTATTAGTTAATGTCTTATTAAATGAGATTAATTATTCAGTTATAGTCTGCACATTATTCTGCTTTTTATTAAATGTTAGCTTACTTCTTAAGTTTATCCTTAAATACCTTTTCAAACTTTTCTACCTTCGGAGTTATTACAAAAGCGCAATATCCCTGGTAAGGATTGTTTTCATAATAATCCTGATGATACTTTTCTGCAATGTAATATTTTGGGAGTGGAGAGATTTCTGTTACAATTGGGTCTTTCCAGATTTTTTCTTCATCAAGTTTCTTTTTATAGTATTCCGCTTTTTGTTTTTGTTCATCATTGTGGTAAAAAATAACTGAGCGGTACTGTGTTCCAACATCATTTCCCTGCCTGTTCAATGTTGTAGGGTCGTGCGTTTTCCAGAATATTTCAAGCAGCTCATCATAAGTAATCACTTCGGGATTAAAAGTTATCTGTGTGCATTCGGCGTGACCCGTTGATCCGGTACATACTTCTTCGTATGTGGGATTATCAACGTGTCCGCCTGCATACCCTGATACAACATCAAGTACACCGTTCACTCTTTCAAAAATTGCTTCGGTGCACCAGAAGCATCCGGAACCGAATGTTGCTGTATCTGTAATAGAGTTTTCTAAAATCATATTTTTCTTTTGTGAGTTTGTGTTTTCAGATTTTGTTTGATTACAGCCCATTACGTTCAGTGTTAATGCTATAACTATGATCAGTTTTAATACTACAATATTGCTAAACAACATAAATGGCATATCTGATTACCGGACTGTTATAATTAAAACGCTTTTGTTTATCATTTACTTCTTTAAACATTAGTTTAACCCTCGAATTAATTTTCTGCTTATTGCTTTATGTTCTCTTCTGCATTCAAGGTTTTTGGTTTCCGCTTGAATAAAAAGAAAAAAAGAACCGCCAACAATAGAGCAGCAACAGCATAATAAACCCATGTGATATCTCTGGGGAAAACAACATTTTTCCATTCAGTTACTTTTGCTTCTATAAGACTTTTCTGCTGAGCGGTTAGCATTTTATTATCAATAAGATATGGTATCCATTCCGGCTGAACAGATTTAAACCAGGTGCTGTCAACAAATGCTGTATAAATGCGTTCTGACTCTTCCTTGCTTTTAATGCCGTAATTTTTAAATTCTTCATCAATAAACCTGGTAAGCTCAACTGTAAATTCCTGACCGCTTTTAAAATCCTGCATAAAAATATTATTTACAGCAAACTCTTCTTTAATAGAATTCCAGGCTTCATTACGGATGGCGGTTTGCCAATTACCGAACAACACATCAATTTCTTTAAGCTCATTTGATTTTTCTTTCTTATCGGCATAAACATCAACAAGGTTAACACCTATCTTTTGCCAGGTGGAAACAAAGTAATCCTGCTGATTTTTTATTTCTTTTATATCATTCGGTTTTAATGTAGTAACATCCAAAAATCTTACGTGATCTCTGAGTGATCTTTTTACGTTGTTAAGAACATTGTTGCTTTCAAATTGAGCCGCTATTTTCTGTTTATCTTCGGGAGATAATGAGGATACATCTGCAGTAAGCTGCGGTGTTAAGCTGTCAACAATGCCAAGTATAAGATTATCGCGTTTAAGTAAAGAAGCCTTTAGATTGGTGACCAAAGATTCAAGTTTTCTTATAGTTTCAACGTCTTTATTTTTATCAGCCTGTAAAACTGCTATCTGGTTAATCAACTCGCGGTTTCTTGTATTTAATCTGTCAACTTCATCCCGCAAAACAATTACTTCTGTCTGAAGAACTTCAATTTGCGTAAAGTCAAGTGCTCTTAGCTCAACGCCGGATTTAAGTTTTGCAACGGTTTTATTAAAATCTTCCGGATATAAACTTTTATCGAGCAGTTCTTTATTTTCTGAAAATTGATCTTTCAACAGTTCGATGTCTTTTGCAATATTGTTAATTTCGTCTAAAGATGCCGCTTCAGATAATTGCTGCTCAAGCTGCTGAACTTTTGATTTGAAGCTCTGAACAATTTCATAATCCGATTGTGCCGAAATACATATTGAAAGCAGCAACATAAATAAAGCAGATAACAAGAGTTGATTTTTCATTTTTTATCTTCCTCAATGCCTTTTTTTGTAAGATAATATTTATCAGGGCCATCAATCAGTTCAATCAGTGGGATGCGCTGATTAAAAACAGGTTTGTTTAATCCGGTTTCGTTAACCATTATTTTCTTTTCCATTTCTAAAGAGCCATCTGATAATTTAAATACATAAACATTTTTAAATCCGGCGCATGTTATAAAATAAAAGCCCTCTGTGTTACGTATTATTCTCACTTGCCTGTCAAGATAGGCAAGAGAATCCTGAACCTCTTCATAAAACAGCGGCTTAATGTTGAACGCGAAAGCATACCTGTCTTCTTTGGCGTAGCCGTTATCATCAATCTTTAAAACGGATTCTATAGGCCATGAAAAATCTGCGGGTTTAAGAATAAGCGAAGTGCAGGAATATGTTACCAGAACCAGTGTCCCAGCTAATAATATTTTTATTTTTGTCATTAGTTCTCCAGGTAGAAATTAGTAGTAATAAACTTAATAAAATTTTTGAACATGCTTCTTTTACTTTGAGTATTATATTGGTCAATTTTCAGTGCCTAAACTTAGTGACAAATTGATAAATAATTCATTAGCTTTGTTTGCCGTAATTACAAAGGATTTTATGAACCTTCACGAATTTCTAACAATAAATAAATCAATAATAGCAGAAGAAGCAACAGAATCTCTTCACAGGGCTGAATTAAAATCTTATAAAAGCTCGCCGATAATTGAGAATAAAAACCGAATTGAAAAACTTCTTGAGTTAACCATTTCCGGCGTTGATAACCGCACATTGTTTGGAATGACAGAATATTCTGAAAAAGTTGCCAATGAAAGATTTACTGCGGGATTTGATCTCCACGAAGTTCATACTGCTTTTAATGTGCTGGAAGAAACTATCTGGAAAAAAGTTGTGGAAAATTTTCCGGCTTCAGAACTTGGAAATGCACTTGGTTTGATAAGCACGGTTTTGGGTGCAGGAAAAGAAACGCTTGCACTTACCTATGTTTCGCTTGCAAGTAAAAGAAAAACCAGCACACTAAATCTTTCAGGGCTGTTCGGCGGATAAAAAATAAAACCGGAAATTCTGCTTAAGAATAACCGGCTTATTGTGGAGATGAGAGATTATCTGCTGATTTTAATTTGAAAGTCACCTTTAATTTTTTTGTCAAAATGCTTTTCATAAAGCTCAAGATACTTTTGGTGATGTTCCTTAGTTAATTCTCTCCCGTTTACTTTGATAGCTTCTTCATTTAATATCAGATTCATTTTTTCATCTTCACTTTTAAGGTAACCATCTTTTACTAATTCTCCCTTCATTTCTTTAAGAAAGCTGTCAAGTTTTTCCATTTCAAGACTTAGTTTCTTCAGGTCTTTGTCTAATCCGCTCAAATTAATATCAATGTCTTTGATTTTAATTTTCACTTTTTCAAGTTCCTTTCCAGCGTCATCAATATTCCTTTTAACTTCAATCTTTATTTTATCAAAATCAATTTTATTAAGATCTTCTTTAAGTTTTTTCATATCCTCTTTGAAGGCATCTTTATCAAACTCAAATTCAAACTTTTTCAATTTAAGCTCCTGCAGAGATTCCTTTAAAATATCCATACCCTTATTAAACTCTTCGCGGTCAATTTCAATTTCTATTTTACCCGGCATATTTTCACGAAGATTTTTTCTTAATTCTTTCATATCATCATTAAGTTTTTCCATATCGATTTTGAATGCATATATATCGGATTTAAACTTTCGCATATTGTCCTTTAAACCCGATATCCTGTTGTAAATCATTGTTTCATAATTAGGATGATCCTCTTGTGGAATTTTTTCACCATTTTTATAGATTGCTGAAATCTCCCCCTCGTCGAAATCAACCCTCCAATTATTGCCGTCTTCCCTGAAAGAAAAACTATTATCAGTCATATTATTATAAGACGATGTCATTCCACCCGGAGTTTCTTGTGTACCTGAACAAGAATAAAATGAAAATGTTACCAGAAATATTATTCCTGTCATTTTTGTAAAAGTAAATAGTTGCATCTTTTTTCTCCTGTTTTAATTTGATTTCTGATAGTTCAGACGCAGACTCTTGGAATATGTTTTCTTAAAAACGGATTTTTAATACGAGCGGTGTAATAATATGATGAATGGGAAATGTTTACGCTTAGTTAATTTCACCTAAGACTAGTAAATTTAACGTTTGAGTGAATGATTGATTGATACTCCCCTGTTTCATTCTGTAAAGAAGAGTTGAAAGATTTTTTAGATACGATTAAACCCGACTTAATATATTAATCCGTATTTCTTTATATGCCTGTAAGCAAGGTAACCAACAGCACTCAGTTGAGCCAATCCAAGCGCATATCTAACGGGGTTGAACTTCGAATCTTCCAAATACTTGTTGTATAGCGGTGAAAGAAAATAAAAATTATCCTCTTCAGCATTAAAATTATTTTTTGCTGATTGCTTTATTATCATTTCAGTTCTCAACTGCAGAGTGTTTGGATCTTTATTAAGCGGGATGTGAGTGGTTGATTTAAATATTTCTCTGTAAAAGTCAAACTCATCCAACCGGAACTGAATGTGTTCTAATGCATCAGAAGGAATTGTGTTCGTTCTAATTGTATCCATGTCTTTTTCCTGTGAAAAAGATATTGACGGCAATAAGAAAATCCAGAATACTAATTGTTTATAACTAATCATTAATGCGTAGAATGAGTAAAACTTTACACAAAACAATACCACAACACTATGAAAATTTCAAACATATTATAAGTCAATAAATTAGTTTGATTTGGAATATAAATCTTATTATCAGGGCTTGCCAAGAGCAGTGCCGAGAGCTTCTGTATTATGACTGATCACATCAATAAAAGTTTTTAGAAGCGTGAAGAAAATAATAACCGTTAAACCCGATTCTAATGAAAAGAACATTCCGCCCATTCCAACAAATCCCGCAAAAATAATTGTAATGTGCATTGGAATAATTCGTGCGTAAGGCGAGAACATCATTTTACCAAGATTCGGCTTTGGTTCTCTTTCACGAAGGTAATAGAAAAATTCTATTATATAGTTTATAAGAAATATTACTGCTGCATAAATTATATAAGTTGATTTGCTGCTCACTTGTTCTGAATCAGTTACTATGTTCAATCCAGTTGATAGAAATACAGCATAGATTACGTGGAAAAATCCATAATGAAATAAAAAGAATATAGCGGTTGATATTTTAGCAGAGGTGGTTTCCGGAACAGGTTTATTTCCCTGCATAAAACTTTCTGTGGAAAATTCTTTTAGTGATAGTATTTTGATGAAATTAAATATTCCGATAATAACACTTTGAATCCAGTATATCCATAATATTTCCATGATTCCGACGCCATCAACTACCGCAAAAAATATAATAGATAAATTAGAAAAGATAAGTACCCAGGTTGATACCCTGCTTACGGCAGAGCTAAACAACTCCCTCAGATCGAGTTGATTAAGCAATGAGTATTTGTTTGAGCTGCTCATAATTTACAATTCGGTAAAACCTGATATGAGGTTAGTTAAGAGCCCAGCTTCTTATAAGATTTTTTTCTTCAATTGAAAGCTTTGTTGAAGGATGCATAATTCTGTACTGCCAGGGCGGCATTGATTCTTCCCGAACTTCTTCCCAAATTTCTTCTTTCATTTTAGCTTGTTCAGATGCCCGCATCAATCCCCAGTCTGAAAAGTTCAGTTTTTTACGAGCCTTATTTACATCACCTGTGGTTAACCAGGATAGCGGAGCAACTTTTGTGTACCATGCCCAGTTGGTTTCATTTGAATGACAATCATAACAACCCTTGCGAAGGATGTTCTTTACATCAGTAGGTGCAATAAGGTCATACTGAACCGGCGGTGAACTTTGCTCTAATGGAATGAATTGAATACCAACCAATACCACAACAAGAAAAATGTAGAATTTTTTCATAAAACATCCTTAATAGATCAGTTATATTTTTTTTTATCCTTTTTTAATTTTAACGAACCTTCTTTTTTACCGTAACGCTTTCGGTAAGCCAGTGCAACTTTGCAATCATCGCACATTTTACCGCAACAGTCCTGCCATTCTTTATCGGAAAAATTCTTTCGAAGTTTGCTCATTTTAATTTGTTCAGAACACGTATTGATGTATTTATTACATTCTCAACAGTAAATCCGTACTGTTCAAACAGAATTTTATCGGGAGCTGAAGCACCAAACTTATTTATGCTGATAACTCCGCCGGCATTACCAATATATTTTTCCCAGCCCTGATGAACACCGGCTTCAATTGCTACTCTTGCTTTTACGGCTTGAGGTAAAACAGATTCTTTATAATCATCCGTTTGTGATTCAAATAATTCCCAGCTTGGAAAACTTACAACACGTACTGCAATTTTTTCTTCAGATAGTTTTTCGGCAGATTTTAGAGCAAGTTCAACCTCTGAGCCGGACGCTATAAATATTAATTGAGGTTTATCGGAATCTTTAACAACATAAGCTCCTTTTTTAAATCCATCGTCTGAAGAATATTTATCTCTGTTTATAACCGATAACTTCTGACGGGTAAGTATTATACAAACGGGTCCGCCTTTATGATTGATTGCTGTTCGCCATGCTTCAACGGTTTCGTTTGCATCTGACGGACGAAGAACAAGCGTGTTAGGAATTGCTCTCAGAGAAGCCAGTTGTTCAATTGGTTGATGTGTTGGTCCGTCTTCGCCAAGTCCAATGCTGTCGTGTGTGAAAACAAAAATAGATTTTACTTTCGACAATGCAGCAAGACGAATTGCCGGTCTCAGATAATCAGAAAATATTAAGAATGTTCCGCCATAAGGAATGACTCCTCCGTACATTGCCATTCCATTTAGAATGCTGCCCATTGCATGTTCACGAATACCAAAATGAAAGTTTCGTCCCGAGTGATCTGATGGGGAAAATGTTTTATACTTCTTCAGGAAAGTATCATTTGAAGGGGCAAGATCTGCAGAGCCGCCGATAAGTCCGGGAAGATAGTCTGCAATTGCATTTAATACTTTTCCGGAGGCGGAGCGTGTAGCAACTTTTTCATCATAGTTTGTGAAAGATGGAAGATGCTTGACCCATTCTTCTCCTGTTTCACTATTCATCATTTGTAAAAATAGTTTTGCATCTTCAGGATATTTTGATTTGTACTCTTCAAACTTTTTCTGCCATATTTCTTCTGCTTCAGCACCACACTTCTTAACTCCATTAAAATGATTGTAGACCTCATTCGGCACAAAGAAAAATTTATCTTCAGGCCAGCCAAGATTTTTCTTACTTAGTTTAACTTCCTCCTCACCAAGAGGTGACCCGTGTGCTGAAGCGGTATCCTGCTTGTTTGGACTTCCGTATCCAATATGTGTTTTAGTAATTATCACTGTCGGTTTTGATATTTCACTTTGTGCAGACTTAACAGCTTTCATTATCTGATCAAGATCATTTACATCATTGATGTTAAGAACCTGCCAGTTATAAGCTTCAAATCTTTTTTTCGTATCATCAGAAAAGGCAAGTTCGGTTTTGCCATCAATAGTAATTCCGTTATCATCATAAAAGAAGATGATTTTACCAAGCTTTAAATGACCCGCTAAAGAAGCTGCTTCGTGTGATACGCCTTCCATTAAATCGCCGTCGCTACAGATTCCATAAATAAAATGATCAAGTATCTTTATATCATCCTTATTAAAAAGTGATGCTAAATATTCCTGTGCGATTGCCATACCGATTGCATTTGCAAAACCCTGACCGAGCGGACCGGTAGTAGTTTCCACGCCGGGAGTATGCCCAAACTCAGGATGACCCGGTGTGATGCTGTTCCACTGTCTGAAATTTTTCAGTTCATCCATTGATACATTGTATCCGCAAAGATGAAGGATAGAATACAGAAGCATACTTCCGTGACCTGCTGACAGAATGAACCTGTCGCGGTTATACCAGCCGGGCTTTACGGGATTATGTTTCATCACTTTTGCGTAAAGTGTATAAGCAATTGGTGCACAGCCCATCGGCATGCCGGGGTGACCGGAGTTTGCTTTTTGGACGGCATCCATTGAAAGCGTGCGGATTGTATTTATTGAAAGAAGGTCGATATCATTTTGAACTGAAGGCATCAGGAATTCATCTCCGTTTAATTATTAACATTCAGAATTACTGATTGCAAATATAAAAAAGTATTGGATAAGGCTGTTGACGATGATTCCTAATACCCGCTATCTACAGGCGACTTCATACTTTCTAATCCTTTTTCCTTAATTAAATCATCATAATTAATCAGAGTTATTCCCCGTTTGCGGAATTCATCATTTCTTACTGAAGAAAGAAGCGCATTCAATTCAGCTTCCCTGTGCCGGCTCATTTCTTTTAATCCAAACGGATTGAGATCAATCATTGCTTTCATTTCATCATTGTCTTTTGCAATATGGCAAACGAGAAGATTGAGCTGATCTTCTTTCAATTCATCAAGAGTTTTTAATAAGTGGTTTTCTTTTTCTTCAATATCAATGCTGTACATGCTCTCAATATCAACTTCACCAAAGTAACGTGATATTGCAAGATCATATTCTGTGGCTAGTTTTTCAACAATCTTTCTCATTTCCATATTATCAACTGCAGTGCCCATATGATAATCAAGGTAAGAAATTTTTAGCCCGGCTTTTATTGCTTTTTCGATTTGTGCTCTTAACTCCAGTTCAACTTCATCCAGTTTAGGGTTATTAGCAAAAAACGATGCGCGTGAAGGAAAGAAATATCCCACAGAATCAACTAAAGACGGAACCGCACTAACTCCTGCAACCGGTCCCCACCTGTAATTCTTCCATTCTGAATTTAAAGTAAGATGAATACCGACACTTATCTGCGGATTATCCTTTAATATATCCACAGCCTCATCAAACCAGGAACAGGGCACCATAACAGATGCAGAGAACTTCAATCCTGCGTCAATTAATTCTTTTGCAGCTTGGTTCACACCGTGACTCATACCGATATCATCACAGCGTATTAAAAGTGTTTTGTCCGTTGATTCATTTTGAGGGAAGGAATAAACTGTAATTAAAACAGTAAGCACAACGATTAATAGTATTCGGTTCATAATTTCTCCAAATGTTTACGTAAAATTATTGAATATTCTCAACAAATGAATTAAAGAATCGGCAGATTTCATATCATCTCTCTTGTAATATTCCGTCCTTAAAAACATATTGTGAATAATAATTTTTAATCCCTTCGTAACGGAGACTTTTGTATGATAAACATCAGCGGTTATTTCAAACAGGTGCTTTTCTTCATCATTGTTTCGGCTAGTCTGTCACTAAACATTTTTGCTCAGCAAAAGCAATTAACCTTCAACCAGGTTTATATGTTTGGTGAGCCACGCTTACTTAAACCGCTGCCGCTGTTAAAGGGATGGTATGATGATCAGAATTATATTAAAACAAAAAGTGAAAATGGAAAATCACTATTAGTTAAAGTGAATGCTTCAACAGATAAAGAAGAAATCTTACTTGACTATTCAGAATATGACGATATGCTCATTGATTATGATTTAACTCTTGACGGAAGCATAGCTAACTCAAAAGATTATGATCGCTTTTTGTTCAGCAAGGATAACGATTACTATTTCTTCTCAAGATCTGCAAATAAAGTCGTCAGGTTAACTAACGATAAAGTCGAAAAGAAAAATCCAACTCTTTCCCCTGATGGTAAAAAAGTTGCATATACAAAAAACCGGGATCTGTACTATGCCGACAGTGAAACCGGAAAGGAAATCCGCTTGACTTTTGATGCTTCAGAAACAGTTTATAATGGATGGGCTTCGTGGGTTTATATGGAGGAAATACTCGGTCGTGCGGGTAATCATAAAGCCTTCTGGTGGTCTCCAAACAGTGAGATGATTGCTTTCCTCCGAACTGATGATTCACCGGTTCCGAGATATCCTCTTTACATAGCTGACGGTGTTCACGGTGAATTAGAGTGGGAGCATTATCCGAAACCCGGTGATCCAAATCCAAATGTGAAGATGGGAATAGTTAATCTTTCAGATAACAAAATAGTCTGGGTTGATGAAGATGAATCAATTGATCAATATACTGCCTGGCCTTTCTGGAGACAGAACAGTTCTGAATTATTCTATCAGGTGCTGAATCGCGGGCAGGATCATCTGCAGCTGCTTTCTGCAAATCCCAAAACCGGAAAAGCAAAATTAGTCTATGAGGAGAAGCAGCCAACCTGGGTTGAGTTCTTTGAAAATATTAATATGATGAAAGATGAAAGCGGATTCATATTAACTTCTGATAAAGACGGCTGGAATCATATTTACTATTTTGATATGAACGGCAAACAAAAAGCAAGATTGACTTCCGGTGAATGGACTGTTACAAAAATTGTTATGGTTGATGAAAAGAATAAAATGGTTTTCTTTGAAGGAAATAAAGATAACTCATTAGAAACACATTTGTTTTCAGTTGATCTTGATGGAAAGAATCTCACAAAACTGACTAAGAAAAACGGCACTCACAGTACAACCGTATCAACAAACGGATCATATTTTTATTCATCACATTCATCTGCAGATATTCCGCATACACTCGAATTGTTTGATGCTAAGGGAAATTCACTTAAAGTATTTGGTGATAGAAAAAGTAATGTGTATGATGAGTACACTCTTGGTAAAACAGAGTTCTTTAAAATAAAAACCGAAGACGGTATTGAACTTCCGGCAATGTGGATTCTTCCTCCTGATTTTGATGAAACAAAAAAATATCCGGTTTTATTTTCTGTTTACGGCGGACCCGGGGGTAAGGATGTAAAAAATGCTTACTTTGCATTTCTTGATCGTTACTTTATCGCCCAAAGCGGAATTATATATTTTATTGTTGATCATCGCGGCTCGGTGCACTTCGGTAAAAAGGGAGAAAGAATGATGCACCGCAATCTTGGCAAGTGGGAAATGAATGATTACATTGAAGCCGTTAAATGGCTTCGTACAATACCATTTGTTGATGAAACAAAGATCGGTATTAACGGCGGAAGCTACGGAGGTTATGTTGCTTGTATGGCACTTACTTATGGTGCAGACTATTTTACCCACGGTATAGCAGATTTTTCCGTAACGGATTGGCGTTTGTATGATAATGTTTATACCGAAAGGTTTATGGATACTCCGGAAGAGAATCCGGAGGGGTATAAATTTGGATCAGCGCTTACATACGCAGATAAATACAAAGGTATGCTGAGAATAACTCACGGAACAATGGATGATAATGTGCATGTTCAAAACACAATACAGCTTGTTGATAAGTTTACCTCGTTGAACAAAGATTTTGAATTGATGTTATATCCAAATGAAAGACATGGCATCCGATTCCCAAAGTGGTCCCATCTTCAGAGGGAATATGTGAAGTTCTGGTATAGGTACTTTTTAAATAAAGATTTTGTAATGGAGTAAAATATAACGATGCTGACGGCATTGCACATTAATTATCAATTTTGAGGATATATATGGCCATTACATTTTCACAAATTTACATCCGGGAGGAATTATGAATAAACTGCTAATAATATTTTTCGTTTCCTGCTTTGGGAATATTTTGCTTTATTCACAAACCGAAAGTGAACATAAATTTATTACAGAAGCCGGTATAACTTTTTCTCATTTTCAGCAGCAGGTAAAAACTGAAATTGGTGCTGAGAGAGGGGAGCGATTGACAAATGAATTTCAGATCGGACTTTATACTGCCGGAGCATATAGGTTTTATGAGTTTTTTGCTGCCGGTATTTATCTGCGCTATGACAGGGGACAAAGACAGCTTGCTAATTTTGATGGGTTTGATCAATCGGGTAAGACGTTAGTCAAAGATCGTATTGGAGGTACTTACACAGAGTTTTGGACAGGGCCTGTTGTTCATTTTTTCTACAAGCAGCTTAAAGCATCATTCGGCTATGGATTATTCGGCTTTAGACAGGATACAGCAAGAAAGGATATTCCATCAACAACCGGTGATGTTGAGAGTGCTTTCAAGCTTGATCCGTCTTTTGCGTGGCTTTTTTCGCTTGGCGGCAGTTTTTCCGTTATCGAATCACTTGATATATTATTCAGTATTGAATACCGCGCAAGATATTATAATAGCCGGGACGGTAATAAACTTGCAAATGATATTAACCACGGTACGCAAAGTATTTCGCCTTTGTTTGGTGTGGTATACTCTTTTTAACGAACTATTAAACATGTTCCGGCTTGCAGAATTGAGTGACTATTTAGAGTGAATGGATTGAACGGTTTAGAATAGTTTTGACTTAATTCAAGCTGATCAACCGAGGCATCTTCAATTAAATTTAAACCTGAATTCCCAGGATGCAGTTAAGTATTCTATTGTTTTTAAACTGTTCTTATAACACGCCGAAAATGAAATCCATAAACTGCAAGCGTCATTGCTGTGGGAAACTTTCTTGGATACTTTGACAGACTGAAGAATAACAATTTCCAGAAATACTTTTTACCTTTTTCAATTACTCCAAGCAGCCATAACAATCTTAAAAATGCTTTTATCTGTTCAAGGTTTAATTTCTTTGGTGTCCAATGCGGGACGGTGTATTCCTTTAAAAAAGTTTTTAATCTTTTATAATACTCTTCCTGCGAGTAAATTGTATTTAATAATCTGCTGTAGCCTCTGATCAATTTGGTATACTCCATCTTAGGAACGAAATTAATTGATGCGTCCATATTATTTCCAGAAAACATATCAAGCAGTCTTCCTTCTTCTTTCATTCTCTTAAACAGTTTCGTTCCTGTCGGAGCATTCAACAATCCAACCATTGCATTTGCAATTCCGCTCTGCTGAATAAAATCTATCTGTTCATCAAAAACGGATTCAGTGTCACTGTCAAATCCCACTATGAATCCGCCCGATACAATCATTCCGTTTCTCTGAAGCTTGTTGACAGAATCAACAAGATCACGTTTAAGGTTTATTGCTTTACCGCATTCAGTAAGACCACTGCTGTTTGGTGTTTCAATTCCAACGAAGACACTGTTGAATCCTGCTTCAACCATAAGTTTCATAAGTTCCTCGTCATCTGCAAGATTAATGGAAACTTCTGTAATAAAAAAGAACGGATAACTTCTTTTTTTAGACCACTTAATCAATGCCGGAAGAAATTCATTTTTAAGCTTTCTTTTATTGCCAATAAAATTATCATCTACAACCGAAATTCCTCCCCTCCAGTTAAGATCATATAAACGGTCAAGCTCTGCAATAAACTGTTCAGCACATTTTGCTCTTGGTGTTCTTCCATTCAACATTGTTATGCTGCAGAAATCACAATCATAAGGACAGCCACGTGAATATTGCAGACTCATTGATGCGTACTTTTTCATATCAAGTAATTCCCACATGGGCACAGGAGTTAAACAAATTTCCGGAAATTCATTCGTTTGATAAATATGTTTGGGATTACCGTTCTTCAGATCTTCCAGAAATAATGGAAGGGTGATTTCCGCTTCATTGAGAACAAAATGATCAACACCGAGAAGGTCTTTGTATTGAGTTGTACATAACGGTCCGCCAGCAACCACTTTCACACCAAGCTTATTGCATCTTCGAACAATTTCTCTGAATGATCTTAAATGTACATTCATCGCGCTGATAAAAACATAATCAGCCCAGATAATACTTTTGTTGCTGAGCTTGGACACATTACAATCAATAAGTTTCTTATTCCATTCTTGGGGAAGCATTGACGCAACGGTAATAAGTCCGAGCGGAGGCTCAGCAGCTTTTTTAGATACGAATTTTAGCGCATCCTTAAAGCTCCAGAATGTGGATGGAGTTTCCGGATAGATAAATAAAACGTTCATTGTTTCTCTCCTGAAATATTTACACTCCAATTATGCAAAAAAAGGAGATACGTGTTTGTAAAAGATTTGTAAAAACATCAATGTCTTGTTTGATGTTAAAGCGAATAAAAATGATATTTGATTGGTTAATTCATTCCATTATTGAACAAATGAAAAGAATTTTAGGACAGTATTAAATGCGCTTGAGACATTCTTTTGTTTATAACCTGATAATATTCGTCTTTGCCCAGCTTGTATGGCTTGCCGTGCTGCTGTTATGGATTTACTGGTATGTAACTAACAACATAATATTTGAGCAGGTCGGGGAAGAATTATCTCCCCAGATAGTTGTTGATGCACCAAGCGTTGCCCCTTTTGTTGTGGGGATTGTAATGCTTACCGGACTTTCATTCATTCTGGTTCTTTTCTTCAGACATCTCAGCATACAGATACGCTTAACAAAGCTTTATGACAATTTTATTGCCAACATTACGCACGAATTGAAATCACCTTTATCATCAATACAACTATATCTTGAAACACTCAGAACGCGTGAAGTTCCTCCCGATAAAAGCAAGGAATTTTATGATCTAATGATAAGAGATTCTGCGCGTTTACAGAATCTTATTAACTCAATACTCGAAATATCAGCACTGGAAGGAAAACAAAACCGAAATCATTTTACGACTCAGAGAGTGAATGAAATATTTCCAAAATTAATAAGAGATTCAGTTGAACAGTTCAGGCTGCCGGATAATTCTCTGGATGTAAAGGTCTCAGGGGATTGTGAGGTATTTATAGATGTTAATTCTTTTAAAATGGTTTTCGATAATCTTGTTGACAATGCAGTGAAGTATAGTCCCGGAAATTTGAAAATTGAAGTTTTTGCAAATTGTAACCCAAAGAAATTAATAGTTGATTTTAAGGATAACGCTATCGGTATTGCCGGTAAAGAACAGAAAAAAATCTTTCAGAAATTTTACAGAATCTATGATAAAGATATTCCAAATGTCAAAGGTACGGGACTTGGACTCTATTGGGCAAGAGAAATTATAAAAACTCATAAGGGAAAGATCAGCGTTCACAGTGATGGCCGGGGTAAAGGAACTACTTTCAGAATTGAGCTGCCTGTAGTAAAAAAGAAAAAAACTCCTCCGAAGAAAGAAAAGGAAAGATAAATGAGTGAATTAGATAGTGGAGCAAAAAAGATTCTTCTCGTTGAAGATGAAGAGACTATGGCTGTCGGTTTAGAATATAATTTGTCCGAAGAAGGCTACGAAGTTGATTGGGTAAAAGACGGAAAGGAAGCTCTTAAGCATTTTGAAGAACAAAATTACGATATGATTATTCTGGACATTATGCTGCCATATCACAATGGATTTGAAATAGCCGAATTTGTCCGTAAGAAAAATCCTCAAATGCCGATTCTAATGTTAACTGCAAGAACAGGATTGGAAGACAGAATTAAAGGTCTGGAACTCGGTGCAGATGATTACCTTACAAAACCGTTTCACCTGAAGGAATTGCTGCTTCGGGTTAAAGGAATGTTAAAACGAAAATCCTGGTACAGCGAGGCAATTACAAACCAGCCGGTTTATAAATTCGGTGATAACGAAATTAATTTTGAAAATCTTAAGAGCAAAAATGAAAAAGGTGAATTTCAGCTAACTAACTATGAAGCGATGATAATGAAATACCTTATTGACAATAAGGGTAAGGTTGTTTCAAGAAAAGAACTGCTTGAGAATGTATGGAACTTGAATCCTGAAGTGGAAACACGAACAGTAGATAACTTTATAGTAAGATTAAGAAAGCACTTTGAAAAAGATCCCTCCAATCCGGTTTATATTGTAAGCTTAAGAAGCGCGGGGTATATGTTCCAGGTTGCGGATTAAATTCAAGCCTGCCTGCCAGTTTCAGGATCAGGTTTACCTCTGCTTGATGAGTTCACGTTTTTTTTGGCTTATAACCAGTTCTACCGGATAAACTTTTTTTACTCAACCACTTGTTATTAAAAAAATTATAAATAATATTTGAACAAAAATATTTTCAGGAGAATCACATAGGAATTGAATAAACAAACACCTCAGCTCAAGCGGGTACTTGGTTTACCCGACCTCTCCTTTTTTCTCATTGCTGCTTTGGTAAATTTAAATAGTGTGCCGGTTATAGCTGGTGCAGGTCCGGTCGCGTTAGTATTATGGCTTGCAGGATTTCTTTTTTTCTTTATTCCGCAGGCAATTGCAGTACTTGAACTTTCAAAAAGATCTCCCAAAGAAGGCGGAATCTATATCTGGAATAAAAAAGCTTGGGGTGATTTTCACGGTTTCATTTCCGGATGGGCTTACTGGGTAAATAACATATTTTATGTACCCACACTTCTTTTTTATATAATCGGTTTCATTCTTTACATCGGGGGTAACTCCACCGCCCCGTTTGCTACTAATCCTCTTTTTATGATGAGTGTTTCTCTCGGGCTTTTGTGGGTGATAACATACCTTAACATACATGGTTTTGGTGTCGGTAAGTGGATACAAAATCTTGGTGCAGCAGGAACTTTTATTACGGCAGTAACTATTCTTGTTATCGCTGCAATAACTGTGTTCACTAAAGGAGCAGCAAATGATATTTCTTTTTCTGCTGTTATTCCATCTCTTGGCAACTGGCAGTTTCTTGCTTTGTTCAGTATTGTTTGTTTAAACTATGTGGGTTTGGAATTAGGTTCTGTAATCAATGATGAAATTAAAAATCCTGATAGAAATATTCCACGCGCAGTAATTATTGCGGGTGCTTCAACAGTTATGTTATTTCTTATTGTAACTTCTTCACTTCTTATTGCAATACCTGCATCAGAAATCGGAATTATTGAAGGAATTCTGCAGGGCATTGAACAAGCTGCAACCGCAATCGGGTTTGGATGGATTGTATTTCCAGTTGCAATATTAATGATTATGAACGCCGCTGGTAATACTTCTGCCTGGTTATCTGGTGCTGCAAGAATTCCATTCGTAATTGGCATAGATAAATATCTTCCGCCGGTATTAGGAACAATCCATCAAAAGCATAAAACTCCGCACATTGCTTTGATCGTCCAGGGAATTGCTTCTAGCTTGGTTCTTATCATTGCAGCTATTGGTTCATCTGTAAGTGATATGTACCTGTTTCTTTTACAAACAACCGTTATACTGCAGCTTATTCCTTATGTTTATATGTTTGCTTCATTAATAAAAGTAAGAGCAACCTATGGAAACAGTAATGAGTACTTTAAAAAAAGATATATTACTCTTACTGCCGGAATCATAGGCGGAGCAGTAAGTATGTTCGGAATAGCATTTGCTTTTGTTCCTACTGAAGCAGTTTCTTCAATATTAATTTATGAACTGAAGCTGATCCTCAGCTGTGTTGGTTTCATTATTCCGGCACTTGCATTTTATTACTTCAACAGCAAGAAAACAAAATTGGAGGCTGCTGCTGAAACAGCAACAGAAAGGTAAATGGCTCTTACGTCCTATTCCAAAAAGAGCACTTCAAAATTACGAGTATCCTATTAAGTCTGATCCCAAACAATAATTCGAGACATTTGAAACCAGGGTAGTTACTTTCTGTATGTTTCTCCCGGATTGTAACCCGAATAATAATTTTGATAAGAGTTTATTATTTCCTTACTGGTCCTATTGTCAGATAATTCCTTAATATTTACTAAATTTTCCCAGTGTCTTACAGTTCTATGAATTAGTACATAAGGATTATCATCCCAAGTAAAGGAATTATATAAACAGCCTTCCTGAATTAAAGCAGGAATCAATTGATAATCCTGGTAAGAAGGCGTAAGGTATTGTCCCATTGCTATTCTGTCTTCCATCGTTTGTGCCGAGGCATCATAAATGAAAAAGACAAGAAAAAGAATAATAAATGGATAAAGAAAGTTAATTTTCATTATTTACTCCTTTTATTTTGTCAAATAATCACCATTAAAAATAAATACTAATGATCTGCGAGGGGTAGGACAAACTTTGCAAAATGTTGTACTTTTATTGCAATTTAGAGGTTTTTGTGGGATTGTAATCAAAATTGCCTAATTATCGAATAATTAGTTTGTTTTGGTAGCAATGAAGTGGGAATATTTCTTTAAAGACTACCTGAAAGAATAAGTAAATCTTAAACTAAGGTGATCGGCAGAATTACGGTATGATTTAAAGCTAATACCCACAAAAATGTCATCGTAAACATTGTATGCCACACCCCATCTTTGATATACATCATCTTTTTCTTTAAAGGAGCGATAAACGTATCCGCCCATCTGTGCACTTAAAATTGATCTGCCCATTAAAAACTCACCACCCAAAAGAACAGAACCGCGAAAAGGGTTTGTTGTTTCGGGTGCATAACCTCTCCTTGACAGCTCAACTGCACGCCCGTTTCTTTCAAGCTCCGCTGCAAAACTGACAGCAAAAATTCTCCACAATTGAATGCTCCTTAAAAATGTAATGCTGTACATCGGAACCTGCCCCGGCAGTGGGAAAGGCATTGATGAAATACCCCAGGAAAATGAAACATCCCATCTTTTCTTTTTTTCGGAATGAATATAAGGATCATAAATATCGCGCGGATGAAAATCGGGGTTATCAAAATAGTAATTTGTTGAGAGTGCAAGAGCCCAATAGTTTATTCCGCCGTTCGGCTCAAGCAGTGCGGCATTGGATTGATGGTTCATACTCCCATCTAATTGAAATTCTATTCTGTTGAATGGACGATAAGTAATTCCCCCGCCCACTCCAAGAATATAATTGAAATGTGTTGAGTAAGACCAGTTAACAGGTTCCTGATTCCGATCAAATGGATTCGTAAGGTAAGAGACTCCCCCTCTCCCCTTTAAATGAAAATTAAATTCAGAAGGAAGTCCAAAAAAGTAAGTAAACATCAATCCTGCAGCGAAGCCGTGACCTAACAGCTCTTCAAGGTCAAAATCATAATAAGAAAGAAATAACCCGAAGCGCGGATAACATTCACAATCATTCCAAACATCGTCATTATTCAAATGCCAGTTGTAAATAATTTCATGCCCGCGTGGATTTAATCCACGAACAGGCAAAACCTCTTTTGCATGAGGTATCATATAACCATAAAGGAAACTTCCACCAATTAAATTGATTGATGATTTTTCTGAAGAAAAAACTTGTAATGAATCATCATCTGCGCTTTGGTTTACCAGCTCCTGAGAATAAACCAAAGAATAGTTAAGTATTACCAGCAATAAAAAATAAGAGAGAAATAACTTCATATAGATAGTATTTTCTGCTGAGAAGGTATTTTTACCCAGCCATCAACAATGTTTTAGTTAACAATAAATCTTTGGTTTCGAAATAAATTGATTTTGTTCAATTTTTCAAGTGCTAAAATAACTTTTTAAACGGAAATACTTTATTTTTATTTTATAGATGTATAAATTAAAAACAATTCCTGTAAAGATTATGTTGTTTTCTGCCCATCAACTCTAGCTCCTTTAACAAGAAAACAATCGGATATTTCTTTCACGGTATTTTTCTACATAATTTAATCACAATAAGAAGGGAAGCGGTTATGAATAAAATGCTTCGGTTCACAATTCTCATTGCTATATTCATCATAGCATTGCACAACCATACGATTTCTCAGGAAGTTACAAACATCATTCATCCATACCTGCAGGGAGTGATGAGTTCATCTGCTGATAATGAATTTATAGATGTTTATGTTGTTATGAAAGACCGGCTGAACTACTCTGATCTTCATAGCCAGACATATATGCTTCCGCGCAAAACTAAAAGGGATGAGGTTGTGCGTATTCTTAAAAATTATGCTGCTGTCAGTCAAAACGAAATAAAAAACTTTATTAGTTTTCTTGAAGAACAGCAAAAGGTAAGCAACGTCCATTACAACTGGGTAATAAATGTGGTATCGCTTAAAGCACTTAAATCTTCAATTGTGGATATCGCTGATGGTGTATCAAATATTCAAAGCATTCATTACGACAGGCAGTTTACCATTGAAGAGCTGGTTGATGATTTTGGAATATCAAAATATAATTATGATAATAATATTTCTGTGGAAGCCACATTGGCACCGCAGCCTGGTTTAACATTAATTAGGGCACCGCTTGTCTGGGCCGAAGGTGACAGCGGGCGCGGCGTTCTGGTTGCTAATATTGATTCCGGTACTGACTGGCGTCATCCCGATCTTGTAAATAATATCTGGCGAAATCTTGGTGAAGACGCTAATAATAATGGAAGTACAATTATATGGAATGGTTCTGCGTGGGTTTTTGATCCGGGCGATATAAACGGTATTGATGATGACGGTAATGGTCTGATAGATGATTTTGTGGGCTGGAACTATCAAAGTAATAATAATGATGTAATTACCGGAAGCAGTCATGGTACAGCTACTTCAGGAATTGTTGCCGGATATGGAACAAATGGAACTCAAACCGGCGTTGCACCAGCGGCTAACTTAATTATACTTAAGCCCAGTGGTGAATCTCAATATTGGCTTGCTCAGCAATATGCAATAGAAAAGGGAGCAGATATTATAACCAGTTCATTAAGTTATAAATGGTATTTCAGTCCAAAACCAAATTATCCTATGTTTAGACAAATGACAGATATGGAACTGGCTGCCGGACTATTGCACACAAATTCTACCAGCAACGATGGTGGTAGTCTTGGAAGCGCACCAATACCTTATAACATTGCAACTCCTGGTAATTCTCCCGGTCCGTGGGTACATCCTGACCAGACTTTAGTTGGTGGTGTAAGCTCAGTAATTGGTTCTGCAAATGTTCTGGCCAGTAGTGATGTCATAGTTTCTAGCTCACCTTATGGACCAGCTGCATGGGAAAATATTCAGCAGGTATTTCCAACATATCCATATCCAATGCCGCCTGAATATCAGGATTATCCCTATCAAACCAGTCCGGGTTCAATGGGTTTAATAAAACCAGATATTGCGGCTCCGGGCAACGGAACAACTTCCACTGCTGTTGGCGGAGGATACCAGTCGTTTAGCGGAACATCCGGAGCTACACCCCATCTTGCAGGAGTAGCCGCATTATTACTTGGTGCAAATCCAAATCTGGAACCATCCGATCTCAGCAGAATAATGCAAACAACGGCTGTTGAAAAAGGTGACCCTGGAAAAGATAACCGATATGGTGCCGGAAGGGTAGATGCTTTTGATGCATATCAGCAGATGCTTCAGGAAATTCCTGTTGAACTTACTGCTTTTAATATTGACGTTAACAGAGATGAGGTGATTTTAAGATGGTCAACCGCCACTGAAACAAACAACAACGGATTCGAAATTCAAAGAGCTTTTTTGCACAATGAGTTTGGAAAATCACCTTACGCACCTGTTGTATTTGTTGAGGGATACGGAACAACAACCGAAACAAAGAATTATTCTTACTCAGATAAACCATTAAATCCCGGAATATATTTTTACAGATTAAAGCAAATGGATTTCGACGGAAGCTTCACTTACTCACAAGAGGTATCAGTTGAGGTTTCAATTCCCGCTGAATTTTCTCTGATGCAGAATTATCCAAATCCTTTTAATCCAATGACAACAATTGAATATTCTCTTGCAGAGAAAGCGGATGTGAAAATTCTTATCTATTCTGTTCTTGGTGAGCAAATTTCATCATTAGTTAATATGACTAAAGAAGCAGGTTATCATAAATATTATTTTGATGCTTCCGGTTTGCCTTCAGGTACATATATATATCAAATAAGAGCTGGAAGTTTTGTTCAAACTAAAAAGATGATGGTAATTAAGTAAAATTATCGCTTTTCCTCTTTAATGGATTCAACTTCTTTAAAACCAGTCCTTTCCCAGGGCTGGTTTTTCATTTTTAACAAATCGAAAAAATAATTTTACTTTTTCATAAATTATGAATAAACTAAAGAGCGAACTTTTGAATTCCTACCCCGCATAATTTATATCAGATTAAACAACATACTTTTCAATAGTGAAAATATTTACTTTATACATACTTGCAACATTATTTTTCTTTAAGCTGACCCATTCAGTTTTTTGTCAATCTATTGATCGAAAAATTGAAAAAGTAATATTTGATCAACATGAGAATACGGGAACTGTATACTGTATTCTTAAAGACAAACAGGGATTTATCTGGCTTGGCACCAGCACTGGCTTAAAAAGATTTGACGGTATAAATATCAAGAGCTACCGTTTTAATCCAATAGATAGTTTTTCTGTTTCAAGCAGTGAAGTTAGAAGCATCCAGGAGGATAAAAATGGTGATCTTTGGATAGGAACAATTAATAAAGGCATAAACAAATTCATTCGTCGTGAAGAAAAATTTGTCAGATATGATAAAGGTCAAAGCGGAAATAATTTTTTAAATGAAGAAATCGTTCCTCAATTGCTTTATACTCAAGATAATCAACTATGGGCTTGTGTGTGGGGAGCAGGATTGGCTTACTTTGATGAAGTTAACAATAAATTTGAGTACATCGTACCAGATTCTAATGAAATAGCTCCAGTGCTATCCAAACATATCCGTTCCATTCAAACTTCTAAAACTGATTCAAATATATTGTGGGTTGGCACACGAGAAGGGTTGCTAAAATTTGATAGAAGGTTAAAAAAATATTTTCCTCTTTACCTTAAAGATATACCATCTGGTTCAGCATTATCTGGATTTATTTTTTCTATTGTTGAAGACAAAGACAATACCTTATGGATTGGCTCACAGAATAAGGGCTTCTGTAATTATGACCCATTTACAGGAAAAATTTCCAATTATGGTTTTAATAATAACACTAGCGTTCTTTCTATTGCTTCGGATATTTCTGGAAATGTTTGGATAGGAACTGCCGGAGATGGAATCTTTTATTTCGATGCTAAAGAAGAAAAACTGGTAAACTATATTAAACAGAAAAATAATTTAAACTCATTGCCTTCAAATATTATCAATTCTCTATTTGTTTGTGATGAAGAAATAGTTTGGATAGGAACTGCAGGTACCGGACTCGCTCGGTTTGTATCTGCAAGCAAGAAATTCATACAATTTAATCCTTCTAAGAAAACTTTAGGGTTTAATAAAGATGAGTATGTCTCACATATTTTTGAGGATGACGACAAAGATATCTGGCTTTGCGGTGCAGATGGACGTGTTTTTATTTATAATGTAAAACAAGATAGGGTTCAGATTTTATTTAATGGTAAAAATGTCAGGCCGCGATCAAAAATTTACTCGGTAATTTCAGCGGGAAACAATAAATATTTGATTGCTACTTTTAATGAGGGCTTTTTTATTTACGATAAAAAGTCAGGCGGGATGCTTCATAAAAAACTATATCCTGATCATTCTGTTTTGTGGCATGCGAATAAAGTCACTTCATTTTTAAAAGCAACTAGGGAAAAATATTATATTGGGACTGATGGTGCGGGATTATTTGAGTATGATCTTAACACCGATAACATACATCTGTACAATGATAATATGCGGAACGTGTGGGCTTTATTTAGAGGTAAATCAGGCGATGTTTGGGTAGGAACCTGGGGTAATGGTCTCTTTAGATTAAACGAATCAACTAATGAAATAGAAAGTTTTTATCCGGAACCGAATGATAAATCTTTATTTACCAGCACCACAGCAGTTTGTATAACGCAGGATTATAAAGGCAATCTTTGGGTAGGTACGCAGGGTGATGGGCTTTTCCTTTTGGAAAATGATAAGATTGACGATACTGTTTTCAAGAATTTTAATTCGTCAAATGGTGTGCCTGGTGATTTGATAATGGGAATAGCTGCAGAAGATGAGAATAATCTTTGGATATCAACACAAGCAGGGCTTGCAAGATATGATTACAAAACAAAAGCATTTACTTTTTACGATCAGCAAGATGGAATTGAACAATTGGAATTTAATCTTGGTTCAATTTTAAAAGCATCTGATAATAAGATCTACTTTGGTTCACTCGAAGGAATGTATTTGATCAATAAAAAAAACTATTTAACTAAGCGGAATGCTTTCAACGTAGTTATAACAGATATCAAGTTGTTTAACAATTCAATCAGAATATATAATAAAAATTATCCATCCTCTGAATATGAATCGCTCACGCTTAATTACAATCAGAACTTTCTGGCATTTGAGTTTGCCCCGCTGAATTATTTAGATCCTTCAAAAGTTGCTTGTGAGCATATACTTGAAGGTGTTGATAACGATTGGGTAAAAGCTGAAGGCAGACGATTTGCAAACTATACCGATCTGCCACCAGGAGAATACAAGTTTATCGTACGAATTTTGGATTCTGAAAATAATGCGGCAATATCATTTGCTTCAATCGTTGTAAATATTCGTCCGCCTATATGGGCCACCTGGTATGCTTATATTTTTTATGTAGTAGTGTTTATGTCAGTTTTGTTATTTATAAGGAAATACGAACTTGAGAAACGTGCACGAAAAATTCGTGAGAGGCTTCGTAAGCGGCAAGCTGAAGCTGAAATGCGGGAGATGCATTTAAAAGCTGAAACTGCCGAACTGAAAGCAAAAACTCTTGAACAGGAAAAAGAAATCGAAAAACAAAAAATAAGAAACAGAATTGCACGTGACCTCCATGATGAAATTGGAAGTAACCTCAGCAGTATATCCTTGCTGAGCAGTATTCTGAAAGATGAATTCAATTCTGATTTTGAACTTTCTAACAGCCTCTCAAGAATCGAATCAACCGCAAAAAATTCGGTTACATCTATAAGGGATATTGTCTGGTTCATCAATCCCGCTTCGGATTCACTGATTGATCTGATCAGGAAAATGAATGAAACAACCGAAAGTATGCTTAGAGGAAAAGAGTATTATTTCCGGCATAATATTCCTGATTCAGATATTAAAATAACTCCTGAAATAAAACGTGGTATATACCTAATCTTTAAAGAAACCCTGAATAACATCAGTAAACATTCCGGTGCGGATAAGGTAAAAATAAACGTAAATGTGGAGAACAATAAATTTATTTTAACAATTGATGATAATGGAAAGGGGTTCAATTTAAATGACACATACAGCGGGAACGGAATTAATAATATTAAATCACGCGCAGATGAGCTAAGCGCTTCTTTAAAGATTGAAAGTGAAATTGGTAAAGGATTCAGTCTGGTGCTTAAATTACAAATGACGCAAATGCGTGATTGAATCTGGAATTATTATTAAATAATTTTCCAATGAAATAATTTTATGAATAATTCAGTTGCAGATATAATAATTATTGAAGACAATCCTGTTTTCAGAGATGCTCTCCGAAGCGTGATTATTAGATCATCCGGAAAAGCTTGCAAACACAGCTTCCCTTCCGGTGAAACTGCGCTTAGAGAAATTGAAATGAATGAATTGGTACCGGATATAATACTTCTGGATATAGGGCTGCCCGGCAAAGACGGCATAAGCATCATACCTGAACTTAGAAAATTAACTCCTTCATCTAAGATTATTATTATTACTGTTTATGATGACGATGAAAATGTGTTTAATGCAATTTGTGCCGGGGCTTCCGGATACTTACTAAAAGATCAATCTCCCGAAGATATTATTAACTCAATAGATGAAGTTTTAAATGGCGGTGCTTCCGTAAATCCCCATATAGCAAAAAGAGTTTTGAATATGTTCCGTGACCAGAATAAATCAGAATCGGATTATGGACTTTCCGAAAGAGAAAAGGAAATATTAAGGTTGCTTGTGGAAGGATTAAGCAAAAAACAAATCTCTGAAAAAATATTTTTAAGCCATCATACAATAGATTCGCATATAAGAAATATTTATGCAAAACTGGAAGTACATTCTAAAGGAAGCGCAATAAGCAAAGCTATTCGTGAAAAGCTTATATAATACCTTTGCCATCCAAAATGATTATTTAGATTTGCGTTTTTTTTACAGTAATAGCTATGTTTTATAGGGTAAGGTATTAAGAATAACAAAACAGACGGACCTTAGTCCAATTATTACTGATTTTTTAAGCTCAAGCCCTAACTATTGGGTGGATCTATGCACCCGGGCATCAGTGAAATTCTGTTTTAAGTTGTAATTTATGAACACGAGGAAAGATGTATTGGAAAAATTTGTGTAAATGTTCTGGCAAGAAATTTGCAGATAAACATTAAGTTTGTAACATAGAATAAAACAAATAAACGAATGCAGTTTAAAGCCCTTATATCCAATATCGTTATTCTATTACTTGTAACACTTATCAACCTTCAGGCACAGAATCAGCGTGAAAGTGGTTTCAGCCTTGCATTAACACACGCCGCATTCGACGTTCTTCAGCAGACCCAGCCATCTGTTGAAAAAAGGATTGAACTCAGAAAGGACATATCAAATAATGACTTTGGACAATTTGCCGGAATTATGTTCACTGGTCATGGTGCAAGTCATTTTTATACAGGCGTCTATTACAATTTCTATTTTTATGATATAATCGTTATCACGCCAAGCTTCGCTCCCGGTTTGTATTTCGAAAACAATAGTAAAAAGCTTTTTTATCCCATTGAGTTCAGATCACAAATTGAAGTATCCGTAAAACTTGTAGGCAATACGAGAGTTGGATTCAGCTTTAACCATATTTCCAATGCCGGACTTGGAGATGAGAATCCCGGTGTGGAAAGTTTTGCAGTAACCTACATTATCTCTCTCTGATATAACTGAATAACTTCACAAATCCATTCTCTTCAAATCACGTAAGTGCGTGATTGAAGAAACTACATTCAAACCCTATATTCGATTAAAACTTTAACACAATTTGGAGTTAATAATGTCGGAGTCAAGTTTTTATAAAACAATTTTTATTATTATCGCAGCAATTCTGGTTTCAAGTTATTCTCAATTACTTTCTCAAAATTATTGGCAGCTGACCGGCAGTATATCGACTAATCTTGCAATTAAACCGTTAGCTACAAATGCAAATGGTGATATTTTTCTGGGTACTGGTGGAGGAATCTCCGGTACAGAAGGTGATGGGGTATTCCGCTCAACTGATTATGGAAATACCTGGACTCAGTCAGGTTTATCAAATCTTTTTATTTGGAGTTTAGCTATTAACTCCAGCGGGCATATCTTTGCCGGCACAATGAATCAGGGAGTCTGGCGCTCTACCACTAACGGTGAGAGCTGGACACAGATAAATGACGGTTTTCATAATCTTGATAATACTGTTAATTCTCTGGCTATTAATTCTTTTGGTCATATTTATGCTGGTTCTGTAAATTCAATTTATCGCTCAACAAATAGTGGAAATAGCTGGACGGCAATCAGTAGTCCAAACTATAATGGTTTTTATCCACTATTTATAAATTCAAATGATGATATAGTAGTTGGAGCTGGTGGCAGCCGTCTTTTCAGATCTACAAATAACGGGCAGGACTGGACGGAGATCACAATAGCAAATGCGCAAATAGGCGCAATCGGATTTAATGAATTAGGGCATTTATTTGTCGGAAATATCCAGGGTGTTTATCGTTCAACTAATAATGGTAATAACTGGACCCAAATAAATAACGGAATAAACATAGGATCATTTATAGCAGTGAATGATTTTTCTATTAATTCCTTGGGAACTATTTACGTCGGTCTGGGCGGAGGCTTCTCGGGCTCCACTTCTAAAGGAGTTTTTTATTCTACCAATAACGGGGACAATTGGTTCGAATTAAATGATGGTCTTATTAATAATGCAGTTGCATCTTTAACTATTGATAATAATGATTTCTTGTTTGCTGGCAATACGGAGGGTCAGGTTTATAAAAGTATAAACCCAACAACGGCTACTAGCATTAACAAAACGTTAACCGATTTGAACATTCCTATATCAAACAGCCAATCAGCTATAAGTACCATTAATTTTTCGCCCCCAGGTAAATCAGCTAATAAATCTGCGCAGCAAAATATAAGTTCAGTTCAAATCAAGATTAATGAAGTATTACATACAAGAACTGGGGATTTAACTTTTACACTTGGGCATCTTGGAGTTTCACAAACTATCATACTTGAAGTTGGGGCAGACGGTGAAAATTTTATATACACAATTCTCGGAGATGATAACACTATTCTGGTTGCCAATGGTATTGCGCCATTTACAGGATACTATGTCCCTTCTAATTCATTAAGTGTTTTTAATGGATTAGATCCTTATGGAGATTGGACATTAACAATAACCGATGGTTATGCTGGTAATGATGGGATATTAAACTCCTGGTCTTTAATCATTAACTTAGACGGAACAACTGATATTGAGGAAGAGAATGAATTGATTCTAAATAGTTATAGTCTTTCTCAAAACTATCCCAATCCGTTTAATCCAACTACAAAAATCAGATTTACAATTCCATCTTCTCCCCTCTCCTTTGGAGAGTGGCTGGGGGTGAGGCTGGTTATTTACGATTTACTTGGTAGAGAAAAAGCAACAATTGTTAACGAAGAAAAACCAGCCGGCACTTATGAGGTAACTTTCGATGCGACTGGATTATCAAGCGGTGTTTATCTCTACAAAATCACTGCCGGAGATTATTCTGAAACAAAGAAGATGGTTCTTATTAGATAAGCGATAAGAATAAGTACAAATTAATTTAAGATATATAGGTAAGTAAAATGAAAACTTCACTGCGTAGATTGTTAATTATAATCATTTGGGCAATTGTTTTTGTCACACATATAAATGGTCAAATTTGGGAAAGTACACAGATTCCAGGCGGACTGTCATCGGTTGCGATGGTAATAGATAAAAACGATAAACTTTATGTTGGTCTAATTGATGGCATTTGGTCAACAACTGATGATGGAGATAATTGGGAATGGGTAAGTGAGACTTTGGTTAATACTGGCGTTAAATCTATTGCAAAGACAGGTAATGGAAATCTTCTTGCAGGTACATCCGCCCGTGGAGTTTTTCATTCCAGTAATAATGGAACGAGTTGGACCGCAAGTAATAATGGTTTATCTCATTTCGCAGTCTCTTCTATTATTGTTGTCGGGAATAATTGTTACATCGGAACTATCAGAGGCGGCGTATATTTATCAACAAACAATGGTACAAGTTGGACTTCTATCAATAACGGACTAACTGATCTTAGGATAACAGCGTTAACTTCAGATGGCAGTAATGTATTTGCGGGTACAGCAAAAAACGGTGTGTTTGTTAGCTCAAATAATGGAATAAGCTGGTCGCAAATAAATTCCGGTCTGACATATACAATTGTTAATGCTCTTATATCGGAAGGTAATAATCTGTATGCCGGAACCAACGGCGGAGTTTTTTATTCTGATAATGGCGGTACAAGTTGGAGTGAGATTAACAATGGTATACCGGTTTTTGCAAGGTACATAAATGCTTTGATTAAAAACGGCTCAAAATTATTTGCCGGGTCTTACGGGGGCGGAGTATTTTACTCAACAGATAATGGGACAAACTGGACAGCCGTGAATAATGGTCTTACCTATCCATACGTTCAGACATTCATTATTAGCGGAAATAATATTTTTGCTGGAACAAGAGGAGCCGGTGTGTTTGTATCATCAAACGATGGTGCTAATTGGTCAGCAATTAATAATGGTTTAACTGGCAATTTTGTGATGAACCTGTTTATCAGCGGAACAGATTTATTTGCCGGGACTAACGAGGGTGTCTTCAAATCAACAAATAGCGGTAGTAACTGGTCTTCGGCAAACCAGGGCTTTCCAGCTTTTTCTTCTGATTTTTATCTCTCATCAATTGCTGTAAATGATACCGGACATATTTTTGTTAGCTCTGGATCGTTCGGTGTATTCCACTCTACCGATAATGGTGATAGCTGGTATGATGTAAGTAATGGAATTTTTAATGCCGTGCACTCCTTAGGAATCAATAATTTAAATGGATTTTTATTTGCTGGAACCGGTATCGGAGTTTATCGCTCAACAAATAATGGAGTAAATTGGACGGAAATTAATCAAGGTATAATTATTGATCCCAACTGGCAAACTTCTATTGGTAAGGTTGCTGTAAAATCTAACGGAGATGTATTTGCAACGGCAGATATAAATTATAATGGGCTTTATAGATCAACAAACTCAGGAAGTAGTTGGACAAAAATTGTAAATGGTTTGGTGGCAGACTCTACTTATCCATTAGTAGTTAGTAATATTTCATTTTCACCAAACGGTGTTATATATGTTTATTCTCATAATGGACCTGATCATGAAGGAATATTCATATCTAACAATAATGGGAACAGTTGGGTTAAAAGAAATAATGGGATACAAGGCTTAGTAGAAACAATTGCAACAAATTCTTTTAATCATGTTTTTGCAGCCGTACCTAATATTCCTGGCAGAGGAATATATCGCTCTACAAATAATGGTTACTCCTGGAACAACATTACAACCGGGCAACTTATTGGGAATATGCAAATAAACAATTTAGCAGTAAATTCAAATGACAGACTTTTTGCTGCTTCATCAGTTGTTTGGCGAACAGTAAATTCAACAACATCTCAAACATTTGTTGATTCTCTAAAAAACTTAAACTTACCTATTTCAAATTCCGGTCCTACGATCAGTATAATTTCAATTAATCACCCGCCACCACCAAAATCTTTTAATAAAAACATTAATGTTAGTGTCGCTTCAGTTGAAGTTTCAATAGATGAAATTTTACACCAAAGAACAGGAGACTTGACTATAACATTATCACACAATGGCGTTACCGATACTCTCGTTTTGGAAGCAGGCGGCAGCGGTAAGAATTTTTATTCTACTTTGTTAAGTGATGAAGCAGAGGAATTGATCGGAAATGGAACTTCACCATTTACCGAATTTTACAAACCATTCAAACCGCTTAGTGCTTTTCAGGGATTAGATCCTTATGGTGATTGGGAACTCAAAATTATTGATGGTTACTCTGGCAATGATGGAACTTTAACTGGTTGGTCTATCCAGATCAGTCTTGATTCGCCGGTACTAAGCACTGAGGATAATGATATGATATATCCTGTAGATTTTGTATTGCATCAAAACTATCCAAATCCATTTAATCCTTCAACAAGGATCAAGTATCAAGTATCCGGCATATCGCACGTATCACTTAAGATTTACGATTTACTTGGTAGAGAAGCAGCAACACTTGTCAACGAACAAAAACCAGCCGGAAGTTATGAGTTTGATTTTAATGCCGATGCATTATCAAGCGGAATTTATTTCTACAGATTGCAAGCAGGCTCCTTTATTGAAACAAAGAAAATGATTGTACTTCGATAACAGAAAACATCTTTTAATTATAATTAAGAGACAGTTTATTTCTGTCTCTTTTTTTTAGCAGGTGTTGTTCATTACAACTTATTTCCGCAATTTTGAGCTAATCATTATTATCAAAGAAGATCAATGAAAGCAATTTTTATCTCCTTTATTGTTTCTGTATTTATTCTATCATTGTCAGAAACATATTCCCAATCACCTACTGATGAGCATTACGAACTGGCTAACAAGGTTCTTGAGTCAGTTCCACTTGTGGATGGACACAATGATCTGCTGCTTCATTACTACTACTATAAAGATAGAAAAGGTAATCTTGATGAGTATGATATTTCCAAAACCACAACAGGACAAACAGATATTCCTCGTTTAAGACAAGGTAAGGTCGGTGCTCAGTTTTTTACTGTATTTAGTATGAACGACAAAGCTGTTACTAAAACAATGATGGGAACCATTGATTGTTTTTATCGTATTTCGGAGCGATACAAAGATGATTTTTTGTTTGCACGTTCTGCTGATGATATTTCTAATGCCTTCAATCAGAAAAAGATAGCGATGCTCATGAATATTGAAGGTGGCGAAGAAATTGAAAATTCTCTTCCATTGCTAAGACTTTATTATGAGCTTGGTGTAAGATATATGACGCTTACCTGGAACTACTCCCACGACTGGGCTGATGCCGGACTTGATTCAGCTAAACACAATGGCTTAAATGAATTCGGTAAAGAAGTTGTTAGAGAAATGAACCGGCTCGGTATGCTGGTTGATATTTCTCACGTTTCAGATGATGTGATGAAAGATGTATTTGAAGTTTCCGAATCCCCAGTTATTTATTCACACTCAAATGTTAGAAAATATGTAAACACAAACCGTAACGTCCCGGATGACATTCTTTTAATGCTAAAAGAAAATAATGGAATCATAATGGTAAGTTTTGTCCCATTTTTTATAAATCAGAGTTTTGCAGACTGGTTTGAAGTTTATGAAGCTGTTTTTGATTCGCTAAAAAAAGAGAGCAGAGAAACATCAAAAGAAAAAATTGAAAAATGGAAAAAACAGAATCCCGCACCAATTGTAAAACTTTCAGAGGTAGCTGATCATATTGATTATTTAAAAAGTATAATTGGCGTGGATCATGTCGGTATCGGCTCTGATTTTGACGGATTCACGGGCACTGTTGAGGGACTTGAGGATTGTTCCAAATTCCCTGATTTATTTGCCGAGCTTGCCAGAAGAGGCTGGACAGAAACTGATTTAAAAAAGCTTGCGGGTGAAAATTTTCTGCGTGTTTTCAGGAAAGCAGAACGTGTTTCCAAAAAATTAAGAGCAGAACGAAAACCATCTATGATGAGAATTGATTAGTAATTTTAATATTATCTTTCTTATATTTTTATTAATGCAAGATATTAACCAAAGAGCTTTACCTTAAAAAAATCAATTTCTTTGTCTGAATGAAATTGCCGGTTTTCAGTTGATAGTAATACACTCCGCTTGATAATCCATCGGCATTAAAATTTATCTGATACTTCCCTGCCTGCTTATACTCTTCAACTAAAGTTGAGACTTCCCTTCCCAGCAAATCATAAACTTTAATTGATACATTACTGCTCACCGGTAACTGATAACTGATTACTGTTGTTGGATTAAATGGATTGGGATAATTCTGATAAAGTGTAAACTCATTTGGTATTGTTCCCGGGTTCTCAACATGAGTAACTATAGAATCCACTTTTGAATATGTAACCCAGCCGTCATTTGTAAAGTAAATCTGGTTTGAGCTTATTCCATAAGAAATGTTTGAGTTAAAAAATTCGAAGTTTTTAATAACCTCATTTAATGATAAACCGTTTTGAAGCGTATCCCAGGCAGTGCCAGCGTTTGTTGTTCGGAAGATATTTCTATTATTGGTTGTAACCCAGCCATTTTGAAAAGACAGAAAATTAAAATCCGTGACACCAAAGTTGAAGATCGGGTTTGAAAAGCCTCCTCCTTACCAGGTGTTTCCACCATTAGTTGTTTTTAAGATCGAAGTAACACCAAATACATTAACCCAATGATATGCCAGATAACCTTCATTTTCATTTAGCATCTGAATTGGTCCATATCCACAGCCATCGACAGAACCACACTCGTTTAAAAGAATCCAATTATTTCCAAGATCTGTGGTCTTGAAAACACTTGCTTGATTGCCATCGCCACATAATATAAAACCAAGATTTTCACTGAAGAAATATGGTGTGGTTATGCCAATTAAAGTATCAGTTAATACTATCCAGTTATCTCCCGCGTCAGTTGTCCGGAATAAGGTTGATTTCACTAAGGCAGAATCGCTTGCTATAAATCCAACGCTGTCATTTATAAAATAAGAGTTTGAAGGATTTACATTGTACGGGTTTGTAAAAACAATCCGCCAGGTATACCCGCCATCTGAAGTAGTAAAAAGTTCAGACTGTTTTGTTATCCAGCCCGTTGTTGGACTAGTAAACTGAAGACCAATTCCGCCGTTTATATCATTATTATAAATATGTTCCCATGTAATACCTGTATTAGTTGTTTTCCAGAGGTTGCCATTGGTGCCAAGTATCCAGCCGTGGTTTTCATCAAGGAAGAAGATATTTGTGTAGTTATACGTGGTCTGCCCGAAGAGATTAGCGGTTAATAAAAATAAAACAAATGTTTTTGCTATTGTTTTCATTTTCTCCTCCTGGGTAATTAAAAATCTGATTACAATAAATATCAAATAAATAATAAAATTTATAATGTCAACAGATGGCTGCTAATTTATTATGCTCTCTTAAAGACTTAAAGGACTAAAACGACGATAACTATTGCTATCAAAAGTTTTAGTCCTTTAAGTCTTTATTGTCCTTTTTTACGCGAATTAATTCTCGCCTTTGTCATTCTCTCTCTGAGACCGCCATCTCTAAGAAACTCCTCTTCTAATTTTTTTATTTGTCTCGCTAATAAATACGAAGCAACTTTAATTAACCCAATTAATACATTAGCACATATTTCCGGATCTTCGTGTTCTATTCCTTTGCGGAATGTTTCGTATGTGGCTTCTGGTATTTTATTGAGCTCTCGTAAACGGTTTACATATGGGTGGCTTTTATCCCATTCGGGTAGTTTCCTTAGTCGCAGAAAATCTCTATAGTCGGTTAATAATTCTTCAAGGCTTGCGCGCGCTACATTGGTAAGTTTTATTTCGGCTTCTTTTGATGTTCCCGAAAAAATACTCGCTTCGGCTATGTTTTGTTTACCGGATCTTGCTGCCTGAACCATTTGATCAATTGTGCGATCTCCTCTTTTTAAGAAGCGATTACAGAAATAAACGGTTCCGTCATAAATAATTTCAGTCTTTTTATAGGACTGTAAATTTTTATACCCCCCGTGGGCGGGTATAAACCCATCATTATTGTTTTGTTTCATAAGTGAATTCAACTTAATGATGTTTTCTGTTTGAAGATACAAATAAACTACTTAACAAATTTGGCTTTTTTTCATTTCCTATACTGACTTATAAACTCTTCTACTTCCGGTAAGCCGCCCTGGTAAATTAAATAACCGTTGCTTGGTTCGCGTTCGGTTATTTCTCCGGCAATTGGAGTCAGCATTATTTCTTTTACTTTTTCCAAATCATCTGTTTGTCCTAATGCCCAGCCGAGTTTTACATAAGCAACTTCCGGAAGCATATTTGCAGCAGGCACAACTCCGAGTTCCATCATATCTCTGCCCGTGTCGTAAACATACATTTGGACATATCCCCACAAAGTCTGCACAGTCATATAAACAGCAACATTTTTTTCCCTTGCACGTTTTAGTGCGGGATACATTGGTTTGTTTACATGTCCGAGTCCCGTTCCCGCAATTACAATTCCCTTGTAACCGTTGTTAACAAGTGAATCAATTATATCCGGCTGCATATTAGGATAGTAATAAACGATAGAAACTTTTTCCTCAAAAACGGGATTTATAATTACATCTTTATCATCTCTCCTTCTCTTATAATCACCTCTTAGCGGAGTGATCTTTTCTTTGCTCACGGTAGCAATGGGTATATCACCAATTGTTCTGAAAGTTGATCTGTAACTTGAATGCATTTTTCTTACACGCGTTCCGCGGTGAAGTAATCCGTAAATATCTGATGTAGGTCCAAACATACAAACCATTACTTCTGCAATGTCGCTTTCTGTTGCTGTTTTAACCGAGTGAATAAGATTCAATGCTGCATCTGATGACGGGCGGTCACTGGAACGCTGCGAGCCAACCATTACGATCGGCACTGGAGAGTTTTGAACCATAAATGATAATGCCGCCGCGGTATGATGCATAATGTCTGTTCCGTGTCCTATTACAATTCCCTGGACACCTTTTTCAATTTCTTCTCCTATGGCTTCTGCAACACCCTTCCAGTGTTTCGGTCCAATGTTCTCACTGAATTCACCATAAAGTTTTTCTGTTTCAAGGTTACAGTAATCAGCAAGTTCAGGAACAGAGCCGTAAAGTTCTCCCGGTGAAAATGCCGGAATAACCGCACCGGTTCTGTAATCAAGTCGCGATGCAATTGTACCTCCGGTTCCCAATAATTTCACTCTTGGTTTTTTAGGATCGTAAGGAAAATCTTTTTCCGGAATTTTATACTTGGCTTCACGTCTGCCGAATATTTTTACTTCTTTTATTTTTTCTGCAGCAATTCCAATGTTGTATCCGATCGGCATTTTAAGGACTATGTGAAATTCATCTGCAGTTTCAGAGCGCGGAAGAATTAATCCTTTATATGTTCCGTCATCCGTAATAATTTCAACATCACTCCAAATTGGGGTTTTAAACTTTTGTAAAGTGTTTAATGCTGTTCCGCGGTAACCTTTATAGTCTTCGTTATTAATCATGATCTAGCTCCATTCTTCAACCCAATTTTTTCTGAAACTACTTTAGCCGGAATCCTTCCGCGAAGTTTATTCATTAACAATCCTATCAATACCTTCTCTTTATTTGCGGAATAATAAAGTTTTATTTGCTTGAACTGTTCTGACTGTAATTTAATTTCTTCCTCTAAATCTTCAGGATTTAATGGCTGTGGAATCACTTCTTCTGTAAAAGCACCAAGTTCAACAACATTTTTTAAAGTTATGAACAAAGCATCTTTAGGAATTTTTCCGTCAGAATAAGCTTTTAAAACATTTGTAAGCATTTCATCATTAATCCATTCAACCATGCATCCATTCTTTTGTAATCGTTTTGGATATTGAATCAGGAATACTGCTGCAGTAGTCGGATCAACCTTCCAATCATTCACGGCTTTCTTAAACAATTCGGCATATTTTGAAACGGAAAGTTCATCAATGGTATCTGATGGAATACCAAGCTTTTTGTACCACTCTATTCTTTTCCAGAACTGTTCCGGAAGCCAGGATTTTATTTTGTCCAATCTTTCCTGAGTGACTTTCTTTGGCGGAAGATCTGTGTCGGGATACATTCTATCGGCACCGGGAAGAATTCGTTCGAATCCGTTTGTGCCGTCACTCATAGCCTGTCTTGTTTCTGATGGAATACCGATCGTTGCTTCTTTTGCACGAATGATAATTTCACTAACTGCCATTTGTACATCTTCTTCACTTCCCCAGACAATTACCATTGTATCATTATCCACAGCATTTGTTAACTTTTTAACTTTCTGCCAATCAGATGATGTTATAGTATCGCTTTTGCTGTCCGAATGTATCAGGTTTGGAATGCTTGTTAAACACGCAATTACTCTGACTCTATCTGAAATTTCTTTTGAGAAGTAAGTATCTGTTTGAGTCTGCCAATGAAGTAAGTCTTTATAACCCTTCAGCACCACACAATGTGTTCGCATACCTGATTCAACCGCATATTTCAAGGGAGCATAGTGAACTTTCTTTAGTAGATTTGTTATATCAAAATGTTCTGCTTTAAATGTTTCGGAAGTTATAGCGCGCTTTTTTAGTTCTTCTCTTAATCGTAAAAGATTCCATTGTCTCATCGCTTCATTATAAGTAAGAAGAGGAATCAGACTTATTTGAGGAACGCCTTTAATTTCAACACGGGTTCCGCCCTCAACACTAACATTAACATCTTCGCGAGCGGCTCCCATTCCCCTTCTTACTCTCTGGGTGCTTCTAACAAGTTTACTGCACTGCCAAGCTACTTCAGCAACTTCCTGCGGAGTACACATTGCCGGTTCTGTTACCGTTTCGATAAGCGGCATACCGAGTCTGTCCGTTAAATACACACGTTCATGTCCAATGTCTGAAACTTCCCGGCAGGAATCTTCCTCTATTGACATTTGAACAACTTTTACTTTTCTGTCCTTGTAAGGAATCCATCCATCAAGTGCATAAATTGCTGTGCGCTGAAATCCTGTTGGAATGCTTCCATCTAAATACTGTTTGCGTGCTATATGAAGTTCGTCAACAACATTACAGTTGTATAATATTCCTATTCCGATTGCAATATCAAGTGCATCTTCATCGATTAAAAACGGTGGGGTGTCATCCATTTCATATGTACACACCGTTTCCCTTTTTATGTGATAAATAATATTCTTCTTTGTTTTAAACTCCATCAAAGCCGTGCCGTCATAAACTCCCATTTCGGAAAGTGTGGGACGCATGTGCCTTAATATTTCCGCATCATATTCTTTACTGTATTTGCCGGCGGGGCATCGGCAGAATAGTTTTTTATCAGTTAATAGTTGTTGATGAATTTCCAATCCGGATTTGAAACCGACCGTTTTGTAATCTTCCTCGGTCATTTCATCGAAGGGCTTGAAGATGAAGTCGTACATAAATTAGCCGCAATAATTTTGAATAAATTGTCAGGAAAAATACGGAATGTTTATCGTTGGAGAAAACCATTATTATTAAGGGAGGCTGGTTTATTCTCCGTGATTCTTCGTGTAAATTCCTGCACGAAGAACACAGAGAAGTCACGAAGTTGCGTGGAGAGATTTTACTCACAATTATCAATCATTTTAGTTTAAACTGAATAGGAATACTAACCTGCACCTTAACCGGCTTACCATTCTGAATGCCGGGATGAAATTTCAATTCTCTCACAGCTTTCAGTGCAATCTGATCAAGATCAGAATGAAGAGATTTTACAATTTGTGCATCGACTACATTCCCTTCTTTATCAACGATAATTGTAACAACCACTTTCCCTTCTATGCCTGTTCTTTTTGCTATTTCCGAATAATACAGTTTCGATGTAAGCGCTTCCAATCCTCCTATAATCTGCGGATTCGTTTCAACGGCAATGTAAATTTTCTCTTCCTCTTCAATAATAATACGTCTATCATCTTTCAATTGAGGCGGCAATGAAACATCTTCGTTTTGCAACAGACTTGTTTCTTCAAACTCTATTTCTTCGAAGTCTTCACTAAATGATATAATGGGTTCGGGCGGAACCGGTGGACGGGGAGGTTCACTTTCCTGTTTGGTCTTAATTTCCGGTTCAACAATTATAATATCCGGGTCCGATACCGGCAGTATTTTTACTTTCACATTAGCAGGAGAAAACTTGAATGCTGCAATCAGGATCAGAAGTGAAAAAATAAGACTAACACGAAAATATAACTTATATTTCTGTTCCTGATCTGCTGCTCGCTTTAGTATAGAAGACATTGTAATCTCCTTTATATAATATTGAATTAATATTTATTTCAGAGAACATCTTTTATACAATATTCTTGAACAGAGGTTCCTCTGTATTAAGGTATTAATCGGGTATTTTTTCATTTTGCGGTGCAGCTGAAGTGAGTTGATTTTTCTTTTATATTAACCCGCCCGTATTTAAATTGCCTTTTAACAATCAAATTTCATTAACATAAAAATGGAAAGTTATGGCTGATAAAAACAAACGATCTTCTTTCCCGCAGGTTTTCTGGGTTGCTAACGGTGTTGAAGTGCTGGAAAGATTTGCTTACTACGGAATCTATATGGGTTTCGGAATTTATCTTCAGCAGCTTGGCTACTCGCGAGGCGACCTTGGAATTATTCAAAGTATTTTTCTTGCCTTTTCTTACCTGGTCCCCCTTTTCTCAGGCACGTTTGCAGATAAGTATGGATTTAAGAAAATGCTAATCGTTTCTTATCTGGCTTATTTACCGGCAATACTTTTGTTGATTGTAACGGAAACTTTTTCCGGAATTGCGATTACAATGCTTACAATCGGATTTGCTGCTGGTATTTTTAAACCGTTAATATCGGGTACGGTTAGGGCCACTACAGATAAAACAAATAAAACCCTCGGGTTTGGAATTTTCTACCAGATGGTGAACATCGGGGCATCTTTCGGACCCATTGTAATGGGCAAATTAAGAGGATGGTCGTGGGATTATGTGTTCATCACTGCAGCCGCTGCTGTGGGATTGATGTTTTTAATAACATTATTCTTTTATAAAGAACCACCGAGAGAATTAGAAGGAGTTACTCTTAAACAAAAGTTTAATGATATTAAAATCGCTCTTTCTGATATGAAGTTTGTTGTGTTTCTTGTTCTGCTCGGAGTTTTCTTCTGGATGCCCTTCTGGGCATTCTTTAACGTGCTTGCTGTTTACATTCATGATCATATGAATACGGCGGCACTTTACCAGAGCACCAGTTCTGTTCTGGGTGAAGGAATAACAAGAATAATTTCTAATTTTGAAGAGGGAGAATGGCGGTTAAATGCAGAAGCAATTTCACATACAGGATATATAATTATTGTCTTTCAGCTTCTTATTTCCAGAACATTTGAGAAGCGTCCTGCAATCCCTTCGTTTTTATTTGGATTGTTCGTGGCAGCAGCAGGATTCGTTGTTCTTGCTTTGGCTGTTACAGGTTCAAATAACCTAGTCTATCTCGGAGTTTTTCTTTTCGCGATTGGTGAAATGATTTCATCTCCCAGAATACAGGAATACATAATGTGGATTGCACCGAAAGAGAAAGCCGGACTTTATATGGGAACAAACTTTCTGGCTGTTTTTATTGGGGCTATTTTAAGCGGTATTTACACCGGAGTTATGGGCGGTTTTGAAAGAGCAGGTAATCCCGAATATATAATGTACACACTTGCTGCACACACCATTTTAGGAATTGCCGCTATTTATATTTTCACAAAAACTTTAGGAGAGTTTAAAGAGCTAGACCAATAACAGTATAATTAACTTTTCTTGAACACGCTTCAGCTAAAGTTGAAGCGTGTTTTTTTGTTTTCGATTTTCCTTCGCTCTATCACACCACTTTGTTAATTTTGTCATAGAAATTTTACCACAAAAAAGCTTTATAGCCATGAAAAATTTAAGTGTACTATTAACCGCCTTCTTATTAACTATGAACCTAACAGCCCAAATAAACAAAATCAACATTATCCCCAAACCGCAGGAGATAAAAGTCCTTGATGGCAATTTTATTATCAATTCATCAACAAGAATTTTATTTGATGATAAAACAGAGATGATCGCCAAATATTTTGCTGATGAAGTTGAGGGTTTGTATGAATTAAAATTAAAATTTGATAAATCTTCCGGGAAACCGGTTGATAATTTTATTGAACTCCGGCTCGCCAAACTTGATTACAGCAGTAACAAAGAGGCATATCATCTTAATATCGCAAAAGATAGAATTCTTATTACAGCTAATGAGCCAAACGGTATATTTTATGGAATTCAGTCACTAAGACAATTGCTTCCTGTTGAGAAAGATCTGAAAAACAAAAAAGAATTAACTTTACCTGCTGTTGATATAAAAGATTTCCCGAGATTTGTTCATCGCGGTTTGAACCTTGACTGTTGCCGTCATTTTATGGAAAAAGATTTTGTTAAACGTTATATCGATTTGCTTGCATATCATAAAATGAATGTGCTTCACTGGCATCTTACAGAAGACCAGGCATGGCGAATTGAAATAAAAAAATATCCTGAACTTACAGAGATCGGCGCATTCAGAAAGTATGATGATGGAACTGTTTACGGTGGATTTTATACACAGGAAGAAATAAAAGAAGTTGTTGAATATGCAGCAAGCAGATTTATAACTGTTATTCCGGAAATTGAATTACCCGGACATTCAACTGCTGCCATTGCAACTTATCCCCACCTCTCCTGCACCGGCGGTCCTTTTGATGTGGGGACATTGTGGGGGATTTATAAAGACATTTACTGTGCCGGTAATGAAGAAACATTTACGTTTCTTGAAGATGTTTTATCAGAAGTGATTGAGCTGTTTCCGAGTACATATATTCACATAGGCGGTGATGAAGCACCGAAGGACAGATGGAAAGAATGTGCAAAGTGTCAGCAGCGAATCAAAGATGAGGGACTTACGGACGAACACGAATTACAAAGTTATTTTATTACGAGGATGGAAAGGTTTTTAAATTCTAAAGGAAGACAGATAATCGGTTGGGATGAAATACTTGAAGGCGGTTTAGCTCCAGGAGCAACCGTACAATCCTGGCGCGGAACAAAAGGAGCTATAGAAGCAGCTAAAATGGGCCACGATGTTATTGTGTCGCCAACCAGTCATTGCTATTTCGATTATCCCATTGAAACAACAGACGTTCCTAAAGTTTATTCATTTGATCCTGTTCCCCCGGAGCTTGATGCAGAAGAAGTAAAACATGTTCTTGGAACCGAAGGAAATATGTGGACAGAATATGCGCCGCAGGAAGAAATTGATGATAGACTTTTTCCGCGTTTGTTAGCGTTTTCTGAAGTAGCTTGGACTTATCCAGCTGAAAAAGACTATGAACCTTTTAGATTAAGAATGCAGCAACATTACAAAAGACTTGATTGCCTTGGTGTTGAGTATGGATTAGAATCTAAGCCTTTCGAATTAATACCGACTTATAACCAATTTTCACGCTCATTTTTAATCCAGGTAGATATTTTACAAAAGGATTTAAGCGTTTACGTAATTAGTAAACACAAAGGACCAATGATGTCGAATCCATTAGGTGTTACAAGATTCAATTTTGGACTAACAGAATCAGATGAAATTAAGTTTCAATTTTCCAAAGGCGGGAAAGTTTTAGCGAAATCTTACATACGCAATTTTTCAATTAATAAGGCTACCGGATCAAAAGTTGTTCTGACTTATCCATACAGTGAAAGATTCACTGGCGGCGGGGATAATGCCTTAACGGATGGAGTACGGGGAACAAGCAACTATCGTGATGGTTCATGGCAGGGATTTGGTATGACGGATTTTGAAGCAATTGTTGATCTTGAATCCGTAACAGATATAAACAAAATAACTGTTGGCTTTTTTACCGCTTCATCTTCCTTAGTGGTTTTCCCTGAATATGTTGAATACTTTGTATCAGATGATAAAGAAAATTTTAAATCAGTTGGAAAAGTTAGTAAAGAGTTTTCACTAAGAGATCCAACCTGGTTAAGTGAAGATTTTTCACTTGAGTTAAGTAATACATCCGGCAGATATGTAAAAATGTTTGCAAAGAATCCGTTAACTGTTCCCGATTGGCATCCTGCTGCAGGTGGAAAAGTATGGTTAATGGTAGATGAGATTGTTATAGAGTAAGAGTAAGAAAGTGAAAAATTAAAATAACTTTTCATATTCTCCTATCATTTTATCGATTTTAAATTTTTCACTTACTGTTTCTATCCCGGCTTGTCCCATTTGGTGGACAAGCTGAGGATCAGAAATTAATTAGTTCAATTATTTAGCAATAGCCTGAGAATCTTTGGGAGGGACCAAAAATCCATTCACACCATCTTCAACAATTTCAGGGATGCTGCTGGTATTTGCTGCAACACAAGGTTTGCCCGATGCCATTGCTTCAATTAAAACTATTCCAAACCCTTCCCATAAGGACAGAGTTAATAAGACATCTATTGTCTTCATTATATCCGGAATCTCTTTTCTGAATCCAGCTAAATGAATTTTACTTTCCAACCTATTTTCTGAAACATATTTTTCAACATCACCACGAAGTTAATCCTCACCACAAATCAAAAGACGAACATTTGAATACTTTTCAATAATAGACTTACAGGCATCTAAAGCGTAGTGAACACTTTTGGGATGTTTAACCTTCCAACGAATCCAATTATAAAATCATTTTCACTAAATCCGAATTCATCTCTTAAGTTTTACGTTTTTTCTTTTTTATATAATTCGAAATTAATCCCATTTTAAATAACTATCACTCTTTCGGGTTTTAACCATGGTGCACTCTTCAGCATAGTAAATTTAGTTGCCTCAGAATTCGCAACGATCCTATCTGCCAGATTATTGTACGCAACCCTGTACCTGAAATTATATTTAAAGGATAATCAATTCCCTGGCTCGCAATTACTTTTATGTTTTTCATAAACAGAGCAGCCAATCCGCTTAACTGAAGATCTCTTCCTGTATTAGCAATAACTACATTGGCAGGTTTTTTTCTAAAATCGTTATAGAGTTTAAAATTTTAAGAGGATTGAGATCACCTGAAATATTAATAGAGATAATTTTAATTCCTTCTGCAGAAACGTGACCAATGATCGCGGATTCTTTTTTGCAAACAAGCGTTACATCATAAGCTTTTTTAATAAACTCTTTCATTGTGGTAATCATCCAGATTTCACCACCTCCGTAAATAGTAATAGAGTTTATAAAGAGAAGGTTAGGTTTGATTTCATTATCTCAAAGAAACTTTATGCTGTAGGGATACACAAGATTTCCTTTTGTGACATTTTTTATATTCTTAATAATAAAAATGATGTAATAGAAGATCAGGAATAAAATCAGTCCAAAACCAATGTAAATTGGAATCAGCAAAACACCTGCAAAGAGATATATTACCAGACTTAACTGGAAGTTGAATATTTTCGCGGCTATAAAAGCAATCTGGGGGCTTTTATTCAAGGTGATAAACCAAACCGGAAGTGTAAAAACCGGTATCGGAATTAATGCTGTTATGTGAAGAAATGTTTTCAAAGAAGTTTAATTACCCGTTACATCCACTTTTTTCTTTTAAATAACCAGAGCATTAAACCAATAGCTATAAGCGTAAAGATCCAGAATCCCCAGGGATACATCCATTTCCAGTGAAGCTCGGGAAAGTTTTCGAAGTTCATACCGTAAACTCCGGCAAAAAATGTTAGAGGAATGAAAACGGTTGCAATTATTGTAAGCACCTTCATCACTTCATTCATCTTATTGCTTAAACTTGAAAGATAAACATCAAGCATTCCAACTACCATATCGCGGTAGGATTCGATTGTGTCAATTACCTGGATTGTATGATCATACACATCGCGCAAATATATTTCTGTAGATTTGTTAATCAGTCCCGCTTCATTTCTTTGCATCTGACTTAATACTTCACGCAAAGGCCAGACAGATTTTCTAAGCAGAATTAAATCCCGTCTAAGCCGATGTACTTTTTTAAGATCATCTTTTTCTGGATTAACAACCAGACGATCCTCAATCTCCTCAATATCTTCACCAACTTTTTCAAGTATATGAAAATAACTATCTACAATGGCATCCATAAGTGCATAAGCCAGATAATCAACACCGCCATTTCTGATTTTAGGTCCACCCTTCCGCAATCGCTCCCTCACAGAATCAAACACGTCGCCTATATCTTCCTGGAAAGTTAAAAGATAGTGTTTCCCAAGGATTAAGCTTACCTGTTCATTTTTTATTTCGTGCAGTTCTTCATTATAGATGAACATACGTAAGACTATAAAAATATGTTTTTCGTAATCTTCCAGTTTCGGTCGCTGTGTTGTATGCAGTATATCTTCCAGAACGAGCGGATGAATATCGAATCTGTCCCCGATCTTCTCAATGGTTTCTATGTGATGTATCCCGTCTATGTTAATCCAGGATTTACTATCTGTTTTTTGAAGCGAAAATGTTTCTTCAACACTTTTCACCTCCTTCTCTTCAAAATTTTCTCCCAGATAATCTATAACCGAAATTTTAATAGGTTGTTCGGATTTTTCGCCGGTATAAACTAATGTGCCGGGGGCGAGTCCTGCTTTTTTTGTTTTCGGTTTTATAAGTTTTTTAATCTTACCAACCTGTCTTTTTGCTTCGCGCTGGAGTTTCTTTCCCGGATTAATCATAAATAAAATTTGTTTTATAATTATGTCTCTCTTAAAATGATATTTTTCAATGCATCAATCCATTGAGGATGGTCATTAAGACTTTCAACTAACTGCACTTTTTCTCCGCCATGTTCTTCAAATAATTCCTGGTATTCTTTGCCAATTTCTATTGTAGTTTCAAGACAATCGGCAACAAATGCCGGACTGAAAACAAGCAGCTTCTTTGCCCCTTTTTTTGCCTGATCAATTACTACCTTATCTGAAAAAGGTTCAAGCCAGTCTTTATCCAGTCTTGATTGAAAACAAGCGGTATATTTTTCTTTGGGAATGTTCAATTTTTCTGCAATCATTCTTGTTGTTGCATAACAAACTGCTTTGTAACAGTATTTGTTGTCTTCTGTAATTTCATTTTCACAATTGTGATCATCACAGGGTTTACCGTCTTCATAAACTTTGTCAACCTGTCTTACCGGAAGACTGTGATAACTGAATAAAACATGATCATAGTCACTAATATTATGTTTTTTACTCTGTTCAACTACAGAACTTATATAACCTTCATCATCATAAAACTGACTTATAATTTTTAACTCAGGTATAACCCACCATTTGCTGATTATCTTCATTGCTTTATCGATAGCAGAACCCGTGCTTGCAGAAGCATATTGCGGAAATAAAGGCAGCACTATTATCTTCTGATAATTTTTCTTTCGCATACGTGCAAGAACATCATCAAGAGAGGGGTTTTGATACCTCATTGCAAGTTCAACTTCAAACTGATTTCCAAGTGCTTTTTGTAATTTTTCTTTCAGGGATTCACCATAGATTATAATTGGCGATCCTTTCTCCGTCCAAAGCTCTTTATAAATCTTTGCAGATTTTGGTGCGCGGAACGGAACAATAATAAAATTAACAAGGAAAAATCTGCCAATAGGATTTATATCTATCACACGCGGGTCATTCAGAAATTCAAACAAATATCTTCGAACATTTCTTACAGAAGGACTGTCCGGTGTACCGAGGTTAATTAATAATACTCCTGTATTTGTACTCATAATCTATAAAATGATTTTTTTTCAATTACAATAATGCAAATTTATAAATCTTTGTGTTAAGTATTTGTTCATCTGAGCTTGTGAAACATTTTTATGAGCTTGAACTTGCGATTGTATTGAGAATTTTTATTTTATAGCTATTGGAGAATTAGTAAAAAGTAAGGTGACTTATGAAAAGGAAACGACCAGTACTTGTTAAATTATTAATTGCCTGCATTTTATTTCAGGGAATAAGTGGTTTATTGGGTGGATTAGGACTCATATTAGATCCAACCGGCGAATCGTTGAATATCCCCATGAGCTGGTTAGAAGGCTCCCCTTTTATAAACTACTTAATTCCGGGTCTTATATTATTTTCTTTGCTTGGGATGTTACCAATCTATATTGCAACAGGATTATTGGGAAAGAAGTTTTTTTTTTGGAGACTTTCCTTGGTTCTTGGAATATTACTATTAATTTGGATTTTAGTAGAAATAATTATTATCGGTTATCAACCAAGTCCGCCTTTACAGCTTGTTTATGGAATTCTCGGAGTGCTAATTGTAGCATTGTCTCTTCAGCCAAAAGTAAAAAATCACTTTAGAAAGAAGCTTTATTAAATATTTCATGAATATAAACCACCTGCCATCGAATTTTCTTTTAGGATTATGAAACAGATCACACTTATTACCTCATCTCATTTCACAATATTGACATAAGAAATCTAAATGCTTATGTTTCGTTCAGTTAATAAACGTTGTTTAGCAAAAATATTCTATGGGCACAAAAGAAAGAAAAGAACGCCAAAAGACGGAAATGAGAGAATCAATTCTTTCAGCCGCGCTAAAACTTTTTTCCGACAAGGGTTTTGAGAATGTCACTATGCGAAATATCGCCGACGAAATTGAATATAGTGTGGGCACAATTTATTTATACTTTCAGGATAAAGATGAAATATTTTATGAACTTCACAAAATGGGATTTGATGAGTTTTTTAAAAGACAGCTTGATGTTCAGAATGTAAAGGATCCGTTGGAAAGGATAACAGAGCATGGCTTGGCTTATATTCGCTTTGCCATTGATCATCCTCATTATTATGACCTTATGTTTATATCCCGTGTCCCGGCTAAAATCATAAACGAACAAGAAGATTGGAGTTCAGGAACCAGGACTTACGACCTTCTAAAGTTAAATATTGCCCAGGCAAAAGAAGATGGTTATTTTAAGGATGTTGAAGTTGAGGTTGCAGCATTTTCACTATGGTCATTCGTACACGGGATTTCATCGCTTTTTGTGAGAGACCGTTTGAAAATGATTCCTCAGGAATCTATCGGTAGCTTAGTAAGCGGTGCTCTTAAGTTCCTTGAGAGAGCTTATTAAAAATTTTATTTAATACTGAACGACGTTTATTTAATAAACCCAACATCAATAATTTCAATTTGAAAGTCTGTTTTTACAGGAAGGAAACTTAAATGCAAACAATTTTGGGCGCCGGAGGTGGTGCGGGAACGGAGATAACAAGAGAGTTATCAAATTATACAAAAAAGATTAGGGTAGTAAGCCGTAATCCCCAAAAAGTTAATGAAACTGATCAGTTAATGAAAGCTGACTTAACAGATCGATTACAACTTGATGAAGCAGTTAAAGGTTCAGAAATAGTTTATGTAACAATTGCGTTTCCTTACAGCATTAAGGTCTGGCGCGAACTCTGGCCAACATTTATGCGGAATCTGATAGATATCTGCAGTAAGTATAAAACTAAAATCGTTTTCTTAGATAATGTTTACATGTATGATCCGAAATATCTTAGTAATATGACTGAAAAAACGTCAATGAATCCGATTTCCAAAAAAGGAATGGTTCGTATGGAAATTGCAAGAATGCTGATGGACGCGATTGAAAAAAACATAGTTGAAGCAATTATTGCACGGGCACCTGATTTTTATGGGCCAGATGTAACAACAAGTATGCTTTATCAAACTGTATATTTAAAACTTATGAACGACAAAAATCCGCAATGGCTTGGCAAGCTGGATGTAATTCATAGTTTTATTTTCAGTAAAGATATTGGCAAGGCAGTTGCGCTGCTTGGAAACACCTCTGATGTATATAATCAGATTTGGCATCTTCCAGCCACTGAAAACAAATTAACTAACCGGCAATGGGTTGAACTGATGATGAGTGCTATGAACAAACACAAGAAAATTCAAACCATGCCCGATTGGATGATAAATTTAGTTGGAATGTTTATGCCAATTCTTAAAGAGCTGCAAGATGTTGGTTATCAATTCAGGCAGGATTATTTTTTCAACAGCAGTAAGTTTAATAAGAAATTTAACTTTACTCCTATTTTACCTGAGAATGGAATAAAGGAAATGGTGAATGCTTAAAACAATTCAAAATCAGCATAAGCAAAATGAAAAACAAAAAACACACAACCTTATTAGTTTTACTAATAGCACTTGCATCAATAATTGCAAGCTCAACGGGAATATTTTTAGATGAGGGTCCCGGTCAATTCGAAATTGAATCTGTACGCGGAGAAAAGATAACTATTTTTGGAAAAGGCTTGTATCAGCATATGTCCGACGATGTGGCAATTCAGGGAATTGCACAGGATTATATCACTCTTTTTTTAGGCGTACCTTTACTTTTAATTTCTCTTTTCCTCTCAAGAAAAAACTCATTCCGCGGATTATTTCTGCTGGCAGGAACACTGGGATATTTTCTTGTTACTTATCTTTTTTACCTAACTATGGGAATGTATAACCAAATGTTCCTTGTTTATGCTTTTTTGCTTGGAACTACATTCTTTGCTTTTATCCTTACAGTTTTAGAGTTTGATCTGAATGAATTAAAAAACAGGTTCAATTCAGAAAAGCTTGTAAGAAACGCAGGCTTCTTTCTTATAATTAATGCCACTATGGTAGGATTGCTCTGGTTGGGCGTGGTTCTTCCACCAATATTTGATGGGACAATTTATCCGAAAGAGCTTCAACACTATACCACATTGATAGTGCAGGGCTTTGATCTTGGATTATTGTTGCCGATTGCGTTTGTGGTCGGATATCTCGCTATTAAGAAGAATAAATACGGATTTTTATTTGCCCCGATTTATATGATTTTTCTTTCTTTACTTATGACAGCATTAGTTTCAAAAATTCTTTTTATGGCTAATACAGGACAAAATGTGATGCCGGTTATTTTTATTATGCCGACTATTGTCCTGATCTCCATAAGTTTTTCTATTCTTTTGTTGAAGAATATCAAAAAGAGTTAAATATAAAAAAACTTTACTTATAGGTTCATTTTAATTAATAGTAATGTTTCTTCAACTTTTAATTCTGTTCTTTGTCAGCCAAATCCGCTCTGAAATTCTTAACATCATTTATTAAAATTCCATTTGCTTTTTCCGGCTCTTCCAGTAAGGGGCTATGGGCAGACTGATCAAAAGTATAAAAACCTTTTATTGGTGCGCTGATCTTGTCGAAATATTTTTTTGCCAATTCGTATGAACAGGTATAATCATATAGTCCATGAAAAAAATAAACCGGTATCTTAAAATCGTGCTTTATATCTGATAAGTTTGTCTGCATCATTTCATCCCAGAGTTGATGAACGCCGGATTTTGACTTACCATACCACAAATAAAATTTCTCAGACAGAGTATATTCACTAAAAAATAAAGATGGCAGAAACAGATCGGTTGCTATAATTTTCATGTTTCTCATTGTTCCAATGCCAAGCTCGTGCATAGCAACATCTCTCATCTTCAGATATTCTTTAGGAATTTTGCGTTGATCATTAAAATTAAGGCTCTCAAAAGAATCAACCCATTTCTTGTTTTTTGTTTCTTTATAATGATTCAGAATATATTCATAAGCCATCTTTTCAGATAAAAACTGATCTGACATTTGAGCAATTCCGATATATGCCTCATATAATTCCGGTGCTTTATCAATCACATTTACTCCAAGAAAGGTTCCACCCGAATGAGCCATTAGATATACTTTTTCTTTTCCGAACCGCTCTAATAAATATTTAGTCAGAACAATTGTATCATCAACGAGCTGTTGCAAGGTAGTTGTATCTGCTTGAGAATTAGAGTTATAGGATATTCCGCAATTTCTTTGTTCCCACCAAACTATTGTAAATTTATCCTCGAGGTGCGTTGGATACTTTTCAGTTAAAAAGTAAACTGGTATTCCGCCATGCAAAAATAAAATAACGGGGTTATCCAGATTTTTGCTCTTAATAAACATTCCCTGCTTATATCCATTTATATCAAGGAATACTTTTTCTGAAATGCTATTCTTTATATTATTTCCGTTTTTATCTAAAAACTGCTTTGGATTGCCAGGACTATGAATGATTAGTATTATAATCAGACTAACAATCATCAATCCTAAGAACCCTAAAAGGTACAACATAGCTTTCTTCATTTCATTTACAGTTTGAGTTACTTATCCATCCACCCTTTAAATGCAGATGATCTTTCCACACTTACAAGAGCTTCAACTTCTTTCGGTTCGGGTGGATTCAATTCTATCTTTATCCTTGAACGGGAATATGGAATCATATTCTTTATTGAATCGAATGACACAATCATTTTCCTGTTAATACGGAAAAACTTGTCCGGATCAATAACTTCCTGAAGCTTATCGAGAGTAAAATCAATAGGAAAAGTATTACCGGTTGATGTTGTGAGAAAAACATTTTTCTCCATTGCGTAGAAATAAGCGACTTCATCAATCTCAACTTTTTTAATCTTCTGTCCGTATTGAATTAAAAATCTTTTTTTATAATTGATTTCATTGTTCTGAATGCTTCTGATTATCTCTTCAAAATCCATCAGATATGAAGTCTTAATGTTTTTGTATTTGTTCAATGCTTCGCGCAGTTCATCTTTCTTGATGGGTTTAAGTAGATAATCGATGCTGTTCAGCTTGAAGGCTTTGATAGCGTATTGATCATAAGCCGTTGTGAAGATAATTGGGATATCCACTTCAACTTTTTCGAAGATTGAAAAACTCAATCCATCTTCAAGTTGGATATCGAGAAATATTAAATCGGGCTTATTCTGCTTAAGATATTTAACAGATTGTTCAACAGAAGTTAGCTTAGCAGAAATTTCAATTGAGGAGTCAATCTCCTGGATTAATTCTTCAAGTCTTTCCACTGAAAGTTTTTCATCTTCAATTATTACTGTTTTCATATTTTCCTCTCCGTGTTACGCCGTGTCTTATCTGCGGTTCTCCGTGTAACAATCCCTTTTAGTTTCACAGAGATTCACGGAGCAGACACTGAAAACCACGGAAATATTACTCCGGTTTTATCAATGGAATTTTAGCTACGTATTCTTTTTCAGTAACTGAATATTGCGGAAGAATTTCTCCCAGCAATTCATATCTCTTATTTAAATTATTCAATCCGACACCTTTAGAATCCGCACCTTTTATTTTTGGCTGATGATTGTTAATAACTACCAGCAAATCATTTTCATTATGGATTTTTATTTTTAACGGACTGTCAGCTGTAGCCTTATTATGCTTGAATGCATTTTCCAGTAATGTCTGCACCGCAAGCGGCGGAACCAAATAATTCAGCTTTGATGCATCAACTTTTATTTCCATATCAACGGCATTATCAAATCTGATCTTCTGTAAAAACAAATATGATTTTGCAAAATCAAGTTCTTCTTTTAACTCAACAACGGGTTTTTCAATTACATCTAAAGTATATCTGTAAACTGACGAAAACTCATCAACAAAGTTTTGTGCTTTATCAGAATCCTTTTTTATTAGTGATGAAAGAACATTCAGACTGTTAAAAAGAAAATGAGGGTTAAGCTGACTTTTCAATGTTTCAAATTTAATCTCCGAATTTTCTCTTTCTAATTTTTCAGTTTTAACTAAAGATTTTTGGTTTCGTTTAAACCATATTATTGCCTCAAGGCCAATAATCAGTATAATATTTATTACTGCAGTGATAAGTGAATTGTTGATTACATTTTTAATCATTCCATCATCGTAAGGCATAAAGGTTCCGGCAATTAAAGTTATCAGAGAGCCGATAATTACACCAACGATTATTGTAAGAACAAACTCTGCCGGGATTCTTGTAATCAACTTGTGTGGAAGCGGAAATATTTTATCAAGCCGATTTATTATTTGAAGATCAAGAAAGACCAGTATCAGCGCAAAGACAAAACTAAATGATGTTCCTATTGCAAGTCTTTTTAAGTAATTTCCTAAATCAGGCACCTCAATAAAACCGGTGACGTAGTTGTAAGTAATAATTATTAACTGAACAAATAACGCCAGAAGTAGAATTACAAGGATAGTGTTTTTATTTAATTTCATTTTCACACTTCTAAATTCGTTAAAAAGAAGTTAAGATGCTTTCAAAATTATTTTTTTAGTAAACAAGCTATAATAATGCGTTCTTAATTTTTGGGAGAAATAAATCACGAGCACTCAGTCCGCCCCGTATTGAAAAAACCAAATATAGAATTGTAAAAAGACCATCAATAATGCCCGTAAACCAAAATGTTGGAGGAAAATCCTGCACACAAAGCATAAACGAATAAAGCTGAACAACATAAAAGAGCCTGCCAATTATCAGCCATCCAACATTAAAAGCATAGCGCTCAATATTCATTGCAGACATAAACTGCAGATAGGCAAAGCAAATAAAGAACGATCCAAGGAAGATTGAGAAAAATGGATCTATAGGAGGCGCTTCGATTAAGCGACCGGAACCTATGATGAAGAAATACAAAAAAGCTGCGATTGTATCCCAGATTCCGCTTAAGAAAAAAGATACAGCCAAAGGTTTTAAATTATTTTTCTTTATTTGTTAATAGCTTTCAATTTTATAATTTATTTTTCAATGCATCATTAAAACTTTGTCACTCATTTATCAATAGAAACCGGGAGCCGTTTACACTCCCGGATCACATTGATCATTTTGTTTAGAAAGACCAGGACAACCCAACCCCAACCGATAAATAATTCAAATCAACAGAGGTAATTACATTTTCAATCTCGATATCACGATTGAGCGAGCGATATCGTAAACTTGGCAACAGAGAAAATTTTTCACTCAACGGAATTACCAAGCCAGCTTCAGCCTGCCACCCTAGCCCATGTCCTGAATCAATTATAATATCACCATCATTATTTTCGATTTCGATGTGATTGTATGTTCCACCAGCTCTTACAAGATAGTTCAACCCTGATTCACCGATCGGATGAATGAACTGAAAACCAAAAGTGTATCCGGTTTCTTCAAAGCTTGCATCGGGTCCGGCAAAGGATTGATTAACTGCAAAATTATTGTAGCTCCACCCTGCATAAGCAGCAAGATGCGGCATTAAGCGATAAGAGATTGTTAACTCTGCCCCAAGGCCCATTCCGAGATCGGCATCTGCAATTTCCTGGGTGGCATAATCAACTCCGGGTCTGATTTCAAGACTCCACCTATTTTGCGCATATAATTGGCTGAATAAAGTAAGAAGTGTTAAGGCTGCGATTGTTAATAGTGACTTTTTCATTTGTATGTCCTTTTAAGTTTGTGTATAACTATTTTTAAGTTTCTGTTCCAAACTTAAAAGCTGAAATAGTCGTTGGAAAAAATAAGGCGATGAGCCTGTGTTTTTGAGGTATGAACCCGCAAATCAAAGAACCAAAATACAATTACTCGTAAGTAAACTATTCCACATTTATTATTGTTATTATAATATCAGAATAATTAGGTTATTTATGCTCGAATTAAAAAACGTAAATAAAAGCTATCTCGAAGGAAATATAAAGCACACAGTCCTGAGCAATCTGAATCTGCACGTTTCAAACGGAGAGATTATCATACTCTTCGGAAAGAGCGGCTCTGGTAAATCCACCTTGCTTAATATCATCAGCGGAATTGATGTTCCCGACAACGGTTCTGTTTTGATTGATGGAACAGACATCACAACTCTTTCTGAGAAAGAAAGAACGCTCGTTCGCAGAAATAAAGTCGGATTTATCTTCCAGTTCTTTAATCTGATTCCAACTCTTACCGTTAAAGAAAACCTTCTGCTTCCGCTTGAACTTACCGGAACAAACAATACTGAAGAGAGAATTAATTCCATTTTATCGGAAGTAGGATTGGCGAACAGAGCAATTACTTATCCCGATAAACTTTCCGGCGGCGAACAACAGCGTATTGCAATTGCGCGAGCGTTAGTTCACAATCCTCATATTATTCTTGCTGATGAACCCACAGGTAATCTTGATTATGAAACAGGTCTGCAGATTATTGATTTGCTTGACCGTGTTGTTAAGAAAAAAGAAAAGACAATGATAATGGTTACTCACAGCAAAGATGTAATCGGACTTGCAGATAAAATTTATTCTCTAAAAGAAGGCAGACTTAAAGAAGTAAAAAAGGAATCTGTCTTTGAATAGCTTAACGAAATCAAGTTTAAGGTATTTGATAAAACATCCCTGGCAGTTCGGCTTGTCAGTTCTTGGAATTGCAATGGGTGTTGCGATTGTCGTTTCGATTGATATTGCAAATCACAGTTCAGTAAAAGCATTTGATCTTTCGATGAATGCCGTTGCCGGCAAAGCAACTCATCAAATAATTGGAACGTCGGAAGGAATACCGGATTCTTTTTATACTTATCTGAGAATTGAAAAAAGAATAAAGAATATTGCACCGGTTATTGAAACTTATGCAAGCATTCCTGATTCAAACAGAAAAGTATTTAAGCTTTTAGGAATTGATTTTTTTGCTGAACGTCCTTTCAGAGATTATTTAGCCAATACCGCAACAACTATTGATGGTGAGCTGATACATTTCCTCACCAAACCGAATGCGATTATTCTATCAAAAGAAAGTTTAGCCTCGCTAAATAAAAACATCGGTGACTCAATTTCGGTTTTGATAAACGGTAAAGAGAAAAATCTTTCAATAATCGGATTGATTACGGAAGATGAGCAAAACAAATCTGCATTGGAAAATCTTTTAATCGCAGATATTGCGACTGCTCAGGAGCTGACCGAAAGGATCGGCGTGATAGATTACATAGATGTTATAGTTAACACTCCTGCTGAAGAAGAGGAATTAAAAAGACTTTTACCCGAAGGATTTCAGCTTCAAAAGTCGGGTTCGCGTTCACAAACCGCTGAACAGATGCTCGAAGCTTTTAACATCAACTTAACCTCCCTTAGTCTGCTTGCATTAATTGTTGGTTTGTTTCTGATTTACAACACAATGACGTTTTCGGTTGTTCAGAGAAAAGTTTTAATCGGAACACTTCGCTCACTTGGGGTTACATCGAACGAAGTATCCAAAATAATCATTCGCGAAGCTTTGGTAATTGGAATTATCGGAACGGCAATTGGATTTGCCCTGGCATATTTCATTTCAAAATTTCTGATCGTCTTCATCTCACAAACTATAAACGATTTATATTATGTCGTTTCAGTCAGAGAGATTTACATTTCGCCATTGATAATTCTGAAAGGCGCGGCATTAGGAATTTTAGCAACAATTATTTCTGCAATCAAACCGGCAAAAGAAGCTTCACTGGTTCATCCTCGTTCTGCGATGATGCGCTCTGAACAGGAATCATCGCTTGTGAGAAAAATTCCGGTTATGAGTATTGCGGGTTTGCTGTTCATCATTGTCGGCGCTGTCGTTCTTTACATACCATCAAAAAATATCTGGCTAAGTTACTTTGGAATTCTTCCGATAATTATCGGCTTTGCTTTATCAACACCACTTATAATCATTCTCGTTGAAAAAATATTTTCACCGATTTATAAAAAGCTTTTCGGGATTACCGGAAAGATCGCATCCAGATCAATCATACAAAACATCAGCCGAACATATATTGCAATCGCTGCCTTAGCTTTGGCGGTTGCAGCCACAGTGGGCGTAGGAACGATGATAAGCAGTTTCAGAAGTACTGTGATAAATTGGTTGGAAGCACGATTAAATGCGGATATTTTTATCTCCGCACCGAGTCTGATTTCCAGAAGAAATGATGCGGTATTATCAGATGATGTTCTTCTTAAAATTAAGTCCATTGATGGTGTAAAAGACATAAACTTTTATCGTGAAATTGAGCTGCTTCAGGAGGATAAGAAATATCTTTTGATTGCTTCAGGGTTGAGCCCGAGAAGTTATTCGGGATTTGAGTTCAAAGAGGGCAATCCAAATGAAGTCTGGAAACAGTTTGATAATAGTGAGCTTTTTCTTTCTGAACCATTTGCATACAAACACAATCTGGATGTTGGCTCAACACTTGAACTTAAAACTGATTACGGTATGCGTGAATTCCGCATTGCCGGAGTTTATTATGATTATGCCTCCGATCAGGGTTTGGTAACAATTCATTATGATCACTTCAAAAAACATTGGAACACAAAAGGTGTTTCCGGTATTTCTGTTTTTGTTGATGAGAACTATTCAATTGATGATGTTAAAGAAAAAATTCAATCTCTTGATACCGGTGGACAGCAGTTGTTTGTGCGTACTTATAAATTTCTGCGCGATTCTTCCATCGAAATATTTGACCGAACATTTTTAATTGCACAGGTTTTGCAAATACTTGCCGTTATTGTTGCCTTTGTTGGAATCCTAAGTTCACTTATGTCTTTGCTGTTAGAAAGAAAAAGAGAACTTGGAATTCTGCGTGCAAATGGTTTACTGCCCGGACAGTTGTTTAAAATTGTTAATCTTCAAACTTTACTCATGGGATTAACAGCTGGAGTGCTTGCTCTACCTCTTGGAAATATTTTGGCTGCAATTCTTGTCTTTATAATTAATAAAAGATCTTTCGGCTGGACAATGCAATTTGAGTTTTTACCATCAATAATGATGGAAGCAATGGCTCTGTCGATTGTGGCTGCAATTCTCGCAGGATTATATCCCGGATACAAAATGTCAAAAACCTCTCCGGCAAATGCGTTGAGGGAAGAATGAAAAAGTATTTGTTGTTCTCTTTGCTTGTCTTATTATTGCCGGGTTGTGAAGATAAAAAAATTATTACGGATGACAGCGGTGTAAGTCTTTCAAAGGCGATGGGTGATGTTGAAGGCGAAGACTTCAGTAAAGCTATTAAAAAAAGAATATTTGTTTTTCCTGATGATCACGGACCACACTCCGATTTCAGAACCGAGTGGTGGTATTTTACAGGCAATTTAACTTCGGATGACAACAAGAAATTTGGTTATCAGTTCACGATTTTCAGAACTGCTCTAAGTAAAGAAAAACCCGAAAGAAACTCCACCTGGAACTCAAATCAAATTTATATGGCACATTTTGCCGTTACTGATATTGATGCAAACAAGTTTTACTATGATGAAAAATTCAGCCGAGAAGGAATCAATCTCGCAGGTGCACAAATAAATCCCTTTAGGGTTTGGTTGGAAGATTGGCAGATTATTCAATTAGATAACAGAACAGTATTTGATTTGCCTGTAATAGGCATTAAAGCCAAATCAGATAAAGCAGAAATTGACTTTATACTTGAGGCAGCAAAACCATTTGTGCTTCAGGGAGATGAAGGATTAAGCCAAAAAGGAAGGCAGCCCGGTAACGCTTCGTATTACTATTCTTATACAAGATTGAAAACTGATGGAAAAATAATTTTAGCAGGAAAAGAATTTTCTATTAGCGGATTTTCGTGGATGGATCGTGAGTGGAGTACAAGCGCATTAAGTGAAAATCAGGCCGGATGGGATTGGTTTGCTTTACAGTTAAGTGATAATACAGAAATAATGTATTATCAAATGCGAAAGAATGATGGAAGTGCGGATGTGTTTAGCAAAGGAATTTTTGTTGATGAAGATGGTTCATCGCAATTACTGAAAAAGGATGATGTGATTTTAAAAGTGAGTGATTATTGGCTGAGTCCAACAGGAGAACAATATCCTTCCGGATGGAACTTCCAGATTCCATCAAAAGAAATTGAATTGAAAATAACCCCGGCAGTTAAGAATCAGTTGATGGATGTTGCAGTAAGATACTGGGAAGGTTCTGTAAAAATCGAAGGAACTAAATTCGGCTCAAGAATTTTGGGAAGGGGTTATGTTGAGATGACGGGTTATTAAATTATAATGATTAAGTTGTTTTAATTTGGCTAAAGCCTAATAATTTCTTCTTTTCTCAAACCCCGACTTAAAGGGTCTGTTGCAGAAGTCACATAATTGTCATTTCGACCAACGGGAGAAATCTTTTTCGTTACATATTGAAGGATTTCTCAGTCTCCCGAAGGGATGCCTATGGCAGAAGACTCCTTCGAAATGACACTTTCCGAGTTATGCAACAAGCCCTAAAAGTCGGGGCAATGTTTAGTTAAACTATGCTTGTGAAACGGACACTTCGGAGCGGGCTCTTGAAAACAAAGGAACAATAACGTTTTTTTGTCTTATTAAATTAAACTTCTTAACAGATAAAATTGTTTGCCAATATTATGCAGAATAATATAAAGAACATATTCCTTTTGTTGATTGTTATTCCTACTGTGCAAATGTTCGCACAGGACAGTATTTCAGATTCATTATTTTCCTTTCATCAAAACAGAATGAATATAAATGAAAATGGAATGCTTGTGCTTGGCGGCTGGGCTGCGGGAAATATACTCGCTGCAACTTATGGCAACTTTAAGGCAAAAGGGGAAGCAAAATATTTTCATCAGTTTAATGCAATGTGGAATGTGGTTAATCTTGGTATTGCTTCTTTTGGTTACTTCAATGCAATTAATTCTGATCCCGCTTCAATGACCAATCTTGAAATTCTAAATGATTACAACTCTCTTCAAAGTTTTCTTTTACTTAATGCCGGATTAGATATCGCTTACATTATGACTGGCTTTTATCTGAAAGAAAGAGAAAAGAACTCATCTGGTTCGGAGCGTTTGCGGGGATATGGAAACAGCTTGATTCTGCAGGGCGGATTTTTACTGGTTTTTGATATTGGGTTATATTTCATTCATCAGAATAACGCCAACATAAATCTTTATCCGCATCTGGAGAGTTTTCTTTCTGGTGGAGTTGGGATTGGGATAAAACTGAGATTATAATCTTCACAACCTTCGCTACATTAATCCTGCTATACACATTTAAATATTTAACCCGATTGTTATAAGCTAAGCTGTATAGTAAATTTAAGAAAACAATTTAATATTAGTTTTATGACAAAAGATACACTCTCAGTATACTCAAGCAAGTTTAATGAATTACGAACAATCTTTGACTCACTTCCCGACGGCATCGTAACCATTATCGATAAAGAAATGAAAATAGTTGCTGCTAATAAAGCTGCTTCCGATTTATTTAAATTACCTGACAAAAAAATAGTTGGCAGTCCTTTAGTAGATTTATTACAAGATAAAAACCTTCCTCTGCGTGAAATAGTTGAACAGACAATAAACACTCAAAAACCTGTCCGCAATTATACAATTGAATTCTCATACGGAAACGGAGCAAAGTGCACTTTCCTAGTCAGCACAGCAATACTTAAAGAAGTTTATAAAAATGAGAAAGGAATTGTGCTTATCCTTCATGATATATCTGAAGTAACAAGACTAAGAAAATTAGCATTACAGATGCAGAGATACGGTGAAATAATAGGCAACTCTGAGCCGATGAGGCATATTTATGCAATGATAGACAGCATAAAAAATTACGATACTTCTGTGCTGATAGTTGGGGAAACCGGAACCGGTAAAGAACTTATTGCCCGTGCTATACACAATGCAAGCAGAAGAAAAGACGAACCCTTTATTCCCGTTAATTGCTCAGCTCTACCTGTTAATTTAATTGAAAGTGAATTATTTGGTCATGTTAAAGGTGCATTTACCGGTGCAATTGCCGATCGCCCCGGAAGATTTAAAATGGCTAGCGGAGGTACTTTATTTCTAGACGAAATAGGAACATTAAGTTTAGATTTGCAGGTTAAGTTATTAAGAGTTATTCAACAAAAAATAGTAGAACCTGTTGGATCATCGAAAAACATTTCTGTTGATGTTAGAATTATTTCTGCATCAAACCGTGATTTATCTGAATTAGTAGAGAGAAGAGAATTCAGAGATGATTTATTTTATCGGTTAAAGGTTTTTCAAATTACCGTTCCGCCTTTAAGGATTCGAGCAGAAGATATACCTCTGCTCGTTAATCATTTTATTGAAAGATTAAATAATTACTATAATAAAAATATTATGGGCATTTCCCCCAGCGCACTGGAAATTTTGATGAGCTATCCGTTCCCCGGAAATGTCAGAGAGCTTGAAAACGTAATTGAGCACGCTTTTGTCCTGACTAATTCATCAATTATTGAATCTCATACTTTACCGATTGAGATACAGAGTTTCGGAGTGTCCGGCAATGTTGCTCCTCCATCACTACGTAATTTAGGTGATGAAGAAGAGAAAATCAGAACCGCACTAATATCAGCCCAAGGCAATGTTGAACAGGCTGCATTGTTATTAAAAGTTCATCGGAGCACTCTTTGGCGCAAAATGAAAGAATTCAGGATACAAAAGGGTTTCGGTAAATCCTGAGTCATAACATTGCAACAATGCACCTAAAATGTTGCAACAGTTTTTTTTGTTGCACAAAAAAAACATTTCGATTGAACAAGTTTTCAACCACAAAATCCCCACAAGTTATTTTTTTATAATAACTTATGAGCTTATTCCCACCAATTCCTGTTTGTGGCACATTAGATGCCTTTGATAGGAAAATATGCTTAAATTATGAGTGATTCGGAAATAATATTTTTTTATAGTCATTATCATCCCGGCAGTCTGAGGGCAAAAATAGTTTTATCGAAGGCGTTGGATAAAATTGCCTCCAAATTAAAGCTTAATTTCAGATCGGTGGACGTGTTAAATGAACCGCAATTGTGCGAAAAATATTGCGTCGGCGGAGTACCAACCACACTGATTGTAAATAAGAACAATATAGTTACAAAGCTTCTGGGTGAGTTTGATGAGAGTGAAATATTGCTATTATTGAAACAGACAGAGAAAAAAATAAGAGGTAAGTAAATGAGTGAAGAAAAAGAAATTAAAGAGTCCAAAAAAACGAATAAGTTCGTCGAAATTATTCTTATAAACAAAACAGTTTCCGCACTTGTATTAGTAATAATAGTGTTACTTGCTTATTTCTTGATAAAGACAAATTCTATGCAAAGTAATTTTGAACGGACGTTTGAATCGCTTCAGCAATCACATATAACTCAACTGGATAGCGTGAAGATAACAAGCTCAGAACAAACTGTTAAGGTTTTTTCATGGGCTGTGCGCAGTGAGATGAGCAGAAACAATCTTGAAGAGGTTAATAATCTCTTTCTCGCTTTTGTTCAGGAAAGCAGAGTGCGGATGATTCACCTGATAAATCCTGTAAATTCTAAAATCATTCTTTCCACAGATAAAAAAAATGAAGGGCAGGAAGTAACTATTGCAGGTTTTCTTAATGTTACAGAACAAGTGATTATAGAAGAGGAAGAAAAAACCCTTATAGTTTCACCTATAATGGGCATTAATAGAATAACGGGAATTCTGGTTGTAGAAATAGAACGTTAAATAATTCCATAGATAAGAAATTTATAATTAAACAAAGGTAAATAAGAAGTATGAAAATTAATTTTCTAAAAGCAGTAATTTTTATTCTTCCAATCCTTTCGGTGATAATAAGTCCGGGATGTTCAGAAATAACAGCACCCCAGGATATATTTGCTCCCGCAACCCCCAGAAACTTTGTGCTTCTCGGCGGTGGAGACGGACAGGCTCACTTCAGGTGGGAGAGAAACACCGAACCGGATTTGAGAGAATATCGTTTATACCGATCCGTCAATAATTCCAACTCATTTACGTTGTTGGTTTCATTGATTCAAACAGAATATGTTGATCGTTTTCTTGAGTATGATTCAACCTATTATTACTATTTAACAGCTATTGATAATGCAGGTAATGAAAGCGTATCGACAAATATTATAGATGTTCAGCCGCTGAATATTTCGGCTCCACAGCCCCCAACAAGAGTTAATGTGTCCGGAATGAACAACCCGCAGCTCGGTGTGCAGGAACTTCGATTGAGCTGGGTTCCGCCTGATATAGGTGATTTAAAAAACTATCTGGTTTATCGCGGTTCAGATTCATCTTTCACACCGGATGCATCTACCTTCATTGACTCAACAAATATTGCTGTTTACATTGACAGGTTTGTTCAGATTAATCAGAGATATTTCTACAAGGTTATAGCCGTTGACAAAGGGCTAAAAACAAGTTTGCCCAGTAAATCCGGATCCGATCTTATTCTTTCGAGCCCCGGGTTAATCAGTCCGGCTAATAACACAAGATTCGGAGATCCCAAAATTCTTAAATGGGCCGGCGTTACAGATGCCGTTGACTACGAAGTATTTGTTGGCAACGGACCTTTTTCCGATGTGGTCTGGTCTTCCGGTAAGATTAAACAGTCAGAAGTGCTTTATTCGGGTCCCGCACTGCAAACATCAAAAGTTTATTACTGGTGGGTGGGTGTCTACAGTAAAGATAAGGTAAGGTTCGGAGATGGTTCTGAAATACCGGCACAAATTAATTCATACAGTTTAGTAAACAGTTTTTTTGTTGAATAAAATTTTTATTAAGGAGTAAACTATCAATGAAAAATAAAAATATAATTATCGCACTTGCATTTTTATTTATGTTTTCTGCCGGCACTTTTGCGCAGGAAGTTAGTGTGGTATTAAAAAACAGTAAGGTGGTTGTGGGGCGGATTGTTGAAGAAAAACCCGAATACCTTATACTCGATTATGAACTTGGTCAATTAAGAGTTGACAGGAACAGTATTGAAACTATATCATACAATCCTTTTGTAAGACTTGATCACTCAGACACCTATGATAATACAGAGAAAGAATTTTCAAAAGCTCAAAAATTTACATTAAAGGACCCGGTTGTCGTTTATCTGAGAAACGGTAATGTTGTTGCCGGATTGCTTCTTGCAAAAAGCCTGAATATGATTATGCTTCAAACTGAGTCGGGTAATCTTACAATTCCCAAAAGAGACCTGCAAAAGATTGAATATATTTCCGGCGAGTACGCTGAAAGAGGAGAAATTGTTATTGCATTTCTGAATAACGGACAAAGATTCGAAGGCAATATATATTTTGAAGATTCTAATGAGTTATCATTAGATACAGAGCTTGGCCGATTAACTTTGCCTAAAAACAAATTGCGCTCAATTGAATATACAGGAAAAACCGGCGTAAGTAAACTTACGATGGCCGATCAATATTTAAGTGCTGTAATTAATCAAAGATTTATCCAGCCAAGATATGATGTTATTGATGTTGGTTATACAACTAAGTTCGGTCCTAATTTCGGACCAGGGTTCGGTTTAGGTTATCAGAGCAGATTCAGTTTAGCCCAGTTTGAAGGTCTGAATTTAAGTGCCGTTGGCGGTTTGTCATTAAATTATTTCGCTCTTAACGACGACAACATAATTCAGCAGAATCCTACTCTTGCTGCAAACTTAAAGGGCGGTGCATTCATTACAACCATTGGTGCAGGCGGTCAATTAAATATCTATCCGCAAACTGCTTCTTTCTATGACTTTTATGTGGCCCCAATGATTGAAAGCCATTTGATTTACACAAGATTAGAACAGGAATATCCATCATTCCCTCAGTTTAATACAAGTGAAACTAAAACTGAATTTAAGTTTGGACTTGGTTTAAGATTCGGTGCTGAGTTCTTATTCGACTCATTCAGATTAGGATTGCAGTATAATATGCATTACATATTCGGAACCGATGGATTTAACCAGTTTTCATTAACATTTGTTAAACCACTTTTTTAATAGATAAAGATGAAAAGAATAATATCTTTTTTAGTAGTAATAATTTATAGCGGCTTGCTCATTGCTCAGCCCGATATGACAAGGCTGACGGAAATGCAAAAAATATTTTTCGTTTCTGAAGCATCCGGATTAACTTCCACAAGCTATAATCCTGCAGCAATGAGCATAAGGCCAGATAATAACGGAGTTATTCTTGGTTATGATTTCGATGAGGTAAACGTACAGGGCAATTCATCGGTTTTTCTTACCATGGATAATATTGGCATTTCATACCAGGACATTTATAACATCAACAATGTCCGGTTGCAAAACTATGCCATTAATCTTTCAATAGGTAATGAATACTTTTCTATTGGAACAAATAACCGTTATACAATGGCAAGTTACCCTGCTTATGATTTAAAGCTCTTTTCTTTTGATGCCGGTATAATTTTAAGACCGGCAAGCTTTATCACTTTGGGATTCCTTGCCAGAAATTTGAGTGAGGTAGGCTTCGATAGTCTGAATTATATTAGAAATTACACTGCGGGTATCGGCTTAACATTTTTTGATGAAACACTTAATCTTTATGCAGATGCAGATTTTAAGGATAATTCAAAACTTGACGATATATCGGGAACCGTGGGCTTAGTTGTTGCCCCGCTGAATTTATTTGAGTTCCGTGGAGGTTTGGTTCTTAATCCCGATAACATTCTTGAAATACGAGATGGTGGTTTACAAATAATAGATATAAAATATGAAGCCTTTATATCTGCAAGCTTTTTAATCAGAGATGCCATCAGGATAACTGCTGCCGCAAGGTTTAACGATGCAGGAGAACGCACAAGGTTTGCCGCAGTTTTTGGTTTTCCCTTATCAAGAAGCAGATATTAAACGATTAAATAACTTAGTAATATTCTAAGATATTGGTAGATAATTATGAATGTTTTTTATTCCGGGAGTAAATTATTTTTCCTACTTTTAATTATTTTTTCAACCGTTGTCTATGCACAGGATAATGATTCCTTAAAAAATAAAGACATCCAAATGCTTGAAGAGAAAGTCGATTCTCTTTCATTACTGATTGAAAATCTAAGAGTAGATTTGGAAAAAGCAATAAGTGATAAAAGCCCAAATACCGATAGCATTGATGAATTGAAAGATTCTAAAGAAGAACCCGATTCTTCAATTATTCCACAAGACCAAAGATCCAAAAACAAACGTATTGATGAGTTATTAAGAGCACTTGAAGAGCGCCCGGGGGCTTTAAGGTTTAATGGTAGTGCAACAACCTCATTACAATCCGGGCTAAAAAATAATTTTAACAAGCTCTATGCGGTAAGTTCGTTTGATATCTTCGCATTAACCAGTTTTGGCAACGGAACTTTATTGTTCTTTGATATAGAGGCAATTGGCGGAAATGGTATTGATGAAATTACACCTACCCTATCAGGGTTAAATGGAGATGTCGGCTCTTTACAGGATGTTGATGGAATTGATAGATTGCAGGTCTTGGAAGCCTGGGGAGAGTTTACAATTTTTGATGAATTGTTTACTGTTACTGCAGGTAAAATAGATTTAACAAATTATTTCGATAATAATAAATATGCTAATGATGAAACACTTCAATTCTTAAGCAATCCTTTCGTGAATAACCCTGCATTTGCGGTACCTGGTAACTCCCCTGGCGTAAGATTTAGAACTACTATCCTGGGTCGGTTTTATTTTCAAGTTGGTTTTGCAAACGCTAATAATTCTGGCAGTGATATCCTGAACAATGTATATAAGATAATTGGAACGGGATTAAAAATTTTACCCAACACAGAATGGGAAGCAAACCTTCATCTATATAATTATTGGCACCCGATAGCAAATGATGCAGCTGGTTTTGGATTAAGCTTTGATGAAACAATTTTTGGCAAATATCAAGTTTATGCCCGCTACGGAAAAAACAGCAAAGGATTATCGGATTGGTATGGGATAGAGTCCTCCTGGAGTGCCGGATTGAGTTTTTTACAAAATATTGATGATCAGGGAATTAATATTGGCGTTGCATACGGCATAACAAAACCATCAGGCAATTCATTACAGGATGAAAGACTGTTGGAGCTGTACACACGGTATCAAATAAACCAATGGGTTTATTGTTCCCCGCATTTTCAGGTTGTCTGGAATTCTTTGGGTTCAAACAATAATTACTCTGTGCTTGGTTTACGTGTTCACTTTAATTTTTAGATAAAGTTAATTATCTAACTCAAACTTCTTAAAAATTCAGTTTGTCATTCACGTGTAAACAGGAATCCATTGATTTTGTATTAGATTCCTGCTTTTGCAGGAATGACTTATGCTCTGGAAATAATTTTTCAGAAGTTTCTAACTATTAATAATAAATTAACTAACATATCAAAAGAGGAAACAACAATGGAAAACAAAAAATCATTTATCGATAAGTTCACCAATCAACTAAAAGACTGGGACAAAGAGTTGGATTCATTACGCGATAAGTATAAGTCAGCCGGTTCTGACGTAAAAGAAAAATATCAAAAACAGATTGAAGAACTTAAAAGCAAAAAAGACGAAGCACAAAGTAAACTTGATGAATTAAAGGATGCTGGCGAAGACAAATGGGAATCTATTAAAGACGGTTTTGAGAATGCCTGGGGAAATATTTCCGGATCCTTTAAAAATACAATTGATAAAATTAAACAGTAGAAATGAACAACAACCAGGGAAAAACAATGCAAAATCTCATTAAACTTTTTTCATTAATAATATTTTGTTCTTCTTTCGTTTATGCACAGTATTCAGAAAATCCGCTATATGATGAATTTAAAGATGAATTCAGTAAAGAGTATCTAAAGATCGGTTTGCTTGTTCAGGTTGGCGGACTTTATCAATATGAACAGCCGAATGGTTCAAATGGATTTGAACTTAGTAACTTCAGATTAAAACTCTCCGGAGAGTTTGATAAAGGAATCGGTTATATGGTGCAAACTGCTTTCACGGGATCGCCGGCTATTCTGGATGCAAGAATTTATTACAAAATTTCAAAAGCGTTTGTTGTTGATGCAGGACTGTATAAAACACCCTTCAGCCGAGAGTTTTTAATCAGCGCCGCAAATATTGATTTTGTTAGCAGGGCACAATTAGCTTCGTTATCTCCCAACAGACAAATTGGTGTTCAGGCTCGCGGTGTTATTCCCGGAACAGTTTTATCTTATGCTGCCGGTGTGTTTAACGGTAACAGGTTTTCTAACAACCAAAATGATAACAACGAATTTCTTTATACTGGAAGACTTGCGCTTAATCCGGATATAACCGGCGGAACAAATAATAATGACAAGCTGGAAATAGCAGTAAATGTTGCTCAAAGCAATGACGGAAACGTCAACGTCAGTCGTATAGATCCGAACTTTAATGGTAAAAGATTTTTAGTTGGTGGAGATACGCGCCTTGAATATAACAATTGGCTCTTAACTGCTGAAGCAATTTATGGCAAGTTTGAACCTGCGGTTGGTTCTGAGTTTAAACCATTCAGTTATCAGGCAACTGTTGGATATATGTTCTTAGATAACTTTCAGGGACTTGTAAGATGGGACAGCTTTAAGCTCGATAAAAATCTTGATCCGGCTGACCAGGTGATTGTCGGTTTGAATTTCTGGCCTTCGCAAATTTCTCAGTTTCAGTTAAACTATGTTGTGCCGACTAAATCAACTCCAAAAGAACATCGGGTTTTGGTTAATGCACAAATCGGTTTTTAACAAAACTATATTAACTTTTATTGATACCCCCTTTGTGTTTTCAAGAGGGGGTTTTTATTTGTTACTCGAAAGTTGTGAAGAAATATTTCCTGGCAGAATGATTGTTCCAAATCCATCTTCACCGCCATCTTCACAGAATTTTTCATTACGAATTCATAAACACCAATTGCAACCACTGAACTGTCGGATATATATTTTATTCTATCTATAAGGTTATTCAGTCATACTTCAAACTAAAATTTATGATAATAAATTTGTATTAAATTTGTAACAAATTCTTAGAAACAATCTTTCCACAACTTTTAAAAAATCAATCGGATATGGCGGTCTTCAAATAAATATTAAAATCAAAGAGAGCATTAAAAAAGAAAAAGCAGGAAAAGACTTAACAAGCGAATCCTTAACTTTTATATGCATTGCTATCGCGCCCAACATTAAAACCGCCATTCCAATTGCAGCCGGGGTTATTAAATATTGAAACCAGATTCCTGCAATTAGAAGTAAAGCAAAAGTGAGCTTTAAAAAACCTATCACCTTCATAAACCAAAGCGGTAAACCATAAGCTTCGAATTCCTCTTTCATACTTTTTGCAGTTCCGCCTCGCCAGCTTGTTGGCTTTCCAAACCTTAATAACCAAACGTTAAAAATTGAGACCGCTATAATTATTTGAATAGCAATTTTAATCCATTCCATTTGATACTCCTTTAATTGTTAAAAAAAATAATCGTAAATAATTATTTTAATTTAAATAGCGTTAAAAAAATAAATACATTTAATGCCATAAAAAAGAATGAAGGAAAAGATAGCCAAAAGCCATCTTTAATTTTAAGTCTTACCCCAAAACCCAACAGCATCAACAAAGCTAATCCTCCCGAGGAAATTAGCAATATTAAACCATGCTTTAGTCCAACCAGCAAACCGATACCACCTAAAAGCTCTAAAAATCCGGTTAATTTTGTAAACTTTTCTAATCCAAAACGCTTAAATTCATTCTGCATTTTATTAGAAACGAGCAAGAGACTTCCGTAAATAATAAACGAACCGCTTGAAAATAATACGAGCAGTAAATAAAGAGTGTTCATAAAAGTATTTTTCTTGGAAGTACTATTGTTCCCAAACCGTCATCACCACCAACTTCGCAGCCGCGAGCATTTACAAATTCGAAAACTGTAAGTGCAGCAACCGAGGCATCTAACATATCCTTAACTCCGGAGTTAAATTCAGTTAAACACAATTCATACTTAACATTTTCATTTTCAAGCATTTTGTATGAAGCCGAAGGAAAGACTTCATAAACAAATGGAAATTCTTTGAGTAAATTAAAAACAGAAAACCCAAGCCTCATCCATTCGGGAGATTCTTCGTAAGTTCTTGTCCATTGCGGGTTGGCAATATTGTAAGATTTGATAACCACTTCGCATTCACGTCCATTGCTCGCTTTAGATCTCTTAATCCACGTGTTTTTTGTCTTATCAAAGTATCTTGTGCGAAGTTTTTCAATCGGCATCCGTGGAGCATCAATTCCGATTGCAAGTTCATTTGGATTATGGCGGCATGTTTGAAAAAATAGTTCTTTGAATGACTGTGGAATATTATCTTTTATCCAGCCGCTTGCAACATAGTTTTTGTTTTCATCTATAATGTAATAACAGCAGCCTCTTTTTATCTGAACATCAATTCCGGCGAAGTATTCAATCATTTTTTTTCGTATTCATCAATCTTTTCTTTGATTATTTCTGCACTTTTCTTAAGAAGCATTCTTTCTCTAACGCTAAGTTTAATTGGCAGAACTCCAAGATCGCCGCTTCCTCCAATGAGATGAGGAAGCGAAAGAGTAACATTTTTAATTCCCTCAACATCATCTTTAAGTGCGCTGATTGTCAGCACAGCACGATTATCGCGGTTTATAATTTCAACAAGTTTAGCAATTGCACCTGCAACGCCATAGTATGTTGAACCCTTTCCTTCAATAATCTTATAGGCGGCATTGCGGACTCCGTCATCAATTCTGTTTTTTATCTCTTCATTAAATTCAATATTTCTGTGTGCTATAAAATCTTCTATGGAAACACCACCAACATCTATATTTGACCAGGTCAATACTTCAGAGTCGCCGTGCTCGCCTAATACATATGCATGAACATGTTGTGGGTCAACTCCAATATGAGCGCCAAGCAGTGATCTGAATCGCGCAGTGTCAAGCGTTGTTCCACTGCCGATTATTCTGCTAGAAGGTATTCCGAATTCTTTAGCTATATTAACGCAAATATGGGTGATTATATCAACAGGATTTGTGGCAACTAGAAAAATTGCATTTGGATTTACTTCTGCTGTATGGGAAATAATATCTCTCATTATTGAAGCATTTTTTTCCATAAGCATTAATCTTGTTTCGCCGGGTTTTTGGTTTGCACCAGCGGCAATAACAACTACTTTTGCATCTTTAAGATCTTCATAGCTGCCCGCATATATATCGGTTGCCGCCGCAAAAGGTACTGCGTGCATTATGTCCTGAGCTTCTGCAATTGCACGCTTTTGGTTTGCATCAATAAGCACAATGTCGCTGGCAGCCTTGCGCATCATTATAGCAAAAGCTGAAGTTGCACCAACCATTCCGCTTCCGATTATTCCTACTTTCATATTGCCTCAAAATTTTTATCGTTGTGGACTTTCGTGTTTCTTCGTGAAAGAATTTGATTACACGGAGTTCCACAGACCTGCCTGACGGTAGGCAGAGGAGGCACGAAGAACTACAGAGTATATTATATTTAGTTTACCATATAATCAAGAGTTATTCTTGAAACCGAAAGATATTCTTCGCACTTATCCCAAAGTCTTTTTTCTTCTTCCGGATTATTGAATTTGCACTTTTCTTCTTTTCTCTGATTGAAAAACCCTCCGTTGCTTCCATTACTTTTATCAGCAGATGCAAGCCAAACAATTGTATCCGCACCTTCTTCAATTGTTCTTCCTTCAATCAATGCAAACATTTTAAGTAGAAGTTTTCCAGCTAGGTTCTGCTCTCTGAATAATTCTGTGTCTGGAATAAATCCGGGTGTCATCGAATAAACTGAAATATTATCTTTCTCAAGTCTTCTTGCCCATTCACGGGTTAACATTCTGTTTGCCTGCTTGGTCTGTTTGTAAGCAAGAGTTTCATTGTAATTTCTTTTATCGAAATTGATATCGTTAATATCAAGTCCGCCGGCAAAATGTGAGGCTGTATTTATAATTCTTGACGGCGCAGCATTCTTCAATTCATCAACAAGTAATTGTGTTAAAAGCTGATGACCAAGAACATTGACTGCAAATGTTTGCTCAACATTTATGTCGGTTAACTTTTTAGTTTTAGTCCATAAGCCTGCGTTATTAATAAGCACATCAAGCTTGTTTTCTTCTTGCTTAAATGATTCAGCAAACTTTTGAATTGAATCAGTCGAAGCAAGGTCAAGATGCTTTACAAAAACATTTGGATTGCCGGTTTCTTTAATAATTTCATCCTTTGCCTGGTTAGCTGAATCGAGTGATCTGCAAGCCATATAAACTTTAGCTCCAAGTTTTGCAATTTCTTTTGCTGCTTCTTTACCGATGCCTTTATTGGCGCCGGTTATTATTACTGTTTTATCTTTCATTTTATCCTCTTTTTCTTGTGTTATTGTTTGAAATTATAACAAAATGCTCTGTGAAATCGTTCCTTACTTTAATTAATCAATAGCCACCCACAAAAGGGACTTTAGTTTAAATAATAATTGTTTGGACTGACACCCAGATTGGGGTTTGGGTGTTTTAATTGTTTACCCCGAGTTAAAACTCGGGGCTATTTCAAAAAATTATTCAAAATTGATTTATGGATTTAAAATGAATAGAGGGCTTTAGCCCAAAGAAGCAATCATAAAACCAAATTATTGAATCTCAAAAACTTCTGAACCATTAATTATTAAAAATGGTTTTAACAAATATGAATAATTTATCACCATCAGACATATCCAGAATAATTGAAATGACGTGGGAAGACCGCACTCCATTTGAAGCAATTGAAATTCAGTTCGGTCTGAAAGAAAATGATCTTCGTGATATTATGAGAAGAGAAATGAAACCCTCTAGTTTTAAAATGTGGCGCAAAAGAGTGTGCGGAAAAAAAACAAAACATCTTTCCCTCCGTTCAAAAGAAGTGAATAGGTTTAAGAGTAAAAATCAATAGACAATAGATTTTCTCTCAAGTAATGTTTTATTGATAGGTTTATTATACAATTTAAAGTTTTATATCAATAAATTTTCATTAACTCTGCTTTTTTATAGTAGTGCTTTAGTATTACATCGAAGGTTTTTCCAAGATTTGCCATTGTAACGGCACCTGATTGACACATCCCGACACCGTGACCCCACCCAGCACCCTGAATCAAAAACCCTTCCTCCGTTTTGTCAACAATGAGTGCAGAGCTTCTCAGCGGTGGATTAAACATCTGCCTGATATTAAGTTCTCCCTCAACCATCAAAGTGTCTTTTTCAAAAAAGAATTCCGCTTTATATATTCTCCCGGATGAACCACGATTTAAACTTTTTATTTCCAGCAGCTTCCCTTTATCATTTCCGCCTGATGTCATTATACTGATTTCGTCAGTTAAAAATTCTCTTTGCCATCTGAAATTATTCTTACTCCATTGCGGTAGATCTGTAAAGATATACGGATTGCAATATGATTGGGGGCTCGATAAAATCCACTCCCGAATATTTTCATCATTACTTAACTCAATTGAATGGGATTCCTCCCAATCGAAATCTGATACGGCATAAGACTCCCAAATAAACCTGTCAGACCAAACATTTTGTATAAGTTCGGAGTGCCCCCCGCAGTTTGATGCATAGTAAGCACTTATCGGAATTTTATTTTCGGATAAGACCAATCCCCTTGATTCAATAACTGCACGGTCAGATATTTTCGTTCGTCTTTCATTACCGCCATATACCTGGCATTCAACATCAGAAGTGAGATCATAATGTTCACCACTGTAAACTTTTGACTGCAGTGCAGTCAGTGCTTCGGAGCGTGCTGCAACTGCCTGTGCTTTAACAGCCTCAAGCGGTGCATCTCCTCCAATCTCATAAGGAACAACCCCTTTAAGATACTGTTCAAGCGGTAAAGCAATTACTACTTCAAATGTTTCTTCAGCAGTAACATAAAAAAATAATTCTCCTTCGTAAATTTTATCTTCTTTCCCTTCCCACCACCAGCCGACACCATAAGGAACATCCTTAATTTTCAGCGCAGCATCCTTTTCGCTTCCCGATAATACGAAGTTTTTTCCGGAAAGAATTGTTTCACCCTTAATACTATTAATGAGAATATTTTCGTCTTTTATTGCGAAGATAACTTCATCATTTTCCTGTGAAAAAGTTTTTTGAAATTCATTGCTTCTAAGAGTCCACTCATCATAGAAATTTATTTTTATTGTGGCGGTTGAGTTCATCACTCTAACACGAACTACAGGCTCATCTTCAAATAACTGCTGTGAATTGACTGTTTGGAATGAGAGTATGATAGAGAGAAAAAAGAGTTTTTTCATTTTAATGTTTATTTGTTTGTTTTTAACCCTTGCCGCTGACTTATTATTTACAACGACAATACAAAAATAAACGATTTTATAAAATATCCTGAGGAAACTACCATAAAGGAAGTTTTGATGTAATGGCGATTATAGAAATGATTGACGAGAAGTATTAATCCTTTTGTTTCGCAAAAATATGATCAGGACAATCAACTCTTAGCTCTGTTCTCTTTAGCTCCTGGTTTAATAGCTTGCAAAAATGTTTCTTCCCGCTTTCCGAAACCTGATAATATGAACAGGTAAAACACATTCGCTGAATTGTTATTATATCTGTTTCGTTTAAATGACGAATAATTTCGATCAAACTTAAAAGAAGATTTTGCTTGTCATCATTGTGCAGTTTTTCAACAGGTGCCAGAAACTGCTGAGCAAACAGTGCTGTTTTATTTGCAATGTTTTTTCCTTTGGCGGTAAGATGGATAACATAGCTTCTTGTATCCCGGGGATCAAATTCTTTCTTTATTAGTTTCTTCTGTTCAAGAGATTTTATTGTATCGCTAATAGTGGCTTTCGTCATATTAAATTCATCAGCGAGATAACTGACTTTTCTTTTTTCTTCACTGTGATGCAATAAAAAAATTAATGCCTGCACCTGTATAGGACTTAAAGAATGTTCCATACCTTCCTGCCATAACAGAACTCTGAATGCCTGGGATATTCTTTCCAGCGAAGCAATAATTCTGCTTTCAACGCTTGTGTTCTGAAAATCTAAATCAAATACAGATTTTTTCATAACTTTTTCGGGGTGTTTAGTTCCTGAATAATTTGCATAATTTGCATATCGTTTTTATTTCTGAATTCTGCATATCTGTATTCATCAAAATGCGCCCGCAAAAATAAAATCATTTCTCTCCGTGTCGGATTATCGGGCAGTTCAGAAGGAATTTCATCCATTTCAATTATATAAAATCCCTTTGATTCAATATCGGATATCATTTTGTCTGTCAGGGTTTCAATATGACAAAACTGACAATTCTTTACATTGATTTCCACATCGTCAATACCTTGCGATTTCAAATACTCATATGCGTATTTGTAGACTATTGCCGTTTCGCTTCTGCTGTCGGGCACAACAACATCAAAATGCAAAACATTGCCGTTGTCTTTTTTTATATACGAATCCCAAACTGCTGCTTTCATTTATCTCAACTTATTATTAAAAATATTTATTGAACGAAACTATGAAATAATTATTTCTTTTACCCCGCAGTTTATTATTTCAACCACAAGGGTAAAGAAGGACCAGCCGGATAATATTTATTGTAATATGTTCCGGCTAATCCGATTATTAATATTTATTCCTTCTCAGAATTCACCTTTATTAATATATGGATAAGTCCATAAAATAACCGTAAGGGTCACTGCCTTGAACCAGGCATTGTGCATACCGTCGACATCAGTTTGTGAATGTCCTTTTTTACCAAGAAATGATTTTATCGTCGCAGTAATTGGATAAATGAAAGCAGTCATATACCGGTAATGAATGATGGGAGCAGCATCAACTCCATCTGTTTTATTCTTTTTTGTGCTGTGATGTCTTAATGCTATTTCGTGCTGATAATTCAACCAGTTCTGATCATAAGGTTTTGTGCATAAATCAATAATCCATTGCCCGAACCTTGCTCTTACGGCAGAAAGATAATCCATATTTGGTGCACCGTCTTTTGTGAAGTAATGTACCAAATGTTCATTACCGCCGACATAGCCGTACCACAAATCCAGCACTTCATTAGTTTGATCTTTCAGAACATCGCCCGCCATTTGCAGGTAGCGGTCGTCGTCATCAGACCACAAAAGAGTTTTCTTTAACAGAGCCAGGTCCTGCATTGTAACAGGTGATTGCTCTAGGGTCGGTTTGCCGTAGTCATAACCCTTAATTTGTTCCATTTGTTACTCCTTTAATATTAATGATAAATGTTTGCGGAACAAATATAGTTAGGATTCCTAACCGTTGCAAATTTACGTCATTAATAAAAATTAGATTAAAAAACATAGGTGCGAATGATTAAGAACACCTTGCCATCCGTAAAGACTTGCGCTGGTTGAGAATAAATAAAAAAGCCGCAGTATTTCTACCACGGCTTGAGATTAAATTCTTATTAGAAGTTTATTTCTTTCCAAACAAACCGCCAAGCAGATCAGAAGCCTGGCTCATAATATCGCCTTCCGGAACTTTGCCTTCAGGTGTTAGTTTATCAACAACACCGGGAAGAAGATTTGAAAGCTGTCCGGATAATTCATTAACATTTATTCCAAGTTTAGATGCAATGCCGCTTAAAGCATCAGAACCGAGAATATTTTGAATCTGTTCGGCGGATATGGATCTGTTTTGTCCGGTTCCAACCCAGGAGCCAATTACATCTCCAAGACCTTTTGAATCAAATTGGCTGATTAAATTCTGCAGTCCGTCTGAACCGCCAAGCAAACCCATTACGGTTGACATAAGATCATCTTTCTTATCCTCGCCGCCAAGTGCTGATTTACTTGTGTTTAGTATATCCATTTTTTGTCCTTTGAATTATTTTGTGAAAATGCGTATTTAATTTATGCAAACTATTAATATAGTCGGAGATATTCTATTTCTGCATTAAACTTTCCTTTCTGCTTGTCCCCGATCAGCAACGATACCTCTTTAATATTATTGAGAGGGATTATTTTGCCGGAGTTGACTTCTCTACCAAAGTAGTAAAGCTTAAAGTTATCAAAAGGAATTTTCACAGTTATCCATTCATCTTTTTTTGTCTCGAATGTGGAAGTATAAAATAAGCCGGTGAAGTAATTGGTTTCCTTCATTGAAATGCTGTAACGCTTTCCATCGGTTTTTATTCTGATTTCAACACCCGTGGATTTAGAAAAATCATACTCTTTAACCGGACTTCTGAGTGAGGCGAATCCGCCATTATTTTCTAATGAAACATCTCCACTGAAAATAATTTTATCATCCTGAACAATCGTTTTTGATGAACTTAATCCGCCCATCACGCCATCGTTAACTATACGCCAGCGGTTTTCGGTTTTCATTATTGATGCATTAAGAAGAACATCGTTCCTGCCGCTTTGTTGTGAAGTAAACATAATATTGGCAATAATTAGAAATAAGGTGATTTTCATAATAAATAATAACACCCACTCCATTAAAAAAGTTGCAATTCAATCAAGAGATCTGTCGGGGTGTTGATCTATAATTCTTCAATAATTATCAGCAATTGAGTATTTTAACTACTAATTAAAAATATTTTACCGAAAAATAAACTGGAAACATTAAATGAGTTTAAAAATTAACTGGTCAAAAATTGATGAAGCTCCCGCTCTTGCAACTTACTGCTTGTTACCCATCCTTCAATCGTATACTAAAGGAACAGGAATTGAATTTATAGAAAAGGACATTTCACTTGCAGGAAGAATAATTGCAAACTTTCCGGATAATCTGACCGAAGAACAAAAAATTCCGGATTATTTAGCTGAATTGGGTGAATTGACTCAAGACCCGAGTGCAAATATTATCAAGCTTCCCAATATCAGCGCTTCAATCCCGCAGCTTAAAGCAGCAATAAAAGAGTTACAGGATAAGGGATTTAAAATTCCCGATTACCCCGAAGAGCCAAAAACAGATGATGAGAAAAAATTAAAAGAAAGATTTGCAAAGGTACTTGGTTCTGCTGTAAATCCTGTTCTTAGAGAAGGAAATTCAGATCGACGTGCAGCAGCTTCTGTTAAAAAGTTTGCGCAGAAACATCCCCACAAGATGATGAAGTCCTGGCCCGAGTCGGGCTCAAAATGCCGCGTTGCTCATATGACGCAGAAAGATTTTTACGGATCTGAAAAGTCGATAACCATGAGTAAAGATGATGTTGTAAAAATTGAATTCGTTGAAGGAAAGGGAAACACCACAACATTAAAAGAAAATCTTAAGCTTCTTAACGGCGAAGTTATTGATGCCGCTGTAATGAATGTTAAAGAACTCAGAAAGTTCTACGCAGAACAGATCGAAGAAGCAAAGAAGGAAGGTGTTCTACTCTCACTTCATCTTAAAGCAACAATGATGAAAATATCCGACCCCATAATGTTTGGTCACGCTGTTTCTGTTTATTTCAAAGAGTCGCTTGAAAAACACGCTGAAACATTAAAAGAAATCGGGGCAAATGTTAATAATGGTATGACGGATGTTCTTGAAAAATTAAAAAAACTTCCGGATGAAAGAAGAAAAGAAATTGAAGATGATATAAACAAAGTTTATGCCTATCAGCCGGAACTCGCAATGGTTGATTCACGAATAGGCAAGACCAACCTTCACGTTCCTAATGATATTATTATTGATGCATCAATGCCGAATGTTGTGCGTGACGGCGGAAAGATGTGGAATAAAAAAGATGAACTTCAGGATTGCATTGCAATGATCCCCGACCGCAGCTATGCAACTATGTATAAAACAATTGTTGAAGATGCAAAAGAAAAGGGTCAGTTTGATCCAGCAACAATGGGCGCAGTGTCAAATGTTGGGTTGATGGCAAAGAAAGCTGAAGAGTACGGTTCACACGATAAAACTTTTGAAGCAACAGGTGATGGCGTTATACGTGTAGTAAACACTGAAGGAAAGAGTTTGCTTGAGCAGAAAGTTGAAACGGGCGACATATTTAGAATGTGCCAGACAAAAGATGAAGCGATCAAAGACTGGGTTAAGCTTGCAGTTAACAGAGCAAGAGCATCGAAAACTCCTGCAATTTTCTGGATTGATGAAAACAGGGCACACGACAGAGAAATGATCTCAAAAGTAAAAAATTATTTACCTGAATATGATACGACGGGATTAGAAATAAAAATCCTCAAGCCTGTTGATGCAATGAAATATACTCTGGAACGAACTCGAAAAGGACTGGACACAATTTCAGTAACAGGAAATGTTCTCAGGGATTATTTGACAGATCTTTTCCCGATACTTGAACTAGGCACCAGCGCAAGAATGCTTTCTATTATTCCGTTACTTAAAGGCGGCGGATTGTTTGAAACAGGTGCCGGTGGTTCTGCACCAAAACACGTGCAGCAATTGATTAAGGAAAATCATATCAGGTGGGATTCACTTGGTGAGTATTGCGCACTTGTTCCTTCGCTTGATCTGGCTGCGGAAAAAACGGGCAATGTAAAGGTAAAACTCTTAGCTGAAACGCTTGATAAAGCTATACTGAAGTATCTTGAAAACGGCAGAATGCCCTCACGTAAATCCGGCGAGATTGATAACAGGGGAAGTTCATTCTATCTTGCACTTTACTGGGCAGAAGCACTCGCAAATCAAAATGATGATACAGAATTAAAATCCCGCTTTGAAAAAATTAATAAAGAATTATCTTCAAACGAAGAAAATATTCTCTCTGATTTTATATCCGTGCAGGGAAAACCTGTTGATATCGGCGGTTACTTTTTACCGGACGATAAAAAAGCCGCTGATGTTATGCGTCCGAGTGAAACTTTTAATAAGATAATTGATGGGATGTAGATAAAGTCTTCTGTGGTATTACTTTTTAACGGACAGGGAAGAGATTCTCTGTCCGTTTTTTATTTTCAGAATTCTCTGGGCTGCTTACTTCCTTAAAATTTTCTCCATCTTACGGCCTTTAGCCAGTTCATCTACAAGCTTGTCCAGATACCTTACCTTTTGGGTTAACGGATTTTCAATTTCTTCCACACGATAGCCGCAGATTACTCCGGTTACTAGGTGAGTATTAGAATTCAGTTTGGCTTTCTTAAAAAATTGTTCAAAAGTCACTTTCTCGTCAATGAGATTTTTGAGCTTTTTATCATCATAACCGGTAAGCCATTCAATTACCTGGTGCAGTTCTTTTTTGGTTCTCCCTTTCTTCTCAACTTTTGTTACATAGTGCGGATAGACGGATGCAAATGTCATTTTTGCTATTCGTTCATCATGGTTTTTTGAGTTATTCATTTAGTTCCTTCTGATTTTTGAATCTAACGTTTTGCAAGTACACGAAGCTGGCGACCAACGGGAGCCAATTTGGGCAGAACGAAGTGAAGCCGGGTAACCGCTTTTGTGTGCAGAGTGTAAACCACCCACAATAGATTCGTTTTCAGCGGCGGCCCTTTGCATTTTTCTTTCCTTATAATTTCTTACTTTCTGTTTATACAATATAATTTGCCTTTATTCTTAAATATGGGATGGACTTGTATGCCTTTGTGTTCCATTCCACACCGTTCGGCCACACGCGAACTGTCTAGGTTCTCGGGGCTCATATAAGCTCTTAATTCTTCTGTATTTAATTCATTAAAACAATAATCAATTAAGGCTTTGAGTGATTCTGTAGCAAAACCTTTTTTAAGAAATTCTCGGTTCAAACTGTAATAACACTCCCAAATATCACCGTCAATTGGCGACAGCCCACAAGAACCAACATATCCATATTTTTCTGTTTCGATAGCCATTGAAAAGATAGGGGTATCGCTTTCATATGAGTTTAAGACATACTCAAATAGTCCGCTTGCACCGGTTTCCGTCTTTTGTTCATCCGTAAGCATCAGGTATTTGGTTGAAATTGTATCACGCATAAATTCAAGAAATCTGCCTTTATCGGAATGTGCGAACTTTCGAATTGTAAGTCTTTTTGTTTCTAATTTCTCTGGAATTTTCATTTCATTGTTTAGCTTTTTTGTTGATTTTATCAGCCGCCGCTCAATAACTAATGTGGTTTAAATAATGCACAAGGCGATTGGCAACAAGAAACATAGGGCATTTCGAAACTCTTACCTATCCATTTACCAAGCCATTAATAAAATGTTATATTGTTCAAATCCATCACTTTTCACCCTGTATTTTTTATTGCGTGTTGTGTGCTCGCTAATTTATCTGTTTATTTAATAATTATTGATTATTCATTTTCAATTTTATCTGTCAGTCGAATCTGGAGCTTGTTTCGATTTGAGTATAAATGGTCGACCAAACGTTTCAGTTAGTAAAATCCATTGAATTATTGTCGATGCTACAGCGATTTTTACTAACCAGTTAAACCCTGTTCCTGAACGAAAAAACAAGAGTGCAACTGGAAAAAGTAAAAGAGCAATAAGGAATGGTTTCCAATTAATTTTTGTCCAGTCAAAACGTGGTATTTTATATTTTCCTGATAATTCTAGTATAACTAATGCGATTGCTAAAAGTAAAAACAAAACGAATGGAATAACAAGCCATATAAATGAGAAGCTGATACCCCATGTTCCGAAGGATATATTTGCATCACTTTGAAAACTTCCATATACAATTCCAGCAGTAATCAATAGATGCCAGATTATTAGCAAGATATGGTATAAAATCCTCAGTCTTCCACGACCCTCGAGATAAAAGATAAATAGGGCAAACAATATAATAAGTGGTAGCAACCAAAAATCTCCAATAAAACCCTTTCCACCTAAACCAAAAATACTCCAGCTAGATATTTCTGGCTTAAAGAGTATTCTCATCGTGGAGGTCCAAAAAAAAGTTGTAGTTAATATTGTCCAAGTTAAGACTACTGCACGAAGATTTAATTTATTGCTTTTCATAATCGTCTTTGTTAAATGACGCACAACGGTTGAGGCTATGTGTAGCAAGGGATTGCGGGCAATTTACCTGTCCCCCGACACGAAATTTTATACGGGGCAGAATTCTTGAATTAGCACTAAAACCCTTATTGCATATAGCCTTTGTTACCTGCATGGCATTGTTCAATTTATTTTCAATATGTCTATTTTCTATATTATAATTGGTCATACGGTTCAGGCTGAATTCCGTCAATATCTGTAAATCCATATTCTCTTGCTAGTTCAGCAGCTACTAATATTTGTCCCGTTTTTTTCATTATGTTTTTATCAGACGCTAATGCTGTAATTGCTCGGCCTACAAATATTGAAGTTTCTTTTTTAGGATTGGGTGCTTTTTTCGTGTCATCAATGTAGCCAGGATATAGGGAAACACAAGCAACTTTATGTTTTTTCAATTCTTCCGACATATCCATAGTCATTTTGTCAACGGCTGCTTTTGCAACACCATAGATTACATTTCCATAATATTTTCGGCTGGCGTAAAAAGAAATATTCACAATCAGTCCATATCCTTGTTTTAACATTGTTTCAGTAGCATAAAAACCTGATATATAATTCGAACGAACGCCTACATTGAACATTTCTTGCCAAAGTTCAATAGGTTGCTCCCAAAAAGGTGCTTTCCATTTGAATCCAGAATATGCTTTTCTATTTCTCAGTCTGTTATATCCACCCCAAGCGTTATTAACAAGTATATCCAACTTGCCTTCACTCTTCTGAATTAATTCAAAAACGGATTTCACTTCATCATCATTTTCGTGATTACAAACTACCGCTATTCCTTTGCCTCCTGCGTTTGTAATTCCTTTCACATCTTTTTCTGTTATGCTTCTTCCTGTCACATAAACTGTTGCTCCTGCTTCTCCAAGAGCAATGGCAATACCTTTTCCAACATTTTTTGTGCCTCCTGTTACAAGTGCAATTTTGTCTTTGAGTGGTTTCATTTTTTATCCACTATTTTATTTTTTAAATCAATCTATCATTCATTATGATTCATTATCTGCGTGTCATTTCTTAGCCTTGCAGGCAACGATCAGTATATGAAAAGCAGGCGATTACGAAGAACCAAAATTTTGGTTAAGCACAAAGCATGATTCGAGCCAAAAGCTTTGATTTCACAATTGTTTCGCCTATTTTTTATATACATTGTTGGCATTTCGTTATTTATCCTTCACTTTCAGCAAAGGTCAAAACGTAACCATTAAGGTCTTGAATTGAGAATTCCGTTGCACCGTAAAAAGTCTTTTCAAGCCCTTTTAGAATGTTCACCTTGTCCTTTATTCTGTCGTGGAATTGTCGGATTTCCTTGATTTGAATATAAAGCAACAATGAACCTCCGTCTTGTCTCGAAATTTCTGGCAGATCATCGCCTAAACTCTCAAAGGTTTGAAACATAAATGATACATTCCCATTAGCCATCATGGCCCAAACCAAATCCCCCTCATCCGGAACCTTCATGGTTAACTTAAATTCTAATTGCTCATAAAACTTAATAGTCTCGTCAATATTTTTTACAAAGATGTTTGGTGATATTGATTCCATTTCAGTCCTTTTTTAGATTATCAATAAATAGATTTACACTGCTTGCTGCACGAAAAAGAGCACGTCATTATTTGCTATGTCATCCATTGTCCTGAATTTCAAATGTCTTCTGTATTTTCCTTTGCCTTCTAGAAAATCATGAGGATCTTTCATTATAAATCCTTTAGAAAACTCGAGTGTTATATGTTCCTTATTTAAGAATAATCCACTAAACATTTCATCATCAATAAAGAATACGATCCCACCGTACATTATCCTTTCGTCAGCTTTTGGGAAAGTATCAAAAATAATTTGACGTATTTTGATGAGAATATCAGATTTTTCAGAATCGATCATCTTAATTTTGTCCAATAATTCTTGAACTTCTTTATTTTTAGATTTTTTTATTGAAGTCATTTATCGAATTTTAGTTTCTACCATTCTTAATAAAGTGCATTCAAAACGCTTTACTTACATTTTAATGCTGGTTTAATACAATACTGGTATTCGCAATTTTATCGTATAAACTACTTTCACCTTTGTACAAAATTATGCTCAAAATATAGCCAAGGACAGTTACCTGTGGCAAGATCAAAGCGACCCACACCCAAACGGGAGGAGCTTTATCAATTCCCGAGTAATATATAATCCAATGGACTCCCAAGTGAGCAATTTCCCATGGTATAAATTTTAGAATATTTCTGAGTAATACTCTTTGACTATTATTTTCAGTGTTAGTTTGGACTGAAATGTTCATTACTCTCTTTCCTAATGTGGCTGCCAAACTACTTTTTTCCATAAGATAAAAGTAGAGAAATACAGGCAAAGTTAAACTGATAAATCCAACTATTTGCCCTTCAAGCAGTGATAGACTTGCAACACTTATTGTAGTCGTTATTGCAAATAAGACCATTCCATAGCCAATGATTATTAAGTAGTCGAGTGCAAAAGCTAAAATTCTATTTAGAATTAATTTACTCATCATGTTCAATTTGTTTACAATGAATGCCAACGGTTCGCGTATATGACTTGTGGCGGTTTTCGAAGCACTTTACTGTCGGCTTGCACCAAATTTACTTAAAAGCACAAAGTTTGAATTTAGCACTTTAGCCGGCATTACGCTTATCCAATGTTGTGCGATCGTTTTTTTATTCATCTGATACATAAGTGATTGACGTTATATACAATTTATCATTAAACTTCAATAAACTGAACAAATCATACCCCTTCCACTCAATAAGTTCATTTTCGCTCCCAAACTTTGCTTCATATTTTACCCAAACAGAAGCGAGATTATTTTTTATTTCAACATCTATGGTTAGTGGTTTTTCTTCAAAAATAGGCTGACTGTCAGGCCCATTGGCGGTTTGTCCTACAAATTCCGATATAGTATTGGTAAAAATTTGAGGGTTTGTATCTGATGTGTCAAACCAAATAGTTGTTAATGTAGCTTTCTCTGCAAAAAAATCTGAGTAATCAGTCCAATTTCGAGAAGACATAACTGCGTAATAATCAACTATAAAGTCTTCTACTGCCTTTATTTCTGAAGAATTACTTTTATATGTTGTATTGTTATCACAACTGTATAAAACAACAATAAACAGACAAAACGCTATCAATAATTTATTCATATTAACTATTTACTAAGTCTTTCGTCTCTTCTTGTTGAAGACCTTTGGCGTGCAAGGTTACACTATATTCCAAGTAAGCTTTTAAGTTCGTAAGCCAAAAAGTCCACCCTGTTATACAGCCAACAAAAATTTCCATCTTACTCTTGTCGTCAGTTGGAATATCTTTCTGCGTTAGTTCAATTTCTGTGCTATTTGCAATTTCAATGAGTTTGATAGTAACGATACCGCCTGAACCAAATGTAAATGATATCAAGTCTTTGCCGTTCGCTTCCAAAACCTGACCCTTTTCTATAAAATCCCAATTGTTCCATTTCCACAGAAAACTATCTCCTTTTTGAACAAGTTCATCAGCTTGCCTTTGCTTACTTCCTAAAAAATAATCTGCTTTTTCGAGAAACCAAGTTTCAATTTGACCTTTGGTTGCCCAACTGCGATAAACAGAATCTATTGGTTTGTTTATCCGAATTCTTTTTGTGAATGTATTCCAAGTTTTCATTGTTAATCTGTTTTAAATGACGCACAACGTTGAGTATATGAAAAGTAGGCGATTACGAAGCACTAAACTTTAGGTTAAACACAAAGTTTGATACGAGCCAAAACTCTTGATTTTACTACTATTTCGCCTATTTTTTATATACATTGTTAGGCACTGGGTTTCTTTTTCAAATCTACTTTCTTCTTAATTTCTTATGTTTTTTAATAATCTCTTTGCTCTTCTAAATAATTAATCAGGTCTTTATTCTCTAGTGTTTTTTTATCTGTTCCATTCAATCCTATATCCAACATTACTTTACCCAATTCAGTTGATTGAATGCTAAAGTTACTTCCTAAAAGTCTCAGGATAGGATAAAGACTTCGCATAATGGCATACATCAAATTTGGCTCTTTTCTTTGTTCAACTGGATAAATGTATCCTGGGCGGAAGGCGTAAAATTCCAAACCTAATTTATCAATTTGATTTTCAGCCATTCCTTTATAAAGCGCAAATGAAGTCTTACTTTTTTCGGTTCGGTCGGCTCCGGCTCCACTGAGAAGACAAAGTTTAGCGTCAGGACTATTATCTTTTAGCATTTTGGCAAAACTTACAGCATAATCCACTGTAATTTCCTTGAATAATTTATCGGAAACACTACCTGTATAAACTCCAATACAGAAAAAGGCACTATCTATATTCTTAAACAAATCTCGATGCTTGGCGTAATCCGTAAAATCTTCAATAATGACTTCATTTAACTTCGAGTGCGTGTTATCCGATTTCTTGCGAATTAATGATATTACTGCACCTACTTTTGAAGATGACAAGCAATGGTCTAAGATGATATTACCAACCATACCTGATGCTCCTGCAATCAATACATTTTTCATACACTAGAGTTTGTGCTTAAATCGTGATTTTGAAAGCGATGAAAACAATAAAAATGCGGAAAGCAAAATATACAAGACTATTTCGGTAAAATAGGCAGTAAAACTCCATTGTTCCGACATAAAGTCAAAAGTTTGTATTGTGCATAAGACAGCAAGGTTAGAAAAGAGCATTACCATAAAGTACGGTGTCCATTTCCATTTCAGGAAATACCCAAAAACAAACGTGCCACCTGTTAGCGTTATCAAAAACCAATGGACAAATTGTACAGCCTTTGGATAGGCAGAATTCTGTAGGTTTATAAAAGGCTTAATTCCTGAGAAATATTCAAAAAATCCGCTCAATCCCCAAATGAGCATTACCATTGTCCAAATGAGCAATACAATCATTAATATTTTCGATGCTATTTTCATTCAATTAGGTTTAATCTTATTATAGTTTTACGTTTCGTGTTTACCTTGTGCCTAACTTATTATTTACCGCAACAATACAAAATTTAAATGATTTAATTAAATTTACTGCGGGAAAACCACAATATTTGGAGTTATACTGAATGAGTGCTGGTAAAATTGATTTGTTGCGGGAAGTCCTGTCTTTAAGAAATTATGCTCCGCAAACTATTAAAACATACATCAAAGCTGTAGAGCAGTTCACTAAATTTTCTGGTTTACAAAAACCCGATCAGGATTCGTTATATAAATTTGCCGTATATCTAAAAGAGAAAAACCTTTCTTTTAGTCACATTAAAAACTCTGTAATGGCAGTAAAACTTTACGCCGAAATAATCTTTAATCAGAAATTAAACAGTGATTTTTTGCGCGGGTATAGAACAGAAAGAAAACTTCCGGATGTGCTAAGCATAGAAGAAATTAAAGCTATAATTGACAGTATAAAAAATGTTAAACATAATACTATTATTTCGCTGATATACTCATGTGGTTTACGCATTAGCGAATGCATTAATCTTAAGGTAAAAGATATTGATTCCGATAGAATGCTGTTAAGGATCAGCCAATCAAAAGGCAATAAAGATAGATTTGTCCCCATGTCCAATAAAATGCTTTTATTGTTAAGGGATTACTACAAAGAATATAAACCAACTGAATTTTTATTTGAGGGACAGTTTGAAAATTTTTATTCCGCACGCAGCATTCAGGCAATTCTTAAAAAAGCAGTAAGAAACTGTAAGATTAAAAAACATATCACCGTTCACTCTCTCCGACATTCTTACGCAACCCATTTACTTGAACAAGGCACCGATATTTCATTGATCCAGAAAATTTTAGGGCATAAAGATATTAAGACAACTTTATTATATGCCCAAATAAGTAAATCGCAGTTAAACAAAATTAAAAACCCATTTGATTCTTTTTAGTTGTTATGTTTAAGAAGATCTCCCGCCTAATTAAAGTCTTTGAGTCAAGTAACTTCCACTGCACATATTAATTTTTATCCTCACATCACTAATAATATCACCATAAACTTAAACCTTTCACCTTGATATCCTACAAATAAACATTTATATTAGATAGGAATAATTCTTATCTAATAATTTTTGTCCGTGAAAAAAGATAATATCAGAATCGAACTAAAGAACAACAATCTAAAGGTTACTCCTCAAAGGATAGCTGTTCTGGAAGCATTAACCAGTCTTAAGGATCATCCTACCGCGGATATAATCAAAGAATACGTTGTAAAGAATCACCCTAACATTGCAGTTGGTACAATCTATAAAACTCTTGAAACATTTGTTGAGAAAGGATTAGTTAAAAAGGTAAAGACTGAACAAGACTTTATGAGGTATGATGCTATTCTCGATAAGCATCATCATCTGTATTGTGAGAACACTGAACGAATAGAAGATTTTTTTGATGAGCAGCTTAATGAGATGCTCCAAAAATATTTTAAGAAAAAGAAAATTCCCAATTTTAATTTGAAAGATATTAAGCTTCAGATAATCGGAACATTTAATAAAAATAAGAACCATTAAATAACTATTAACCTTAATAATATCAGGAGAAATATTATGAGTGATGAAAGCAAATGCCCTATAACCGGAAGGACTTCTTTCGGAAGGGGTACATCAAATAAAGAATGGTGGCCTAACCAATTAAATCTTGGAATACTTCACCAGCATCATCCGGCATCAAACCCTTTGGGTGCCAAATTTAACTATGCAAAAGAATTCAGCAAGATTGATTACAAAGCTCTGAAGAAAGATTTGTATGCGGTTATGACCAACTCGCAGGATTGGTGGCCTGCAGATTGGGGTCATTACGGCGGTCTTTTTATTCGTATGACATGGCATAGCGCAGGCACTTACCGCACCGCCGACGGACGCGGAGGAGGCGGCACAGGCAATCAGCGTTTTGCACCTGTAAACAGCTGGCCCGATAACGGCAACCTGGATAAAGCACGACGTTTGCTCTGGCCTATCAAGCAGAAATATGGAAATAAAATTTCCTGGGCTGACCTCTTGATCTTAGCCGGCAATTGCGCAATGGAATCAATGGGTTTTAAAACTTTTGGTTTTGGCGGCGGACGAGAAGATATTTACCAGCCGGAAGAAGACATTTATTGGGGTGCTGAAAAAGAGTGGCTGGCAACGAGCGATAAACCAATGAGCCGCTACTCCGGTGACAGAGAACTGGAAAATCCGCTTGCAGCAGTTCAGATGGGATTGATTTATGTTAATCCCGAAGGTCCCGATGGAAATCCTGATCCGGTAGCTTCAGGTCGTGATGTGCGTGAAACATTTAAACGTATGGCTATGAACGATGAGGAAACAGTTGCACTAACCGCGGGCGGACACACATTTGGTAAAATGCACGGCGCAGGTGATCCAGCTTTAGTTGGTCCTGAACCTGAAGCAGCACCAATTGAAGAACAGGGTTTTGGCTGGATCAATAAATTTGGAACAGGTAAAGGTCCACACCAAACCACCAGCGGACTTGAAGGTGCATGGAAACCAAATCCCACAAAATGGGATATGGGCTACTTCGATATGCTTTTCGGTTACGAGTGGGAAAAAGTTAAAAGTCCTGCCGGTGCATGGCAATGGCAGGCTAAAGATGTTAAACCGGAACATATGATTCCTGATGCTCACGATCCATCAAAGAAGCATCCGCCAACAATGACAACTGCTGATTTATCCTTGCGCTTCGATCCTATTTATGAACCAATCTCAAGAAGATTCCACAAGGATCCAAAAGCTTTTGCCGATGCTTTTGCAAGAGCATGGTTTAAACTTACTCACCGGGACCTGGGACCTAAAGTTCGTTACAGTGGTCCGGAAGTTCCGAAAGAAGATTTAATCTGGCAGGATCCAATTCCGGAAGTCAATCATAAACTTGTAAATAAAAAAGATATCGAGGGTCTAAAAAAGAAAATTTTAGATTCAGGATTATCAATATCAGAACTGGTTTATACTGCCTGGTCTGCTGCGTCTACTTTTCGTGGTTCTGACTTTCGTGGAGGAGCCAATGGCGCCCGCATCCGTTTAGAACCTCAAAAGGATTGGGAAGTGAATCAACCCGCACAACTAGAAAAAGTACTCAAAAAACTTAAGAGCATTCAAAAAGAATTTAACAATCGTAAAGACGGCAAAAAAGTTTCATTGGCTGATCTTATTGTATTGGGTGGATGCGCCGCAGTTGAAGCAGCGGCTAAAGATGCTGGGCACAAAATTGAAGTGCCGTTTACACCGGGACGAATGGATGCATCACAAAAGCAAACTGATGTAGAATCATTTGAATATATGGAGCCCGAAGCAGATGGTTTCCGTAATTATCAGAAGACGAAATACATCGTATCAGCAGAAGAAATGCTTGTTGACAAAGCGCAGCTTCTTACCCTCAGTGCACCGGAGATGACAGTGCTCGTCGGCGGATTGCGTGTACTCGGAGCAAACTACGGCGGTTCTAAACATGGAGTATTTACAGATGAAGTTGGTAAACTAACAAATGACTTCTTTGTAAACTTACTTGATATGGGTAATGTTTGGAATCCGACATCTGATAAAGAAGATACGTTTGAGGGCAAAGATCGTAAAACCGGAAAAGTTAAATGGACAGGAACACGTGTTGATCTTATCTTTGGTTCAAACTCACAACTGCGTGCACTTGCTGAAGTCTATGCACAGGATGATGCAAAAAAGAAATTCGTTAAGGATTTTGTTGCAGCATGGAATAAGGTAATGAACCTTGACCGTTTCGATTTGAAATAAACGAGACATCCGTCATTCTGAGTCCCGATAAAATCGGGACGAAGAATCTCAAACCTTGCACTTACAAAGGGCATTACCACGATGCCCTTTTTAATTAAAAATTTTTTAACTCTATCTGCTCGGGTATTGTTTAAAGTGTATACACTTTAAATCGGCAATCATTGAACCTCATTACTACTGCTTTTGATAACTTAAATTATCAACTTTTTGCTTTACCACCTTTTAAGAGGAGCCAAATTGCAAAGGACATTTCTCCAACCATACTGGGAATTGCAACAAGGGCTAAAAATATTGAGCCATATGCTTCATAGTTTGGTAGAATGAAATGCGCGCTTGTATCAATCATATACATTATACCGGCTAAAGTCAGGAATAGAGCAATAATTTTGGGCTTACCAATTATTTTGCTTAGAAGAATCAGATGAATTCCGAAAAAGAAAAGCCCGATAAGCCATATAATATTAAAAATGTCAACTTGCCTCAGAATTTCTTCAACAGTATTTAACTTTACTGCTAACGGAAGCGTAAATACAGCAACAGCCATAATTGCGGCATGCATCATTCTAAAGAATGTACTTAGAATTGACAAATAGTGTTCCTTATATATTTCATAAAGAGCCCATGCAACCACAACATCAAAAACAACGGTTAATATGAATGCCAAAATTCCAAATCTAACCACCATATGATTCTGTTGAATGGTTTCTAATGGAGCATTTATAATTGATTCAAGAACGAAAAAATTTGCAAATACCGCAGCGAAGAAAATTATGATATAGCTAATCCCTGCAATTACTGAGAGTTTTCTTTTATTCATAGATATTTTGCTTTTAAGGTTATGTTTTTAGTTAAATATGGGTCTTATTAGTGTCAAGTGCAAGGTTTTGCGATTAAAAAAGTGGTAAATACAAAGTTTTTTCCTTTCGTCCAAAATAAAAGTTTATTCAACACACTTAATTTTGAGATATTATAGAACTCGCAAATGCTTGTATATAATGTAAGTAAAATTATTTTTTTATATACAGAAATCCTCCACGGCAATTCCTATTCATTCAATCACTTTTCAACATTATAAATTACAGGCATTTGTCCTTTCCACTTTATCCATGTTTCATCATCGGCAAAAAGCTGTAGAACAAAGTGAGCAATATTTATTCGACTTGTTTTACCCGGATTGAAAAGAGCGCTTCTTGTTGGTGAATTGTGCAGTGTATATTCTGTTACTTCTGCTTCATTAATTAATGTATCGGGACGAACTGCCACCCAATTTATATGTTTGTTTTGTTTTCCGATGTTAACCCTTAAATAATCTGCAGCATTTTCATTATCAGAATGCGGCGGAACAAATAATCTTATTAAGCTCAGCATAAATTTGTGTCTGGTTGAAATAGGTTCGTTTAAATCTCTGTTACTGTTTCCCGCAGTATTCATCAAAACAAGTTTAAGTGGCTTTTCCGGTTTAAGTTTTAATGCTGCTTCGCATAATAACCGGACAGTATCCGTAACAAGCTTTCGTGGTTTTCCGTAAATACCTTTCAGTGTCAGGTTGTGTCCGAGGCAGGAAGCAACAGCCTGACAATCAGCAAGAAGTTTTGCCATATCATCAACAGCTATTTGTGCAATGTTTGATCTGATTACTGTTAGATTGTTATTGTTATTGTTATTCCAGGAGTCGGGAATATTACTTGAAGGACGAACAATTGCTTTGACCTGTTGACCTGCTTTTAATAAATGCTCTACCAGAAGCTTTCCTGTTGCTCCGCTGGCTCCAACTACTAATGTTTTCATATTATAATATAAAAATGTCTATTGAATTGTTTATAACTCAGAGTTTGACTTTAACGGTTCTCTCGATATATTTAATTACTAGAGAACCTTTTAGTGCGCCCGGTTCTCGTAATAGCCACAGTGATTCAATTGAAAAAGTTTACTGCTGTTAAACTACACAACAAGACTTTTTTGTACAATGAGTTAATAAAAAATAATTTTGGGTGATGGGTGCTATCTATAAAAATTGGTAATTTTGTTTACCTTCGGCAAAAAAATATTTTAATCAATGCAATCACCCTTAGAAAAAACATTAGTAAGCTGCTGCAAAGATGAAATGATTTCTATTATGAATGCTCATCCGGAATATTTTGAAGAAGCAGTTGAGTTAGCTCTTTCAGACAAGCAGCCGTATTCCTGGAGAGCAGCATTTTTGTTGTGGAGTGTAATTGAGGAAAACGATAAACGAATTAAAAAGTATATCAGAAGAATTGTATCCGCAGCAAAGAGAAAGAACGACGGACATCAGCGGGAACTTCTAAAAATTCTTCTGATGATGGATCTCGATGAAAAGTATGAAGGTGTTTTATTCGATATGTGCATGAATATCTGGGAACAAATTAACAAATCTCCCTCTGTAAGAATTAATGCATTAAAGCTTATCATCAAAATTGCAAATAAGCACTCTGAACTTAAACATGAAATATCATTTCTTGTACAGGATCATTATCTTGCTTCGTTATCGCCGGGGGCAAAGCACTCAGCCTTAAAACTTCTGAATCCAGCCATTAGCGAATAATCCTACCATTCGCGTGGATAGAACTCGTTGTTTCTGCGATAAAATGCTGAATTCAACCGATTTTAGCCCCTTGACTTTTTGCTATCAATGTGATATCATTACGATAGCAATTTTAGAAAGGATTGTAAAATGGAAAAGATAGTTGAAAAACCCGCTAATAAACTAAATGGGTTTTTAATGCTGTTCTTCGCGCTTGCTTTAGTGGCAATTGATATCTACCTGTTGGTTCTTGGAATTAAATCGAACAATCCACAAATACTCTGGTTCTTTATTCCCCTTTTACTAATTGGTATAATTACTTTAACGGGATTGATAATGGTCCAACCGAATGATTCTCGTGTTTTAATTTTCTTTGGTAAATACATAGGCACCGTTCGTCATTCCGGATTCTGGTGGGTTAATCCTTTTACTGTAAAGAAAAGAGTCTCCCTGAGAATAAGAAACTTCAACAGCCAGAGAATTAAAGTGAATGATCTTCACGGCAATCCGATTGAGATTGGTGCTGTCATAGTCTGGAAAGTTGTTGATTCAGCAAAAGCAGTTTTTGATGTTGAAAACTATGAGCAGTTTGTTGACATACAAAGTGAAACTGCTATTCGTACTCTTGCATCTGAATATCCTTATGATGTTGAAGAAGATGATAAATCTTCTTTGCGGGGAAGTCCACAGGAAATTGCCGATAGCTTAAAGAACACAGTTCAAACCAGACTGGAAGTTGTTGGGGTAAGCATTATTGAAGCTCGTATTTCACATCTTGCTTATGCACAGGAAATTGCTCAGGTGATGTTACGCAGGCAGCAGGCACAGGCAATTATTGCGGCAAGAACCAAAATTGTTGAAGGAGCTGTTGGCATGGTGCAAATGGCGTTGAATGCTCTGAGTGAACAAAAGATTGTAACTCTGGATGAAGATAAGAAAGCAACTATGGTAAATAATCTGATGGTCGCTCTCGTATCAGAATCCGATGCACAGCCGGTAATTAACACAGGAACTTTATATCAATAATGAAACGTTTTTCGGATTATCGTAATTTGGATTTGCAATTAGTTCAACCTTCTCAAATGAAAAGAGATTGCGAGCTAATTTCTCCTGATGGGATTATATTAAAAGCTTATTTTCCCAGCTGGCGAAAAAGCGATGCTATTGTTGACGGTTTTGGTGGAAAGTGGATAATTAAAAGACCAAGCATCTGGAAATCAGCTATTGATGTCAGCAAAGATGGGTTTAATTATCCGATTGCTTCTTACACCGGAAAAGCATTTAAGTCTGGCGGAACAGTTCAATTGCAGCGCGGTCTGCATCTTCCATTTGAGAGCAATGTGTTTAAAGGTATTTACACAATTTTCACAGACACCAATGAGATATTATTACAGATTAAACAAACCGGATTATTAAAAAAGAAAACCGATGTTATGTTGGGAAAAAGAAAATTTGAAATTCTTGACGAATATCCCTGGCTTCCTATGTTAATCTGGTATGTAATGCTTAACAATCAAAGACAGTCAATCGCCGGAGTACATTACAGTTAGAGAATATGAATAGAAAAAGAAAAAATAATGCCTGATAAGAAAAAATTTTTATTGAGAATAGATGATAAGATTTACACCGCTCTTGAAAAATGGGCGGCTGATGATTTTAGAAGTATCAATGCACAAATTGAATTTCTTCTAAAAGAAGCATTAAAGAAAGCCGGCAGACCGGTTAATGTTTCTACAGATAATAATGTTGATAATGAAAACCCGGTTGACTAGCTGATTTCAAATGAGGTTATTACCTAAAAACAGGAAGATTAAACAGTGAAAAGATCAGATATAACAAAACTTGTCATAGCAATTTTAATTCCTTTGGCGCTTGGTGCAATCGCAGGAAGATTTACTGCTCAGGCTGTTCCTGAATGGTTTGCTTCATTAAACAGACCTTCGTTCAGTCCGCCCAACTGGATATTTGGTCCGGTATGGACTGTTCTCTACATCCTGCTCGGTATATCATTATTTCTGATCTGGAAACAAATTCCATCAAAAGAAAGAAACAATGCCCTATGGATCTTTTCTGTTCAGATGTTTTTAAATTTTATCTGGTCATTTGTGTTCTTCTATTTCAATCAGATCGGATTGGCTTTGGTTGTGATTATCAGCTTATGGTTCAGTATAGTGTTTATGCTCATCAGTTTTTATAAGATCAAACCTCATGCCGCCTATCTTAATATGCCATATTTATTGTGGGTTACTTTTGCTTCGATATTAAATGCGGGATACTTCATTTTAAATTAAGATGACATCTTCCGGAAGAAGATGTCATTATTATAAAGAAATTATTTCTTACCGTAAAGTTCTGCTACCATTGGCGGTGGAACCGGCTTGTTTACTTTGTTGCTGACTGAGGGAATAGACTGGAGATAGGCGTAAATTGCTTTCAAATCCTCATTTGTCATTTTACCGAAAACTTCATAAGGCATTGGAGGAAGCATTTGTCTTCCTATACCTTTTATTTTACCTTCCCGCAATGTTTTAATGAACATTTCCTCGCTTACTGCACCTAGTCCGGTTGCATTATCGGGTGTAAGATTTGATGAAAAAGATATTCCCCAGGGACCAACCCACGCGGTAAGATGATCGTTAGTTAGAATCCACTTGCCCGGACCAACCATATTTATATCGATCTCATATAATTGAGATCCTTCCGGATGACCAGCCAACAACTTTGTTTCATCTGGTTTCATTCCCTCCGGTCCGAAGGTTTTAGGTGTATGACAATCGTGACACCCTGTAGTTTCAATAAGATATTCCCCCCGTGCAATCAGCTCGTCCTGGCTCATTGCCTTCTTCTCCTCCTGTACATTACAGCCTGTATAGAGAAGTATTGTTACGATCAACACGAAAAAGATTGAATAGAATAATTTAAGTTTTCTATTCATTTCTGCCTCCTTAAATGAATTGAAAATAAAGCCAACATTTGCTCTGGCTTATGAGCATTTCTGTTAAATAATTACAGAAACTTATTCTTAAACTAAAAACTTAATTGTTAACAACCAACAATTGTGTTGTGGGGGCAAGCATTTCGGGTAAGGTCGGTTAAATATAATTATGGGTGGCCTGGTAAAAACCTGGTTTAGAATCCTGCTGTGCTGCACTGAGTTGAACCTAAACTCTGAAAGATGAACGCGAGCTTGAACCCTAATTTATTGAGCGCTTTTAATCCATGTAACTCTTCTGTCCTGTACAAATCCAAGTTTTGTTACAAGCTTAATTGCTTTGTGATTAGTTTCTTCTATTTGTGCAAAGGGAATTTTGCCAAGTGCCCTGCATTGATGAATCAGTGAAAGGACTATTTCTGTCCCATACTTTTTCCCGCGGTATTCATCAAGAACGTTTAACGAGCCAAGAGCACCATCGTCATGAGTTAATCCCCAAGCGACCAACTTATTATCTTCATAAATGCAAGCACTAATTGACCTGGTAATTCTTTCTTTAAGATATCTTACAGTTAAAAACTGTCTATACTTTGATTGTGATAATATAAAACCAATATCTTCGGTAGAAATTGGATTGCTTATAAATTTGTTATCTGTAACATCAACATCATCAGGTAAGTACCACCGAATGGTTGAAAGCGTCCATTCAAACTTTTTTGTTTCATTTATAATGGGGATCATCCAGTCTTCAACTGAAGCAAAATAAATGTCTTTATTGCTTAATTGAGCAAGAAGCGTCCTTAGTTCGTTTTCATCTTTACTGAAAATATAAATCCATTCTTCATCGCTTATTCCTTTTATCAGTACTGATTCGCCTTCTTGCAAAATTTCTGTTACCAGATTTTCGGCAATAAACCCGATAATACTAATATTTGTTATTTTATCTGTAAGCAGATGCTGAATAACATTTATTAAATCAGGCTGATTCATTTTGTTTTTCCTTTACAAATAATATCAGAACGGCGGTGATCAAACCCATTACCAAAGCCCCGCTCCATAAAATCACAGGGCCGTAATTTTCATAAACAACCGTACCAAGCCAGGGACCAGCAGAGAATGCGAAGCTGAAAGTCATCTGAAAATATCCCATATACTCTCCGCGTTTTTTTGCCGGTGCAATTTCAGATGCATAAGTTGCAGTAACAGGAAAGAAAATCATTTCCCCGAATGTCCAGATAATTATGGTAATTATTAATGGTGTGATATCTCTAGCAACTGCCATTGCTCCAAAACCAATGGCTGCAAGCAGTGCACCAATGAACATTGATCGTGAATAAGACATATTCGACATCATATTGTTAAGCGGAACTTCAGCAATAATAATTAAAACTGTATTGATCGCAGAAAGAAGTCCGAATGCCGCTGTTGAATAGCCCAGTTCATCCACAATATATAATGGTACACCGCCGAGATGCTGAAAGAAAACAAGGTTAGCCGGAATTACAGCAAACAGGAAGAAAAGATATTTTCTGTCACCAAGGACCGAAGCATTTAGTTTTGTTTGTGATGAAACTTCTTCAATTGTTGATTCGCTTTCACTAAGGGATGTCCATGGTGTAAGAATTAAGTAAATACCTGCTGCAAGAGAGGCAAATGCATTTACGTAAAAAAGAAAATGGTAATCTATGAGTATTAAAAATCCTCCGACAACTGGACCAATGCTCATTCCGATATTAATTCCGAGACGGTTAAGTGCAAATGAAATTCTTCTTTGTGCCGGAGTAACTATTTCGGAAATTAAGGAAAGATTTGCCGGACGGAATGCCTCATTTATTACAGAAAGAATGAACGAAAAAACTAATATGAGATAATAGTTTGTAATAAAACCATATACCAGCATCACTAAGCTTGTACCAACCAAGGAAATTTTCATTACTTTCAGTGCACCAATTTTATCAGCTAACCTGCCTGTCAACGGAGCAGAAATAAAAGCGCCAATTCCGTAAACAAGGAGTGCAACACCGGCTTCTGATGCTGTTACGCCGATTTTCTGAGTAAGATAAAGTACAAGAAACGGAATAACCATTGTACCGGAACGGTTAATAAGCGTTGTATAAAACAACACCCACATATCACGCGGAAGTCCTTTAACGCTTTTCCAGGGATTCAAATTGAATTGTTTTCTTAAATATGGTTTATATAAATGTTTTTAGTCTTCTTAAAACTAAAAAATATTCTAATTAGAAATATTAAAAAGTGGAAGTGAAAAACCGCAGGGTTGTTTCCACTGCGGTTTTAATTGATGATTAGGAGATGCGCTTCTTATCACTACTTAATTAGAATCTAGCTAAGTGATTAACAAATGAACGAGAGTAAATGAAATTAGAAAAACCATTGTAAAAAGTCCATAAAGAGTAATTGTAAGAATACGCTCCCTATGGTTTCTGTTTTTATATAGGGCAGACATTTCATCTCCTTATTTAACTAATGTCATTTTCCTGGTAAAAGATTGCTCACCTGCTTGTAAGCGGTATAAGTAAACTCCGCTTGAAAGACGAGAGGCATCAAATTCTACTTCATATCTGCCGGCCGGTTTGTATTCATTAACCAGAATGGCTACTTCCTTTCCAAGTACATCAAATACTTTAAGGACTTGCCAACTGCCGACTGGTGACTGCCAACTTATTTTTGTAGCGGGGTTAAAGGGGTTAGGATAATTCTGACTCAAATTGTAATCCGTAATAATTAGTTCATCCTCTGTTATATCTGTAGTACCTGTGTATCCTAATAGCCTTACTCCGTCAATAGCAACCATATCACCGTCGTTACCAACGTACTGCCAACCGAGTTTTAGGTTCTGTCTGTTTGAGTATGCTGAAATATCAATTATCCTATTTCGCCAAGACCAAGGTTGTCCGTCGTTTTCAGCAGTCCATATTTGTGTCCAGTTACTTCCACCATTTGTCGATATATGAAGTTTTATTGTTGCACCACTTAACCATTGAGTGCTGTAACCGGTATAAAATTCAATTGATGCATTACCGCTACCTAAATTGAATGCGGGAGTTATCAGCCACTCGTTTTGGTTTTGTGCAACCCAGGGACAAACCGCTGAAGCTGTGCTGTTAGGATCAATCTGATTAAAATTATTATTCTGCGGGTTACTTTTTAACCATGTGAAACCTGAGTTTGTAATCTGCTGTAACCACCCATCTGGAGGGAAATTCCCATCGAAACCTTCCTGAATAATAACCACTTGTGTTCCGCCTCCACCACCTGAAGTATTCTGGAATGCATTATAAGCATCCAGTTTGCCATAACCGTAAGTGTTATTTGCAGAAGTTCCAGTAAAGCCGTCTTTTTTGGTTGTGTTTTTTAGTATAGTAACTGTCTGGTCGTAATCTAAAGATGGATTCTTCTCTAAAAGTAATGCAACCACTCCGGTAACATGCGGGGTAGCCATACTTGTTCCCTGCATTTTCTGGTGCTTCCCACCTTGAAGAATATTAGAGCCTGGCGTTTGAGTAAGGAATGAAGAATATGCGGCAATAATAACTTCACCTGGTGCAACAAGGTCAGGTTTAATTCGTCCGTCTCTTGAAGGACCCAGACTGCTGAAGCTTGAAATTTGTCCAAGCACCGGGTTGCCCGGTTGATTTTGAGTGGTGCCATTAATATCAATCCACTGGGTTTTTGTAACATACGAACCAATACAAATAAGCTTCTGAGCTGTTGACGGCATTCCAACTGTTTTTTGGTTATCACCGGCTTTAAAATAGTTCTGTGGCGTTAATGTTGAGTATTGACCGCCGGTGACAACCCATGAATCGAATGTTCCAGAACCATAAGTATAAACAGACCAAGTAACATCACCAATATTTATTTGACCATTATGACTGTCAACAGCAATCAGCACCTGATTAGCTCCATTGTTCGGGTTATTTGTTCCGGTAGCATCTATTGTTACATAACCATAAGTGTTTCCTGATACAGTAAAGGGTGCATCTTCAATTTTTTGACCGGGAGCTATTCCGTTTGTCCAGCCAATAACACTTCCATTTGAAGAATTGTATGCCACAAGTCCAACAGAAATACTCCCACTGTTGTACCACATATCGGCAACAAAAATTTGTGCGCCACTATATAAGTCTATTAGGGTTTCGTAAGAATCATTATATGATGACCCGGCAACGGCATAACTTAAGTGCATTGTTTCACCGCCCTCATTGCCTGCAGCAGCAACTATTATTTTTCCGTTTCCTGTCAGATTGGTTAATGCCTGCTCATATAGGCTGCTTCCATCATGCGGTCCGAAATGACCGCCAAGACTTAAATTAATTACAGCCGGTTTACTTAATTGTTGTGCTTTTTGAAAAATGTAATTACACCCGTTCACAACATCAGTGCTTGCAAAACCAGGACCTGTTCTGAATCCTTTAATAAAGACAATGTCAGACTCCGGAGCCATACCGATGTAATTTGAAAGTGCGCCGCCGTTTCCTGCTGCAGTTCCGGCAACATGTGTTCCGTGACCATAACCGTCATCACCATCTATCTGTGCACATTGATTTGCATCAAGCTGTGCTTTGGTGTATTCAGTTCCGTAACCGTAACCTGAGGGCGGATTGCTGGAGCCGGACATATCCCATAAATATTGTATCCTGTTTCCTCCGGTATTTTTAAAATCCTGATGTTTCCAATCAATTCCGGAATCAATTACTCCGACAACAACGCCGTTGCCTTTGTAAGGTCTCGAAATGCCGGTACCATTATGAAGCTGATTAACTTTTGCTTCAACCCTGCTGATATCTATTTTCATTTCAGAAATAGTGCTGGGCTCAATGTAAATGACTCCGGATGAGAGAGCCAATTCTCTTATAGTTGATACGGGCATATCAGCAACGATAATATCACCTGCAACAGTTTCGGTTTTTCCTCCAAGGAAAGAAATCATACTTTCTAATGCGGGAATAGATGATGTTCTTATGAAAACCGGAAGCAGAATATCATCCATTTCATTTTGATGAAAGAATATTAATTCTTTAAGTGAACCAATTGATTCAGGTACACGAACATGAACGCTTTTATTGGATGAGATGTTGTCCAGAAAAATATTCAGCATTGGGCTGATTTTATTGCTAAACTGGTCGGCAGATTTTATTTCAGAGCTTATGATTTTATCCGGATGTTCACCGCTTCTTCCTTCAAGATTTATCCCGGAATATTTTAATTGAGAAAAACTGTTAACCGATAATAATATCGAAGCCAACAGCAGTAAAAATAGATTTTTCATTTGTGCTCCTTTAGTTATTTATTTCATATCCATCTTTTTTGCTAACTCAAGAAAAACAACAAAATCAAGTAATGTTGTTTTCTTTATATTCTCTGCTGTTCCGGAAGCTGTGAAAATATCCCGTATAATGCTTTCTACTTTTATTCCGGTAGATTCAAGTTCGGTTTTGATTTCATCATTTATTGATGAATTTGTTTTACCCGTAAACTGAATAAAGGAATTTGGTTCTTCCTTTTCGAGAAAAGAAATTCTTTGCTTTAGCGTTGCATCCATCTTTTCAGGGATGTACTCCGCTGAAGAGCAACCAATTAACATGCTGATAATTCCTATTAAAACTTTCGTTTGAACGAATGATGTCGTTCTAAAATATTTAAAACTCATATTTGTTTCACATTTAATTAAAAATATTTTGATTTCTTTTTAGTAACTTATAAAAATTTCCTGTTCTGCTTATAGTAAGAATTATGATTGACTTTTGAATTTTGTATTTACTGGTTCTCGTCGGGTCCGCGCACTACAGAAAAAGTACCCTCCACTGTTAATTCAACTTGCTGTGCGCTTGTCTCTATTAGTTTTCCGCTAAAATTTCCGTTTATTTTACTGCCAACTTCACCATAAGAAGAAACTGTGGTAGAGCCTTCGGTCATATTTGCATAAACAAATGACCCAGTTTGTGAAATATGTAATACATAGGTTTCTATAGTACTGCCGCTCCACTGAAAAGTGCCGGTCTGTTTACCTTCGAAAACGAATACAAGATACAATGAGTCATTATCCACCTTTCCAATAAATTGAACATAAGTCGCATTATCATTAATTATATAAGCACTCAATCCCAGGGATAAATTTACCTGCTTATTATTAAACCCGCCGCCGTTTAACTTTACTGATGCTCCGCTTGTTGTTGGATCTGTGCCCGGATCAACCGGATTGTTAGAGTCCTTTGAGCAGGCTGCAAATAAAAGTGCTGCTATTAACACTACAAGAAACATTTTTGAGAATTGTTGACTTTTCATTTTTACTCTCCTTTTTTTTGATTGTGATTATTTATTAACCGACTTTTTACACTTAAATCAAGCCGCTGTATTTTTCAACTGCGGCTTTTTTATCAAGGAACCGATAGGAGATGCTTCCCTTCCCCGACTATTATAATTGTGATATAATCAGATACATTAGAAAAAAAGCTGCTATAACAACGACCGATATCATAGCCATTAAAGCCATCGAATAAATCTTTTCCTTTTTTCTAAGTTCTTCATAAGATTTTTTCATTTGATAATAGTCATCTTCTTAGTGAAAATATTATTGGCTGCCTGCAGTTTATAAATATAAATCCCGCTTGACAGTCCGCCTCCGGCGAATGATGCATCAAAGACAACTTCATATTTACCTGCTTCCCTGTATTCATTCAATAGTGTTGCCACTTCATTACCCAAAACATCATATACTTTTAATGTTGCATTACTGCTCACCGGTAACTGAAAACTGATTATTGTTGAAGGGTTAAACGGGTTTGGATAATTCTGGCCAAGTGCAAACTCTGTTGGCAATTTAATATCATCTTTAGATTCTACTCCTGTAGGGTTCCCGCAGAAAGTACCACTGCCTAAAAGCTGTCCGCTTCCTTCAATTGAACCGGCACATAAATCTGCCCCGGTACCAATTTCTATTGTAGTTCCCGCACTTAGTGTAATAACACTTTGTGCATTCAGGGCAACGATGGTCAAAAGGAAGACTAAAACTATTTTATTTTTCATAATAATTCGGCTTTCATTAATAAATTTTATTTCAAAATTATTTAGTTATATTACTTGAAAATTTTACATCCGAATTAATTATCGCTTGCTCAAGGTTGGCTAACCGCAACCGTAATTCTTTAAGCAATTCTAATTCCTGTTTAAGCAATAGGTTTTCTGATTTCAATTGTGCTATCTCAGCGTCTTTTTCTTTCTTAAGATCCTGAACCGCCTTCACTACAACAGGAAACAGGTTGCCCGCAGTTGCCTCTAATCTTTCGGGATTTTCCTTTATTACAAGGTTCATCCAATCGGCATTTATTTCTGATTGGAGATTGTCAAGCTCCTGTGCAATGAAGCCGGCCGTTGGATAATCTTCCGTTCTGCTTCCATCGGATACATTTCCTTCATACCATTCGCGTTTATCCCAATTGAACTCTCTTGGCTTAACCTGCATTAAAAATTCCAGACCGAGTGAAAGGTCTTTAATATTTTTCTTATCTCTCACATCTGAAAGAGAAGATATTGATGTAACGTTGCATCTTAAACTTGTAATTGAACTGTTACCAAGTGTAATTTGATTAGTAGCGTTTGGTAAAGTAGGCTGGGCATTGCTTCCGATTAGTACTAAATTTGAACCTGTGGTAACAGTACTTCCTGCATTTAAGCCAATTGCGGTATTCAAGAACCCCGTCGTATTCTGAGCTAATGACCCAACACCGAAAGCCGAGTTTGCATAACCCGTTGTATTTTCAAAGAGAGATGCCTGACCAAATGCCGAATTTTCATCTCCATTATTTTTTCTTAATGAGTTCATACCAAATGCTGAGTTAAAAAAACCTGTAGTGTTCAGATTGAGTGCTGAATTTCCAAATGCAGCATTATCGTGACCGGTTGTATTAGAATATAAAGCCGCTACACCAAATGCGGCATTATCATTACCAACAGTGTTGCTGCGGAGTGAAGCATAGCCAAATGCCGAATTAAAATTACCAAGAGTATTGGGCTCTAAAGCAAATGAACCAAATGCAGAGTTATAATTACCAATAGTAACTTGCACAAGAGCTGCATTTCCTACGGCCGTGTTTTCTACTCCGGTTGTCAGACCTTGTAAAGTTGCAGTTCCTATACCGATATTACCATTCGAAGAGCTGGATAGAGAAAAATTCCCGGAATTATAACCTAAAAACAAATTATTGGTTCCAAAGGTGTGAAAAATTCTTTGTCCGGCTTTGTAAATGATCCCCACATTTGCTCCCAGTGTATTCTCTATATTTAAATTTCTTAAGTTTAGGTTATTATCGTTTTCACTAATGCTAAGTATTGATGAATTACTAGAGTTAAAAACGCTAAACGCGCCGCCACTGCCAAGTTTTGCTTCAACATTCTGTGCAATGGAATAAGAGCTAAGTAAAAGCACGACACAAAAGAGGGTCAGAAAAGATTTCATAAAAAAGTCTCCTTAACTATATTATTGAATGCTATTTTGTTAGAACCATTTTTTTTATCTCATTAAACGAACCAACATTGAGTTTGTAGAAATAAACTCCTGAGGATAATTTGCTTGCATCAAACTCAACCTCATAAACTCCTGCAGGTTTTTCTTCGTTTACTAATGTTGCAAATTCATTACCAAGTACATCATATACTTTGAGTGTTACCTGAGAGATACTGGATACTTGATACTTGATACTGGTAGAAGGATTAAACGGATTGGGATAATTTTGTTCTAAAGAAAATTCTGCCGGTACAAGTTCATCGTTCTCAACAGAAGTGACAAGGGAATACCTGGCAAACCCCGATGTTGAACCTGATAACGGATTTGTGGCCGTAACTGAAACCGCCTGAACAGAAGGATCGCTGATTAAAAAAGAGAATGTACCGTTTGCGTTCGTTGTTGTAGAACCAAGCCACTCATAAGCAGAGGCTGATAATTCGAATCTATTTGCTTTATAAATATCAATAATAATTCCTGGTAGTGGATGTGAACCTGAAAGAGTGCTGCCATTTAATGATAATCCCAACGGCTTGCTAAATGCTAAATTAGACAAGCTATCCATAAAAAGATTATTGATAGTATTGCTGTGAACTATGTTTTTTCTAAAAACTATTTCATTTGGTGAGTAACCCTGAAAAGAAGTAATATCAATTCCGCCATCTATATTTCCGATGATTGTATTTGCCACATAATTATTAATTTCATCCACACCGATTGTAACATCTTCAACATTACCATAAATATTTATACCAATTCCATTTCCAAACTGAACTCCGTTTTTATTTACACCTATTTTATTTCTGTATATCAAATGCCCGAAGGTATAGCTATCATTGTCATAACCAAAAATTCCAATTCCTGTGGCAGTGTTTCCTGAAATTACGTTATCATATATTTTAGCATTTGTAACACCATTTGTGATGCTTATTCCATTATTATTTGGAATTGTAATGTCCTGAAGAAAAGATAAGCCAATAATATTATTAACTATAAGATTCTGGTCGGCAATAACGTCTGGTGGTGCCGCTGATATAGCTATTGCAATTTGATTGCCTGAAATTGTGTTTGTCGACAGCGCGTCTGATCCGCCGATCAGATTATTACTTGAAGAAATTGAAATACCAATTGAATTTCCGATTCCTGTCTGCCCTGACAAATTCGTTCCGATTAAGTTGCCTGCAATTATATTTCCGTCACCGAAGCCTGTAATTATTCCGGCAACTGTATTTCCGCATATTATATTACTTGCCCCAACCTGATTTTTACCAATTTCATTTGATCCTTCGGCAATTAAGATACCGGTTCCGTTTGGCATTAACTGATCATTATGGGTTATGCCTATAAAATTATTATAGATTTTGTTATTTGAATTTGATATAGATATGCCGGCAGAGGTGCAGTTAACTATTTCATTGTAATTGCCGCCGATAACTCCAATCGAATTATTTGTACCTGTAACATCTATTCCAACAATCGCATTCTGGATTTTGAGTCCTTGTATCGTACAATCATTTTCGAGCGCCAATGGCACAAACCCGGATAATGTAATCTGATTGTTTCCGTTTATCGACGAGCCGTCTGTTGGATACAGAACATCGAGTAAATTTATTATTCCGGAAACGCTAAAAGTTAAGCTAAGCGAAACTTCCATATTCTGAGCCTCCTCTATAGCGGCTCTAATTGTGCATCGGCCGAGTTCATCCGCACAAATTCCATCCCTCGACTCATCAGCACCAGTATTTGGATTATCATAAGCATAAGCGTATTGATCATCAGCTAATGAATTAACGGAAAAGCTTACTTGAGCTGATGACAGCTGATTGATGACGATGACTAATAAAATTGTAGAAAATAAATGTTTCATCATGCATTCCTTTATTATATATCTAAATAAAAGCCTTAGAGACCGTTGTAGGACGATCTCTAAGTGTGGCTAATCAAGTTTACTTGAGCAGGATAAACTTTTTCGTACTTGTGAACTGCTTTGAATTCAGAGATGAGACTGTATTTATTCTGTATAGATATACACCTGATGATAAATCTGAGGCATTGAATTGAACTTCATGGTAGCCGGCAGGTTGAATATCATTTACTAAAGTTGCTACTTCTTGACCGAGTAAATTGAAAACAGTAATCGAAACTTTGCTCTCATTAGGAACTGCATACCGAATTGTTGTACTTGGATTAAATGGGTTCGGATAATTTTGACTTAATTCAAAATCAGTCGGAGTCATACCTGCAAAGTCCTCAATTCCTGTCCAACCTGTTGAATCGGCGATTGTAATATCATCCAAATAATATGTGTTTCCATAAGGAGAGTAGCATCCGATTCTGACTAGGACATTATTCTGTCTGTGGTTTGTAAGCGAATAAATATAGTTTACATAGTTAGTACCATTAAAGCTTGGCTGACCTAATGGAGTCCAGGTTAATCCGGCATTATTTGATGCTTCAACACTTAGAGCACCTGTTCCTCCATCTGCTTTTTTAACCCAGAATGAAATAAAGGGACTTGGCGCATTTGTAAGATTGAGTAATCCTGATAAAGTAAGATAATTGTAAGAGCCACCGGCTGGTGGTAACGCCCAAACCATAACACCGCTATGGGCATTAGCAGATCTGATTTCATACGATCCGGTGATCCAATACTGTCGAGATATTGAATCAACTTCAACATCATCAACTAAAGGTATGCCGAGTGCTTTTGTGTTGTTATAAATCTCAACATCATCTAGATGCCAACCATCTAATTGAGTTGAACCATTCGATGTTGTTTTAAATCTTATATATGCTGCATTTAAACTTTTTATCGGTGTAATGTCAAATTCTTTTGATACCCATTCTGTATTTGAATTTCCTGTAATTCCGGTAACAGTACTCCAGTTTACATTATCAACAGAATACTCAATTACTCCAAAGTCGGAACCAGTTTCAAAAGCATATTTATTGTTGAACCTTAAAACCGGTCTTGGAACGGCTAATGTATTTACCTGAACAACCAATCTTCTATCAGAATTTTCGGGATAGTTAGTACCAGGACTATCCTCCATTGCATGAGTTGCGCTATGTCCGGGATCGCCTGCATCATCAGTAGTAACAGCCCAAGGAAGATCAGAAGCCCAGCCAAACGTACTTTCAAAGTCCTGAATAAATGGTGCTGTCTGAGAGATTACATTAAAAGATGTTGAAAGATCTGCCCTTTCTGAACCTTGATTAATAAGAAGTTGAGTGTCTTTTTCATAAATCTTTGCGTAATACATAGTATTCATAAAAGTCAGATCGGTAAGAGTTGTTTCGATTGTTGCCTGATTAAAAATATCAAACACCCGTGTTTCGGTACGATTACTTAAAGCAGGAACACTGAAGTAATTGTTTACTTGATTTTGATCTGTTGATAAAACAACCCGATAATTTCCAAAATCTGGTGCAGTTGATATTCCCCATCTAACTTTCATTCCATTGTTAGTGGGAGTCAGAAGTGTTAATGCTTTGGGTGTTGGTGCATTATCAATTAATATATCATCAATATAGTAGGAGCCGCCATAAGGGGCATAGCAACCAATTCTTATAAGTACATTCGCTTGACGAAAATTACTTAATGAAGCTTGGTGCCAAACATATTGTACCCCGTTAAAACTTGGTTGAGATAACACCGTCCAGGTAAGTCCGCCATCATTAGAAGCCTCAATACTTAAATCACCGGTTCCGCCATCTGCCTTCTTAACCCAAAATGATAAATAGGGATTGGGAGCACTGGAAAGATTCATCCTGCCAGATAATGATAGATAATTATAACTTCCGCCGGATGGTTTTAGCGACCAAACTTGTGCACCACTATGTGCATTTGCAAGCTTCAGATCAAAACTGCCGGGTATCCATGCATTAAGTGAAGTAGTATCTGTTTCTATATCATCAAAAAATGGAAATGCTTGCGTTCTTGTATTATTAAAAATTTCAACATCATCTATACTCCAGCCGTTTTGTTGGTTTGCACCATTGGAAAGAGTTTTAAATCTTATGTAGCCTGTGTTTTGATTTTTCAGAACCCCAACATCATATTTCCTGGTTTCCCATTCTCCGCCTGTATTTCCAGTAAAACCATTTAACGTCGTCCAATTAATGTTATCGGAAGAAATTTCAATAGCTCCGTAATCAGCGCCGGTTTCGTATGAATATTTATGATTGAATCGCAATGCTGGGCGGTTTACACCTGAAAAATTAACTTGCATTGTCAATCGTCTATCTGCATTTACAGGATAATTGCCTTGCGGACTGTCCTCATAGGCGTGTGTTGGACTGTGTCCAGGATCGCCTGCATCATCTGTTGTAACTGCCCAAGGCATATCAGCCACCCAATTATAAGAACCTTCAAAATTCTGCACAAATGGAGCCGTTTGTGGCGTAACATTAAATGCAGTAGAAAGATCGGCTCTATCAGAACCCTGATTCACAAAACCCTGAGTATCTTCTTCATAAATTTTTGCGTAATACAAAGTATTGGCAAAAGCGAGATCAGTTAATGTTGAATCAAGTTTTGTTTTGGTAAAAAAATCTAAAACTTTTGTTTCTGAACGCCCGCTTAATGATGGTGACACATAATAGTTATTAACATCACCCGTACTTGTAGAAATGATTATCCTGTATCGGTAAAAATCGAGTGCAGTAGATTGACTCCAGGAAATTTTCATTCCATTATTTGTTGGAAGGGAAAGTAGAACAGAAGGGGGTGATGGTGCATTATCAATTAGTATATCATCAACATAATATGTGTTTCCGTAAGGTGCGTAACAACCGATCCGCACGCGTGTATTTGCCTGAAGGAAGCCGCTTAGTGGAACTTGATAACGGACATAGGCTGCACCGCTAAATGATGGCTGACTAATAACTGTCCAGCTTGTTCCTCCATTATTTGATGCTTCGATGCTCAGTGCACCAGTTCCCCCGTCGGCTTTTCTTACCCAAAAGGATAAATAAGGATTTGGAGTTGAAGATAAATTTATATCTGATGCCAATGTAAGGTAATTATATGATCCCGTGGAAGGAAGCATTGCCCAAACGTTTGTTCCGCTATGAGCAGTGGCTTGCTGGATTTTCCAAACTGCCGCATCTCTTTGCCAATTTGAAGAGGATGCTGCTGTGTCTTCAACGTCATCATAGAATGGGAAGGTGACTTGAACTCCGCTTGGCGAGTCAATTATGTTTGATTGCGGAAAGACTATTCCGTTTATAAACAGATTTATCAAAAAAAACATGGAAAGAATATTTTTCATTTTTTGCTCCTTTTTACTTTAGAAAGATCAGTTAGTTATTTTAATTGATTTCTAATTTCAGGAACAAAAATATTTTATTTGATAGGTTTGAAATGTCGTTAGTGTGTCAAACTTTAGCGGATTTGTTGCGAAATGAAGGGATAATGGCTAATAGAAAATTTTATTGCGCTAAGTGTTGCTTTTGTTAATGAATTCAGAGGGCAGACAATCAAACATTTGCTTGAATGCTTTTGTGAAGTGCGAAGGGCTGTTAAAGCCAACTTCAAAAGCGATTTGGGTAACTGATAGTTGTTTCTCTAAAATAAGTCCAGCAGCTTTTTTAAGTCTAATTGTTCTTATAAATTCCCCCGTAGATTGTCCGGTAATTGAATGCAGCTTCCTGTGAAGCTGACTTCTGCTTAGGAAAATTTCCCCGGCAAATTTATCAGAATCAAATTCGGTGTTTGATAAGTTGTTTTCAACAATTTTAACTGCTTTTTGCAGAAATTCCTGGTCTGCTTTGTTTGGAGTGATGTTTTCAATTTTTAGATTTGAATCTTTGCTGACTTTTTGCAGAATTTTTATTCGTTGTTCAAGAAGATTTTTTATCCTTGCAGAGAGTTCTCTGAAGCTGAATGGTTTTGTAAGATAATCATCGGCACCTGTTTCTAAACCTTCCATCTTACTTTCAAATGAAGCTTTTGCTGTTAATAGAATAACCGGTATGTGTGAAGTTTGCCAATCGGATTTAATTCTTTTACAGAATTCCATTCCGTCCATTTCCGGCATCATCACATCGCTGATAATTAAGTCCGGCAGTTTTTCAATGGCAGCCGATAATCCTTTCTCTCCGTTTTCTGCAAGCAGAATGTTGTAATCGGCTTTTAATAAATCGGTCAAGTATATTCTTACATCTTCTGAATCTTCCACGATAAGAATAGTGCTTCGGTTGTTCTGTTCTCTTTGAAACTGATCCGTATTTACATTTATCTTTTTTGTTTCATTTATTTCAAAGTCCTGAAGAATTTCTGTGCTGCTTCTGCCATCATCAGCTTTAAGTATTTCAGAATCTGCGATTACTTTTTGGTTTTCATCAAGATAAGAATCGCCCGAAGGAATTATAACAGAGAACTGTGTCCCTTTGCCAACTTCACTTTCAACAGTAATTTGCCATTTGTGAAGATCTACCAGTTCCTTAACTAAAGCCAACCCTATACCAGAACCGCCGTAAGCTCTTTTGGATGAATCGTCAACCTGGTAAAAACGGTCAAACACTCTGTGAAGTTTACTTTCAGGAATTCCTATTCCTGAATCTTTCACTGTAAGTAAAATATTATTTCCGTTTTCACTATTATGTTCTTGAATATTCAGAAATATTACTCCGCCATCCGAAGTGAACTTAAATGCATTGGATAAAAGATTATTAAGTATCTTCTCAAACTTGTCACCATCGAACCAGGCATAAATTTTTTCTGGCTTTGCATTAAACTCAAGTTTAATATATTTTTGTTTTGCCAGTGATTCGAATGAATAAAAAACACCTTTTGTAAAATTGATAATATTGTCCTTCTTCGCCTTAAGCATTAATGAACCCGCTTCGAGTTGTGTAAGCTCAAGTAGCTGGTCGATTAAATTCTGAAGTTTTTCACTATTTCTTTGTATCAGCTTTATCTGTTTCTCCTTATCAACATCTCCTCCGCTTGCTAATTGCTCGGCCGGACCTTTGATAAGCATTAACGGCGTTCTAAACTCGTGAGAAAGATTAGCAAAGAATCTTGATTTAATTTTTTCAATCTCTTTAAGTTTTTCGGCTTCCAGCTCTCTCACCTTCAATTCATTTCTCAGTCTGGAGCGGTTTAGTTCTGTTTTTCTAATTAGATATAGTCCTGTAATAATAATAAGAGCATAAACGGCATAAGCCCAATATGTTCGCCACCAGGGAGAATTAATGGTTATGAAAATTTTGGCGGGGTTTTCAATCCACAGTCCGTCGCTGTTTGTTGCTTTAACCAAAAAAGTATAATTGCCCGGGTTAAGATTTGTGTACGTTGCAGTGCGGCTGTTTTTAATATATATCCAGTCATTATCAAACCCCTCCATTTTATAAGCATAATTTATTGAGTTAGGTGAGTTGTAATCTAACGCAGCAAACTGAAAAGTAAATACATTTTGAGAATGTTCAAGAACAATTCTGTCAGCAATTGCAATATTGTACTTTAAAGGAAATTTTTCACCTATGTTAATTCTTTCATTGAATATAAGAAAATTGGTAAATACTATAGACGGTAAGTATGCTGATTGTTCTATGCTTTCCTCTTGAAAAAAATCAATGCCTGTAATTCCTCCGAAGAATAATAGTCCGTCTTTAGTACGGATAGCAGCATCTGAATTAAATTCTAAATTATTAATTCCATCAGAATGGTCGAAATTCGAAAACGTGTTAGCAGAAACATCAAACTTGCTGATTGAAGAGTTTGTGCTGATCCACAGGTTACCGTTAGAATCTTCTGCTATACCTTTAATTATATTTTCAGGCAGCCCGTCATTTATTGTATAGTACGTAATCTTGATATTTGATATTGCTTGCCGGTGGTCTTTATATGAATTATTAATTACTAATTTGTTCAATCCTGCGGATGTGCCGACCCATAGAATTGTTTCACCATCATTAGAAAACGAAGATTCAACAATTGAATAAATGTCACTGCTGCTTAAATTGTTATTTTCTCCGGCACTTTTACTCAATCTTAAAAAGATGATTTTATCATAATCATCAATGAGGTTCAGTCCGCCGCCGTTAGTCCCAACCCAAATTCTTCCCTTCTTATCCTGAAGAATAGCCCAAACATCATTATTACTCAGACTGTAATTGTTATTGCTTTCGTTTATTCTGATATCAAACACGCCATTTTTAATTCTGGCAATTCCACCTCCCCAGAAACCAACCCAGAGATTGCCATTCTTATCAGTACAAAGTGATTTAACATAATTATATGCGCTGGTTTGAAAAGTGGGGCTTTTAATTTCAATCTGTTCAGCTTTTTCAGAGTTTATATCATATAAAAATAGTCCTTGTCCGTAAGTGCCGACCCAGAGACGGTTAGAGTCATCCTTTATTAAAGACCATATGTTCTTTTCTTTGAAGATGGAATGATTTTTAACCTTAACTGAGTTCTGCAAAAAGCTGACTGAGTATAATCCATCCGATGAGCCAATCCACAATCTATCGTCGTTTGACAACCCGAAGGTATTAATATTCTTTTTGTTGATTGAATATATGTCCCCGAAGTTAATGCCCTTAGAATAAAACGGATTGAATTTGGCGGTTTTGGATGACAAGAAACTAATACCACTCTCGGTGATTACCCACAAAACTCCCGAACGATCTTTGTATAGTTTATTAATTTGATTACTTACAATAGGGCCGGGTATGGTTTCGCTAGTTAGAAATCTTTCGGCAAGTCCCGACCGCATATTGTATTTTACCAGTCCCCCGTAAGTCCCCAACCAAAGAACCGACTCTTCATTTAAATTATCCTCAAAAACGGTAGACAGGCTGTTTCCAAAAGGAATTTTTTTTTCAATAGGCACTGGTATCCTTTTTACTGAAAAATCATTGCTGTTTATTGTTGCCAAACCGTTTGCCGTAGCAACATAAATTTCATTTTCGTAAAACTTAGAAGGAGAAACTGACCACACAAGGTTATTGTTAATTGATTGACTGTTGTCAGACTGGTGATAAAATTTTATGAATGGTTTGTTTGGTTTTCGCGGTTCAAATTTGTTCAAACCGTTGTACGTGCTTATCCAAAGATGTCCATTCAAATCCTGAATAATTTTTGTAACGTAATTATTACTAATGCCATCGGGATCATTTGGATTATAACTCCAGTTTTTAAAACTGTTGTTGCCGGCATTAAAAAGGTAGAGACCGTTTCTGTAGGTTCCAAGCCATATGTTTTTATTGCTGTCTACAAAAATGCTGGTTATTCCATTTTCTTCCCTGTATGTCGAATCGATCTTCCAGCTTTTGAAGTTATCTGATTTATAATTATACCTGTTCAGCTCACCGGTTTTGGTACCAACCCAGATATCGCCGTTATCATCTTCAAAAAGAGACCAGATATTATTGCTTGAAAGAGAAAGCGAATCACCGGGAATGTTTCTGTAACTCTTAAATTCATATCCGTCAAAGCGGTTTAAGCCATCCTCTGTTGCAAACCATAAAAAGCCCAGTTTGTCCTGAATAACATCATTTGTTTTATTAGCTGAAAGTCCGTTACGTGTGGTGAAATTCTGAAATGAAATTAAAGATTGCTGTGTATAAATATCAGCAAATGCCAAAACAGATAGAAGAAAATAAATTAGTGTAAAATAAAACCGGGTGATCATTTATTAAAGGTTAATCGTTTAATGGTTCAATTTTACAAAAAGGATGGCTTAAAGGAAATAGCTGTCTATCCGCTGAAAGGTGCAAAAGACTCCTAGTATCAGAGGTTTTATAATGGTGGGCTTGCTAAAAAGTGATTTTCTTTGAGAAACCTAGTAACTTTTGGCGAAGCCATCACTAAGTGAGAGCCTTTGTGACAGATAAGAGATTAAAATATTTATTAAATTTAAATTAATAACAAATGGAGTACTCTGTTTTATGATAAAACACATAGTCTTATGGCGGTTAAACGAATCTGCCTATGGAAACAGCAAACAAACAAATGCACAACTGCTGAAAATAAAACTTCTTGCAATGACAGGTAAGGTTGACGGTATGTTAAAAATTGAAGTAGGGATCGATTTTAGTAATGAGAGAGATTCTTCAGATGTTGTTTTATACTCTGAATTTAACAGCAAGGAAGCGCTACAGCAATATCAAATTCATCCTGAGCATGAGGCTTTAAAAAAGTGGCTGAGTGAAGTAAGATATGAAAGGAGAGTTGTTGATTATGAGGTTTAGTTGGGCATCAAATTATCATTTGTAGTTGGTTGTCGGCGCTGCTTATTTTAGCACATAGTAAAATAACTTTTTTACAGGCAAAGAAATGAAATCCTTATCTTTTTCAATTGCACTCCTGCTTTTCTTCGCTACCTTAATAATTGCACAGGAAACTTCCACACAAAAACTTGTAATAGTCCCACTTAACTCCATTGGCATTGAGCCGGCTTATGTTCAGACCGCCGAATCCATATTAAGAATGGAGATAAATAGAATCAGTACCCTGGATATAATTTCAGAAAGACGAACAAGAGAAGTAATGGAAGAAGATTATTGCAATGATACAGAATGTGCGATGGAAATTGGCAAGGCACTCAATGCTGATCAGGTTCTCTTGTGCAACCTTAACGCATTGGGTGAAAAAATTATTGTTCAATATTCCCTTCTCGAACTGCCGTCGGGCAGAAGGCTTGTAACAGATCAAACTACCGCTCTGAACGTGGAAGATCTTGAAGCTGTTATGAAACGTGTTGCTGTAAGTATTGTAGCAAAACAGCCTTTCAATAAGAATGTTGAAGTAGGCAGCGTTGTTGGAAAAGAATCTATTGAATCATTACGAAGAGCTGCCCGATATAATTTTGGAATTGGCTTTGGTTATCTGTTTCCAATTCATGGATACGATAATGATAAAAAATCCTTTACTATTAATGCTTACTTCGATTATGAAGTTCCGGATTACGCTGTTGGTTTAATGATTGGTGCCAGAAACGGATTTGCCATAAATCTTTATGGTAATTATCTGTTCACAAAAACAGATGTATGTCCCTACCTTGGCGCTTCCTTAGGGTTTCACTGGGTTGCTCACGAGGATTTCTTTTTTGATGACAAAGAGGGAGATGGAATTGGACTTGGTTTGATTGGCGGTATTAAGCTTTTTCATACATACACATTCCAGTTATTCATACAGGGAGAGTATATTATGACATTTAATGATTATAATGATAAAGCTTTTGTGTTTACGATTGGGATATTGTAAATACAGATAAATATGTGTTGCAGTTCGGATCATTCGCGATGAAAAAAACGGTGTGTCATTTTTGATTGGATAGATAAAAACTCATTTATACTATAATACAGAAGTAATATTCTACCTAAAGAATATGAAGAAAGCTGTTTTTGTTTTCTCATATGTTCCCCTTAGGGGGATTTAGGGGGCTTTCATTTCCGAAAAGCTTAACTACTTTAGCACAAAACTCTAAAAGGTAGTCCAGGATCTCTTCAGGTTTTGTAAATTTATTTTCTATGGTCAATTTCATTACTTCTTTTTGCTGGACGAATTTTATTTCGTTCTTATATTCACCCATTATAAATCTCATCATCTCAATAAACTTATACTTGTAATATTCTTCATTCTCACCTCTTGGCAGTATTATGAAAATATTTTTCCTTTGAATTATAATTCTTTCAAACAAAGCATAAGAAGCATAAAACCGTAACCTTGCTGTTTCAATAAGTCTATGCACTATTGATGGAAGAGGTCCGAAACGGTCTTTCATTTCTTCTATAATTTCATTTATCTCTTCAAGATTCTCAATTGAATAAAGTTCTGTATAATAATTCAATCTCTCTGCCTGTTCCGGAACGTAGATATCCGGAATACCAATATCAAAGAACGTATCAATTGTCGGTTCCGTTCTTTCTTTTTGTTTGGGAAGTGATTTAAAAACTTCCTGAAATTCCTGGTACTTCAATTCTTCAACTGCTTGATTTATCATTTTAACATAAAGATCGAAGCCGACATCATTAATAAATCCTGTTTGTTCTGTCCCAAGCAAATTGCCTGCGCCACGAATTTCAAGATCACGCATTGAAAGGTTGAATCCCGCTCCTATTTCTGTGAACTCTTCAATTGCCTGAAGTCTTCGCAAAGCCTTTTTTGTTATGCCGCTCATCGAAGGAACAATGAAATATGCATATGCCTGTCTATCTGACCTGCCGACTCTACCCCGTAATTGATGCAGTTCAGCAAGTCCGAATCTGTCAGCACGGTTAACAATTATTGTATTAACATTTGGTATATCAATTCCTGATTCAATAATTTTGGTTGACAGGAGAATATCATATTTTTTATTCAGAAATCCGTGAATAACATCTTCAAGCTGAGATACTTTCATCTGCCCGTGTGCAATTGCAAGCTTTGCTTCGGGAACATACTTGTTAATATATCCGGCAAGTCTGTCAATTGAATGAACCCTGTCATGAACAACATAAATCTGTCCGCCGCGTTTTAATTCATTAAGGATCCATTCTCTTATCTTAGTCATATCAAAGGTTGACACCGTTGTATAAATCGGCTGTCGGTTTGGCGGCGGAGTTGCAATTATGGAAAGATCTCGCGCACCAAGTAAAGATAAATTAAGTGTTCTCGGAATCGGTGTTGCCGTAAGGGTTAGGGTATCAACATTAACTTTTATTGATTTTAATTTTTCCTTTGACTTTACACCGAAACGATGTTCTTCATCAATTATAAGAAGTCCGAGATCTTTAAATTTTATATCCCTGGAAAGCAATCTGTGCGTTCCGATTACAATATCAACCTGACCATCATCCAGTTTATTAACAATTTCTGTTTGTTCCTTTCTTGATTGAAACCTTGATAATGCAGCAACTCTTAACGGAAATTGCGAAAGCCTGTCTGTAAAGGTATTATAATGCTGCTCGGCAAGAATCGTAGTGGGTACAAGAATGGCAACCTGTTTACCATCCTGCACGGCTTTAAATGCCGCACGGACAGCAACTTCTGTTTTACCAAAGCCAACATCGCCGCAGACAAGCCTGTCCATTGGATTTTCAGCTTCCATATCCAGCTTAACATCGTCTGTGGCTTTTGCCTGATCGGGTGTGTCCTCATAAAAGAATGATGCTTCAAGCTCTTTCTGCCATACAGTATCATTACTGAACTGAAATCCTTTTGATGCTTTACGCTTTGCATAAAGTTCAATCAATTCTCTTGCGGCTTCTTTTATTTTCTTTTTGGTTTTTGCTTTTGTGTTCTGCCATTCGCCTGTGCCAAGAGTTGAGAGAGTTGGAATGAGATTCTCATTTGATGAATATTTTTTTACAAGAGTAAGGTAATTAAGGTTAACATAAACTACTCCGCCTTCAGAATAAAGAATCTTCATCGACTCCTGCAGTGTTTCTCCAATTTTAATTGTTTCGAGTCCTGCATACTTTCCTATTCCATAATCTTCATGAACAACATAATCCCCTTTTTTAATGGATGCGAAAGATTTTGATTTGGATCTTTTGAATTTTTTTGAAGTTGAGATCTTTGTACGGTAAGGTTTATTAAATATCTGGTAATCTGTAAGTAGAAGGAGTTTATCAGCTTTATGAACGAACCCCTCTTTAACTGCAAAAGTTACAATCTTAATTTTACCGGATTCAATCAACTCTGCCAGTTCCAGTTTGAATTCTGAGAGAAGGTCGCGTAAGCGTGTTTCCTGTAATTCATTCTCAACCGTTATTACAACATCAAAGCTCTGTGTTGTGTATGATGACAGAGTATTGAACAATACTTCATAATTTGAATTAATGGTTGGTGCGGGAGTAAAGCCAAGCTCAACCCTGTTGTTGTTTGTGGCGATTTCCTCTTCGATCACCCATCTGACTTTAAGCCTGTTTACAAAATCATTTGATTCCAGCTTTTCTTTATTCAAATCTTCGGAAATATTTAATTCACTTATTTCTGGAATGTCTTCATCGGTCGATTCTTCAATACTTTCTTCTGATTCACCAAACTCTTCTTCGGTAAAAGGATTGATTTGCTGTTTTGCAATGTTGTTCAAATCATATGATGATGCTATGACTATGGGATGGTTCAGATAATCAAATATAGACGAATGATTTTCTTCTAATAATTGCTGATTTATTTTAGCCGCAAGTGTAACTGTTTCAACCTTGTCGATAGATCGCTGACTTTCAGGATCAAAATATCTTATCGATTCTAAAAAATCACCATCATATTCAAGTCTTACCGGATTCTTTTCACTGTATGACCAAAAATCTATTATCGATCCCCGCTGGGAGTAGTAACCCGGAGCTTCAACAAATTTATCTTTGGTATAAACGAGCAGATTTAAATACTCAATTAAGTCATCATATGATAAATCCCCTCCAACCTGGAGTTTTGTTGTTTTCTGTTCAATTTTATTTTTATCCGGCAACAGACAGGAAAGTATATCATAAGTTGAAATAAGAATAAGATTTTCGCGTCGACTTATCTCGGTAAGTTTTTCCTGCAGCAGTTCAGATTTAATTTCATCGATAAGAAGAGTATCTTTTGAAAGTCCAAGTACGTTTAACTCAACATTAAATTCTGCGGCTGATTTTTCATCCGGCTGAAGTACAAGAACAACCTTCTCTTTTTCAAATAGTTTTTTAACAAGCAGACTTTTTGTACAGCCGTAAAACGGGCTTGTATTAATGGGAAAGACAGGGTTTTCAGTAGAAGATATTTGATTTAACAGGTCTTTAAATACCTCTGATGAAACTAATGTATGTGTTAATCCATCCTTTGTCATTTAAAGCGAAATAGGGATTTTAAAATTTACAATCGGCTGCGGCACTGCTGTTCCGGGACTATTATTTAGTTGATTTGTCTTATGATTATTTGCAAACTCGCCGATAAAATATCCTAGTGCCGCACCCATTAAAACATCTGAAAGCCAATGCTGGTCATTATGTGTCCTTGCAAATCCCACCAATGCTGAAAGAGAATACCAACCGAACTTCCAGAAAAAGTTATTATACTCTTTCGCCATAACTGTTGAATAAGCAAATGCAAGGGTTGTGTGGGCAGATGGAAATGCCGAGTAATCCCAGCTGAAATCAAGTGGACGGAAATCATACTGACTTTCGGAAATATTCGGTCTTCCTCTACCGATCAAGAATCTTGTGGAAAGATTTATTAAGCCTGAATAGAAGGTTGCTTCGGATAGACGCAAACCTAAATTCCTTACATTTTCATTATCTGCGAGCACTCCATAACCATAAATAGCGGCTATGCTTATTATCATACTTTCGATATGATAGTAATTATCTATTTTAAAAAGAAGGTTAGATATATCAGATTTGTTTGATTTAACAAAACCTTTAAAGTCTTTATCAATAAGAGTCGAAAGACCTGCAATGCCAAATGTTAGGGAGAGTTTAATCCAATCATCAGAAGTGAAGTTTGCCGGTTGGGTAAAAATATCCCCACCGACTTCAAAGAATTTCTCGAAGTCGTTATCGGCTTTTAAAGATATTTGGGCAAAACCGACAAAATGAAATGATAAAAGGTAAATCAGAATCAGATTCCTGATCAGCGAACTCCAGTATTAAATAAGATATCTGGGTAATTATACTTACTTTATCAGTTCAATCAATACCAACTTCTTTCCTTTTTTGTTGCGGATGTTAGTTGGCTTGTAATACAACTCGTAAATAGTGGACTTTTTAATATAAGATTTGTATTTGATCTCAGCTTTTTTGAACTCCTCCTCCAATTTCCCGCCCTTCATCGCCATTATATATGCTTTGTCTTTTACAAGCGGCAACGAATATCGGAAAAGAATGATTAGCGGAACAGTTCCTCTGCTTACTATAAGATCGAAAGTACCTCGATGCTGTTCAATAAATTCGGGACTCTCAACTCTGCTGTTCTCAGCAGCAACATTGCTGAGTTTAAGTTTGTCAATAAAGTCCTTAACGGCTTCAATCTTCTTTCCTGTAGAATCAGCCAGAACACCGCGCATATCCGGTCGCATAATTGCTATCGGAATTCCGGGAAATCCACCACCGGTTCCAATATCCAAAAACTTAATAGTTTTTTCAGGAATGTATTGTGTTATGTATGCCGATAGGAAAACGTGATTTTCTATTATTGAATCGACATCTTTTCGAGAAACTAGATTTACCGATTTATTTTTATCTGCAACAAGTTGTGCAAAGTAGGCGAGCCTTTCTGTGCGCATTGGCTCGGGGTTGAACCCGTTTTCCCAACAAAAATTTTGTAGTTCTTTAAGGTAGAGTTCCTGCTTAGATGGCGGCATGCAAGTCCTTAAAAATTAGTTTTTCAAATATACCAATAAAACAGAAATATCTGAAGGTGTAACACCAGCGATACGAGATGCCTGTCCGATTGATCTTGGTTTCACTTTATTCAATTTTTCTTTTCCTTCCGCTGACAATTGTTTCAAGTTTAAATAATTCAATGTCGAGGGAATTTTTGTTTCTTCATATTTTTCAAACCTGTTTACGGTTTCGTGCTGTCTTTGAATATAGCCCTCATATTTCAATTCTATTTCAACCTGTTCAAGAGCAGCCGCATCACTTAACAAGCTCTGAACAAACTTATTGTCTGCATATCCATTCAAAGAAATAATCTGTTTAAGATTTAATTCCGGACGTTTACAAAGCTTTGATATTGTTTCTGTAGAATCAATTTGTGAAGATCCTATAGATTTTAAAAACATATTAATTTCCCTTGCGTGAAGCTTTGTATTGCTGCAGAACCGAATGCCTTGGTTTATCAGCTCTCCTCTTACGTTAACTGTGCCCATTAATTCTGATTCTATCAATCCGAATTGAAAACCATATTTCATCAATCTTCTATCGGCATTATCCTGACGAAGTAATAATCTGTGCTCTGCTCTTGATGTAAACATCCTGTAAGGTTCGTCGGTAGATTTATTTACAAGATCATCAATCAAAACACCGATATAGGCCTCACTGCGCTTTAAAACAAACTCTGGCTTACCCTGTATTTTCAATGCGGCATTTATACCTGCAACTAACCCTTGTGCGGCTGCTTCTTCATAACCGGATGTTCCGTTTATTTGCCCGGCAAAGTATAATCCTTTAACTCCTTTCGTTTCCAGAGTCAGATCAACCTGGTGAGGCGGGAAGAAATCATACTCAACCGCATAACCCGGACGGACCATTTCAACATCTTCTAAGCCCTTTATTTTTCTTAAAGCTTCGTATTGAATCTCTGCCGGAAGTGATGATGAGAAGCCATTTACATAGATCAAATCGCTATCAAGTCCTTCAGGTTCAAGAAAAAGCTGATGTTTCTCTTTATCAGCAAATCGTACAATCTTATCTTCAATTGAAGGACAGTAACGTGGACCAACACCTTTAATTAGTCCCATAAACATTGGCGATTGATGGAATCCCTTCTCAAGAATTTTATGAACCGAATGATCTGTATAAGTTATATGACAGCTCACCTGGGGAAGGAATGGAAATTGATTAACATCTGTTTGGTGAGAAAACGGCTGCGGATTTTCATCTCCTGGTTGTACCTCAAGGATATCCCAATCAACGGAATCTTTCTGTAATCTGGGGGGGGTTCCTGTTTTAAGTCTTCCGTATTCAAAACCTAGCTTTGCTAGAGATTCGGTAATTCCTGTTGCAGGTTCCTCGCCAAACCTTCCACCGCTTGTTGAGCTTAATCCGGTGTGCATCAATCCATTTAAAAATGTTCCGGAGGATAGAATTAAGGCTTTACATTTTATTTCACTTCCATCCGCTAATTTAACGGCAACTATTTTTCCATCTTCTGTCAAAACCTCAATGGCTGATCCTTCTACAATTTCAACATTGTCAGTTGAAGAAATAACCCTAAATGCTTCTTCAGAATATAACTTCCTGTCAGATTGGCATCTGGGAGACCAAACTGCCGGACCTTTTGAGCGATTTAGCATTCTAAATTGAATGCCTGTTCTGTCTGCAATTTGTCCCATTATTCCACCCAGGGCATCAATTTCTCTAACCAGATGACCCTTTGCCGTTCCGCCAATTGCAGGATTACAGGACATTCTTCCCATTGCATAGGGATCCATTGTGACTAATCCAACGGTACATCCCATACGGGCACCAGCGGATGCGGCTTCTATGCCGGCATGTCCGCCACCAACAACAATTATATCAAATTTCTTCATTTTCAAGACTTTTATGTTTCCACGTGAAACAAAAATGTTTGTTAATTAACAACTAACGGTGGTTTCACGTGAAACTTAAGCGCTACTTCCCAATACAAAATTTCATAAATATATTATTCAGAATATCATCTGAGGTGACTTCCCCAATGATTTCAGCCAAATTCATTTCAGCATTTCTAAGATCTATGGCGATGAATTCTCCACTCATTTTATTCAAAATTGATTCTCTGGCATTGATTAAGTTTTCTCTGGATCTCTTCAAACAATTGTGATGCCTAAGATTTGTAACGATTGCTGTTTTTTCAGTATAGTTTTCATTACCAATTGCTATTTCTTTCATTTTTTGAAAAAGGGTGCCTATCCCCTCCCCTGTTTTAGCTGAAATTTTTGCGTCATAATCGGAAGTGGTATCTTTTACAAGGTCAATCTTATTTATTGCCTTCAATACTTTATCTGGACTTGTCAATTTCAGTAAGTCAATCAACAAATCTTTCGATTCCGCTTGGGTGGCATCTTCAAGAAAAACAATAACATCGGCATTTCGAACAGTTTCTCTGCTTCTTAATATTCCCTCTTTTTCAATGGCATCCTCGGAAATTCTAATTCCGGCGGTATCAAATAACCTGAATAAAATGCCATCAATTGAAACTTCTTCACGAATGACATCTCTGGTGGTTCCGGGTATTTCACTGACAATTGCTCTCGATTCTTTAAGTATGTAATTTAGCAGCGATGACTTTCCTACGTTAGGTTTACCTACCAGCGCCACATTTACACCATCTCTGATCACCCTACCGAACGTGTAAGATTCAAGCAACGTATCAATTTCAATAATAGTATCATCCACTCTCTTAAGAAGTTCATCCTGGTTAACGAATTCAATATCCTCTTCAGCAAAGTCAAGCTCTAGTTCTATAAAAGATGAAGAGTTTACCAATTTATCACGTAATTCTTCTACTTTTTGGGATAAAAGTCCGTCCAGTTGATTTCTGGCCCCGCGGAATGAGGCTTCAGTCCTCGAACTGATCACATCTGCAACGGCTTCAGCTCTAGCCAGATCAATTCTGTTATTCAGAAAAGCTCTTTTTGTAAACTCACCCGGTTCAGCCAATCTGACGTTTTGCTCGCTGATAAAAAGTTCAATTACTTTCTGAGTAATAAGAGGGTTTCCATGTGAACTTATTTCTACACTATCCTCTCCCGTATATGAGTTTGGAGCCCTAAAAACCGATATCAAAACATCATCAATATGTTCATCATCCCTGTTATAAATATCACCATAATGAAGAGTATGCGTTTCAGCTTCCTCAATTGTAATTTTTCCCTTAAAGAAATTGTCAGTAACAGTAAACGAATGTGGGCCGCTAATCCGAATAACTGAAATCGCACCAACACCGGCTGGTGTCGCGAGCGCTATTATTGTATCTTCTTTCAATTGGATAATCTGCTCAATATAAGGATGCAAAAATAAATAAATTGAAAGGGTTTATCAATTAAAGCTGACTGCCAACTCATATGGGTTGATGAATTAGCGCTATCCCTCGTTTTGTCAATATGGCAGATGCTGAGCGATATAATGACAAAATTGGGGGTGTTGCGACATAGTGTCCGCCAATATGGCGGATTGTCTTGTGTGCTTAATAATTTCCGTAACTTATTGTAATATAATGAGTTGTGGTGATTTATAAATTCGGCATACCGCTTGCCATATTACTGTCAAAAACAAAAATAACATTTAACAACAAAAAAGGAGATGATAAAATGACACTTGTAAAATTCAACCCGATGAGAGATCTTGTTGATTTCGAAAGAGAATTCAGCAGAATGTTCAATTCACTTGAAAACCGGTTTGGTATTTCAAAGAGCAAAGACACTGGGGAAGAATACGAAAATGCGGTGTGGATGCCGTTGACGGATATTTATGAAGACAAAGAAAAATATACTCTGAAAGTTGATCTTCCCGGAATTAAAAAAGAAGATGTTAAAATTTCTTTTACTAACGGCAAACTCAGCATAAGCGGAGAAAGAGCTCAGGAAAGCGAAACCAAAGATGCTAAGTGCCATCGAATTGAAAAATCCTATGGAAAATATTTTCGCTCTTTCAATCTGCCGGAATTAATTCAGGCAGATAAAATTAATGCGGAGTTCAAAGATGGTCAGTTAACTATAACTGTACCGAAAGCCGAAGAAGCAAAACCGAAAGAAATTGAGATTAAGGTGAAGTAATAAAGAGTCGATGGTAAAGATGGGAAAGGGTAACTTTACGGTTACCCTTTTCTTTTGCTTAAATTTGTAATGAAAATCTTAAGTAAAAGAAATGGAATTTAAAGATTATTACAAAATACTCAGTGTAGATAAATCTGCATCGAAGGATGAAATAAAAAAAGCTTACCGTAAGCTTGCAATGAAATATCATCCCGACAGGAACCCTAACGACAAAGCTGCTGAAGAAAAGTTTAAAGAGATTACCGAAGCAAATGAAGTTTTAAGTGATCCGGAGAAAAGAAAGAAGTATGATACTCTCGGAGCTGACTGGAAACAATATCAGCATGCTGGCGGAGACTTTGGAGATTTCTTCTCACAGTTTGGTGGTACAAGAAGACGTGGTGGAACCACTTATGAATTTTCAGGCGATATAAATGATATTTTCGGAAATATGGGTGGTGGGTTTTCTGAATTCTTTGAATCATTCTTTGGTGGAAGCGGAAGACGGAGCGGATTTGGTGAAACAGTGCAACATCAACAAACTGCAGTGAACGTTGAAGCAGATTTGAATATAACACTTGAAGAAGCATTTAATGGAAGTGAAAGACAGATAATCATTGACGGGAAGAAGTTAAAAATAAAAATTAATCCGGGCACAAAAGACGGACAAAAGCTCAGACTCAAGGGTTTGGGAAGATCCAGAACAACCAATGGAAATAAAGGTGACCTCTATCTAAATATTCATATCATTCAACATCCTTTTTATGAAATTAAAGATAATAATCTTTATTATAATCTTGATGTAGATATTTATACCGCGGTACTTGGCGGGAAAGAGCTGATTAAAACTCTGGATGGAAAAATAATTAGCATAAACATTCCCGAAGGAACTGAATCAGAAAATGTTCTAAGATTGAAAGGTTTGGGTTTAAACAAAAACTACGGAAGGGGAGACTTGTTTGTAAAAATTCATGTTACCGTTCCTAAAAATCTCAATAGAGAAGAGAAGGAATTATTTAATAAGTTAAAAACATTAAGAAGCGAATAATTAAGCTATCCCGAACTTGTTTCGGGATCTTTAGTTAATTTCGAAGATGCTGAAACAAGTTCAGTATTATTAAAAAAAGGAGAAACAATGACCGAAAATCATACAACCATAATTGAATTTAAAGCTGAAACTAAAAAGCTGCTCGATATTCTTGTTCATTCACTTTACACAAGCAGGGATATATTTCTGAGAGAATTAATTTCCAATGCTTCTGATGCCTTAGATAAACTAAGATTTGAATTAACCAAAGGAAGTGACGTTCTGGATAGCGATTTTCCTCTTGAAGTCAGAATCAGTTTTGATGATAAAAAAAACATCATAACAATTTCCGATACCGGTATCGGGATGACCCGCGACGAAATGATCGCCAATATCGGGACGATTGCAAAATCAGGCTCGGAGGAATTTCTTAAGCAGCTTTCTGAAAACAAAGAAGCTGTTAATAATATTATCGGAAGATTTGGAATTGGTTTTTATTCTGTATTCATGGTTGCAAAACAAGTAATTATTAAATCTAAGTCGTACAAAAAAAATGAATCGGCAATCGAATGGAAATCAGATGGAACAGGTGATTATGAGATTTCAACTTTGGATGAGCCATTAAAAAGAGGAACAACTATCGAAATCCAACTGAAAGATGATGCAAAAGAATTCGCAGATAAGTATCGATTGGAAGGAATTGTTAAAAAGCACTCGAACTTTATTTCTTTCCCGATTTATCTGGACAAGGATAAAGTAAACACAATTGCTGCAATATGGCGCGAACCAAAATCATCAATCAAAAAAGAACAGTATGATGAATTCTATAAGTTTTTAACTTATGACAACGAAGAGCCTTTTGAAACTCTTCACAAGTCAGTTGATGCGCCAATACAGTTTAACTCCCTGCTCTTTATCCCGAAAAAGAGTTATGAATACTGGAGATTTAATCGTGATGATTATGGATTGGATTTGTATGTGCGAAGGGTTTTGATTCAGCATCAGAATAAAGATTTGCTTCCTGAATATTTAAGCTTTGTTAAAGGTGTTGTTGATTCTGAAGATTTACCTCTGAACATTTCACGGGAGACTCTACAGGAAAACATCATCTTCACAAAAATTGCGCAAAGCGTTACGGGCAACGTACTTTCTCATCTTTTAAAAGTGGCTAAAGATTCCCCCGAACGATATTTAGAATTCTGGAAAGAACATGGAAAGATTTTCAAACTTGGATATATGGACTTTCAAAATACTGAAAAGTATCAGCAGCTTTTAAGATTCAATTCTTCGGCAAGCAGAGATGAAAAAGAACTTGTATCTCTCGAAGATTATGTCGGGCGAATGATAAAGGACCAGAAAGAAATTTATTATGCCATTGGCGCAAGCAGGGAAGCGATTGATCTGAATCCGCATCTTGAAATTTATAAATCAAAAGGATTGGAAGTCCTTTACTTGTACGATCCCGTTGATGAATTTGTTGTTTCATCAATCCGCAAGCATAAAGAGTTTGAATTTAAATCTGTTGATGCGGCAGACCTTAAAGAGATTGATAAGCTTGACGATGTTGAAAAGAAAGAAGATCAAACAGAAAAACTGAATGCGGACGACGAAAAACATTTTGATTCTCTTCTTTCACAAATGAAAGATATACTCGGTGACAGAGTTACCGAAGTAAAAGAATCAAAACGATTAAAGGGAAGTCCAGCCTGCTTGATAAACCCGGATGATACAATGTCATCTACAATGCAAAAAATTCTAAAAATGTCAAACCAGGAAATGGCGCTTCCGGCACAAAAAAGATTGATGGAAATAAATAAAGATCACAAACTAATCAGAAATTTATTAAGCGTATTCAAGAAAGAGGCAAAAGATCAGTTTATTGCTGACACAACAGAACAGCTTTATGAATCAGCATTATTGCTTGAAGGAAATCTTGATGATCCTCATAAACTTGTAAACAGATTGAATAAGATGTTAACGGAGGCAAGTGAGTTATATAAGAAGGCCTCCCCCAGCCCCTCCAAAGGAGGGGAGCAAGAATAATTTGCTTGTAACAGTTGTAAATGATGAAAGAGTTATAAAAATATAATTGTTTTTCTTATCCCTCTTCCCTTGGAGAAGAGGTTAGGAGATGGGCCTTATGAATTTTAACAGATTAACAGTAAAAGCACAGGAAATTGTTCAGACAGCAGTTGAGATTGCACAGAAGTATAACAACCAGATTGTTGATCCGGAACATCTGCTTGCTGCAATTGTGCAGGAAAGCGGAAACATTGCTGAATCCATTATTAAAAAAACCGGCGGAAACTTTAATGCGGTTAAATTAAAAGTAAATCATATGCTTGAATCCCTTCCAAAAGTAAGTGGAACCGGTTTGGGCAATCAGCAAATGAGTAATAATCTTGCAAAGCTTTTTGATACTGCTGCAGAAGAGGCCCGAAATCTTAAGGATGATTATGTCTCGACAGAACACCTTCTGCTTGCCCTCGCAAATGATAGGGGCAGGACAGGACAATTGCTGCGTGATAACGGAATCACTTATAACGATGTTCTGTCTGCGCTGAAAACCGTTCGAGGAACTCAAAGAGTCACTTCGCAAAATCCTGAAGACACATATCAATCCCTTGATAAGTATGGAAGAGATTTAAATGAACTTGTTAAGCAGGGGAAACTCGATCCTGTAATCGGAAGAGATGAAGAGATACGAAGGGTTCTGCAAGTCCTTTCAAGAAGAACAAAAAACAATCCTGTTTTGATTGGTGAGCCCGGAGTAGGGAAGACAGCTATTGCCGAGGGAATTGCCCATCGGATTGTCTCGGGTGATGTTCCGGAAAATTTAAAAACAAAAAGGATCGTCGCTCTTGACATAAGTGCGCTTATAGCTGGCACGCAATTCCGCGGACAGTTTGAAGAAAGACTGAAAGCAGTTATAAAAGAAGTCCAGGATTCAAACGGTGAAATAATACTTTTCATTGATGAGCTTCACACACTTGTCGGCGCAGGTGCAACACAAGGGGCAATGGATGCAGCAAATATTTTAAAGCCTGCTCTGGCGCGCGGTGAACTGCATGCAATCGGGGCAACCACTCTTGATGAATATAAAAAACATATAGAAAAAGATGCTGCTCTTGAAAGAAGATTTCAACCGGTTTTGGTTTCTGAACCATCAGAAGAGGATACTATCTCAATTTTACGCGGACTTAAAGAACGTTATGAAGTTCATCACGGAGTTCGCATTACAGATGGAGCTATCGTTGCTGCGACTCAACTATCTGAAAGATATATCACGGATAGATTTCTTCCTGACAAAGCAATCGATCTTATTGACGAAGCCGCATCAAAACTAAGAATTGAAATTGATTCAATGCCGGAAGAATTGGATACACTCGAACGAAAAGTTAAACAGCTTGAAATAGAGCGCGAAGCGTTGAAGCGTGAAAAAGATAGTGCTTCTGCAAATAGACTTGAAGAACTTGATCGGGAGTTGGGTGGATTAAATGAAGTGAGAACCAGGCTTAGAATGCATTGGGATATGGAAAAAGAAAAAATCCAGAAGATCCGCACAATGAGAAATGAAATTGAAAATCTTAAACTTGAAGCAGAACGATACGAGCGGGAAGGTAATCTTGGTAAAGTTGCTGAGATCCGATATGGAAGCATTACTAATCTCGAAAAACAATTGAAAGAAGAAACACAAAAACTTGCCGAAGCACAAAAAGATAATAAGATGCTTAAGGAAGAAGTGGATGCTGAAGATATTGCAGAAATAGTTTCCAAGTGGACCGGAATTCCTGTCAATAAAATGCTTGAGAGCGAAAGAAGCAAATTATTAAAATTAGAGGATGAACTTCATCATCGTGTTGTTGGACAGGATGAAGCTGTTATTGCGGTTGCAAACGCAATCCGCCGTTCACGTTCAGGATTGCAGGATGCGAATCGCCCGATTGGGTCATTTATTTTTCTTGGAACTACCGGTGTTGGTAAAACCGAACTCGCCCGCTCACTTGCTGAAGTTCTTTTCGATGATGAACATGCAATGATTCGAATAGATATGAGCGAGTATATGGAAAAGTTTTCTGTTTCACGATTAATTGGTGCACCTCCCGGTTACGTTGGATATGAAGAAGGCGGACAATTGACAGAAGCCGTCCGAAGAAGACCCTATTCTGTAGTGCTTCTCGATGAAATTGAAAAAGCTCATCCGGATGTGTTCAATGTTCTTCTGCAGGTTCTGGATGACGGAAGATTAACAGACAACCAGGGACGAACTGTAAACTTCAAGAATACAATCATCATAATGACGTCAAACATCGGCTCGCATATTATTCAGGACAAACTTGATGCATTTACAGAAAATAATATCGAAGAAGTGATGGGCGATTTGCGTCAGAGACTTTTTGATCTTTTAAGAAAAACCATCCGTCCGGAGTTTTTAAACAGGATAGATGAGATTGTTCTCTTCAAGCCATTACTGAAATCTGAAATAAGAAAGATCGTTGATCTGCAGCTTGAGCGAGTCCAGAAAATGTTAAAGAATAAAGAGATTACACTTGCCGTATCCGACGAAGCAAAAGACTGGCTAGCACAGCTTGGCTACGATGTAACTTACGGTGCGCGTCCGTTAAAAAGAGTAATTCAAAAATATCTTGTAAATCCTCTTTCGCAGGAATTGCTTGCCGGTAATTTTGATGATGGCGATACGATAAAAGTTGCTGTGGCCGAAAGAGTGGGGTTGGTTTTTGAAAAATTAGAGTCAGCTTCACGGTGACTTCTATTTAGATTTTCTGCTGCAATTTATCCCGGCTTATAAAACTTAATTAACGCCATTATTGGGCTATTCCTTTCAATCAGAAAAATAGTTTTAAATCCCGTTATCACTTTTAGTTCTCTTTACTGCGTTTAATAATTAGAAGCACAAATAATTATTAACCTATAAAGGAAATGAAAATGAAAAACTTATTTATCCTCTTTTTAGCAATGATATTTGCATCAATATTATTTATCGGATGCAGTACTGAAGACAATCCTCTTGCACCTACCGATCCGGGAAATGGTGGTGGAGATCCGGACCCTATTGTAATTAAAACACCAAGATTTATGCATATAGAAAGCATTTCTGTTACCGGATTTCCCCAAAACAAACCAAACGGCGATACCTGGGATTGGAATCCTCTGTCATCAGAGGAGAGAAAACCGGATATTGAAGTGGTTCTGCAAAGATCCGGTAACCACCTGCCTGTGTTCTGGTCAGACCGTAGAAAGAATGCAAACCACACAAGCACATATGTTTTTACTAAACCCGCTTCTTCAGATGATGGAAAGCTTCCTTACGATGTACCTTATTCACAGACCTGGATGATAAGTCTTGTTGATGATGACTTTGGGGGAAAAGATCAGATGGGCTCTGTATCAGTAAAACCATCATCAATTTATGTTAAAGATAACGCAACAAACTTTAACAAGACTCTTACGAGCGGCAGTTTGAAGATAAAAGTAAAGGGTGCCTGGATATATTAAAACTTCCGGATGTCACGGCGTTGCCGTGGCATCCAATTTATCTGCATCGGCACTGCTCAGGATTTCAATGTATTTATTTGCCAGATCTTTCTTTCCCCAGAGCTCATAATTTTTAACCAGTATTTTTATAGTACTTATTGTTAACCTGTCATCCTTTCCTCTTTTATCCAGCAAATTGTTATAAGATTTTAATAAAATCATTTCTGCCTGTTCAAACTTTCCCTCCCGGGAAAAACATTTACCCAGAATGCTTTGTGCATAAGAAATATTCCAGTGCTCTGGTGGAAGTTTTTTTCTGTATGCTTCAATTCCTTTGTTAATTATTTCTTCTGCTTCTTTAAAATTATTTATCTCAATAAGTACGCTGCCTAAGCCAATGAATGCGTTAGCGGTCTGTGGATGATCTTCCCCGAGCATTTGAATTCTTAGTGAAAGTGATTCCCTGTAATATTCAACTGCTTCGTTGTGTTTTTTCATGCTGGATAAAAGCGCTGCGTAAATATTCACACTTGTAACTGTGTTCGGATGATTTTTACCAAGCAGTTTAGTCCTCATATCAAGAGCAGATTTTAAAAGGGGTTCTGCCAGGGACAACTTTCTCCAGCGGTTATACATTACGCCGAGATTACTCATACTGGTTGCAACTTCGGGATGTTCATCACCATATATTTTTCTATTCATAGCCAATGATTCTTTATAAATATCTTCTGCTCTTTCAAATTCACCTTTATCGCTTAATATTCCGGCAAGGTTATTCAAATCAAGAGCGATATATGGATGCTCTTCCCCTAAAAGTTTTTTGTCGAGGTTTAGAACTTCAGTATATAATTTTTCTGCACTGTTCAAATCACCCATCAGGGCAGTGATGGAAGCAATGTTATAAAGGTCTGTTGAAATTACGGGATGAATATCTCCAAAAAGTTTTTTATCAATCTCCAAAGTTTCGTTAAACAATTTTGATGCTTCATTATATTCACCCATCTGCCGAAGAAGGAAAGCAAGATTGCCCATAGTTTCAGTTACGGATGGATGAATCTTTCCATAAAGTTTTTCTTTTATCTTTAAAGATTCCTCAAATAATTTTTTAGCTTCATCAAAATCACCCATATCATCCTTAATCAATCCAAGGTTGTTCATTGACTGTGCAACTTCGGGGCTTTCGGAAGAAAGGAATTTCTTCCTGACCGACAAGGAAGCGATTAAAAGTGTTTCTGCTTCTTCATATTTGCCTTCTTCACGTAAAACCATTGCAAGATCATTCTTGCTTTCAGCAGTCTCTAAACTTTCTTCTCCGTAAATGTTTTTTCTGATCGCAATTGCTTGGTTGAATTTTTCTATTGCTGATCCATAATTGCCCATTGCGAAATTTATACTAGCAAGATCATTCAGGCTTTTTGCGGTTTCAGGACTTCTGCTCCCAAGGAGTGAATCATTAATTGAATAAGCTCTTTGTAATAGTGTCTGTGCATTTTGGTACAAACCCAGACTCTTATAAACATTTCCGGTAACACCCAGCATATTTGCAAGCACTTCCGGCTGATCTGACAGTTCGCTTTCTATTCTTCTTACACCAACATCTAAAAGTTCTCTGGCAGTAATAGATTCTCCTTTTGACTGCTCAGGATCGGACACCTGGAAGATCCCGGCAAGAAACTCGGATACCTTTTTAGATTTTTCTGCCTCAAGCTGAGCCTTGTCCCTCTCCTCCGCAAGCTGAATAAAATAAATTGTTGTTAGTATGGCTACAATAAAAACAGCAGCAAAAGCAACAACTACTCCCGCTTTGTGTCTTTGGATAAATTTCTTTGTTCTGTAGGATGCGGTATTTTTTCTTGCGATGACCGGCAGTCCGGTTAAGTGATTATCAATATCCGTTATTAACTGGGCAATTGAACTGTATCTTCTCTCCGGCTCCTTCCGGATTGCCATCAGGCAAATATTATCAAGATCACCCGAAATTCTTTTCCTCAATTTGGGAATAGTTGTTTTTCTTTTTTGTGATATAAAATCGGGAGAGGATTTTTGATTACTATCAGGTGCCGATGAAAAATTCTTCGTGATCATTGTGCTTGGCTTCTGCGGTTCGGTCAGGCAGATGATTCTTTCCATTTCAAGAGCCGAAGTAGATGTTACTACATAAGGGGGGCATCCTGTGAGAAGCTGGTAAAGAATTAATCCCAGAGAATAAATATCCGTTGCTGTGCCGACAGGTTCGCCGCGTACTTGTTCCGGCGAAGCGTATTCCGGAGTCATCACTCTCATCCCTGTGCGGGTTAAAAAAGTCTGATCCTCATCTTCCTCAAAAACTTTTGCAATCCCAAAGTCGAGCAGTTTGACTGTTCCATCCTCCTGAACAAGAATATTTCCCGGCTTTATGTCCCTGTGAATAACAAGATTTTGATGAGCAAATAAAACAGCATTACAGACTTTTTTGAAAAGTTCCAGTCGTTCTTCGATTGTAAGATTATTTTCATCACAATAATTTGTAATCGGTTTGCCCTCCACATACTCCAAAGTGAAATAGGGAAGACCTGATTCAGAAATTCCGCCGTCAAGAAGCCGTGCAATGTTGGGATGCTGAAGTCTTGCAAGAATTTGTCTCTCGTCCTCAAACCGTCTGATGATCTCATTAGAATTCATTCCCGGCTTAACAATTTTTAGTGCAACTTTCTGCTCAAAGTGACCATCAATTCTCTCGGCAAGATATACTGAACCCATTCCGCCCGAACCAATTTGTTTTATTGTCCGGTAGCTGCCAAAAGTTTTTCCATCAAGGTTTGCATCATCAATAGCGATGTAGTCGCCGGCTGAACCTGAAAAAATGCTGTGCTGTTTTTCATCTGCCGAAATCAATGAGACTACTTCATCGAAAAGTTCTTTATCATCACCGCACTCCTGTTTTAAGAAGCTTTCTCTTTCTGAAAGATTAAACTCTAAAGCTTTTTCAAAAAGTGATTGTATTTTTTTCCATCGTTCCGGATTCATTTGCTACTCATTTATTTAACCCCTTCGGGGTATTGTGTTTTTTGGTTTTTATACTGCACAGGGATTGCATCCCTGTTTATAATATTTTTCCCCTTCGGGGAATATTTATATAGTAATTTTTAACCAACTTAAAGCGGTTTTATATGTTTCCTGTATTTTTTCTTTTTCAAAGACGTTATCCTTGCTTGCAATATCTTTCCCCTTCAGGGAATATTTGTATGATCCATTACGAAACCCAAAGTGCTGCATATGGTTCTTGTACTTCTTCTTTTTTACAGTGATGTGATTCCTGTTTGTAATATCTTTTCCCCCGGGGTAAAGGTCAATCTGTTACTTTTTGAAAAACCCCAACGGGGTTTAATAGTATAAATCAGGATGTAATCCTGATTTAAGCAATTAAAATAAAAGTCTTAACCCTGAAAGGGTTATATATTTATTTTAATTACTATCTGTTCGCAGTCTGAGATTCCAAAAGCTATAGTTCATGCTTCATCTCTCTGCTCAACCACGCTTTTGCAAGACGAAAGTCCCTTCGGACTGTCGGTACAGAAACATCTAGTATCTCAGCTATCTCTTCATGATTTAGTCCTACAAAAAACCAATGCTCAATTATTTTTGACTGGCGTTCATTTATTTCTTCAAGTTTTTTTAGTGCTTCGTCAAGTGCAATCAATTCTTCCGGTCTTTGTTCACGCTTCATTTTATCATCAACAAAAGTTGCAAGAACCTGGTTGCCTCCACGCTTTTGAGCAATTCGTGCATTCGCATAATTAATTAATATCCTTCTCATCGCTTGGGATGCTATCCCGAAAAAGTGAGCACGGTTCTGCCAGGTTATTTTATCCTGGTCAACCAGTTTAATGTATGCTTCATGAACCAATGCTGTTGCATTTAATGTATGATCTCTTCTTTCACCCCTCAAGTGCATATGTGCAAGCTGGTGCATTTCCTTATAAACAAGGGGCATCAGCAAATCAACAACCTCACGATTTCCGTCGCTCAGATCAGATAATAGCCGCGTTACATCCTTTTGTAATTCATTCATTCAGGGGCAAATCCTTCAAAAACAATGAAAAAAGAAACTATTTCAAAAAAATAAAAAAATTTTTAATGCTCGTTATCACTTTCAGTGGAATTTACTGCGTTATAGTATGAAGGATTAATCACACTTTGTAAAAGAATTAAACGAACAATTAAACTGGTTAATCAATAATTCGCAAAGTAGCAAATACAACTAATTATTACAAATGTAAAACAATACCAAAAGGAGCTAAAATGAAACCACTCAAACAAAAACTGCAAAGCCTGCTGAATATTGCATTTCTTTCAACGGCAATCTTAACCTTTGGTGCCTGCTCAGAGGAAAACGATCCCATCTCACCAGAAATAGCAAACATATCCGGTAAATGGGATGGAACTATAGATCACCCGGGTTACGACAGCGGAACTATCTCTTTTCAAATACTGCAAAACGATGACAACATAAACGGCAGTTTTTCTATGAGACTAGTTAAAAGTAACGGTGCTGAAAATTATGGCGGTACACTTTCAGGAGCAAAAACAGGGAACAACAAATATTCTGTAACATTAACAGGGACAAATTTTACCTGGATAAGCGATTTAACATTAAACTCAGTTACTCTCAGCGGCGGATGGGAATCTTCAAGAAATTCGCTTTCAGGTTCAATTTCAGTTAAGAAAGACTAATTCAAAGAAATCAACTTAAATCTAAATCAAAATGGAGACAAAAATGAAAAACTTAATTAAAATTTCTTTTCTTATGATTCTTGCAGCGGTTTTAATTGCCGGATGCAGCAATGAGGATAATCCACTTGTACCAGCCGATCCGAATAATGGCGGCGGCGATCCGGTTGTGATTAATACTCCAAAATATTTAAAGCTTTCAAAAATTATTATTACAAGTTTTCCTTTAAACAAGCCAAACGGTGATAAATGGGACTATCACGTATTTTCAAATTCACCGACACGCAGACCGGATATTTATGTTAAGTTAAGTAAATCCGGCAGCAGTACTCATGTTTTCAGATCAGTGACAATGGAGGATGCTCTTTTCGAAAATGCTTATGACCGCTTTGTATTTACTACTCCGGCTTCTTCAAATGACGGCAGCCTACCTCATGATATACCTATGAACCAAACATATGACATAGATGTCATGGATGATGATGGTCTTACTGCAGACGATTGGATGGGCAGTGTTACAATTGATCCTCCAGCATATTATAACAACGATAATGCAACCTTTGTTTACAAAACACTGGTAAGCGGTGGAATAAGAATTGAATTAGAAGGACGCTGGGAATACTAACGTAAAGGTGATTGAATTACTTCTAACCACAATCTTAAGTTCTAGTGCTTGCTTGGAGGAAAGCAATCCTATGTTACCCGAAATAACAAAGATAACAATCTAAATTAAAATGGAGACAAAAATGAAAAACCTAATTAAACTTCCTTTTATTGTGCTTCTCGCGGCTGTTTTATTTGCCGCCTGCAGCAATGAAGAAAACGGCACAAATCCCAACACCAGTGCGCTGACGATCAAAAGCCTAACAGCAAGTCCGGATAGTTTGCAGCGGGGCGAAACCAGCTCGATCAATTGCGATGCAGTTGATCCTAATGGGAATGCATTAACTTACTTTTGGGCGGCTAACGGCGGCAGTATCAATGGATCGGGAAGCGGTATTACCTGAACAGCGCCGGATACAGAGGGTATGTTCAGTATTACATGCAATGTAGAAAATTCTCAAGGATCCCGAACCTCCGCAAAAGTAGATGTTCGTGTGGTTAAGCCCAATGTCCCAGGGCAAGGGCTGATGGCTTGGTACCCATTTAATAATAATGCTAACGATGCGGGTAATAATAATTATGATGGATCGCTTATGAGCGGCGCCACGGCTAATGGTATTCTGACTATTGGTCCAAATGCTACGGATGCTCTCTCCCTGCCAAATCAGGTATTGAATGGTCTAAACGACTTTACAATATCCGGCTGGCTGCGAATGGGACGAACCGGTGATTCTTTTGAACCTTGGTGGGTGAGTTGTTCGAACGGTACTAATCATAATTTTCTGTTTATTTATTATGCTAGTTCCAACAACCGATGGAGCATGGCAATTGACGGGACCACTTACAATTTTGCCACCGATATTCAGATGAAAGACTTGAAGTGGCATCATGTAACGGTCATTAGAAGCGGCGCCTTAGCCAGACTATACATCGATGGCGGCGAGATTGGAGCCGGTATTTCGGTCAAAACCTCAACCCTGAATGTTGTAAATAATGGTTTAATCATTGGACAGGATCAAGACGCTGTAGGCGGTGCATTTCAGGCGTCTCAGTCCTGGGCAGGTGATATGGACAATCTGCGGTTTTATAACAGGGCGCTGTCTGCGGCAGAAATTCAGCAGCTTGCTAATGAAAGTCATTCCGGCAGCAATTGATCGGATTAATGAATCAGTAAAATAGAATATTTCAATTGGTAAGGACGAAGTTGAATTCCGATTTATCAGGAGAAGACAAGTTGCCGGATACTAATAAACAATTAACCGCAGGAGATATCTGCGGTTTTTTGTTTTTAACCCTTGTTTTCTTTGGGAAAAATGCTTAATTAAATTTGAAGAGTAAATATTAATATGCAGGAAAAATATGGAAAGAAAAGAATACACAAATGGCGAGATAACAATAGTATGGAAACCTAAGTTGTGCATTCACTCAGGTGTTTGTGTGAAAACACTTCCCAAAGTTTACAACACAAAAGAAAGACCCTGGATAAAACCTGAGAATGCATCAACAGAAGATCTGATCAGCCAGGTGGCAAAATGTCCATCCGGCGCTCTCAGTATAAAAGAAATTTAATATGATAGCGATTAAACGAATTGAGTCCGGCTCAAAAGGCTTCTTCGGTGCTTTTGATGGCGATAAAGAAGCTGGCAGAATGAGTTATACTTTTGTAGGTGAAACGAAAATAATTATTGATCATACAGAAGTAGGTGGTTTGTACAAGGGACAAAATATTGGCAAAAGAATTTTGATGGAAGTAGTGTTCTTTGCCCGTGAGAATAATATTAAAATAATTCCGTTATGCCCGTTTGCAAAATCTGTTTTTGATAAGACAGAGGAAATAAGAGATGTTCTGTAGCATTCAATTCCGTGGCCATTAATTGCAATAAACAAGATACCGGATACCCTAAAGATATTAACCGCAGGTGGAAACCTCTGCGGTTTTTTGTTTTAAACCGTTGTTTTCTTTGAAAAGAATTGGGAAGTTTGAATGGTAAATTGATCTTAACATACTACAATTTAAAAAACTATGAAATCTATATTCATTGTTTTAAGTATATGCCTTTCTTTCATCTTCGCCTTAAATGCACAGAGTTCAAACGTTATAATACATAACTATAAAATTGATGCGCTCTTAAAGGAATCCGAACAAAGAATTAATGTCGATTTAATCTGTACATTAGCCGCCACAGAAGATTTAAATTCACTGCAATTTTTACTGAATTCAGAAACGGATTTGCTTTCCGTATCCTGCCGTTCTAATAGCGAATGGCAAAAAATCTCTTTTTCCTTTAATGGTAAGGATTCGCTGCTGCTAACATCTGATAAAAAATTTTTAAAAGACGATTACACCGAAATTAAATTTAATTACTCATTACCTGTTGACGCACTTAATGATACGATTCTGCTGTTAGACCGCGGACATAGGTGGTATCCATTAATTGTTGACCAGATTTTTACCTACACACTTAAATGCACGGTTCCGGAAAAATATGAGGTGCTCACCTCCGGTAATCTGCAGACGGTGAAAAACATAAACAAAAATTCCGTTTTCAACTGGAATTGCAATAAGCCCGTCTTCAAGCTGCCTTTGATTATCTTCAATCCCGAAGTCTATAAGAGAAGCGGATTAATATCTTCAGAAAATATTCTTGATTTTTATCCTTTAACAATTGACTCAGTTAATACTGAAAACATACTTCACCAAGCTGATGTAATTTTAAGTTACTTCAGTAAAACTATCGGTCGTTACGGTCGTGATAAACTGACTTACTTTGAGGTTTCATCTTTCCCGGGAATTAACGTCGGCAGCGGTTTATTAACAACCGGCACTCAATCGCTGGAAATGATAAATAAGGGTAGCAAAGATTTTTTAATTCTTACTATTGCACAGCAATGGTTTGGTGCGGGTGTGTTCCCTGATTTTAACAAAAAGGGATTTTTCTTTTTCTCGATATCTCTCCCGCATTATTTACGACTGATGTATCTTAGAGATTCTGAAGGGGAGGAAGCATTTAATAATTTGCTGCTTACACCGATGAAGCGTTATGAGGAATTTGCCGGCAGCGGTAGTGATATCCCTCTTATTGATGTTGATATTCCAAATACCAAAGAAAAATCAATTATACTTTATGCAAAAGGTCCGTTTATTTTAAATAAGATTGAAGGTGAAATGGGCAGGGATAACTGGAAATCATTTCTTGCGGATCTCTACCTGGCATTTTTCGGAAAGATTATGACTTATGAGGATTTTAAGAATTATATGAAGAAGTATGATGAAACGGGTAAGGTATTAATTCTGTTTGAAAAGCTGATGAGTGAAAAAGGAATGTCGGAAAGATTGTAATTTTATCTTCCCATTGTTTTCTTTGGAAAGAATTCTGATTTTTATTATCGAATCGAATTTTGTCTGCGTTAAGTGAGTGATTAAATACTATCTGTAGTTCTGCTGTGTACTGCTTTTAATCTTTTAAGTATCTGGTTTATCATTTTTATTTTTTTTCTTCTTTTCACTAAATGTAAATCCTAGTGCTGCACCTATAGCTATGCCCAGACTAATCCAAAGACCTAGATTGTTCGTTGCAACTCCTATAGCAGTTCCAATTGCGACTCCAATTGCCATTCCAAATACTAATTTTTTTTCATTTTTCACTTTTTGTCCCTGTTTTTAATTGAATTTATAAGTTACTTGTGCTTCTGCAACTGAAAAGACAAAGCCTCCAATTGCGATGAATTGAAAGTATTTATTGAACATGAACAAGTTCCTTAATAGATAATCGTATATATAACGATGAAAGTTTAGATTCCAAAAGAATTGGTTGTTTTCTTTGTGAAGAATTAGGAAGTTTGATGAAGAATATTAGCCCATGGATTTACCTGCCTGTCGGCAAGGCAGGTCCGTGGGTAGAAATCAGGAACAATTTTATAATCTGAACGGTTTTAACCGTTATCAAAGTTTTCCAATTAGTATAGCGTTAATTTAGAAAACCGATAAATCGGTTTCTGTGCGAATTCGTTGTACGTTTGTTTTCTACGACTGAAGTCGTGGGTTAAAAACTATTTCCACCATTGTTTTCTTTGGGAAGAATTGGGAGGTTTGGTGTAGAAATAAAAATTGTATTGGTAAGTCATTGCCAAGTGAATAGCATTCAAGTCAATTAGTAAGATTGTTATATGAAAAAGAAAGAAAACAATAAAGTATTGGCAGGTCATAAAAAAGTTAGGGGTAAATTTATTCCCCCTTTCTTACAAATGGGTGAGTATCATGAAATTCATTGGGTCGATGATCTAGTTCCCGAATTACTTTGGCATAGTCTTCTACTCTTGAAATTAGGATTTAAACGGGGTATAGAAGTTGGAACACAATCAGCGAAGACCGCACATGAAGTTTTTCGCAATAATTCCCCAGGAAATTTTTCTTTTTTATCATCTTTCAATCTATTCAACGAAGCCGAACAAAAAAAATTTGTAAATAAATTAAAAGAAGAGAATTTATTTGAGCCATTAATAAATTCTATAAGCCCACTTCTGATTCTATATCCAGAGTCACCAATAAAATTTTTAAACGAATTTCATACTAACATAGAACTAGAAATGTGCATAAAATTAATTAAAAAGGCTGTGGAAAATTCATTTAATCGCAGAAGCCAAGTATCATCCATTATTCAGTTTAACGTTGAATATGTTAGCCAAATGATTGGAAAGAAACACTACCATGTTGGTATTAAAATCCCTGATTTTAATAAATTAATACAGGATTATGATTCCGACGAGGGACAGCATGCTGCTTCTTTCGTTAGACTGGGTGTTAACGGTTTGTTTGGACAGATGCAAGAATCTTTAACCAACCAATGGGCGAAATACTTTTGGAATCATAGTATGGAAATAGATCCTCTTGAAATTGTCATTCCCAATTATGATGAGAGAGCCGTTGCCGAATTACCAGCAATCTCTAAACTAATGCATGATTATGAAGTTATTATTGATAAGGGTGTTATTATTCGTTTTAACAAAGTTCCGAAAAACCTTTACAACAAAGCAACTTATGAAGTAATTTTTGCATTAATCGCTCGACAAGCGTCCCTTGCAAAACGTGTTTCCAGAAATCCTGATATCTGGGATTATCATATTGGGCCTCTAATTTTAAGATCACTAATAGATAATTATATAAATATTGCTTGGATTATTAAAGACCCGGAAGACAGAGCAATAAAGTTTGTAAGACATGGTCTTGGTCAAGAAAAATTAAATGTTGAGCATTATGAAAAAAATTTAGAAAAAGATTCTCTTGTGGAAAAAATAATTGATGCAAAAAAGGATTGGATAGAAATGCAACGCTATTGTTTCCTCACAGAGGTTAATGTTGGCAGTTGGTCAGGTTTATCTACTCGAGAAATGGCAGAGCAAGCCGATTGTCTCGATTTATATAACTATGCATACACACCTTTCAGTGCATGTACACACAGCACCTGGAATCATGTTGGAAGATTTAACATTGATGTTTCTGATAATCCTCTTCACAAATATTCGTTTGTCCCATCAGATATCGAATTCGATTATTGTTTTGATGTTCTAATGCATTCAGCAAAATATATGACAAAGGTTTTTTACTTGATTGACAATCATTATAATTTGATAGTTAAACTAGAAAATCCGTATGACTACTGGGTAAATAATTTTGAGTCATTAAAAAATAGTCTGTCCGGTGGACCAAGATGAATAACTATCCAGCGTTATCAGCCATAGACCTGGGCAGTGAAATGCTCAAAAAAAGATGAGAAACCTTCAAAACCTCGGCTTCAAAATTTGTTTTAACAATAAAGTCTTGTTAAATTTTTCTTTAAGGTCAAATACTTGAAACACAATCCAGATAAAAAAATAAAAGTAAACCGTATACCGGAAAGAGGATTTTACGATTCTGAAACCATCAATAAAATTATTGATGAGGCATTATACTGCCACATCAGTTTTATTCAGGGTGGACACCCTTTTATCATTCCGACTATTCACGCGAGAGTGAACGACCATCTTGTTTTTCACGGAGCAAAGGCAAGCCGGCTTCTGAAACATATCTCCGGCGGAGAAGAAATAGCTGTTTCAGTTACAATTTTAGACGGACTTGTTTTAGCACGATCGGTTTTTCATCATTCAATGAACTACAGGTCTGTGGTGATTTTTGGTAAAGGCAAATTGATTGAAAACAAAAACGAAAAGCTTAACGCACTGGAAGCAATAACAAATCATATCATTCCCGGCAGATGGGATGATGCAAGAAAGCCAAACGAAAAAGAACTTAATGCAACTTCTGTTGTTTCACTTAAGATAGATGAAGCTTCAGCAAAAATAAGATCCGGTCCGCCAAAAGATGAAGAAGAGGATTATGATCTGCCGGTTTGGGCAGGTGTTCTACCACTTTCAAAAAAATTCGAACAGCCAGAAGATGATCCAAAGCTTAAGCCGGGAATTCTTATTCCGGATTATGTTGACAAACTTATAAAATCAAAAGAATGATTTCTATCGGCAGTAAGATATGAACAACCTTGAGAACCTCGGCTTCAACAATTGGTATAAAGATAAAGTTGATTTATCTAAAACCGATTTCAATATTGTAAGAGTAATAAGCGTAAATAAAAACAGCTTTGTTGTTTCCAATGGCGCAAAGGATATTTATGCAGAGCTTACTGGAAAGTTTTTGTTTAACTCGGAGGACTCGCTTGATCTGCCTGCTGTTGGTGATTTTGTTTACGCACAATTGTTTGATGATGACGAGCTTGCAATTATTCACGACATACTTCCGCGTAAAACATTACTAAAAAGAAAAGCATCCGGTAAAAAGGTTGAGTTCCAGCTTATTGCTGCGAACATAGATACAGCAATCATTATGCAGTCACTCGATTCCAATTTTAATTTAAGACGGCTCGAGCGTTACCTCGTAATGATAAACGAAGGCAAAATAACCCCGGCAGTGTTTTTAAGTAAAAGTGATCTTATCAGCGAAGATGAAATAGAAGAAAAGAAAAATCAAATCCGTAGCATTCTGCCTGATGTAACAGTTACGGCATTCAGCAATAACACCTTAAGTGATATCGAAAGTATTAAAACTTTATTTGAACCATTTAAAACTTATTGTTTGCTTGGTTCGTCCGGTGTCGGCAAAACAACATTGCTTAATAATTTAATTCATCAGGATCTTTACAGAACACAGCCGATAAGAGAAAAAGACGAAAGGGGAAAACACACCACCACGCGCCGCGAACTTATTGTCCTGGAAAACGGAGCGATAATAATCGACAACCCTGGAATGCGTGAACTCGGAGTGATTTCAAATGAGTCCGGGCTCGGAGATACCTTCAATGAAATTGATGAGCTTGCAGATCAGTGCAAATACAAAGATTGCACTCACACTGTAGAAGCAGGCTGCGCAGTTCTTGAAGCGGTGAAGCGCGGAGAGATTTCGGAAGAGCGTTACAACAACTACATAAAGATATTTAAGGAGTCGCAATACAACGAAATGTCGTATGTTGAAAAGAGACAGAAAGATAAAAAATTCGGCAAGTTTTTCCATTCAACAATGAAAGACATAAAAAAGATGAAGGGGAGATAGGTGGTCTGCATAAACGACCTATAAACGCAAGCTGAAGCGGACGACAACTCCAATAATTGATTTAACTACAAACCCTGCTCAAATAGCTCAGAAACCTTCTTTAATAACCCCGCATTTGCTTTCTTATAATCTTTATACGCCTGAAAGTTTTGTTCTGTAAGCCCGTAGTAACCGGCAACGATATTTTTGAACTCAAAACTATTTATAGCTGACTTATTTACGATTTGACCGGATAAGAATGCTACATTTTTATAAACATAGGGCAAAACAAAGTTCTGCAGATAGTCGAAGAATACCTGTTCCTTTAATCTGAGTTCATCATTTAAGGAGTAATAAGAAACGATAGCTTCTTTAACTTCATAATCAGAAATAATATTCATTCCGCCGCTGTTTTTAACTGATTCAAAGGTTGCCTGTTTTGGGACGAAGTTGTGATTTCTTAGCATATCCGTTATAACTTCCTCTGCTCTTGCCTTGCTAATATCACCACTGCTCATTTCGGCAATTACACTTCTTAACAAATATATTTTATTCTGAACCGCTGTAATTGTGGAGTCAAGTTTATTGGAATCGTATTGAAGATCATCATTAAAGCTGGTGAGATACTTTTGTTCGAGTTCGCTTGACGCCCTTTCCTGCCGCCAGTTTTCGAGCATAAAGGCAATCGTGATGCCTATTACAACAACAAGCAGTTCAATAAAATGATTTTTCCAGTTAATTTTTTGTTTCATAGCAATTGCTCCTGATTGAGTTGTGGAAATTTACTATTCCCGCTGCAAAGAATAAATAATTTACCCTTGTAATTATAAAGCAAGAACAGGATTAGAGACAAATAAATTTTTTAAATGTGTTTGCCTTGCATATTGATGCTTAACTATTTTTCACTTGAAAAAGTGATTATGAAAAATAATAAACTAAACATCCCTGGCAGTGGAATGAAAACTGAAAAGGGAATTGTATATCCAATCCCGTCTTCAGGCAAACAAATACTGGTGCTTGTTGCTTCTTTTTTCGCTGCCTTATTGTTTGGCTTTGTTATCAGCAGCATTCCGGGAGATTTATCTGAGCTGGCAATCGGGGTTTTATTTTTTTTGTTTATAATAATTTTCATGCTTGGTTATTCTATCTGGATTGGCTGGATGAAACTGAAAATTCTTAGTACATTCAAAAAAACAATACTGAGGGGCTTTAAGAATATTCTCACAAAAAATGAGGCGGGATTGAAAAACGATCTTTCATTTCCTGAAGAAAAGTTATTGGATCTTTTATTGGCTTCTCAAAAATCAACTAAAATATTTGTAATAATGGGCTGGTTGTCCGGGCTGGTTGGCGGAATTATTTCATTATCATTTGATACTTCAATTAATAAAACAATCCTGTTTGTGCTTGTGATAATCTTTGCTGCCGGATTTGGTCATTTGCTGTATTACTTCGGACGAAGAGGATATTTTCCATTTCCGGAAGAATAACAAATTAACATTAACAACCCGATGAGATAATATCAACAATGTCTTACTATACATACTTTCATAAACGTGTTGTTCCAACCGGAGTTAAATTTAAAATTTTTTTTGGGAACTTCTACACAACATTTGGATTGATCTTTCTCATATTCTCGTCCATATTCATCATTGTCTTTTCTTCATTTATAAAATTTGACACGTTAAGTAAAGATTCTCCGGTAACAGATGGAACCATAACCAAAGTTGAGGTTACAAACACATCCATTAATGATCAACGTGTTTATGCTTTTCATTATGAATACAAATTACTGGATGGAGCTATTCATCACGGGAAATCATTCAGTGAGGATATTTACTATGAAATTGGAACTCCTGTTAAAATTCTATACTCGGAGAAAGATCCCGGGGTATCCCGCATAGAAGGAATGAGAGCGGGAGAATTTTCTTTATGGATATTATTTATAATGATCCCGTTTTTATTAGTGGGTGCGGGATTTTTTATTTTCGGACTGAAAAAAGCAAGAAAGGATATTTATCTTTTACAGGTCGGTGAGGTTGCGTATGGAACTCTGGTGGGAAAAGAACCAACATCTGTTAAAATTAATAATCGACCAGTTTATAAATTGTATTTTCGGTTTACCGCCGCTGACGGTAACACATATGATACGGCATGTAAGTCCCATCTGACCCGTTTACTTGAGGATGAAGAAAAAGAGAAGCTGGTTTACGATCCGAATGCGCCTGAACAGGCGCTTCTGCTTGACTCTCTTCCGAAGAAGTTAAAAAGTTTTTTTGAGGGTGTTGAATAATTTTATGTGGAGTCCAGCTTTACTGCAGTTATCTGTCTGCCAGCTTAATTATTAAAGTTATATTGCTTTAACTTTATTGTTAATATAGCCGCCGTTGAGTGCAAAAAAATGTAAAGCGATATTTATTTCGCTTCAGTTAATTTTATTTTTCTCTTTATAAATAACGAGATAAATCCCGTTTTACAGATGCTTTAAATAATATTATTTAGTCAAAAGAAGATGAAATTATATTACAAAAGAAATCTTCCCCACTTTCAGCCAAGCGGATATGCATTTTTTATTACATTCAGATTAAATGGAACATTACCGCTTGGGGTTGTAGAAAAACTAAAAAAATTAAAGGAGGACAAGTTAAAGGAAATCGCTGCTTATGATAATCAGCGCGAGAAGATAAGAGAGTATAATAATTTTAAGAGAAAATATTTTCTGATTTATGATGATTATTTAGACAGGGCGGCTTACGGTCACAACTGGCTGCAAGAAAAGAATGTAGCCTTTATTATTAAAGAGTCATTGCACTCTCTGGATGAAAAAGATTATTATTTAATTGCATATTGCATAATGTCTAATCATGTTCATTTGGTAATTTGGCTCAAAGTAGAGCGAGATTTATCTCGCTCAATAAATAGCGATACCTCAAATAATTTAACCGATAGCAATTTTGCTTTACAATATCCTATTGCACATATATTAAAGAAAATTAAGGGTTCTACAGCGAGAGAATGTAATAAGTTGCTCAACCGTAGCGGTAAATTCTGGCAACATGAAAGTTACGATCACGTTATTAGAAACAACGAATCATTAAAAAGAGTTGTTAAATACGTTCTGAACAATCCTGTTAAAGCCGGATTGGTCGAAAAATGGGAGGATTATAAATGGAATTATTACAATATAAAATATTTAATTTAGAATTTGTAGGGCGAAATTTATTTCGCCCTTACAAAATTTAATTCATTCCTTATTGCGAACGAGATAAACATCATTTCACAATCCTGCAGAGCGAAATTTATTTCGCCCTTACAGGTTTTAATTCATTCTTTATTACAAACGAGATGAATCTCGTTTTGCTATGCCGACTTACTTTTCAACACATCAAACCAGTTTACTTTTCTTGTAAAGAACATTATTGCAGCAAGTATTAAGAACAAAGCTATATTGCCAAGCAATAACGAGTAATCCTGAAGTTGAAGCAGCACATAAACAAATCCGTAAAATAAAATAAGCATTGCGGAAATTGATAAAACAATATTCTGGTTTTTATATATACTTTTTGTATAGAGTGTTATTAATCCTATCACAAGAGATCCCGCTATAAAATAAGAATATTGAAAAAGAATATACTCCGAAAGCGCCAGCAGCATTGAATAAAAAATGATAAGCGCTAATCCAATTAGCAGATACTGGATCGGGTGAATGGCTTTTCCGCTGAAAACTTCTACAAGAAAAAAGCTTACAAATGTAAGTATGATTATAAGCAATCCGTATTTTGATGATCGCATTGTCTGTTGGTATTCATCGGCAGGAATGAAAAACTTAACTCCAAACTTATCTTTAAATACATCGTAATGCTGATTGCCCCATTCCTGCGGGAACTCGCGGTTAAAATGATTAACGCTCCACGAGGCAGTAAAGCCATTCTCGTTTACCTCCCGTTCTACCGGAAGAAAATTTCCAATAAAGCTTGGATTACTCCAGGAAGAGCTTACATTTACCTCTGTATTCTTTCCCATAGGAACAAAATTCAGATCATCCACGCCGTTTAGTGTTAAATTAATTTCAAATGAACCCGCGGCTTTCTCTTTGTTAATATTTAATTCTGAGTGAAAACCGCTTGTAAAAATATTTTTATCCTTTAGTCCGGGATTCACCTTATGAATCACGTTGTCCCACTTCATAGTTATATTCTGCTGAATACCTCTTGGATCATCGATGTTAAAAGATAAATAGCTTTCTGAAAGATTCGGATCGTTTAATTTTTCCTGAAACTTATGAAAGTTAAAGTTGCCCTTAATGTTTAGGTCGGTTTTATAAACTATGGCAGAATAAATGCCTCGGTATCTTTTCTCGGGAATTACTTTTGCTTCGACAGATATATCATCGGGAAGATAGAAGGTGCGTTTTTTGGAAAAGGTTTTTGTACCGTTTTTACTAATGTGTTCATGGTTTGTAACCAGGGTAAGCAGTGGACCGGCAATGGTTTGGGGACCCGCCCAGCTTTTACTTATTTCTCTTACGGCTTCATCTCTGTATACGCGCCTTTCTGAAATAAGAAACTGAACCATCCATAATGGAATTAATAACAGCACTATCAGGCATCCTACAAGGATAATGCGAAGTGCAACTGACTCTTTTTTCATATCTCTCCTTATTAGTTGTTTATTTGAGAACAAAAAAGAATCAAGCGCGGATGTGTGCTCCTGTAAAAATATTTTTAATACGTCAGGTTAGACTGTGGGTGTATCAAACAAGTTTTATCCGGTATGGGGTAAAATTTTTAGACCTTAATTTATACCCAACCTTCATATCCACTTAAGGATTGATTATTTTTAATTAATAATTTGAACTGTTTTAAATAACCGGTGTCATATTTATGAAAAAAATACTGCTGTTCTTAGCAATAATAACCTTACAAAACTTTCCACAGGATAATATGATGTCAATCACTGATCTGAAAACAAAAATAGAAAATGAGTTTGCTTCTGTTGAAGGCTCTTTTGCTCTTGCCTTTACAGACTTATCCAATCCCTTAAATGAAATTTATATTAACGAAAGAGAAACTTTCCACGCTGCAAGCACAATGAAAACTCCGGTTATGGTGGAATTATTTAAGCAGGCTAATGAAAACAAATTCAATCTCAACGATTCCATCCTTGTAAAAAATGATTTTAAGAGCATTGTTGACGGAAGTTCATACTCAATGAATATTGAAAGAGACGGCGGCGAGAACTTCTACAAACATTTAGGGACAAGACAGCCGATCATTGATCTTATAATAGATATGATTACCTTCAGCGGAAATCTCAGCACAAATATCTTAATTGAGCTAGCTGATGCGAAAAAGGTGAATGAAACTATGCGAAGTATCGGGGCAAGCGATATCCAGGTTCTGCGCGGTGTTGAGGATATGAAAGCATTTGAGCAGGGATTAAACAACACAACAACTGCTTATGATCTTATGTTGATATACCGTGCATTGGGTGAGGGTAGTTTTGTCTCTGAAAAAGCCTGTGAAGACATGATAAAAATATTAATGCAGCAGAATTTCAAAACTAAAATACCAGCATTGCTGCCAGATGATGTTAGCGTAGCAAACAAAACAGGCTCGATAACCGGGGTTAGTCATGATTCGGGAATCATTTTTCTGCCGGATGGAAGAAAATATGTTCTGGTGATTCTCTCAAAAAATCTTTCTGATATGAAAGCAGGAAATGACGCTATTGCAAAAGCATCCAGATACATTTATGACTATATGGTGCTCGAATAAACATCAAAAAAGATAAATTATCAACAAATATTATTCATTATGAAAAAGCTACTATTAATTCTTATCGTTCTCTGCCCGGTCGTTCTATCACAGTCCGTGGAGATTCCTTCATATTATAAAGTTGATGATAATTTCAATCAAGCTCTCCGCAATATCATTCTTGAACTGGAGCTTGAACAAAACTTTGACGTTGGTGAAGACGGCGTCGAACAAATATCCTTTGCTGTTGTTGATATGAACGGAGAAGAACCTATCCTGGGCGGAGTAAATTATGATAACTTCATATACCCGGCTTCTGTTTATAAAATGTATGTGGCGGCAGAAGTTCTGCACCAGGTTTCTCAGAGAAAATATTCTTTATATGATGAATATGTGGTAAGCGGGCATAATGCAGTTGATCGGTCTAAAGGAATAAAATCAGATCCTCGTCCCCTGTTAAAAGAAAATGATACTGTAACAATTTACTATCTACTTGATCTGATGATAACAAGAAGCGACAATGCTTCTGCAAATTGCTTGATTGATATAGCTCAGAGACCAAACATAGATTATCTGCTTCATACTTACGGATGGAAAGGGAGTGAAGTAACAAGAAAGTTTTTAAGAAGAACATTTGAAGATTCCGGCTATGAAAATGTTCGCGGTACGGAAACCTGCGCACTGCACGCTGCTGATTTTTTATACAGGATATACACGCTTAAACTTGTTAATCCATGGGTAAGCATGCAGATGTTATCTTTGCTTGGAAGTCAGTTAGATAAATCAAAACTTGCTGCCGGACTTTCGGCAAATGCTATGTTCTATCATAAAACAGGCTGGTTTTCTTACTGGACGAATGATGTCGGTATTGTTGACGACGGAAATGTTAGATATATAATTGCATGCTTTTTGCCGATGCCTGAAAAAGAAGCTCTTCCAAAATTTAAAGCGCTTTCTACAAGAGTTTATGAATTAATGAAATCAAGAAGATAAATTAACAATGGAAATCCAATCATAATGGAATTAGTACCAATAATTAAAGCTGGTAAGCCGGAAAAAGAAATTAAAAATCTTCATCCGATAGCAGAAAGTATATTAATAGCAACTATTGAACTTTATAAAACAGCCAGTTACGAACTTCCCTGGGTTGGATATCTTGTGCTTGATGATATTGGAGAGTGCATTGGTACATGCGCATTCAAATCCCCCCCAATAAACAATACTGTTGAAATAGCATACTTCACCTTTCCGGAATATGAAGGAAAGGGACATGCCTCCCGAATGGCAAATAATCTTGTACAAATCGCATTAAAAGCACAACCGGGCATTAAAGTAGTTGCGCAAACTCTGCCGGAGGAAAATGCATCCACTTCAATATTAAAGAAAGCCGGATTTGTTTTTGATAAAGAGGTTGATCATCCAGAAGATGGAACTGTTTGGGAATGGAAATTTGCAGGAGTGAAATAAGCATCTATGAACAGGGAATATAAACCAATAGCCTGCGGACTTCACGATGAGCTGGAATTGCGTGCTCTAAGAAAAAGTAAGATTGAAATTTCATTTACTGACGAGTCGAATAGTATTCAGACAATTGCCTGTGTTATTGATGATATTTTTTCAAAAGATAAAATCGAATATCTGAAAACTGACAATGGTTTGTTAATACGGTTAGATGATATTGTTGAACTTGACGGTATTCCCTTTAATAAGTCCTGCTAAGAATTTATCAACTAAATAAAAGGATATGTTATGCCTGCCATAGATAGACGCGTAGATGAATACATTTCCAAGTCAGCCGAGTTTGCAAAACCAATTCTTATTCATTTGAGAAAATTGGTACATACGGCTTGTCCGAATGTTCAGGAAACAATCAAGTGGGGATTTCCGCATTTTGATTATAGGGGACCAATGTGTCACATGGCTTCATTCAAGCACCATTGTGTTTTTGGTTTCTGGAAAGCTGCTCTTATGAAAGATAAAACATTAATGAAAAGCGTAAAGTCTGAAACAGCGATGGGGCATTTGGGAAAACTGATTTCACTTAAGGATCTGCCATCAGACAAAAAGCTTATTGCAAACATAAAAGATGCTATGAAATTAAATGAGGCCGGAATTAAAATAACTTCGGTTAAACAACCTTCAGTAAAAAAAGAAATAAAAACTCCTGACGATTTTCTTGCTGCATTGAAAAAAAGCAAAAAGGCATTGGCCGTTTTTGAAGAATTCAGTCCTTCACACAAAAGGGAATATGTGGAATGGATTATTGAAGCTAAAAGAGATGAAACCCGCAATAAGCGAATCAAACAGGCAATTGAGTGGATGGCAGAAGGTAAACCGCGCAATTGGAAATATATAAAGTAGTTCTGTGTGTGATTTACATACCAATGATGCCTTTTGACTTTGATTTGCGACATGAAAGTTTATTAGCTTTGTATGCTTACCAAAAACAAATATTTATGAGAGGAGCTGGATATGAAAAAACTATTGTTCGTTATGTTACTTCCTTTTTTACTCACAATTATACAGGGATGTCAAACTGAAATGAAAGAAGCTGAATTGATTCCACGAAAAGTCCTGTTTGATAACCCGGATAAAGCCGCCTTAAGGATTAGTCCTGACGGCAAACATATTAGTTACCTTGCGCCTGTGAATGGCGTGCTCAATGTTTGGGTTGCACCGAAAGACAATCCCGGTCAGGCGATTGCCGTTACCAATGATACTCTGCGGGGCATCAGGATTTATTTCTGGGCATACACAAATGATCATATTCTTTACCTGCAGGATCTTGGCGGAGATGAAAACTGGCAGCTTCACGCTGTAAACATCTCCACAAAAGAAGATAAAAACCTTACTCCATTCGAGGATATAAAAGGACCTGATGGCAAGCCAGTAACTTTGCCTTCGGGAAAAGTTTTAAGACCAACGACACAAATTCAGGAAGTGAGTTATAAGTTTCCGGAAGAGATTATAATTGGACTGAATACCAGAAATCCCCAGTATCATGATCTCTATAGAACAAATATTCTCACCGGACAGATGACCATTTTTCAGCAGAATGATCAGTTCATGAGTTTCAGTACCGATGATAATTATATTATCCGTTTTGCAATGAAAATGACACCGGATGGGGGAAACGAAATTTTTACTCCTGACGAACAGGGCGGTTGGAATTCGTTCGACAAAATTCAGATGGAAGATATGATGACTACCGCTCCGGTTGGGTTTGATAAATCAGGAAACACTTTATATATGATAGACAGCCGCGGAAGAAATACCGCTGCATTATTTTCACAAGATCTTGAAACAGGTGAAAAGAATTTAATCTATGAAAATCCCAAAGCTGATGTAAGCGGTATTTTAATGCATCCGGTTGAAAGAACGGTTGAAGCTGTTGCCAGTAATTATGAAAGAGTTGAATGGACAATACTCGATGAATCAGTAAAATCAGATATAAACTATCTTAAGACACTTGAAGATGCGGAAGTAAATGTCGGCAGCCGCACACTCGATGATAATTACTGGGCCGTTGCATTCACTGTTGATAATGGTCCTGTTAAATATTACCTGTATGACAGACAAAACAAAAAAGCAACTTTTCTTTTTACAAACAGATCATCGCTTGAAAAATATACTCTTTCATATATGACTCCGGTTATTATAAAATCACGTGATGGGCTTGATCTTGTAAGCTACCTTTCGCTTCCAATCTGGAAAGATCCAAAGAACAGCGGTAAGCCGAAAGATCCGTTACCGATGGTATTGCTTGTTCACGGAGGTCCCTGGGCAAGAGACGGATGGGGATACAATTCATTACATCAGTGGTTAACCAATCGTGGTTATGCTGTGCTTAGCGTTAACTTCCGTGGTTCAACGGGTTTCGGTAAAGATTTTATTAATGCAGGCAACATGCAATGGGGCAAGAAAATGCATGACGATCTGATTGATGCTGTTAACTGGGCTGTTGATGAGGGCATTGCACAAAAAGATAAAATAGCAATAATGGGCGGCAGTTACGGCGGCTATGCAACATTAGCCGGGTTAACATTAACCCCCGATGTGTTTGCCTGCGGGGTTGATATTGTTGGTCCTTCTAACATAATAACTCTGCTTAACACAATTCCTCCTTACTGGGCACCTATAATTGAAATGTTCACTACCCGCGTTGGTGATCATAGAACAGAAGAAGGAAGAGCACTGCTTGAATCAGTTTCTCCGCTTACCCATGTTGATTCTATCAGAAAGCCCTTACTAATTGGTCAGGGCGCAAATGATCCCAGAGTTACTCAAGCAGAATCGGATCAGATAGTAACTGCAATGCAGGAAAAGAACATACCTGTTACTTATGTGCTTTACCCTGACGAAGGCCATGGTTTTGCTCGTCCGGAAAATAATTTATCATTTTTTGCTGTAACGGATTTATTCCTTGCAAAACATCTTGGCGGAAGGTCAGAGCCGATTGTAGATGATTTCAAAGGCTCGAGTATTCAAATTCCAAGCGGTGCTGATCAGATTGAAACATTAAGTGAAGCATTAGAATCTATTCAGTAAATTATTTTTTTAGTAGAGACGTTGCTTCCATTTGAAAAATCTGTAAAAAGCAACGTCTCTGCACATTAAGTGCTGTACTTTGAACAACTATTACGAAGAAACAAAAACCATTCGTGCTTATGATGTTGATTTTAATAATAAAATTAAAATCAGCTCTGTCTTTAATATGCTGCAGGATGTAGCGTCTGTTCACGCTGATCAGCTGGGTCTTGGTTTCAGGGATTTGAACAAACTCGATCTCGGCTGGGTGCTTTCCTGGGTAAAACTAAACATTGAAAGATATCCGGCATTCGGAGATTCCGTAAACATCAAAACCTGGCCCAGATGCAAATTCAAGCTTTACTCAATGCGAGATTATTCAATGCAGGGCGGGAGCGGGAATATTTTATTAAATGCTACAAGTGCGTGGCTTCCAATTAATACAAAATCAAAAAGAATTACGGATACAAAAAAACTTCCGAAGAAAATTAATTATCTGCCGGACATGATTGCTGTCAATAATTTACCGGATAAAATTGTTGCCGGTGCCACCAAAGAAATTCTTTTTCATAAAAAGTTCAGATATGCAGATGTTGATATCAATCAGCATGTAAATAACACCCGATACATCGAAATGATACTTGACTGTTATCATCAGGATTTGTACAGAGTCAATCAAATAAAAAGTTTTGAAATTTTCTTTTCTGCCGAAAGTCTTTTTGAAGATGAAATCGAAATTGCACGATCATCACAGGATGGATTTGACATTATTCAAGGAACAACCACAAAAAACCTAAAAGACATATTCATATCCAGAATAGGGTGGGGCTGGTAATGTTTTTTAATGAGTTTTTATAAATAAAATTTCCTTCATCACTAAAATGAAAAGAACTGTTATGAGCCTTAAACCGATCTTATTGGGTTTAATCATCCTGATTTTTACTTCCTGCAATACAAATAATCAAAACGAAGAACTTCCTATGCTTTACGGTAAGTGGATTTGGGTGCAGAGCAGTGGGGGAATCGACGGTAGTACAATAACTCCGAAAGAAAACGAGCCTGTAAAAATTTTGCGTTTTGTTAAACCGGATAAAATTGAGTCTTATATTGGAGATAGTTTAATTTCTTCAAGATCTTTTAAACTAAAAAAAGATTTGTCTATCTATTCCGCCGATAGTTTATACTTTATTATTGATGGCACCAGCTCTTTTCCGAAAGCAATTTTTCGTTTGACAGAAAACACACTATCACTTGCCGATAATTTTTACGATGGTTTTAGCGAACTATATCATCGGATTGATGAATAATGACTGTTCAGGCTAATCAACTTTTCTAAATATCATCTTAACATCATTTTCAGCAACAAGAGTTAACTTCATGTTTTCAACAAGGTATGTAATTGTTTTATTCGACAAGGCATTGCTTACCGCCTGTTCAACTTCCATATTCGGACAGGCCATTTTGGTGCTGGCAATTGGTCCGAATTTAATTTTGTTTCCTTCCACTTTTATTGCTCCCGTCATTTGATTACATCCGGCATGTCCACTAAAAAAATTATCCCGTAGATGAAACTCAAACAAGGGTAATCCTTTGCTAAGATCTTCTTTCTTCAAAACAACGCCGGTCATTTCCTGCATAACCCAGATATCGTTTAAGCTTATATCCATCAAATACTTACCGCATCCCGTAAACTCTAATAATTCATCATCTGGGTATTTCTTTGCACGAACAATAACTGTATGAGAGAATTTTTCACCGGACATATTATCAAAACAGGATTCTTTTGAAATTGTAACAATTATTTCGCCAGTCTGAGTAACGCCATGATAACGAACTACATCTCCGTTTTGTTTTTCAATAACATCTGTAACCGGTGCAGCTAATTCAGTAATATCTGTCATTGATATGAATTTTATTCCTTTATCGAAATCTATATCCGCTGACCAGAAGGGCTCGTTGCCGCGAGCTGTAAAATCTATTCCTTCATCAAATTTTCTTTTATAGATATCGGGATTTTCTTCAACAACTTCTTTTCGCAGATGATACATATCCGAAAACCCTGCTTCAATTCTGTTCCCTTCTAAATCCAGCATTATCAGTTCGTTACTACTAAATAAAAATTTTCTTTCAGAACCGGAAAGAGAAAATGTGCTGTCGGATAATAGTTTCCAGGTACCTGATTCAAAAAACGGGTTCTCATCTTTGCCTCGGTATACAGAAACATCGCTGTATGTCATATCAGAATTAAGTGAAAGCTTATATGAAATGCCCGCACAATCTGCACAGGGTAATTCGCCAAACCAGTCTCCTGTAAATGCTGCTATAACACCGGGATCGGGGTCCTTAACAACTTTATTTTTTTGACTGCAGCCGCAGACAAGCATAACAACAAGAACTATTAAATACATAAACTTCATTTTGTTTCCTTGCTATAATAAAATAAATCTCGTTGATGATAAAAACACATAGACAAATATATTATTATTGACTTTAACCTAAAAAGCTTTCTTGTTTTGACATTTTATGTCCTTCAAAAATTTTAGCATTAAACAATAAAAAAACTTGTTATGCTATTGTAAGCATTCTATATTTTAGGTGCTTTTTATTTTTAAAAAATCCGCCCAAAGGTTTTCTGTTTTTTATAGAAATTGAGGGTAACGGTTAGCTGTCCGGATTCTTTCTGATTATCTGAAAATATTATTTCAACTTAGTTTTATATATAAACAACTTATACTCTAACACTTTGAAAGGAAAACTATGACGGAAATTGTAAAAAGGGGTTTATTTCAAAGGATGCTCGACAAGGTTGAGCGGGCTGGTAATAAACTGCCTCAGCCGGTAACTTTATTCGTTATCCTTGTGTTTTTTGTTCTCATTGCCTCATGGATATTCTCAATGATTGGCGTAAGCGCCGTTCATCCCGGCAGCAAAGAAGAAATTAAGGCGGTTAACCTTCTGAGCGGCGAAGGTATTCAGAGAATTTTTGTAAGCATGGTTAAAGTGTTTACTGACTTCCCGCCGTTAGGTCTTGTTCTGGTTGTGATGATCGGAATCGGTGTGGCAGAGCGAACTGGCTTGATTGCCGCTTCGCTGAAAGCTTTTGTAGCAAGCGTTCCAAGGGGCCTAATAACTTTCAGCATTGTTACTGCAGGAATGCTTTCCAGCTTAGCCGCTGATGCAGGATATGTTGTATTGATTCCACTTGGTGCAGCAATTTTTTATGGGATGGGCCGGCATCCTATAGTGGGGCTTGCCGCCGCGTTTGCTGGTGTTTCGGGCGGATTCGGGGCAAATATCTTTTTAACCAGCCTTGATCCTCTTATTGCAGCATTTACTCAACCTGCCGCAAGAATAATGGATCCAACTTATGTTGTTGATGCCACTGCTAACTGGTACCTGATGGCAGCATCCGTTCCTGTAGTTGGATTGGCAGGAACTTATGTAACCGAAAAAATTGTCGAGCCCCGTTTGGGTAAGTATATTGGAAAAGTTGAAGAGACCGATGACACACCGAAGGAGTTGACTGATATTGAAAGAAAAGGCCTGCGCTGGGCGGGCATTTCTGTTTTGGTTACTCTTGCAGTAATCGGATATATGTTCATTCCTGAGAACGGCGTGCTTCGCGGTGAAGAAGGTTCTTTTTCTCCTTTCTTTACAAGCATAGTTGCGTTGATGTTGTTTGTCTTTTTTATTCCCGGGTTGGTTTATGGCTTAATTACAAAATCAATTAAGACCGACAAAGAAGTTGCAAAGATGACTGCTGACTCAATGGCAAGTATGGGCGGGTATATCGTTCTTTCTTTTGCCGCTGCTCAGTTTGTTGCCTACTTTAACTGGTCAAACCTCGGACTGATATTTGCAATCTCCGGTGCAGATACATTACAAAGTATAGGATTTACGGGCATACCGCTAATTGTTGCTTTTGTTCTCGTATCTTCATTTATAAATATTATTATTGGCAGTGCTTCGGCTAAGTGGGCTATTATGGCTCCAATATTTGTTCCTATGCTAATGCTTATGGGATACTCTCCCGAGTTAACCCAGGCGGCTTACAGGATAGGTGATTCATACACCAATATATTAACACCGCTATTGCCTTACTTCCCGCTGATAATAGTCTTTGCACAGAAATATCAGAAAGATATTGGAATAGGTACTATAATTTCTGTAATGCTTCCTTACGCAATAATTTTTGCGCTGGTTAGAATTCCTATGCTTATTGCGTGGATTGTGTTTGATATTCCGCTAGGACCGGACGCACCGCTTTATTATATACCATAAAATAAAAAGGTCGAAGTTAATCGCTTCGACCTTTTTCCTTTTAGCCCTAATCGTGGTTAATCTTCATCATTATAAAATTCGTATCTGTATTCGGCCTGTTCTATTAAATGTTTGCTGTCATAAATAAGCTCTGTTTGTGTTATTCCACTTTCATCATAACTAAAGACGTAATCTCTTCCAACCAATCCATCGGGTCTATATGACGTTTGACGAACAATATTGTTGTTTTCGTCATGCTCGTAAGTCCATCTGTTGCCAAGAGAACCATCTGCTTTTAATCCGATTACTTCTATTGTATTTCCGCGATCATCATATTTATAATAATAATGAATTTCTATATTTCCACTCTGGTCATATTTTATAAACTCTGTCTGCCTACCTTCTTCGTCATAAATTATTGTACTTACTGGTCTTGGTGTAAAGTTTTCTGCCCCTTTCAGGTCTGTTGCAATTTTAGTTGCTGTGCGGATTTTTTGAGATTTTATTTTTTCAGGATCTGTTTTGCTTTGTGCGTATGTTAACGATGAAAAAAGGAATACAACGATTAATAATTTCAGCATAAATAATCTCCATAAATTGATACGGTATTCTAATAATTTGAGTGTAAAGAAGAAAGTAAATACGGATTCTCAACCATAGTGTTTTTGTCTAAAAGTACCTTTGTTTTTATACTGTTTTCTTCCAATAATGAGCATTTTTTTATTTCAATACTACATCAATATTCCTTATTTTATGCCGTTAAAAATAACTTTTTCTTGAGGCATAAAATGTCTTATCGCGATCAGCAAAAACTGCTCGACGGACTTAAAAAGTATCTGAACAAATTAGAGCCCAACGAGTTAGAAGAGTACAAAATGTTCATCAAAAGGCAGAAAGACGACGAGGATTTTGACTCACTTTCTATGAGAAGACTAAAGGAATTATATAACAAATATCATCAGGCTGTTGATAAATCGAAGTATGACCATTTCTTTAAGAAAAGCGACGAATGACTGTTTCCCTTCAAAGCACAAAATCATTTTAACATTGCTTGATAATAACCCATTGAGCTATTTTTATATTCAGTATCATTTTTGAGGTAAAAATGAATTTAAGTATAGTTAATAAAATATTTGCAGCGGTTGTTTTTCTTATTTCGCTGATCGTTCTTTACTTAACTGTTCAGCCGTCGGTTTCCTTCTGGGATTGCGGTGAGTTTATTGCAGCCGCATATTATCTTCAGGTTCCTCATCCTCCGGGCACACCATTCTTTCTATTGGTTGGAAACATCTTTGCGCAATTGCCCCTGGGTGAAAACATAGGTTTCAGGGTAAACCTGCTTTCTGTTATTTCCAGTGCGCTTTCTGTTCTGCTCTTATATCTTGTAGCCGTTAAACTTATTAACAATTACAAAGGAAGAAAACCGGAAAATCTTTTTGATGCAGTAGGAACCTATACTTCTGCTGCTATTGGTGCCCTGGCATTTTCTTTCAGCGATACATTTTGGTTTAGTGGCGTGGAAGCGGAAGTATATGCCTTCAGTACTTTTTTATTTGCTGCTGTTGTGTATCTTGTCATGCGGTGGAATGAACGTGCTGATGCCAGAGATAATGAAAAATATCTTCTAATGATTGCTTACCTTATAGGTCTTTCAACCGGCGTACACCTTATGAGCGTGCTTGCAATTGTTCCGGTTGTTATGATCGTAATGTTCAGAAAATATATGGAAGATGAAGAGGCATGCAAAAAAACATCTTACATTTTCTGGGCACACGCAGCTATTGTTCTGCTGGTTGCGGTGGTGTGGTGGTCTGGAGAAAAATCATTATCCCCCCCGTCTCCGGAAGAATATCAGGAATTTGACAGCCGCTTCAAACTTGTTATTGCCGGATTGAGCGCTATCATTATGGCTGTTTTTTGGAAAAAACTGTTTAACAGAAATTCGTTTTATTTACCATTAATAATCGGCGGCGTTGCTCTGTTCGCAACATACCCTGGTATTGTAAAGCTTGTTCCTCAACTTATGGTTGCCATTGGCGGAGATAATGTAGTGCTTGAGCTTATCATCTTGTTTGTGATTTTTGCAGCCCTTGGGCTGGGTGTAAGATATGCGGTTCAAAATAAAAAGCCAACTCTTCATCTTGCATTTATGTCCGCTATTTTTATACTGGTAGGCTTTACAACCTATGCAATGGTAATAATTCGCTCAAATCAGAATCCTCCAATGAACGAAAACGAACCAAATAACTTTACTGAGCTTGTAAAATATCTGGGCCGTGAACAGTATGGTGATTTTCCAACTTTTAAAAGAAGGTTTGCTACTGAGCCTCATCAGCAGGTTGTTTATAATAACTACTCTTCCGATCTTGATTTCTTCTACACTTATCAGATGAATCACATGATGACTAGATATCTGTTATGGAATTTTGCCGGACGGGAGGGCTGGTCGCAGGATCAGGGAGCTAACATAGCTCCATTTAATGGAATTGGAAACGTGTTTGGAAAACTAATGGCCGTTAATTTTGCCGGCGATGTAAAAGATTCGCTTTTTGGAATTCCGTTTTTAATAGGATTGCTTGGTATTTATTTTCACTTCAGAAAAGACTGGAAGATGGCTTCAGTTTTTATGATAATGTTTATTCTTATGGGGTATCTGACTGCCTTCTACCAGAACCAGCAGCAGCCTCAGCCAAGAGAAAGAGATTATTTTTATGTCGGAGCATTTTTCGTTTATGCTGCCTGGATTGCGCTAGGTATAAGGGGGCTGATTGATTTGGCAATGAGCAAGCTTAATGGCAACGCTCTGCGCAATGCTGCTGTATATGGTATCCTTGCCTTCGGTATCATTCTTATTCCTGTTAGAATGGTTCAGGCAAACTACTTTACTCACGACAGATCAAATAACTGGGTTCCGTGGGATTATTCATACAATCTGCTTCAAAGCTGTGCACCAAATGGAATTCTTTTTACCAATGGTGATAACGATACTTTTCCTCTTTGGTATCTGCAGGATGTTGAAGGAGTAAGAAGAGATGTTAAGGTAGTCAATCTTAGTCTTCTAAATACTGACTGGTACATACGCCATATGAAACATAACGACCCCTATGGTGTGGGTACAATAAGCATACGTTTAAGTGACGCGCAGATTGCTCAGATCAGACCTGTGCAATGGACTCCGCAGCAAATAACAATTCCTCCGCCAAACGAAGCTCAGATTCAGACAATGTATGACTTAAAGCAAGGACTTAATATTCGCGATTCTTCCGTTATTCAGGAAGGCTCAATAACCTGGACAATGAATCCCACTTTAAGCTTTGGAAATATTCAGGCTGTCCGTGTTCAGGACTTAATGGTAAAAGAACTTATAGAGGCAAATAACTGGCAAAGACCAATTTACTTTGCAGTAACTTGTGCAGATGACAGCAAGATAGGAATGCAGGATTATTTACGAATGGAGGGAATGGCGTTCCGTTTTGTTCCGGAAAGAAGAAAACCCGGTGTTGAATTTATTGAGCCCAATATATTGCAGGCACAATTAATTGAAAACCCCGGCTTTAGCAGAGATTTTCAGCCCGGCTTTAAATTCCGTGGTTTGAATGATCCGTCCATCTTTCTTGATGATAATCATAAGAGAATGACTATGAACTACAGAAATTCTTTCTTAAGAATGACTCTGCACTATTTAAACACAGGAAAAAATGATCTGGCTATTCAAACTCTTGATATGATGGAACAGAAAATCCCCCGCTGGAATATTGAAATGGATTACGGACTGTTGTATGAAATCGGTTCGCTTTACCGTAGCGCTGGGGGTGTTGAGCAGTATGAGAAAATCGCTGCCGAAGTTGAGGAAAAGGCATGGGAAAGAATAGCCAAAGATCCGACCGATACACAATCAATGTATAATCCTTATAGAATGTTATTTATGATATATGAATCACAAGGTAACTACAAAAAACTTGTTGAGTTATATCAACAGCTTGCAAAAGTGTTCCCGAATGACCCGAATATACGTACAGAAATTGAGCGCTATCAGCGCATGGCCGATGGTAAAGAAACTGTTGAGCCCGAAGTAAATCAAAATTAAAAGTTGAATTAATTAAAGTCAGGACATATGACCAATATTTTTGAAAAAGTTGTTCCCGTTACTTTAGAAGAGGAAATGAAATCCTCTTATATAGATTATGCAATGAGCGTAATAGTTGCGCGGGCTTTACCCGACGTAAGAGATGGATTAAAACCTGTTCACCGGCGTGTTCTTTTTGGCATGCACGAGCTTGGTTTGGCTTACAACCGGCCCTATAAAAAATCTGCGCGTATTGTGGGTGAAGTGCTTGGTAAATATCATCCGCATGGAGATAGTGCAGTTTATGATTCCATGGTTAGAATGGTACAGGATTTCTCACTACGCTATCCGCTTGTAAATGGACAGGGAAATTTCGGCTCTGTTGATGGTGATTCTCCTGCAGCTATGCGATACACAGAGGCGCGTCTTGCACGAATTGCAGATGAGATGCTTCGTGATCTGGATAAAAACACCGTTAACTTTGGCGTAAACTTCGATGATTCTCTGCAAGAACCTCTTGTTATGCCATCATATCTGCCTAACCTGCTTGTAAATGGTGCAAGCGGCATTGCCGTTGGTATGGCGACAAACATACCGCCCCATAACCTGGCTGAAGTTGTTGATGGACTTGTTGCTTTGCTTGATAACTCCAAACTAAAGTCTGAAGACTTAATGAAATTTGTTAAAGCCCCTGATTTCCCCACAGGTGGAATTATTTATGGCTACGAAGGTGTTCGCGACGCATATATAACCGGACGCGGAAGAGTCGTTATTCGTGCAAAAGCAAACGTTGAAACGCTTAAAAATGATAGAGAAAACATTGTTATTACCGAAATTCCTTACCAGGTTAACAAAGCTTCGCTAATTGAAAAGATTGCTGATCTTGTAAGAGAAGGAAAAGTTAACGACATATCTAACATTCGTGATGAATCCGACCGCGATGGAATGCGTGTAGTTATAGAACTGAAGCGTGATGCCCAGCCAGCGGTTGTATTAAACCAATTGTTTAAGCACACACAGATGCAGGTAACTTTCGGTGTTATAATGCTTGCTCTTGTTAACGGAGCGCCAAAAGTATTAACTCTTCAGGAAACAATGATGCACTTCCTTGATCATAGAATGGAGGTGCTGGTCCGCAGAACAAAATATGAGTTAGACGCTGCTGAAAAACGTGCACACATTTTAGAAGGTTTCATAATTGCTCTTGATAATATTGATGCCGTTATTGAAACAATTAAAAAATCTAAAGACGTAGAAACCGCAAAAAATAACTTGATGAAAAAATTCAAGTTGAGCGAGATACAGGCAAAAGCCATTCTTGATATGCGTCTTCAGCGTCTTACCGGTTTAGAGCGCAAAAAAATTGAAGATGAATACAAAGAGACTATTAAGTTAATTGAGCGTTTGCAAGGCATACTTGAAAGCGAGAAAAAAAGGAAACAAATAATTAAAGAAGAAATGCTTGCAGTTAAGGAAAGATACGGTGACGAAAGAAGAACAGAAATTATAAAAGACTATAAAGAATTCTCTCTTGAAGACATTATTGCCGAGGAAGATGTTGTTGTAACAATTTCACATGGCGGCTTTATAAAAAGATTTCCGGTTAGCGGATACCGCCGGCAAGGCCGTGGCGGAAAAGGCGTTACTGGTGCCGGAACGAGAGAAGATGATTTTATAGAACATATGTTCGTAGCATCAACACACCAGTATATTCTTTTCTTTACCGATAAGGGCCGGTGCTACTGGCTTAAGGTACATGAAATACCAGAAGGTGGTAGAACCACAAAGGGCCGGTCCATTGTAAATCTTCTTGAAAAAGATAAGGACGATAATATTACGGCCTTTGTTACCGTAAAAGATTTCCGTGATGATCAATATCTTGTAATGGCAACAGAAAAGGGAACTGTAAAAAAGACGGTGCTCTCTGCCTATGGCAATGTAAGGCGCGGTGGTATTAATGCGATAAACCTTATTGGCGGAGACCGGCTTATAGAAGTTAAAATGACTGACGGAAGCAGCGATATTGTTATTGGAACAAAGAATGGTTTTGCAATTAGATTTAACGAAAAGAATGTCCGCGATATGGGCAGAACAGCAACCGGAGTAAGGGGCGTGAAGCTTGGAAAGGGTGATCTGGTTGTTGGTCTGTTGGTCATAAGACGCGGGGGCGTAAGCATTCTTGTTGTAACTGAAAAGGGTTATGGCAAGAGATCGGACATAAATGATTACAGGGTTACTAACCGCGGCGGCAAAGGTGTTATTACCGTTAAGACTACCGATAAAGTTGGTAAATTAATTGCTATGATGGAAGTTACTGACAAAGATGAACTTGTAATAATATCTACAAAGGGAATGGTTATCAGACAAAGCGTTAAAGATATTCGCGTTATGGGAAGAAACACTCAGGGCGTAAGGGTTATCCGGTTAAACGATGGCGATTCAATAGCCGATATTGCCCGCGTTGTTTCTGAAGACGACGATCTAAACGGTAACGGTAACGGAAATGATAACAGCAATAACAATGGGCCAAAAGAAGAAAGTTTAATTTAAGCTCACTTCATATTCTAAATATTCCGGCGGAGAATTTCCTGCTTCGCCGGAAAAATTCCATTTAGCAACTTATCCGGACAATTATTTATGTATTCGGCTTTTGAAACAGAAATCATTATCAGGCCAGATGATATCGATATGAACAACCACGTTCATAATTCCAAGTACCTGGATTATGTTCAGGCTGCCCGATTTGACCAGATGATAAATAACTATAAAATGTCTATGGAAGAGTTTCATTCTTCTGGTCTTAACTGGGTTGCAAGCACAGCTTATATTGAATTTAAGCGTGCCCTTAAACTTGGTGATAAAGTTGTTGTGAGAACTCAGCTTAAATCTTATAGTGGGGCACAGGTAACAGTAAGTTTCTGGATACTGAAAAAAGATAATAAGGTTGCTGCGGAGGGTTATTTAACATACACAATGATATCCCTAAAGTCTGGCAAGCCCGTCAGAATTCCTGAAGATATAATTGCGCGTTATACTATCTAATTAATAACCGTTTGTTAAAGCAATTAATTCCTCGTAAATTCTGTCGGCTTTGGGCAACGCACCGTCTACCTTACAAATTTCCAGGGCAAATTCATTTGCGTTCTTATTTAACTGCGGTAGTTCCCATCCCCGCATAAACCCTATACATAATACTGACGAGAAGGCATCCCCAGCTCCGGTTGTATCTACAATTTCAGATTGTTTGGGTGTAAAATCATTGCGTTTACCATTTTCAAACAGAGTTGCTCCATCCTTTCCGCGGGTGACGGCAAGCAGACTTATTTCAAACTGCTCCATTAGTTCAAACGCGGCTTTTTCGGTTTTATAATCGCCGCCAAGCATAAGATCATTAAGAATTCTTAATTCATTATAATTCACTTTAACAATGTCTGCTGTTTCAATTGAGCGTCTTATAATTTCCTGATTATAAAAATTCTGTCTAAGGTTAACGTCGCAGAAATATTTCCCGCCTCTTTTAAAAAACGATTGTATGGTTTCTCTTGACTTATGGTTGCGCTGAGAAAGAGTGCCAAAGTAAAGAACATCCGTTTCATAATTAATTAATTCTTCTGTTTCGTCATTACTTTCAATAAAATCATAAGCTCTTTCTGTATCGATTGAAAAGTCCGGCTCTTTGTCTTCGTTTATTTCAATATTAGCCACACCGGTTGGGTGTATATCGTCTATCTGAATATACGCGGTGGGAATTTCCTGCTTCTTAATTTCCGAAATTGCTTTTGTTCCCAATACATCTTTGCCAACTCTGCTGACTATATTTCCGCTTCCGGTAATTTTTCTAGTGTGGTAAATAAAGTTAAGCGGCGCTCCGCCGAGTTTTTTATGCGAGGGATATATGTCGAATAGTATTTCGCCTATAGAGGTTGCATTCATAAAAGAATAATGGAATTTTATTTTCAAAGAATTTGTTAAACATACATCATTAATATTGCAAGGATATGAAAATTTATCAACTGAAAACAGTACAAAAATTACCGGTTTCTTTAGAAACGGCCTGGGATTTTTTCTCTAACCCCCAAAATTTAACAAAGATTACGCCGGCTTGGTTAAACTTTCAAATAATGTCTGATTTGCCTCAAAAAATGCGTGCCGGAATGATAATTTCTTATACAGTTAAACCTTTACTTAATATTCCCACAACCTGGGTTACCGAAATTGCACATGTTAATGAACCCTTTTACTTTGTTGATGAACAACGTTTTGGTCCTTATAAAATGTGGCACCACGAACATATATTCAGAAAAGATAAGGATGGACTGGTTTTAATGGAAGATATAGTAAGCTATGTGGTTCCCTTTGGCATCCTGGGCAGAATTATGCATAGGTTGGTAATCAGCAAAAAAATAAAGGAAATTTTTGATTACCGCACCGAAGTTTTGAATAAACTGTTCCCGGTTGATAAACCACACAGAACTGCAACCCGGAATGTAGGGGAACCACAGGTAATCTGATATCTGGGTCTTATCATTTTACTTGTCAATTAGTCTAATACTTAGGGTTCTTCGTAATCCTCTTCTCCCTGGTTTTCCCAGGGATTTGTATCTGTATTCCAGGTTTCAACTCTGATCTTAAGGCTGCCGTCTTCCTGTGTTTCCCAAACAGTAATATATTTTCCATTATCGGTCCATTCGCCAGCATTTCCGGGCATATTCATTACAATTTCATAGTTGCCTATTTCAATTGTTAACAAGCCTGCCGGTATCAGGTCTGTCATGTTCAAAGCAAAGTTTTTTGTGGTCCAGCCGGATTGTTTTTGCATTTCTCCCATTTCCTTAATTGCATTTAAACCGCGTATCATTGGCTGATAACTGGGCATTGAAATCACGTTTTCGGTGTACATAGAATTCATTGTATCAAAATCACTATTTATCATAGCGTCAACAAATTTTTTATTGGCTTTTTCAACCTTGCTCTTTAATTCTTCTAAGTTCTGAGCAAATACGCCGTTGAAAGCCAAAATAAAAACAACAAAAACCAATAAGTACTTTTTCATTGAGCCTCCTTAATGATTAAATAATATTATTTGGTGTCCGTCTATAATTTTTATATGACGAATTTTATTGCCAGATGTTTTTCCAGCTTCTGAAAAATTAAATCTCTTATTATTTCTGAAGGAACAAAAACTTTTAAGTTCAGGCTGAAATACTTTTCATTGGTGCTTACATTTGAGGGTGTAATTTCATATTCAAAACCTGTTGCTATTTCTTCAATGGCAACAATCATTTCATCAATGTTTGTGCCTATTATTTTATAATGCCAGTCGCAGGGATAATCAATTTCCGGTTTTTGATTTTCAGGGTTAAAATTCATCTTGTTTCTAATTTTTATGTCAGCTTTGTGAAATTATAAATCTTTTGTTAGAAAAAAAATTACTTTGTGTTGAATAATTTTTAATAAGATGTGTATCATTGATGTGAAATATTAAAAAAGATCAGGATGGATCTCAAAAATAAAGAGAAAATAGTGTTTCAAATACTTTTTTAATCAATCTTTGTTTACCAGTATTACACCAATGGTTATAATTAAACCGCTTATCATCATAAGAAATGTTATGTCTTCTTTTAAAAGAACAGCCGCTGCACCAACTGTAACCAGGGGTTCAAAGTAAAGATATGCGCCGACCTTTTTTGCCTCGAGTTCCCTAAGAGCATATGCCCAGATAACATAAGAAACTCCAGAGCAGAAAAGTCCAAGAAACAATATAGATATCCAGCCCAATACCTTAAGGTTGATAACTGATTCAACTACGGAAGAGTTTATGTTAAACGGAATTATGAGTATCGCCATCATAACAAACAAGTATAGTATTGTCATAAGAGGAGAATACACGAGGGATATTTTTTTATTAACAATTGAGTAAACTCCCCAGGTAAATGCACTGGCCAGAACAAGTATGTCTCCTTTGTGTTCAAAGATATTTATTGAGAAAGGATTTCCTTTGCCCACCAAAAGAAGCAAGCCGGATGAGGCAATCAATATTCCGATGGTATTTATAATGCTTATTTTCTCTTTGAGAAAAATCATTCCCAGTAATACTATAAAAACCGGGGCGGTTCCAATAATCCACCCTGTGTTGGATGCCGTTGTAAATTTCATGCCAGAAACCTGTATCCACAAATGAAAGACACCAATCAGCGCAAGTATAAAAATATAAAAATGGCTTTTTAGGTTTAACTTAAATTTTCGGTTTGTTAAAAGGGCGGCTGGGAATAGCAAAGACACTGCAAGAATAAGTCTCAATGATATTATGGTTTCGGGAGATATGTAATCAAGAAGATATTTTGTTGCAATAAATGACACACCCCAGAATATAACCGCTGGAACAGGCAGCCAATATTTCAGGGATTTTAATTCCATCTAATTATTATTGCCTGATGTAATAATGCTAAAGAAAGTTTTGTGTTGCCTTGTAGACAAGATCAACATCAAGTTCTTTTATACATTTAAACTGAACATCCTGGCGAGAGCATGTTAGGGGCTTTGGTGAGTAAAAGAAGCAGGGGGCACAATCCAGATTTAAAGTAACTATTTTATGCTCCGTTTTCCAGGGTCTGATATATTTTATGTTTGTAGGTCCTATTATGGCAACTACCTTTAATCCGAGGGCTGATGATATATGCATTAAACTAGAATCGTTGGTTACAAAAACATTACATCTTCTCATTATCGCTGCGCTTTTCATAAGATCAGGTGTCTTAATAACTATAACTTTATCTGATCTTATCTGGTTTCGTATGTTTTCTTTTAGTACATCCTCATCCGGTCCCCCGAATAAAAAAACTTTTGCTTTATGGTGGTCAATAAGTCTTTTTCCCAGCTTTGCAAATTTTTCGGGTTCCCATCTTCTTTTAATGTGGTTTTTTAATGTTGCACATCCGGCGTGGAAGCCAACTATAATATCGCTGGCGGTAATGTTCTTTTCGAATAGATAGTTTTCGGCAAATAAATTGTTTTTCTTACTGGTATGCAATTGAAGTTTCGGTTGCTCGTTGAACTGTTGGTCTAAAAGCGTTTCAACAAGTTTAATGTTCTCCTCAACATTATGAAGATCATCATTTTCTTTTATAGTAATGTTGTTCAGCCACCCAAAATTACTTTTGTTTGCGCGAAGATATGTAACTGCTGCTTTGTTTTTAGCACCCAGAAGAAAGTTTATAAGATTATACTCTTTTCTGTTTGATGGATAAACATTAATGGTTGCATCATACTTTTTCCTTAATGAAAGAACAAAGTTCAGAGAGTTGGTGGTTCCTTCTTTTATAAAGTCGAAGAATATTACGTTGTTAACATCAGGGTTATCGCCGAAGATATCTTTAGCGCCATTAAGCATAACCAGAACATCTATTTGTGCTGCTGGGTGCGCTTTGCGCAACAGATGCAGTGCGGGCGTGAACATCAGTGCGTCACCAATGCCTGATAATGCAAGAATTAAAAATTTCATATATAAAAAAGCAGCAGCCGGATAAATTGCTGCCCTAAATTAAAGTTTATATTATAAAGAGTTAAATATCAAGATTAGCATATTTGGCATGCTTTTCAATAAAATTTCTCCTCGGTTCAACAGCGTCGCCCATCAGAGTTTCAAATATTTTGTCCGCCGAAGCTGCGCTTTCAATGCTTACCTGTAAAACTGTTCTCGTCTCCGGATTCATTGTTGTTGTCCAGAGCTGCTCGGGGTTCATTTCGCCAAGACCTTTATATCGCGAGATATTAATTCCTTTAACCTTCCCTTCAATATCAAGCTCCTCGTTTTCTTGACTACTACTATCAACTTCTTTGTCTTTAGATTTAGACTCCGATTTAAATCTCTTGATTGTTTTATCCCTTTCGATATCGTCGTAAGCATATACTTCTTCCTTCCCTTTCTTTATTTTGTAAAGCGGAGGCTGAGCAATAAAAACTTTTCCGGCAAGAATTAATTCTTTCATATGTCTGTAAAAGAAGGTAAGAAGCAAAGTTCTGATATGGCTTCCATCAACGTCGGCATCCGTCATTAAAATAATTTTTCCATATCGAGATTTTGCTGGATTAAAATCTTCACCTATTCCGGCACCAATTGCTGATATCATTGCCTGTATTTCGTTATTTTCAAGAATTTTATTCAGCTTGGCTTTTTCAACATTTAAAATTTTCCCTTTTATGGGCAGAATTGCCTGGAACCTTCTATCTCTGCCTTGCTTTGCTGAACCACCTGCCGAATCACCCTCAACAATATAAATTTCACAATGTTCTGGATCATTGATTGAACAATCTGCCAGTTTGCCGGGAAGATGCATTGAGTCAAGCGCATTTTTTCTTCTAATCAGATCGCGCGCTTTACGAGAAGCTTCTCTCGCCTCAGCAGCACGCATGCACTTTTCAATCACTTTTTTTCCAACAGATGGATTTTCTTCTAAATATTCAGACAGCTTTTCTCCCACTATTGTTTCTACAACAGATTTTACTTCGCTGTTTCCAAGTTTTGTTTTAGTCTGTCCTTCAAACTGCGGCTCCATAACTTTTACAGAAATAACCGCGGTAAGACCTTCACGAAAATCATCGCCGGTTAAAGTAATTTTGCTGTTTTCTTTTATCAGTCCATTTTTATATGCATAGTTATTTAGGGTTCTTGTAAGAGCGGTTCTGAACCCGACAAGATGGGTTCCGCCTTCAATGGTGTTGATATTATTAACATAAGTATGAACATTTTCTGAATATGAGTCGCTATACTCAAAAGCAATTTCAACTGGCGTATTATCTCTTTCACCTTCAATATAAACAGGCTTATGAAGTGCGGTACGCTGCTCATCCAGGTATTTAACAAAGTCTATTAAGCCGCCTTTAAATCTGAAGGTTTCTTCGCTTTTGTCAACATCGCTTTTTAATATCATTGTAACTTCTTTGTTCAAATAGGCAAGTTCGCGAAGTCTCTCGGCGACTGTTTCAAAATTAAATTTCGTGACTTTAAATATTGTATTATCCGGTAGAAAAGATATTTTGGTTCCTGTTTGCTCACCCTTATATGTTCCAATCTGTTTAACTTTTTCAACCGGAACTCCTTTTCTATATTCCTGTAAATAAATTTTTCCATCTCTTTTTACTTCGGCTGTCATCCACTCTGAGAGAGCATTTACAACTGAAACACCAACCCCATGTAAACCACCCGAAACCTTGTAAGAGTTTTTATCGAATTTACCTCCGGCGTGAAGCACTGTCATAACAACTTCGAGGGCAGACTTTTTCTCCACCGGATGAATGTCTATTGGAATTCCGCGTCCTTTGTCTTCAACTGAAACGCTGTCGTCCTTATGCAGGGTTACTATTACGCGGTCATTAAATCCGGCAAGAGCTTCGTCTATACTGTTGTCTACTACTTCATTTATCAGATGATGCAAGCCCCGCGAGCTTACGTCTCCAATATACATTGCCGGTCGTTTTCTAACAGCTTCTAATCCTTTTAATACATTTATATTTTTTGCACTGTAGTCGTTGCTGTTGTTTTTATTATTGTTGTTCTTTGCCATTTTCTGTTTTTCTTCCTGTTATGAAAACCTTATTTGCTTTATTCTTTCTTCATTATAAAAAGAATTTATTTTTTTAATTATGTTTTCTTCCCTGTGTTTTAGTTCCTGTCTCCAGACGGGATTTTCAATCTTAATAATAAGGGTTGATTTATTTGTTTTAACACCCGTTACTATTTTTTTCAGGTCCGGAAATATCTTATTAAAGTCATTAACTATATCGCTGCTTTTTACAACATCTCTTATTTTTTTTAATTCGGGTTCTTTGTTAAAAACCTCTTTAAGACTTTTAAAACCATCAGGCATAGGTGATTTGCCTGTCTTTTATTTTTATAAGAGTATCTGTTTCATCTTTTACTAAGAAAGAAAAATTAGCAAAATCGGTTAAGGTTATAAAAGCCTGTCCAATTTTTTTTAAGTACTCGCTTATTTTAACCGATCTAAAAGTATCCAACTCTCCAAAGACATCATCCAGAAGGAAAATAGGTGTTTTATTTACAACATCTTTCAGATAAAAAAATTCTGCGAATCTTAGAGCTGTTTGAAATGTTTTATTTTGTCCCTGTGAGCCAAAAGTTTTAAGGTTAAAATCATTTATTTCAAAAACAAAGTCATCTCTGTGCGGACCAACAAGATTAACTCCTCTACGAAGTTCATCATCTCTTCTTTCCTTAATTAATCTTTCGAACTCCACCTTAATACTATATAAACTATCGCTGTTGTTTAAATAAGAGTATTTTATGCCTGGCTGTTCTTCGTTATTCATAATTTCAAAATATGATTCCTTTAAGTACTGGTTATATTCTTCTATAAAGTCTTTCCTATACCTTATTATTTCCGAGCCCGCTTCGATTAATTTTTCTGTCCATGAATCCAACTCTTTATAATCAGCCTGATTTTTATATTCCTTCATTCTATTCAGCAGCGATGCTCTCTGCCTAAGTGTTTTGTTATAATCCAGCAGAAAGAAAAGATAATTACTGCTTGCCTGGGAAATAATTGAATCTATAAGTTTTCTTCTATCAGCCGGTGAACCCTGTGTAATAGCATGATCTGCAGGTGTTAAAATAACAACCGGAAACTTTCCTATAACTTCTGCTGATCTGTTAACTAATTTATCATTAAGATAGTAAAGCTTTTTGTTTTCACTGATTGAATAAATCACCCGCACCTTATCTTCTGTAAGGTCTTTAAACTCCCCCCTTATTTCAAAATTATTTTGATCAAACCTGATTACCTCTGCATCTGATCTCGATATATTGCTTTTAGTAGTACAGAGGTAATAAATTGATTCAAGAATACTGGTTTTGCCCTGTCCGTTACCGCCAACTATATAGTTTAATCCGATGTTGAAATTTATTGAAGTATTTAAATGACTTCTGAAGTCCTTTAAAAAAACTGAGGAAAGGATCATACTAATTATTCAATCGAACAGGCATCAGCAGCATCATTAGTTCTTCATTCTCATCCATTTCGTTTGGTGTAATTATACATGCTTTTGTAGGAGAATGAAGTTTAAAGGTTATTTTCTCAGTGTTAAGATGTGTAAGCATATCGTTAACATAAGAAGTATTAAATCCTATATCCATTGAATCGCCGTTATATTCACAAAATACATTTTCTTTAGCGTCAGATCCATGGTCAACATCTTCTGCACTAACTTCTAACTTGCTTTTACTAATAGAAAACTTAACCTGCTTTGATGATGATGCAGAAAACAAAAGCATCCTTTTAATTGTTGACTGAAGTTGTTGTTTATTTACTGCCAGTAAATTTTCGTTTTCAAGAGGAATAACACTATTATAAGCAGGATATTTCTCACCTATCAGCCTGGTAATAAATTCACCGTCTCCGATCAGGAACGAAGCATGTGTTTTACTTAAATATAATTTTACATCACCTTCGCTTAATTGTTTTACAAGCACCGATATTGCTCTTTCAGGGAGAATGTACTGTTCGGTAACAGATGTTTTAATAGATTTATTTATAAACTTTACAAGGCGGTGTCCGTCGGTAGCTACAAACCTCAATCCATCTGATGCAAATTCTAACAGAGTGCCTGTCATTGCCGGACGCATATCTTCTTTACTCATTGCAAAAGCTGTTTGGTCAAAAGCTTTCTTTAGATCAACTCCGCTGAAAACAACTTCCTTTTCTCTTGAAACATCAGGAATTTCCGGAAAATCTTCGCTAGGGGAATAGCTAAGATTATAAACGCCATTATCGGTGGTTAACTTTATTTTAGAATTAGGTTCTGTTTCAAATGTAATCTGAGTATCGTCCAGGGAACGTATTATATCATATAGTAGTCTTGCCGGAATAACCATCTTAATGTTTTCATCAGCAGCAACATTAAGTGAAGATCTGAGAGCAATTTCAAGATCTGTTGCACAGACTGTAAGAGAGCCGTTTTTAATATCGAATAAAAAGTTTTCCAGGATAGGCATTGGAGTTCTTGTTGGAACTGCCGGGATAATTTTAGATAAAAGTTTTTCTAAGACCTTGCTGTTGATCTTGAATTCCATAGTGAAAATTTCTCCTTTTGAAACGCAGTAAAATACTAAAAATAGAGAGGAATCTCAATTTGTATTGAAATAAAATTTTGGCAGGAGAAGTGAGTTAGAGCTCATAAAAAAACTCTAACTCACTGAAGAAATTATTAGATAATCTTATGGGTTTTCGAGAGGATCTGTTAAACCATTATAATCAGCTCTGTCTGTAATGCTCAGAGAGGCAAAAATGGTAAAAGTTTCACCATCAAAATTAGAAACAAAAATTAATAATGCTTTTGTACCGTTAATGAATTTTACATCACCTGATACCGGACCTTCTGTTTGTATGGTGGCATTAGCCGGAGCCTGGAAAATAGTATTATATGGATGAGTGCCCTGCGGTATATCATCAATAACCATTGTCTGTCCATTAGCAATAGTATACTCAGTTGCTCTGAAGTTAATCTTTATCTCGCCTCCGGAACGGTTTTCTATTTTAAATTCATTTAGATCAAGAGCATCGGAACAGCTGATGAAGCTGAGAGAAATTAAGGCTAAAAATGCTATTAAAAAATTCAGCTTTTTGTTCATTTTATTCCTCATACAATGTTAAATTATTTTATCATTTGTGAAATTAGATTATTCTGCTTTAATAGTCAAACAGTTATTACTAACAAACACTTAATTAATATTAAATGTTTAAATAAATATTTATAAGAATTATAAGTGTGTTAATTTGTTAATAACCCATAAATACTTGATTTAGTTAGCAAAAATAAAACAATAATCATACCGAAAATGTGTATAACTTGGGTAAAAATAAGAGTTATACTGAAAAGGGCTAATAACTAATTAAAAATCAACAATATATTAACAAAGCGAGTATTGCTTATAAACAAGTTATGTACAGAAAACCGGTTATTTTTTCCTAAGAGGAACTTAATTCTATCTTACTTTTAAGGTTTCCTACCAGTTCCTGAACTATTATATCACTGGAAAGAGCCTGTTCAATTGTGGAACACGCATGTATAACAGTTGAATGATCTCTGCCACCAAAGTGAAGTCCAATAGTTTTTAGTGAGGATTTTGTCAATTTGCTTGATAAATACATGCAGATTTGACGAGCAAGAACTACCTCTTTCTTTCTGGTCTTTTCCCTTACTTTGTTTTCAGGAACACTTAAATGTCCGCAAACAACCTTTGTAATATCATCAATAGATACTGTTAGATTGCTTTTTCTTTCTGTTGCAACTTCACGAACTATTTTTTTTGCCAGGTCAAGAGTTATTTCTTTAGAATTGAGTGAAGCATTTGCTAAAAGTTTTATCAAGCAGCCTTCAAGTTCACGTATATTTGATGTAATATGGTAAGCAATGTATTCTATGATTTCCGGAGAAATTGTCATACCATAATCTTCGGTTTTCTTTTTTAGTATAGCTATTCGTGTTTCAAAAGCCGGGGGCTGAATATCTGCCTGAAGGCCCCATTGGAAACGAGAGATAAGTCTTTCATCCAGACCCTTAAGATCTTTAGGTGCTTTATCAGATGAAAGAATAATTTGTTTGCGGGATTGATGAAGAGTATTAAAAATATGAAAAAACAGATCCTGTGTTTTTTCTTTGCCAATAAGAAACTGGATATCATCAATTATTAGAACATCCATGCTTCTGTAAAAACTTGAGAACTCATTTATTTTATTGGACTGAATAGATTCCACGAATTCTACAGTAAAGCTGTCGGAAGAAAGGTAAATAACCTTTTTATCGGCAAAATTTTCAAGAATACTATTGCCTATTGCCTGTATAAGATGAGTTTTGCCAAGTCCAACACCGCCATAAACAAAAAAAGGATTAAAAGATGTTCCGCCGGGATTATCGCTTATTGCACCAGCTGCCGCCCTTGCAAGTTCGTTACCCTCACCTTTAATAAAATTATCGAATCTGTATCTTGGATTAAGATGTGAATCAAAACCATTCGCTTTTTTTTGTTCTACTTTTATTACCCTTGAAACTGCCCTGGATTTTTCACTGTCAGCAGAAAAACTTTCATCAATACTTGCTGCATCATCACTAATTACATAAGCAAGTTTTGCCCCTGGCCCAATTATCTCCCCCAGTACTTTATGAATTAAAGAACTGTAATGTTCGTCAATCCATTCCCAAAAAAACTGACTGGGTAATTGTACCTTAAGTGTAGAATCTTTTATGTCAACCGGCCTGATCGGCAAAAACCATGTGTTGTAGGTCATTAAGGTGACATTTTCTTTGATTTTAGTAAGGCAGTTTTTCCAAACGTGTGATGGAGTTAAACCGGAAGAATTCTTATCAATAGTTGCTTCAGTAGTTTTTAAGTTATCCACAATGTTTTTGCGAAATAGTTTAATGGTTTTTATGGAAATTAAAACAAAATATATTAAGCATAAAATTTTACCAACAAGTTATCAACATCACAAAAAGAGCAATAACTCATTATAAAACAAAAAGTTAAGGGGTGTCCTTTCATGCTGATACACATTTTTATATGTATATTACACCGGAACTTAAATCCCGATTTCTGTGAAACGTTTTCACAAAAAAGGGTTATCCACAAATTACCCACATACTTTTTGCGAGCTTGTTGAGGTCAAAAAATAGAAATATATGTTCTACTCCGCAAATTAATTCGATATTATTATTGCCGGAAATTTCTTTAGTGTATATATTTTAATGAAATAGATGTCCTTTAATGTTGTAAATATTTAAGTCAACCAATATATTTGCAGACTTTATAAGATAATTAGGAGTAAAAAATGAAAAGAACATATCAACCAAGTAACAGAAAAAGAAAAAACAAACATGGTTTCCGTGAACGAATGAAAACCAAAAACGGAAGAAGAGTGCTGGCAAGCAGACGAGCTAAGGGAAGAAAAAAATTAACAGTTAGCGACGAATAAATTTTGAATTGAAAAAACATTCTCTTTCTTCAGACGAAAGAATAAAAGGTAAAAAATCTTTTGATCGTATTTTTAGTTCCGGCAAAACGGTTCTTTCTGCAGATAAAAAATTAAAAGCTGTTTATATACGCGATACGGAGTTAAATAATCCGGGGGTAAAAATAGCAGCTGCTGTATCAAGTAAAGCCGGAAATGCTGTTTGGAGAAACAGGGTAAAAAGAATGATCAAAGAATCTTACAGGCTGAATAAAGGATCAATTAGTGCAAAATGTAAGAAAGAAAACCTTTTGCTTAGAATAGTTTTTTCTCCAAATTTTCTGAATGAAAAAAAAAATAAAAAAATAAGTTTTCAGGAGATATTATCTCCGGTACTTGATATTATACATAGAATAAAGAATGAGATATAACCCATCCGCCACACTCGGATATAAAAATAAACCCCTCGCTCCGGAGATAATACTTTTCTTAAGGCAGCAACTTTTTAAGGCATTGTAATGGATAAACAGACCACATTAGCATTTATACTTATTGGCGCAATACTATTAATCTGGCTTTATATATCAGCTCCAGACCCGTCACAAACTCCTCCTCAGCAGCAAACACAGGATACCACCGATATTGCAAAAGAACAGGAAGAAAAGTTAAATGATGATAGTGCCTCAACGGAACAGGATGAAAGTATTTTCCAGGAGACGGATCAATCATTGTTTGCCGTTAAAGATAAACCAGAAGAGATGGTAAGAATAGAAAATGATGTGGCCGTTTTTGAATTTTCTACCACAGGAGGAAACTTTAATAAAGTATTTCTAAAGAATTTCAATAACTGGTATTCTGCCGGTGAAGGCAATGGCGAAGCACAAACAAAGCATCTTGTTCAGCTTATTCATTATTCACTTGGCGGAAGTTATGATGTTGCTTTTGTGTCATCAGAGGGTAAGGCGGTTAATACAGGCAAGCTTTCTTTTAATTATGAACAAAAAAAATATAGGCATCTTCTTTCAGGAACGGACTCAGTAAGAATAGATTTTACATACAATATCGATAATGCCCGTTCTTTAACCAAGTCTTATATTTTTTATGGAGATAAATATATAATTAAAAGCGATATCAGATTTAGGGGCTTTAACAATCTTATAAGCAATAACAGTTTTGACCTGGTGTGGAATAATGGAATTAGATTTGTTGAAGAAAACTCAGTAGATGAATCAACCTTCAGCGATGCAATTGTATACTATGGAGATGAAGCCGTTGACATTGATGCTTCTTCACCCGGAGAAAAAGTAGTAAAAGAATTCCGCGGACGAGTGGACTGGATTGCTGCTAGAAACAAATATTTTGCAGCTATTATAAAGCCGGAAAGCAAAAATAGTATTGAGGGTGCATATGTTGAGGGAACCAGAGAGGTTTATCCAAACGAAGGAGTAAGAGAATTTTATAACGCAAGATTGATTATTCCATTTAAAAACACACAGGACGAAACACATTCTTTTACAATATTTATTGGGCCAATTGATTACGATATACTCTCCGAAATTGATAAATCTTTGAGATCCATAATAAATTTCGGCGGCTTTTTTGGATTGAAGTTTATAGTTCGGCCGATAGCCGAGTATATTTTATTACCGCTGTTCAAATTTCTTCATGCTTTTATTCCGAATTACGGAATTGTAATTATTGTATTCTCACTTATTATAAAAATAGTAGTATACCCGCTTACAAAATCCAGTTACCGTTCCATGAAAAAAATGCAGGCACTTCAACCGAAGATTGCTGAGATAAAAGAGAAGTATAAAGACGACGCACAGAAGATGAATAAAGAAACGATGAAACTATATTCAACTTACGGTGTTAACCCTGCTGGCGGCTGCCTTCCAATCCTTCTTCAAATGCCGATATTTATAGCGCTGTGGGGGTTGTTTCAGGCAGCAATAGATTTAAGACAGCAGCCTTTCTTTTGGTGGATTCAGGACCTTTCACGCCCCGATGTTATTTATGATCTTGGATTTAAGATGCCATTATTCGGCATTCAGCAAATAAGTGGATTGGCAATTTTAATGGGCTTAACTACATTCGTCCAGCAAAAAATGACAATGAAAGACCCCAAACAGGCAGCTTTGGTATATATTATGCCCGTTATGCTTACAATACTTTTTATGACCTTCCCTTCCGGATTGAATCTGTATTATTTTATGTTTAATCTTTTTTCAATTATTCAGCAGTATTATATCAATCATCAGACAGGTGATGTGGAATTAGTACCGGTTGCTAACCCGAAAAAGAAAACAGGTTTTATGCAGCGACTAATGGAACAGGCAGAACAGCAGTCAAAACAGCAGCAAAAAAAGAAAAAATAATTTTATTTGTGAGTTTGGAAATTTTTCAGACCACCGACATTTGTTTATGAGAAAAATCACCTACATAATAGTTTTCTCACTCACAATATTTTTATCGAATACTTTATCTCAAAACATAATTGAGATAAAATCAGAATTAATAGAGGTTGATCTTCCTTTCGGATTAAAAAAGTTAATACCCAAACAAAAACCAGTTGTTGGCATTGCTCTAAGCGGCGGCGGTGCGCGCGGTTTATCACAAATAGGTGTTCTAAAAGCACTGGAGGAGCACAGTATAATTCCGGAACTGGTTGTTGGTACCAGCATGGGCAGCATTGTGGGAGGATTATATGCCTCAGGTTACGATATTAAAGCGCTTAATGAAATTGCAACCTCTACTAACTGGGACGAACTTCTTGCAATATCGAGACAATCAAACAGAAAAGATTTGTTCATTGATCAGAAAATTTCAGAAGATAAAGCAGTGCTGACACTAAGGTTGGATGGGCTTAATCCGGTTCTGCCAACAGCTTTTAATGACGGACAGAAACTATCAAACTATCTAAATATCATTACTTTTAATGCACCAATTCATCCAAACAAGAACTTCGATTTATTAGAGAAAAGATTCCGGGCGGTTTGCACAAATCTTGTAACCGGAGATCCTGTTATTTTAAATAGCGGTACCCTGAGCAAGGCACTGCGAGCCAGCTCAAGCGTAACTTTTTTTCTTCCACCAGTTCAAATGGATTCTTTAATGCTTGTTGATGGCGGCCTTGCAGAAAACATCCCTGTAAACACAGCAAGAAAAGAAGGAGCAGATTTTATTATAGCGGTTAACACAACAAGTCCGCTACATAGTGAGGAAAGACTTTCCACTCCCTGGGTAATTGCGGATCAAATTGTAAGCATACCAATTAAGCATTTAAATAGCCAGCAAATTGATTCGGCAGAGATAGTAATTACACCCGATTTAAACGACAAACCGGCGGGAAACTTTAACGATATTGAAAACATCATTCTTGCCGGATACAACGCTGCACTTAGTTATGTCCAAACCATCAAAGAAAAATACGATTCCCTTTATAAATCAAGCATTACGGAAGACGAAGTATTCTTTGAAAACCCATATTTAACCGGAGAACTTTCTTTATCAGAAAAAGAAATTTTTAATAAATATGTATCTGAAAAACCGGTTTCAAACAAACATCTCTTGTTAGCAATTAATGAGCTACTTGATTCGGGAGAATATTCTGATCTAAGCGTAACAGTTACGCAGTATGATGACATATCAGAAATTAAAATTATTAAAGAAGTTAATCCTGTTATTAAAAGAATAGATCTTCTTGGCTCCTCTGCGATAAATTCGGATCGAACAGGAGAAATATTTTTATCAATTTACGGCAAGCATTACAGTGTACCAAAACTTCTAAAAGCACTAACGGATCTGCTGAAAGAATACAGGCACATAGGGTATTCACTTGCCAACGTATCGGAAATTAATTTTAACGGAGAAGATGGATTATTAAAAATCTATATTGATGAGGGAATTATTTCTTCGATAGTTACGGAAGGGAACACCAGCACAAACAAGAACGTGATTACAAGAGAATTTGAAGTAAATGAAGGAGACTTTTTCAATATTGACAGGATTTCAAAAGGTCTTATAAATTTACGCGGCACAAAACTTTTTGAAGACAGCGAAGTTTTCATAAGAAAAGAAAACGGGAAAAACATACTTGTTATAAAAGTTATTGAAAGGCAGTCGCAGCTTTTACGACTGGGCTTTAATGTTGATAACGAAAGACGGGCCCGCCTTTCTGTTGATGTTCGTGAAGAAAACCTTTTTGGTAGCGGCACTGAACTGGGGCTGATCTTTCTAACTAGCGCGAAAGACAGGGGTGTACAATTAGAACACAGGTCAAACAGAATTTTTGATTCATATTTCACTTACAAACTGAATGCTTTTTATAATTTTGAAGATATATCTGCTTATAGAGACAAACCCCAGACCTCTAAATCAAGATTATCAAGAGAAAAGTCAGGAGAATACAGGCAAATATTTTTAGGAGCTTCATTCGGAATCGGTACACAGGTTGAAAGATTTGGTAATCTTATTTTTGAAGGAAAGTATCAGATAAACCGTGCAAAAAGTATTTTAGAATCTCCAATTCTTCCGCAAAAAAACACGTTGGTCAGCTTAAAAGTAAATGCAACAATAGACACACAGGATAAATATCCATATCCCGAAAACGGAATTTTCTTTAATGGTTTTTATGAAACGGCACAAACATTTTTGGGCGGTGATATTGGTTTTACAAATGTCGGTTTTGATTACCGAAATTTTTTAAGACTGTCTTCCGTTAGCGTTTTATCGACCCGGATAAATATGGGTTTTGCAGACAAAACACTTCCACTTACGCAACAGTATTCTTTAGGGGGATTAGACTCTTTTTGGGGGATGCGCGAAGACGAATATCGCGGGAGACAACTTTTTCTAACATCCTTAATGTATCGATATAAACTTCCTTTTTCTATTTTCTTCGACACGTATGTGCAGGCAAGGTATGATCTTGGAAACGTGTGGGAAATTCAGGAACAGATTAAATTTAAGAATCTTAAACATGGTATTGGTTTTGGAATATCGCTAGACACACCAATTGGTCCGGCAGATTTTGCATTCGGAAGAAGTTTCCTTTTTACCGAAGACCTTCCGAAAAACCCTATCAGCTGGGGGGATGTACAATTTTATTTTTCTATTGGCTATTATTATTAGCTCTATTTTTTTATTGGAATAGTTAAAGGATTAATTCTCAAAAACCCCAGCCCAGCTTTTTACAACACTAGTCCGTAGTATTTATTTGATAACTCAAAAGCTCCTTAATCACTTTTCTTGCCATAAATTCTAATGCCTTTCCTCTATAAGAAAAGTCATTAAATGTTCCGATGATGTATGATTCTGTTAATGGATGATAAAACATGAAAGCGCCTGTTACGCCAACGCACCCCCAGCAGTTAAACTTTTCTGGCATGATTAAGGGAATGGTCTTCATTTTCCAGACCGAATATCCATATTTGAACCCAACCGTTGGAAACCCCATATTAACATCGTCTTCTATCATTCTATTCAGAGTTTCCCTTTTTATAATTTTACTATTTAACAGAGACTTCATAAATAACAAATGGTCATCAAGGGCGGCAATAACACTTCCCCCCGCATAATCTATCTGGTGAACACCATTGATAGAATTAACGTCAACACCCTTTATAAACAGCGGCGCAAGAGGATAACCAGATTCAATTTTAGGTTTTGAAACACCATGCATATAAGCATACTTCATTCCCAGGGGTTCAAAGATTAACTCATGCATTACTTCGTGAAATTTTTTACCAGAAATATTTTCTATAATCAAACCAAGAAGATAGTAGTTGGTATCTGTATAAAAATGTCTCTTTTCCGGTACAGCAACAGGCTTTAAGTTTTTCTTGCCCCATATGAGTGCTTCTCTGGGAGTAGTTTTGAACATCGGATCTTTTGTCATTTTTTTCCATAAATGATAAAACACATCATTTAATCCGGAGGTCTGCATTAGTAAATGCCTTATGGTAATTTGGTCCGAATAATCATTTCCTTTATAAACGTGTAAACCATTCATTAAATCAGCATCCAGATAATTGCGGACACAGTCATCAAAATCCAACTTTCCTTTTTCAAAAAGAATACTGATAATAGTTGCCGTAAATAATTTACCTACACTTGCCAGATGAACCGGTTGGTTTATGTGCGCCTTTATATTGCCGGTATTTCCCTCTGCCACCTTAATGTTGATGTTTAACTTATCGGAGTTAACAAATAGGAACGCCGCCTTAACTTTTTTATCTTTTTGAACCTGTCTTCGAAACGAGGATTCTATTTTTGATTCAACTATTTTCTCATTCATTGTATTCTTATTTTCTTGTAGGTTTTCAAGAAGAACATACTATAATATCTTATTGCTGCTTGTAAAACGAAAATCCATCTTTATTAAAATCAAATATTAACTAAATCATCAACCAATTATCTGTTTTTTCTTTTTCTTTTTATTGATAGTATTGACCACAACCAAAACAAGCACAACAATCAAGATAAAAGGCCATAAACTCGTCAGTATGATTATAAACCATAAAAGATAATTCCAGCCGTTTTTAAGTGCCTGGAAAAACTTTGAAAAGAATCCGAATGGAGAAGTTGTTTTTTCATAATAAGTAATGGTAAGACTGCTTAATGCCACCCGATTTTTAAGATAGTTTAACCTGCCCTCGAGTGATTCTATTTCTGAACGAAGTTTTCCAATCTCTCTTTCAATATTGAGAATTTCATCGACGCGGTTCGCCTGTGTCAATATTTCTTTGTATCGAGCCTCAAGCTCCTTTTTTGTTTTTACTCTTGCCTCAACATCAATAAACTCTTCGGTTACCTCTTTTGAATTAATGGTTTTACTGTCGATTTTTTCTGCAGTCTCAGAAATCTTTTCAACCAGAAAATCAAATTTATTTTCCGGGATACGAACAGTTATGTTGTGTTCGATTCTTTCTTTATAATCAAAAACTTTTTCGTCACCTATATATCCGCCAAGCTCATTCACTGTTTGTTTAATAAAAGATTGAGTTTCTTTTACGCTTGAAGTTTCAAACCGGATATTACCATCTTTAATGATCTTGCGGTCAACACTTGAAGAAACATTATCTTCTGCACTAAAAGATTCAGATTTATTTTCAACAGGATCAGTATAAGCGCCGCGGTTATCGCCACCCGAATCGCAAGAACTCAGAAACAAAAAAAGAACAACGAGTAAAACAACCTGCGAAACAAACAATGTTTTTTTTGATATAGACATATTTATATCCAACAAAAGTTTATAATATTTTTATTTCAGATAACTACAGACAATATAAAAGGAATTAAAAGACAGAGGCAAGCTCATCGCGTTTATTTTGCGAGTTTTAAAATTCGTGCTGCACCGAACATAACCAGAATAAAAACAGCTGAGCCGACAATAAGATCGGGCAAGCTTGAATTAAACCAAAGCACAAGAACTCCGGCAAGAATAACGCCAATATTTATAATAACATCATTTGAAGTAAAAATCATACTTGCACGCATATGTGCATCTTTGCTTTTCGATTTCATCAACAGGTAAAGACATGTAGCATTTGCAGCCAGGGCAAACACAGAAACAATTATCATCGTTCTGAAATCCGGCATTGCTTCAGCTCCAATAAACCTCCGGACAACCTCAACAAAACCTATTACAGCAAGCGTTATTTGAAAATATCCAGCAATTTTTGCAATGCTCTTTTTCCTTTGAAGAGTTCCGCCGACAGCATAGAGACTTATTCCATAAACAAATGCATCTGCGAGCATATCAAGACTGTCGGCAACAAGACCCATAGACCTTGAAACAATCCCGGTGATCATTTCAATTAAGAAAAACGAAAAGTTTATTACCAAAACTATCCAGAGTACTTTTCGTTGATTTGACTGTTCTGAAAAAACTGTTTGATCTGATTCTTCGTTAGAAAGTATTTTACTACCAAGATTCAGACCATCAAGTGCTTTTTTTAATTTTTGAAAATTTCCATAATGAAATATTGTCAGCTTTCGGTTTGGAATATCAAAATCAAGATTTATAATGTCGGAAAAATCGTTCAGCTTCAGTTTAATCAGATTCTCTTCAGAGGGACAATCCATTTTTGGTATATGAAAAACAGTTTTTTGCATGAACAAGGAACTATTTTTTACTTCGGGTAAAGATTGCCACAATAGCTGTAGTTATAATTCCCATAACAGGAGTAAAAATTATAGTCTGAATCATATAACTTGACAGGTTAAAATAACTTACCGCATCTTCTCTGGTCATTTTATTTTCTTTTACGGAATACTCAACGATGTTCTTGAAATAGTCAGGCGTAATAATAGTTGATGTAATGTATTGTGTTAAAGGGCTTATAACAGTAACTATCAGGGTAATAATTAAGCCGGAAATAAATCCCTGCTTATAGGACATACTGCCATTGTAAAAGTTCTTACGTTTATCCAATAGAGCGAAAACATAAACGGCAATTGCCGGAATGGCTACGAAGTTTGTAACGATGGCGTGCTTGTCAATATGTTCATCGTGAAAGCCAGAAAGCATTTCCAGCACCATCCACAGCAGCATCATCGCTACGAAGATAATAGCCCACTTGATTTCGATTTTAATGTTTTTCATACCTGCCTCTTTATATTAATTAATTTTATATTTGCCAATTTTTAATGCCGCATCAAGATATTCGGACAGTGCCGCAGAACCATACCAACTGTATAGTTCTGCTTCAAGAAGCTTTGAGTTTACAGCCGGGTCAGATTGAACAAGTGCCCCGGCCTCTTCTATTGTAGGCACATCGAAAATAAAAATACCGCGATAAGTGTTTTCATTCTTTCCAAGCGGTCCTGCCACGATAAGTTTTCCTTCATCAACAAGGCGGCTGATGTTGTTCATATGTCCTCGAAAACAGCTATCTATAAAGGCTTTGTCTGTTGTTGTATTGCTGCCGGTTTTCAGAATTGCCAGGACATAACTTTTCATCCCGTAATCATCAGCACCCAACTTTTGTGCAAGTGTGGAATCGTAATCGGGATTGGGGGTTTGAGCAAGGGATGAATAAGAGACAAACAGCAATAAAAGTATTGTTAGAATAAATTTCATAAGGATCTCAACTTTTGAATGAATTACTTAAATGTTATTTAGTCTGACTACACGCCAAAAACTATTATTTCTCAGCAATAACAAGCATTTCAAAATCTTCGGTTGTTAGCTTATCATTCCGGGAAAAGGCTCCAAGCTTTGCACCGAATATATCAATTTTTTTATAGCCAAGTGATTTAAGAAGCCAGGTTATTTCTGAAGGAACATAATATCTTTCATTACACTCCAGGGTTTTTTTATTTCCTGAATCATCAACGATTTCTGTTATGTTATGATCGCGGAATGTCATAAAATCAAATGTGTTGCTGCGATAGGTTGCATTATCGCCAATGGAGGTGGCGGCACAAAATTTTTCCACTGAGTGATAAAGTGGAAAGAGTCCGTTTAAAGTAGTAAAAATAAACTTTGATTTGTCTTTGAGGGATTTTGTTACGCCCTTCAATATCTCAAAATTCATTTCATCAGTTTCCATTAACGGAAAGCCGCCTTCGCAAAGCATTATAGCCGCATTAAATTCTTTATTGAAAGGTAAATCTCTTGCATCGTGTTTCTGAAAATTGATTGTAAGATTTTTTTTTGCCGCTTTCTCACGTGCAAGAGCAAGCTGTGATTCTGATAAATCGACTCCGGTTACAGAGTAACCTCTTTCTGTTAATTCAATTGAATGTCTGCCCGTTCCGCATCCGACATCCAGTATTCTTAAGGATTTATCAAAATTAAGTTCCTGCTCTATAAAATCGCATTCACCGATCGTTCCCTGAGTAAACGATTCTTTTTCATACGTCTTCGCGTAATTTTCAAAGAGTGCTTCGTACCATTGTTTTGTTTTCATTGCTTTATTGCTGCATTGTTAAATTGTTTTGGTGTTAATATATAAAATAATACATTATTACTTCCGACAGCATTTTAAATGGGAAGACATCATTGCCAACAAGCCCTTCTCTTATGAAGAGAAGGGTTGGGATGAGTTTTCTGACCGGACCATTATTTCATCCAACAATAATTAAAAAAGCTAATTTTCATTTATTTTAATTACTACATTTCCTCTCTTATGTCCTTTTTCAACATAAGCGTGCGCCTCAGCAATTTTTTCTAAAGGATATATTCTGTCGATTACCGGCTTAAGCCTGCCGGACTCAACAAGTTCTTTCATAAAGTTCATATCGTCGGCCGTTGCTTTTGCTTCACCCATTAACACCTTTATTTTGCCTAACAAAGAGAATAATGAACCTTGAAACATCTCCTTTAGCATAGCTGAACCCAAAATTAGAGTTCCGTTATTCTTAAGCAGTTTTATAAGATTAGAAATTGGTACTTTATTAACAGTTTCAAAAACAATACCAAAAGTATCATTAATATCGGCAACATTCGTTTTTGTATAATCAATCACATTATCAGCACCGAGACCTTTTACTATTTCAACATTAGCCGTGCTGCAAACACCGGCTACTATTGCACCATAATATTTTGCAATCTGAACTGCGGCAGTACCAACTGCACCGGAAGCACCATAAACAAGTACAGATTGTCCGCTTTTTATATTTGCTTTTCTTAAGAAGTATAGCGCAGTATGTCCTCCAAAAGGAATTGCCGCAGCTTCTTCGTAAGAAACATTAGCGGGCTTTAACGCTATTGAGAAAACTTCCGGCAGGCAGATATATTCAGCATAGGCGCCTAAGAATCTATCTGATAATGCAAATACATGATCACCCTCTTTAAAGCGGGTTATATTTCTGCCGGCTATTTCAATCACACCGGAGAGAACAACACCGAGAATATTTTTCTTGGGTTTAAATAATCCAGTAAAGAAGCGGGCCATAAAGGGATCTGCTTTACGCAAACGCCAGTCTCCCGAATTAACAGCAGTTGCGATAATCTTAATAAGAACTTCATTTTCCTTTGGCTGGGGTTTTTCAACCTCTCTAAGCTGTAGAACATTTGGAGGTCCGTATTTTGTGTATATGATTGCTTTCATAGATTCTGATTTTACTTCTATGATTTTAATTTTCCTATTTTTTCAAGAGCTTCAGTCAATTCCTTGGTTTTATTTGTCCCAATCAGCAGTTTTTTGTTATTGATAAAATCAAGCTGCAAGCCCAGATTTCCAGATATGTTGATTGTTTTATTTTTACCAAATCCGCGCAGCCCCCAGCCGCCATATTCTCCAATGGGACTATATTGTCGAATGGTACATTTCGAGATTTCGCTCCACATATATTCTCTGTATTTTAATTGAAGCGGATAAAATCTAACGTAAATTTTTTCCGCCGTTATTTGAGTATCAAGCCGAAAGCTTAAGAAGAGCACTGTTAAAATCAAAGTAAACACAAACGAAAGAGTTAAAAAAATGTTTGGTTGAAAAAGGGCAACATATAAGAACAACAAATTAATTCCTATTAAAATTGCCCACAGCCACCACTGGTTAAATCTTTGTTTTTCGGAGAAGAGCAAATTACTTTTCATTAAAATTTTATGTCGGAAATTATTAGTTGAGTTTTTAATCTTATTTTGTTTTACTTTGCAGGCAAGATCATTTAAATACCCTTCGAATTCTTTTTAATCCTTTCTGACAGGCGGTCAGATCTCTCGCGTAAAGAGAGAGACCTTTTTGTCAATATAAAACAAACCTTGTTTCTTCTGACAGCACGTTAAATGATAAGACATCGTTACCAATAAGTCCTTCTCTTTATAAGAGAAGGATTAGGATGGGTTCATTTAACAATCGTATCAATCTCTTTCATTATCCTATCAGTTTCTGAGAGTGCAACAATTATTTTCTGACAATGCCCAATATCACTATTTTTCATTTGGTTGTCTTTATTCTCTACAACGGATAATTCTTTATATAATGTGTTTTATGTTCTAATAGTTTTCAATTTCGCTGTTGGGAGTCTTCTTCCTTTTCTATCCTTTTGCCATTTTTGTGCGGGCTGGTATTCGCCGATGTAAAAATTCCAGACAATCTCAGGAACGTTGCCGAAGTATTGTTCACTGTTTATCCAACCATTGCCGGTTTTAATACCTACGAGGTTTTCGAAACCTCGGAGGTATGGTAAGTGCTTTAACCAAGTGTTTTTGGTTTAGAAATATCTGAATTTAATTACATGGTTTTAATTTTATATTATCAGGCAAAGGCACAAACCATGGATGATCTATTCGAGTATTAAATAAAACAGTTTTTATAGATTTATAATTTTTTTCATAAGGGGAGGAGAGTACAATCCCATCTATGTGATAATCTTCAAAGTTTTTACTCCATCCGAGATTCACCTGAGTAAACTCGATAGCAATCTTCTTTTCGCTTTCTAATCGTCTTCTAATCTGATCTTCTTTTGGAGTTGAATTTAATAATGTTGTTTGAGGTTTTTGAAGAATGAGACTGTCTTGTTCGACAAAATAGTCAGATTGGATACCCAAAGCTGAATTTATTATTAGAAAATTATGAGCATATTGAATTTTTTCTTCATTCGAGTACCACATATTAATTACCGGGAATAATTTGAGGAATTTATAATCTCTTTGTGCACTTCTTAATTCCCCTGTTATTTGTATAAAATCGACAAAGCCACCATACTTACTCTTTTCATTCCGCATAAGTTGAAAAACCATAGGTAAGAAGCTTGATTGTTTAAGCAAATCAAATAGAGCTAATCTGAATAATTTGTTTTCAAACTTTTTAGGTTCTATACCGTATTTTATTATTGTTTCTTCGCTATTAAAAGTTCTTGAGAAGAGGAATGGATTGATGAACCCGTCCTTTAATTTAATATTATTTACAATAATATTATTTAGCTCTGAAAACTGATAGTAATCACCTAAAAAGCTAATATTCATTTCTAAGCTTTTCCCACGGCCAAGGAATGAAACATTTTTCGTCATTTTATGGACGAATGGAGCTTTGTCTTGGCTCAAACAAGGTTCTTCATTTATGAAATACAAAGTAAAAATATTCAGATCGACATTATGCCAATTGTATTCGGATTCATTTTGAAGGACTATTTTGAGGCTATAAGAATCGTCAAATAAATACGTTTCAATAAGATTAGATTCTAGGGAAATAGTTGACTTAAGCGCTAATTCTGATTCAGATTGTTTTTCAATAATATCGTTCTCGTTATAAAATAGAAAATAAATTGCCAACAGTGTTCCTATAATTGAAAATAAACCGTATATATGATTATGATATTTCCCCCACCAAGTCACATGAAGAATTTTTGAAACTTTCTTATTATCTATTTCAAGAATACTTGAAATTAAATCAACACTTCTCAATTTATGTCGGTTTTTTATCCCAAGTTTTTTAGCAATGATATTTAATTCGTCACGCGATTTAGATTCTAGTTTTTGTTTTATTTCAGACTGTTTCATATAAGAGCGTATATCGTATGAAATTATTAAAGTTCAAATTAGTTTAGAATTATATGTAATCTAATTTTTAGTTGGAAAAACTAATAATTAAATCCAATCTGAATCTACCCGTTCCGCACTCGTGCTTTTCACATTACACATACCATTTTTTTATTTGTGTAAGCAAGTAATACAAAAAGTAGATTTTTCTACTCCCTCTTCTCCTTAGCCATCTTATAAAGCTCCATATACTTCTGGGCGGATTTTTCCCAGCTGAAATCCAGGTTCATTCCGTTTAACTGTATTTTTTTCCAGATATCTTTATGCTTAAAAACATTTACGGCACGCTCAACAGATGAGTAAAGGGCATAGCTGGTATAATCATAAAACGAAAAACCATTTCCGTGATCAAAGCCATGATGCTTTTCTTCGTCCCAATCTTTCACCGTGTCGGCAAGTCCGCCGGTTTTTCTAACAATCGGTACGGTACCGTACTTCAGGCTGTAGATCTGATTCAATCCGCATGGTTCATAACGCGAAGGCATCAGGAACATATCTGCTCCGGCTTCAATGAGATGCGACAGCTCATTATTGAAACCAATATATGCACCAACCTTCTGCGGAAAACGCTGACTGACTATCCTGAACAGACTTTCATACCTGTCTTCTCCGCTTCCGAGGATTAAAAATTGAACATTAAGATTTAATAAGTCTTCAAGTGCTCCGGCAAAAATATCGAATCCTTTTTGCTGCACTAACCTGGAAATCATTCCAATCAGCGGAACGTTTTCATCAAACGGCATATTAAAATGTTCTAAGAGAAATTTTTTGTTTTTGGTCTTTCCGCTCAGATCTTTTTTAGAATAACTGAAAGGAAGAAGCCTGTCCACCCCCGGATGCCACTCAGTATAATCGACCCCATTTAATATTCCGTAGACATCTTCTTTGCGTGCACGTAATATGGTATGTAAGCCGGCTCCGTATTCTTCTGTAAGAATTTCGTGTGAGTACTTATTGCTTACAGTATTTATCAGGTCAGAAAAAGCTATTCCGGTTTTCATAAATGAAACAGAATCTTCAAACTCAACAGGACCATCGGGATAATAAAGATCACCGCTAATCTCCGCAGCCAATAAAGTTGATTTGGAAAACCTTCCCTGGTAACCGATGTTGTGAATAGTAAAAAGAGTTGCAGTATTATCGAACAAACGATCCCAGTTATAATTATCTTTAATGTAAAGAGGAATTAATCCTGTCTGCCAGTCGTTGCACTGAATTACATCGGGCGCCCAGCCGAATCTCTGCAAAGTTTCTATAACACCCTTGCTGAAAAGAATAAATCTCTCATCTTCATCTATATCGTTTGTATAAATTCTTCCGCGGTGAAAATAGTGCGGACAATCAATAAAGTTTACTTCCACGTTAGAGCCCGGAAGTTTTGACTGCTCCAGATGGACAGAGCGTACAACTCCGTTTACACGTATCGGCATTTCGCCAACAGCCCAATTATAACGTAAACCGTGAGTTGATTCATCAATTGATGAATACTTGGGCAGAAATATTTTTACTTCACATCCCATTTTTTCAAGTGCTTTGGGAAGAGCTCCGGCTACATCGGCCAAACCGCCGGTCTTTGCATAAGGAACACATTCGGTTGATACAAAAGCTATTTTCATTTTGGTGATATTTTGTGTTTTAGAAATCTAATGGCTGAAAAATGAAATCGATAAATGTAATACCGATTTCAGAATTAATTTATTTTACACCGGGAATAATAAAGCATAAAGCATTAAATTTCATCTTAAATAAAGAAAATATTGCAGATTATAATTTTAATTTACCCTTCAGTAAAAAAAGGTGTTAATCATGAAAAGAATTATAAGCGAACTATTTGTATATGCGGCCGGAAATGAAAATAATAAGTCAATAATATTTGTGCACGGCTTTCCATACGATCACACAATGTGGAAAACGCAAATTGAGGAATTCAGTAAAAACTATTACTGCATAGCTTATGATATAAGAGGGTTGGGTCAATCACCTGCCGGAAACGGACAATTCACAATGGAATCTTTTATTGATGATCTGGAGACGATTATCAATGAATTGAAACTGGACAAACCAATTTTATGCGGTCTATCAATGGGCGGATACATTTCATTAAGAGCGCTTGAAAGAATGCCGGAAAAATTTTCTGCTGCAATATTGTGCGATACAAAAGCGGAAGCAGATAACAATGAGGGAAAACTTAAACGGGCAGTCGGTATTAAAAGAATTAATGATGAAGGACTCGCTCCTTTTGCCAAAGATTTCATAAAAAATTGTTTTGGCGATTACTTTAAGCAAAACAAAAAAGAAGAACTTGAAGATATAATTGAAGCATCATCAAAGTTTGATCCAGTTGGAGTAAAAGGCAGCCTGCTTGCTATGCTAGGCAGAACAGATACAACAGCAAACCTGGAAAAGATTAATATACCAACACTTCTAATTTGCGGTGAAGAGGACAAACTTACTCCGCCTGCGGTAATGAAAGAAATGCAGAAGAAGATTAATAATGCCGAATATGTTGAAATAAATAAAGCCGGACATATGACACCGATTGAAAATCCGGAAGAGGTGAATCAAGCTATTAAGAACTTTGTGAATATAATTGGATAGCCCGGTTGAACCTTTTATAACAGAACTTAATTGTATAAGATAATGTTTCTAACAATTAAACGGAGATTCTAGAAATGAATGATTTTGCTCTACTGTTATTGAGAGTTACTTCCGGTGCATTTATGCTATTTGCACACGGACTGCCAAAACTTAACCGGTTATTCTCATCCGGAGAAATAACTTTTTCCGATCCTCTTGGAATAGGAACGATGCCAAGCTTAGCATTAGCAGTTTTCTCTGAATTCTTTTGTTCAATTCTGCTTATACTCGGATTATTAACCAGAGCTTCGCTCATTCCCCTAATAATTACAATGTTCGTTGCGGCTTTCATTCATCACGCAGGGGAGTCGTTTCTGCAGATTGAGAAAGCTTTATTGTTCCTTTTAATTTTTATGGTATTGTTTTTAACAGGACCGGGAAAGTTTGCGCTTGGCAGGGTTGTTAAAATGAAGTCCGGTAACAAGCTGATTAAATACCTGTTTGAGTAGAAGAAGGGTATAGGGGTATGATGAAATTATTAAAATTATATTTACCTTATTGATTATACCATATTCCACATACCATAATGTCAAAATAAACCATGAGCCTATCATCTAATATAAGAGTGAAAATCTGCTGCATATCTTCTGTTAAAGAAGCACAACTGGCCATAAAATATGGAGCCTCTGCTCTTGGATTAGTTAGCGAAATGCCGAGTGGTCCGGGAGTTATAGACGAGGAATTAATAACCGAAATAGTTAAAAAAGTACCGCCACCGATAGCAACATTTCTCTTAACAAGCAAAACATCCGCCGAAGAAATATTTATACAGCAGCGGAAAACAAAAGTTAACACACTTCAGCTTGTTGACTTTGTAGAATTTGAAGAACTGAAAAAGTTGAGGCATAATTTTCCAGAGGTTAAACTTGTTCAGGTAATTCATGTGCTCGACAAAAGATCTGTCGCCGAAGCCATGGCAGTTGAACCTTTTGTGGATGCTTTATTGCTGGATTCAGGAAACCCTAATCTAGATGTTAAAGTTCTGGGAGGCACGGGTAGAAAGCATAACTGGGATTTGAGCAAAGAGATAAGAGAAAAAGTTAATATCCCCTTGTTTCTTGCTGGCGGATTGAATTCGGTTAACGTAGTCGATGCAATTGAAAAAGTTTGTCCTTTCGGGTTGGACATTTGCAGCGGAGTAAGAACTAATGGTAAACTTGACGAAAAAAAAGTTAAACAGTTCTTTAACGAAGTAAATAAAGTCAATGTAAAATGAAGACGATAAAAGCCATAATAGTAGAAAAACCAGGCGGTGCCGGACAACTAAGGTTGGGAGAATATACTAAACCTTTCTGCGGTGAAAATGAAATTCTTGTTAAAGTAAAAGCATCAGCATTAAATCGGGCAGATATACTTCAAAGAGAAGGGAAGTATCCTCCGCCCATTGGAGTTAGCCCGATATTGGGATTGGAAATGTCCGGCATTGTTGAGGAGGTCGGTTCAAGGGTATTCAAATGGAAAATTGGAGACAGAGTCTTTGGATTGCTTCCCGGCGGTGGTTACGCAGAGTATGCAGTAATCCACGAAAATATGGCGATGGAAATTCCTGGAAATATTCCGTTTGTGGAAGCTGCCGCAATTCCCGAGGCATTCTTAACAGCATTTCAATCACTTAAATGGCTTGGTGAATTAAAAGCCGGTGAGGTTGTACTTATTCATGCCGGAGCAAGCGGAGTTGGAACAGCGGCTATTCAGCTTGCAAGGGAAATTGGTGCTAAAATTATTATCACTGCATCCAAAGAGAAACATAAAATTTGTAAAGAACTTGGTGCAGATTTAACAATTGATTATAAAACACAAAACTTTAAAGATGAAGTTCTTAAGTTCACAAACAATTACGGTGCTGATGCCATAATTGATTTTATCGGCGGCGTATACTTTAAACATAATATTGATAGCTTAACACGTGACGGAAGACTTGTTCTTCTTGCCACTTTATCAGGCGGTAAAGTTGATGAATTTGATATGCGTCAGATTCTAACAAAGCGATTAAAGATTGTCGGCTCTACACTTCGTTCACGTTCACTTGAGTACCAGATAAAACTAACGAAAGAGTTTAAAGAATTTGCTTATGATAAAATTAAAAAGGGAATAATTAAACCAGTTATTGATGAAGTATTTGATTGGAAGTACGTTGAACAGGCACACATTCGAATGGAAGAAAATAAAAACGCAGGAAAAATTATACTTAAAATTGATTAGTATTTTCTGAGCCAAAAAAAATATTTGCCGCTTTGACGAAACAAGCCAAGCCAAACTCAGCCTAGTTCCTCTTTCTTCTTTTCCAACTCATCCCATCGGTCGTAAAGCTTTTTCACTATTTCTTTTGCCTGTTCAAGCTCAAAATTGAGTTGATTAGTTTGTGCCGCAAATTTATCATAAAAGTTTGGTGAGGTAAATATTTTCTCTATTCTTTCAACTTCTGATTCAGCTTCAATTATTTTTTTCTGAATAGAATCCAGTTCAAGAGAATCCTTATAACTTAATTTTTTGGGCTTGGCCTTGGTACTCGCTTTACCCAAGGGTAACTCCTTATTTACCTTCGTAGTTAAAACTTCGTTCTCTTTTTCTCTCAGCATTCTTTTTTCTACATAATAGTCATAATCTCCCTCGCTGTAATAAATTTCGCCGTTGCCCTCTAATGCAAGTATACCGCTGCAGACACGATTCAGAAAATACCTGTCGTGACTAACAACCATTACACACCCCTCAAATGAAATCAGAGCCTCTTCAAGAATTCTAAGAGTTGGTAGGTCAAGATCGTTTGTGGGTTCATCAAGCATCAGGAAATTTCCACCCCGGCATAGAATTTTAGCAAGTGTCAGTCTGCTTTTCTCTCCACCCGAAAGTCTTCCAACAAGAGTATTAATTCTATCGTCATTAAAAAGAAATCTTCGCAAATAAGTCCAGACATTTATTTTGTGTTTGCCAAATCGAATAATTTCGCTTCCCTCGCCGATCGCTTTTATAACAGTTTCTTCATCATTCAGCAGGAGCCTCGCCTGGTCAACATAATTAAATTGTGTACTCTCGCCCGATTCTATTTTTCCTTTTGTGGGAGACAGTTCTCCCAGAATTAATTTAAGTAGAGTGGTTTTGCCGACACCGTTGGGGCCAACCACTCCGATTTTCTTACCAGCCTCAAAATTAAAATTAAAGTTTTCGAAAAGTGTTTTATTACCAAGTTTAATACCGGCATTTTTTAATTCAACAACTTTTTTACCCAATCGTTCGGCGGGTGGAATTATAAGATCAACATTAATATCAACATCATCGTTTTGCTGCGACGCTATCTCATAATAATTATCAAGCCTGCTTTTGGCCTTTGTTCTTCTTGCCTTCGGTCCCCGTCTTACCCAATCTAGCTCCCGTTTCAAGAACATTTGGCGTTTACGTTCTTCAACTTCTTTAACTGCCTGCCGTTCGGCTTTATTAATAAGATATTCTGTATAATTTCCCTGGTGTGAATAAAAAACACCTGACGAAAGTTCAACGATTCTGTTTGCAATTCTATCAAGAAAATAACGATCATGAGTTACAAAAATGCAGGTGCCTTTGTAATCTGCAAGAAAATCTTCCAGCCATTCAATTGATTTTGTATCAAGATGGTTTGTCGGCTCATCGAGTATCAACAGGTCTGGTTTAGAAATTAAAGCACGGCAAAGTGCAACTCGTCGTTTCTCTCCGCCGGAAAGGGTTGAAATTTTTCTAGTACCATCGGGAGTGTTTAAAGACCGGATGAGAATATTAATTCTTTTTTCAAGATTCCATGAATCCATCCGTAAAACCATTTCTTCAAGATGATGTTTGTTCGGCGCATCGAAGGGAGTAATTTCATATTCTTTTATCAGGTTTGTTTCCAGCTCAGCACCATCCAGTATGTTATTATATACGTTTGATGATTCATTAAGGGTAAATTCCTGTGAAAGAAATCCGGTAACAAGATTTTTTCTCTTTGCCACCTCACCAGCATCAGGTGGTATTAAGCCGCAAATAATTTTCAGAAATGTAGATTTGCCGGCACCATTTTTCCCTACCAGCCCTATCCGGTCACCTTCGTGAACACTTAGAGAGGCCTTATCAAGAATGATCTGTTCACCAAAGTGAATTTCTAATTCTAATGCGGTTAAAGTAACGGGGGCAACAGAGTTTGCCATAGTGTTTTTAAATTATATTCTATTTAATGATCAGCAAATATAAAGCATAGATTCTTCCGATATGAGAGAATAAAGTTTGGATTGATATCATCTTAAAGCAGACCATTAATCAGAATATACCTTGTAAACAAGCGTTTTTCTATATCACAGGGAAGGTTTAGCCCTTTTGATGTATGGTTTTAATAGTGTAGTTTAGCGGGCGTAATTTTTATGGAAATTCTCCGAAGCTATACTTCGGATATGGCTTTACCAAACGTAACCCTCATTCAATTTCCCTTCTGATTGCAATTTATAATAAATCGATATTCAAAAAAACGTCGTGTAAAAACACTAAATATTTTACCGGCAAATCATCAGGTTCCGGCCTTGCTTTAGGTTGGATAAATACAGAAAGCAATATGTCATTCAACAATCTAAAAATAATTAAGCCGATACAAGCGGCATTAACAAGTGAAGGTTATACAATACCCACACCCATTCAACAGCGGGCTATTCCAGTGATATTGGAAAGAAAAGACCTTCTTGGTTGTGCCCAAACAGGCACGGGTAAAACAGCCGCATTCGCAATTCCCATCTTACAAATACTAAATGAAGGGAGTGAAACAACAAAAGAATTCCACCCTAACAGCGAAAGAACAAAGATAAGCGCACTGGTTGTTACACCTACAAGAGAGCTTGCACTGCAGGTAAGCGAAAGTTTTAGCGCCTACGGAAGACACACAGGGTTGAAAAACACAGTTGTGTATGGCGGTGTTTCTCAGTTCGCCCAAACAACCAAATTGAAACAGGGCGTTGATATTCTCATTGCTACTCCGGGCAGACTGCTTGACTTGATAAACCAGAAGTTTATTGATCTTTCGCATATAAAGATACTTGTACTTGATGAAGCAGACAGGATGCTTGATATGGGATTTCTTAACGATGTAAAAAAAATAATTGCGCTGATTCCGGCAAAACGGCAGTCTCTCTTTTTCTCCGCAACAATGCCCACAGAAATTCTAAAACTTGCCAACACAATATTGAACAATCCGGTAAAAATAGAAATCACACCGCAATCAACAACAGTTGAGGTAATTAAGCAGGCGGTTTACTTTGTTGCAAGACCCGATAAAAAGAAACTTCTTATTCATCTACTGAAAAATGAAAACATTCCTTCTGCACTAGTATTTACACGCACGAAAAGGGGAGCAGATATAGTTACCCGTTATTTAAATAATGCCAAGATCAATACTGATGCTATTCATGGAAATAAATCGCAGCAGGCAAGGCAGCGGGCATTAAATAATTTTAAATCGACGCGCACAAGGGTGCTTGTTGCTACAGATATTGCTGCACGAGGAATAGATATTGAAAAACTTTCTCACGTATTTAATTTCGATATGCCCGATTTTTCGGAAACCTATATTCACCGTATCGGACGTACCGGCAGAGCTGGTCTCGGCGGAACGGCACTTTCCTTTTGTGATACAGAGGAGAGATATTATCTTAAGGAAATTAACAAGCTGATAAAAACGCCCATTACCGTTATTGATGATCATCCGTACAAATCGGACGAGGCGGAAAACAGTATTGTTGAAATTCCTTTAAAGAATTTCAGATCTTTCCAAAAACAGAAGTCATTCGGTTTGCTAAAGGAAAATAAAAAGCGATGGGTTAGAAAATCCAGCAGCTTTAAAAAGAAAAAAACAGAGTAATGAATAAAATAAAACGCAGTGAAATAAAGCCTGGTTTATTTGTAAAAATAGTTTTAAAGGAAGATCAGAGATCGGGAAACATAACAGAGGGATATGTGAAAGACATTCTTACAAAAACTTCCAGGCATCCGTATGGAATAAAAGTCCGGCTTCAAACCGGCGAAGTAGGACGTGTTAAGGAAATTTCAGATTAAAGAACTTGGAGCAGATTTAACAATTGATTAGAAATCTTAAAACTTCAAAGATTAAGACTTAAAGTTCACAAACAATTACGGTGCTGATGTTATAGTTGATATTATCTACAGCGCCACTCTAAACTTACTGCCGAAAGCTTAATTATAGATGGAAGACGGGTTCTTCCTGCCACTTTATCAGGCGGAAAAGTTGTGTTAAGAGTAAACTAAGAAAAATAATTACAGGAAGATTTAAGCGATAAATTAACTACCCCTTCGGATAATTATTGAATTTAGTTTTTGTTATAGTGTATGATTAAGTGCCCCTTTTTAATTTTTAACCCTCGATTTTTATTATAGAAAACTGTTATTACAATTGTCAGAGTTATTGTTAAAATCCTGAAAATATTTGCATAAACATCTCCCAAAGCGTTGTTGCTTATATCAAATAATCCCCAGGATAAGTTCATAAAAACGTGAAGAAATACAGGCACCCATAAATTTTCATTCCACTCAATATATAACCAGGCAAACCAAAGAGCCCCCATTGAAGTAATTAAGAAAATGCCCATAGTTTCAAAAAAGTGGTTACCCTGATAAATATGTCCTAACCCAAAGAAAAAAGCACCCAAAACAGCTGAAGGAATAAATCCCCATAGAAATTTTCTAAATAATATTCCGAATAAAAAACCTCTGAAAAGGTATTCTTCCATAAATCCAGCTATCAACGAAGAGCGAATCAGAATACCTAAATCTAGATCCCCACTAATATTTCCGATAATTGCCGAACTAATGAACATCGGAGATACAGTAACAAGAGCAAAAACCAATCCCGATACAGGATTTTTTTGTAACCCCGCTTCTTTTATTACATTACGGAAACCATAGAGACAGCTGATAGCAAAGATTGTGGGTAACAACCACCAGGAATAAAAATAAAAAGTATAAAGTATAGGATTTGATAGTGAGAAGTCAAAATAATTATTCGCGATTCTTTTACCGTAAAAAGCAATCAAAAAAGTTATAATAATTATTGTTGATCCAACAACCGGCGAAAGTTTTGTTTTCATTATATGAATAACTAATGTAAAATAGCTTATTATAATTTTACTTAAAACATCTTAACGTTATAATAATAGCGTTTACTAAGATGAGAAAACTAAAAAGCTAATATTAAGAAAAATCAACCCTTTTAGTACGAAAGGATTCATTTAACCATTCCGTACATTTTATTCTTTTCAGTCATTTTTAAAAAGTAATTTAATCTTGTTTTAAAGATATCCGGTCTGCTTCGCGCCGAAGATATCCAGCCGATTCTTATACGTTTGTAGGATTCGGGAAATGCCTGAAAATTTTTCCATATTGATTTGCCGGCTTTAAGTTCTTTCAGAATATCAGCAGGCACGCTGAACTCCTCATTTAAGTGAGAATTATTAAAAGCATGACTAATTGCTTTTAATCCGGCAGCAGTCATTTTCTTTTGTTTGATTAATCTTTTTATCCGCTCTTTGTTGAGGCCAGAAAGAACACTATTCTTTTTCCGTGGAGAAAATCTTTGGGCAAATTTCTCATCATCAATTTTCTTAACTATACTATCGATCCAACCGAAACAAAGTGCTTCTTCAACTGCATCAACATAGGGAAGCCGGGGTTTACCGGAATCTTTTCTATAGAAGATCAGCCAGATTTCTTTTTCTGTTTTATGGTTTTGCTTTAACCATTTACGGAACCCTTTTTTGTCCGTTAAGTAAAGTGTTTTGCCAATGTTCATTGCTGCAGGATAAAATTAGAATTAGTTTTAAGTAAAAATGAATCAAACACACAACTTTTACAATAATATTACATTTATGCGCGCTGATTTGACCTTTAATTATTTTGATGAAAAGACCGCAATCTTTATGTTAAAAAATAAACATCGTTATTTTGAGCATTTGCAGCATAAAACTTTCCACTTAATAATTTTGTTTGAGTTATAAATAGTAAAATATAAGGATAATAATGAATATTATAATTTCACCGGGAGAAAATGGTAAATCAGAAATATCAGCCAAAACAGAAATTCTTAACCATCTTGAAGATAAAGTGAAAGACTTGATAGACGCTCACCTTTCTAAAAGGAAATTGTGGTTCTCAAGTGATTTTCTGCCCGCCGATGAAAAGATGAATGATGACCAGGAAAATAATACTTTAAAGTTAAGAGAGCGTGTCCGCGGTTTGCCGGATTCAGTAAGGGTTGCAGTTGCAATTAATCTTTTAACCGAGGAGGGTCTTCCGCATTTTCACAGAATAATTGCAAAGCATCTTGGTGATGAAAGTTTTTGGGCTAAATGGAATAATATGTGGACAGCAGAGGAAGACAGGCACGGCGGCGTATTAAGAGATTATGCCCGGGATAGCAGACTGTTCGACTTTAAACAGATTGAAATGATGCAGTATCACTACCAGGAATCCGGCTTTAATCCGGATTGGGATAAAGACCCATATAAAGTTTTTGTTTATACTACTTTACAAGAAAGGGCAACACAGATATCACATAAGAACACCGGAAACCTTGCCGGCGAGAATGAGCCATTGCTTAATGGTATTCTGAACAGTGTTGCTGCAGATGAAGCGAAGCATTATACTTTTTACAGGAATGTATTTAAAGAAATATTAAAAATAGATCCCTCAAAAGCACTTCAATCAGCAGCAGCCATAATGCCGGCTATTGATATGCCCGGTATTTCAATGCCTAACTTCCGGGAGATGGCAGATGTTGTAAGGCGTGTTGGAATTTACAGTCCCTGGGATTATAAACACATAGTTGAGGAAGCAATTAAGTTCTGGGAGATTGAATTAATGACAGGGCTGGATGAAGCTGCCGCTAAAGCACAGGAAAAAATTCTTTCTGTACCGCAGCGACTAAAAAAGATTGCCGAGTACCTTGAGAAGAAAACAACAAGCAAAACCTTTTCTTTTGATTTTATTTATAACAGGATTCTGTCATTTGAGGTATGATGAGTATGTAAAAATGCAAAACAGCGGGTAAAGCCCAGCAAAAGAGTAATGATTGAGCCAACCAGCCAATCATTCACTCAACCATTTTAATAGTACTACGTCATTACATCCGTCAGTCGAAATACGGTCTTTTAAAAGTATGAACCGCAGGAAACTCTGCGGCGAAATCAACCTTCATCTTTTTTATTAAAGCAAGCAGCGAAAGCACATCATCCTGAAAATCAATCTCCACATTATAAATTTTTTGAAGACTGGTTAAACACTTTTCTAAGCCGGTAAAAGCAATCCGGGAGTTTACATTCATCATTTCAGTTTCAAATTCTATTTCATCTTTATCTTTCACGTCTTCTATTTTAGCCTTGCTGCCGGCACACATTCTTGTCTTAACGGCAATTTGCGGGGAATACCACATTAAAATTTTCAACTCTTCATAAATCGGATCATTAACCGGCTCATCATCTTCTGAGTTTTGGTAAAAAGAGGGTTTCTTCTTATCAAAGTAAGCCATGACATTTTTAAAGAAATCGTCTGCAAGCAAAGACAACGGGTGGGGAGTCCTCACAATTTGTCCGGACTCAGTTACCTCGCCTTGTTCATCATCAAAATCATCAATAAAATATTTAGAATCTTCATCTTCAAAATCTTCAAGGTCTTCTTTGGAAACTCCCTCTATTTCCATTTGTGCTTCGAGCATTGCCAGAGTATCTTCAAGAGATTCTTTGATATCACGTGCAACTATTTCGGGATCATTCGGATCTTCATCATTTAAAATGTGCTGAATATTTCGTTCGGTTTCTGTTTGATACAAGCGGCACCTGTCTCTATAATCGCATTTTTCACACCAGCGGTCGCAATAGTTAAATATTCCGGGGATAAGTTTATTCATCGTTTTTTAGATTTTGCTGACCGTCTTAGCATTGCATGTCGCTTTCTGGTTCTCTCAATTGTTTTTTGCCGGTATTCCGGATCAGTATGATATCTGTTTCGAGCTGCCTCCAGAGTTTTTTTATGATACTCTTCATCAGTATGGTATTTTTCAGAGTAATACTTTTTTACCTTAGCCCTGAATTTTTTATCTTTTTTATATTTTTCCTTTAATTGTTCAAGAATTGCTCTCCTGTTTTTAAGATAATATTTATTGTTGCGGCCAGGTTTTTTAGAAATCTTCTTTTTTGTTTTAGCTGTCATTGGTTTATAATTTTTTTCTGTGAAAATCACAAAATAAACATAAAAATATTATTACTTCAGGAAATCATTATTAAATATTTCCACAGTCCATTTAGAATTTAATTAATAGCCCGGATATAACTATTAACATAATCTTTCATGGACCGCTGCCGGTATTGCATAATAAATCTAGGATGATTAAGAACAATTATTTTTACGAAAAACTTCAGCTCATCATTAATTAATCGGAAATATTCCGCATTCTTTTTACCTAAAATAACAACTTTTTCTTTTTTTGAACCAAAAAGAATTTGAGTTTCAAGAGATTTTTTTATTTCGGGCTTTAATGAGTTAAATAGTTTTTTATCATCGTAATAATTAAAGTTCCTACCGCGATGTGTTAGTGCCAGGGGAAATAGTGCAGTCATAAATACTTTTGAAAAATACTCTTCCACACCCCCAAAAGCGGCTATCATCTCATATATAAATTTGCTTGAAAGTTCTTTTCTTTCACCCAGGCTATTCTCAATGCCGCAATGTTCTCTAAGTGCCGCCGGATCGGTAAAAGCAATACCCGTAAGACCACCGCCAAACCTTCCCGGATTGATCCCAATCATATAAATACGCTTTTTATCATCGTTGTAAAACTTATTATAAAAATTCCCCACAGCTTTCCTTACATCCGGCAACTTGTATGGATTGATAACCTCAATACCATTGGTAAGTATGCTGGGGGTTCTTAAATTTAGAAAATACTTTTTTGCTTTTGTTGAAAATGACATTTTGTCGACATAGAGATTACTTTGTTGTTTTACCACCCATGTGAGTTAGCACACTATCAACAGGCTCCCATAGCTCTATCTTATTTCCTTCCGGATCCATAATGTGAACAAACTTCCCATATTCATAGGAAACAATATCATCAAGAATTTTAACGCCATTTTCTTTTAACCTGGATACAAGTCCTTCAATATTCTGTACCCTGTAATTTATCATATATGCTTTTTGAGATGGTAGCAAATATCCACTCTGTTTAGGGAAAGGACTCCATCTGAGATAATTTATCTCATTGGGTCTGTTTGCATTTCTGAATTCGAATACAGAACCATAATCATCAATTTCTAATCTCAGATTATCACCATACCACTTTTTTATTTCATTCGGGTTTTCAGAAAGGAAAAAGATACCACCAATGCCGGTAACCCCCGGAGTCGTGTCGTTAACTGCCGTTTCATTTTGTTGCTGTGTTTCGTCATTGTCCTTGCTGTAATTTTCTGTTTTGGTGTTACAGCCGTAAACCAAAAACAATATCAGAATTATTTTTAAGAGAACAATAATTTTTATGGACATCTTTTACTCCGGTAATTTTTAAAAATTTAATTTTCGGGTCATCATTCAGAATAACTGAATGTAAAATGATGTGCGTCGAGATATGGTTGATATTATTTTGTTATAATCATTTTATTAGCTGCCGTATAATTTTCTGTCTGCAGCCGATAGTAATATACACCGGAGCTTAATTCAGAGGCATCGAAAACAACATCATATTTTCCTGCATTTTTGTACTCATCAACTAATGTTGCAACTTCCCTTCCCAGCAAATCATAAACTTTTAATGTTTGATGACTGCCTAAGGGGGATTGCCAACTAATCGTGGTGCTTGGGTTAAATGGGTTGGGATAGTTTTGATATAAAATATATTCCTGAGGCGGATGATTTGTATTATCAGAAATATCGGTCAAATCACTTAAAAGCCCCAGCACTTTGTTCATTACGTCAAACCGTTTGCTTTCCGGATAAATGGCTTCAAACGGAAATCCGAAATAAACCAATCCACCGCTAGTTGTTGAACCTGGAAATAAACCTTTATAAACAACACCCGCAGTGTTCTGGGAAGAAACACCGCTGTATTTTAATACATTAATTCCACCATTTTTACCATTTATTACATCCGGCCAGCTTACGTTGTAAGTTCCGTGTGCGCCATTATCAAAACTAATATTTGTTATTCCGTTAAAAACAGAACCGGCAATTCCTTCTGCGGTGTAATATGTATTTGATTGATTGTTAGGTGCATCGGCTATGTATTCAGTTTTTAAGTAATTCCAAAAAAAATTTTTATCTGAAGCAGAGCCTCTGTTATCCAGATCCCAGGCGATCTCTGAACCTGAGACAAAAAGAGCGCCTCCGTTTTGTAAGTACGAACTAACGTAATTCTGTTCACCTGTGCTGAAAGTTTCGTCCACGGTGCTTTCTGTTCCCAGTATCCAGCTGACAATATCATATTCATTTAAATTTATCAGCCCGTATGTAACTGCTTCATTAGAAGAAGATTCAAAATCATATCCATAATTTTTAACAGCTGAAGCATGCATTCTTATGAAGTCCCTTGTATTTCCGGCATAAGGGCGGTCAAATCCGTTTACTATAAGAACCTGTTTTTCTGCGTTATTCGGAACAGTTGCCAGCACTTCTGAAAAGCTGCTTGTATCGATACCAACAGCCTGAAGCCGTATGTAATAAACAGAATCACTATGTAAGCCGGTAATAACAAGATTTTGTTTATCCAGTAAAATAGAATTAGGAAAATTTGTTCCGTTTGTACTTAAATGTACTAAGTAATGTGTCACCTCAGGATCGTTATGAATTTTTAGCTTTAAGCTATTTTCACCATTTGAAAGAACACACCATGCTTTTGGCGGATTTATTGAAGAAGTAGTTAGCGGATAATATGGTTGAGGAATTCTGCCTTCATCACTAAACAGAGCATATAAAGAGTCATTCTGTAATATAGATTTTATGCTTGCCGGCTGCCCATTAATTGTAATGCTATCCTGCACTAATCTGATACCGTGGCTGTAATCAACATATGTTTCAGAATGTCCGCTGTAAAGAGGCTGAATTGGAGTACCGTTTTGATAGTGCCAGCCGTAAATAACAACTCTGTTCGGCGGCGGATTGCCATAGATCAGATTTGAAATAACAACATCTTTTTTATTTCCTGAAACAAGCTCACCCAATGGGTGTGATTGTATTACTGCCTGTCTTTGCTGCCACACTATCTGGTTGTGTTCCCAGAACACAGGAACGGTGGTCATTGCCGGGCTAGGTGAAATCGGGGCAGGTGCTAGCTTTACCGTTGCACTGCCCCAGATCTGATCTACCATTTTTCGTGTGGGCAAAGTGCATTGTAAATTATTGCATAGTTTTTGAGCAAGGATGGGTGTCATTGGAATAAGAAAATAATTTGTATCACTTCCCACAGCAACGTAATCCGGCAGCACATAGTATATAACCTGATAATTCACACTGCCTAAAGTCTGATTAAAATTAATCGGGACCAAATTTCGCTGGAAATCAGGTATGTTGCCGCTCATTATCTGAGCATAAATTTCATTTTCTCGGTCCGTTAAAGAAAAATCCCACACAAGTTGAGCGAATTCACTTCCGGTTAATGCATCAGCCGGACGTGGTGGCAAATCCAATGTTTGTGCATTTAACAAAGAGAAAATATTAAGTAACAAGAATAGGATCGATAAAATTTTCATAATCTTAACGCAATAGAGTATTTGTTTATATAAACTTTATTCATAAAATAAAATCTGTTAAAAGTAATAAAGCATTCAAGTATTTGAATCATTTGCCGGTTAATTAGTATAAACCACTTTAACTGTATCTACATTAAGTCGTTTTTGAAGCCAGGCGTATATTTTTGCTTTGTCAGCATCAGGAAACCTTCTGCCCATTGTATCGAAAACAATCATTTTAATCCTCTGCGGAACATCAAGTGTATCGACAAATGAAAATGTTTCTGAGTAAGTGCTTCCGGTAATCTGAGGAAAAAGAACTTTTGCCTCGTCAAGAATTTCTTTTCCCCGCAATCCGGTTTTTGCTAAACTGTCTACCTGCTTTTCTTTTTCCATAAGCGCAAGTTTCAGCGTATTAATTTCAAACTTAAGGTTTTCAACCTCGCTTTGTTTTGTTGTTAACTGATCAAATGCAAACCCCTGCTGAAATTCTATCTTAGCATCTTCCAAAGAAAAATCATTTGCACGTCTTCTGATATATTCTTTTTGTTGTTCCGTAAATACAGAACCGCCGTAAACTAATTTTATATTTCTGCTCTTTGGAAATATCTCATGTTTCAGCAGATAATTACCCTCATAAAGGCTAACGCTGTTAATATACCGCACAGCGTTCTCATTAAACTTTTCATTCATTATGAGATTATAACCAAAAAATAAACTGGGGATCAAAACAATTGCAATCACAAAAGAGATGGTACGATTTACTTTTTTCTTTTGGTCGTCATCAACAATGGTTCGTATTGGAAAATTTAGGATTTGCGATATTAAAACAGAAGAAATTGCAATGAACACAGTATTAATAGTAAAGAGATACATCGCTCCCATAAAGAAATTAAACTGTCCGGTGGCTAATCCGTATCCTGCCGTGCATAATGGTGGCATAAGCGCGGTTGCAATTGCAACTCCCGGTATCACATTTCCTTTAAAACGGCTGGTTATAGCAATAATTCCTGCTAATCCGCCAAACAATGCAATTAGCACATCGTATATTGTGGGACTCGTTCTCGCAAGCAATTCTGAATGAGCAGTAGATATTGGTGTAAGAGCAAAGTAAAGGGTTGATGCCGTTAGGCTTGCAATTACGGCAAAGGTAAAATTCTTAACTGAAAATTTGAACAAACGAAAATTATAAGTGGCAATACTGTAACCCATTCCATTAATTGGTCCCATTAACGGAGAGATTAACATAGCGCCAATGATTACGGCAGTTGAATTCATATTCAACCCAACTGATGCAACAATTATTGCAAACATTAATATCCAGAGGTTTGTCCCTTTAAATACAACATCGCGCTGAATTGTTTCATGTATTTTCTCGTAATCATCCAATTCACTTTCCAGGTTCAGGTAATGCAATATTTTGCGGAGTAATTCGGTTTGTTTCATAGTGGTTTAATAAAGTTTTTATTCAGGAGTAAATTTACAAAACTGCACCGAAATAGAATTTCGAAAAGTATTAGCATAGCTTAGTAAAAAGAAACCTCATAATCTGTAAACAGGCCGTCTTTATAGTTGAACTTTGCGCTGAAGAATTTATCTTCAAACAACCAGGGAATAAAAATTTTATCGCCGTCCCAAAGTTTTATTTCAGTAAGTTTTTCCTTTGGGATCCACTCAAGCTTTCCTTCTGGGGAATCGATTAACTCTCCATCAAATTCATCTGCGGTAAATAGAAAAACATACCAGTCGTCCTTACCATCAAACAAGGGAAAGGTAATAAAACCCTTCATAGCAACAGATTTAACTTTTAATCCACTTTCTTCTTTTATTTCTCTTACAGCACATTCTTCAGGTGATTCGCCGGGTTCAAATTTTCCGCCAAGTCCGTTCCACTTGCCTTCGTGATAATCATTTTGTTTTTTATTGCGATATATCATTAGAGTGGAATTGTTTTTTTTATCCATAACATAACAAAGAGTTGCAAGCTTCATTATTTATCCGATATTTTTAAAATTAGCATTGACAAAGTTATAATGCTCAATTAACTTTTGAACAGTTTTTTCTAATCAAATATAACCATTATTTTATATTTGGTTTTTAATTTGAGATTTAAGAGATTTTGAACCGACAAACAAAAATTACTGATAAAACAGAACCATAATCCGGAGACAAGAAGAATGAATATGTTCGAAGTGGATTTCGATGAACTTAATGAAAATGTGAACATAAACTCATCATTATATAACGAGCATTTTTATGACGAACCTCTATCTGCAGCCAAGCGCCGCAATAAAAATGACGAGGATTACGAGGACTATGAGGATGATGACGATTTTGAGGATGATTATTATAAAAAGGAAGACGACGATGATGACTTGTTTGATAAAGAACCCGAGGAAGACGATGTTTTAGACGATTTAGATATTGATGAAATTGATGAAGACGATTTGTTCGATGATGATGATGAGGAAACACCTTACAACTAGAGAGAAAGAGCAAGATTAAGAGTCAGGGCAAGAAGGTTAACTCCTAAGCTTGCCCTAACTCTAAAATCAGTGCCCCAGATAAGAATCCTTTAAAAGATAGTTTTTAACGTAATCGGTTACCCCATCTTCTAACGTATTGGGCGTGTTTTCATATCCAGCGCTTCTTAACTTATCAAGGCGGGCTTCCGTAAAATACTGGTATTTATCAGCGAGCTTATCGGGGAGATTAATGTACTCAATGTTGACCGGCTTACCCATTGCATTAAACAAAGCTTTTACAAGATCATTCCAGGTTCTTGCCTTGCCTGCGCCGATATTAAAAAGTCCAGTCTTTTCTTTCTTATCAAGAAAGTAAAGAGTCATATCAACAGCATCTTTTACATAAACAAAGTCGCGCATCTGTTCACCGTCTTCATATTCCGGCTTGCGGGATTTAAATAATCTTACCTTACCGTTGTCTCTTACCTGTTCATAAGCTTTGTGCACAACAGAACGCATTTCACCCTTGTGGTATTCATTAGGGCCATAAACGTTAAAATATTTAAGTCCAACTATTTTATTAAAAGCGCCGTGCCGTTTAGCCCATAAATCGAACAATTGTTTTGAATAACCATACATATTCAGCGGACGCAGTGTTTGAATTCTTTCTTCATCGTCATCGAATCCCATCGACCCATTGCCATAAGTAGCAGCAGAAGATGCATAGATGAAGCGAACATCATTTTTCAGGCAGAACCTTGCAAGGGTTTCTGTGTATTTATAATTATTGGTCATCAAATGGTCAGCATCTTTTTCTGTTGTGGAAGAGTTAGCCCCGAGATGTATTATCGCATCAATTTTATAAAGAATTTTATTATTAATTATTTGTTCAATGAACTCATGTTTGTGAACGAAGTCTTCAAATTTCAAACCGACAAGATTTTTCCATTTCTCATCCTGACCAAGCTCATCAACAATGATAATTTCATCTGAATCAAGCTCATTAAGCCGCCACACAATTGCGCTTCCGATAAATCCGGCACCGCCTGTTACTATGATCATATTATATCTAATTCCTTATGTTTTAAAAATTTAATTATGTTCTAATTCTATTTTAATCGTTTGGGCGCTCACCCATTTTTGCAGTAGCAAAAAAGTCGTTATAAAAACGTTGCGTGTATTTATCGACCAGTTCTGTAATTCTGCTCTCATCCGGTGAAGATACGATAACGCCGGCATGGTATTCTTTATTAAGTTTCCAATAAACCTCGGGATCATTATAAGATGAAAGATCCGGCCACTCTTGTTTTGATAAGGAAGTAATAATAGCAGCAAAATCCGGTTTTGGTTTTGGAATAGAATACGGATGCTCGCCTTTAAGAATTTCAATTTTTGCCCATTCCCGCCACAGACTTATACCGGTTGCGGCTTCAACCAGCAAATGAAGATTTGCGCCGCCAACCCTTGCCGATGTTTCGAGAAAATAAAAATTACCATCTTCGGAAGATTCAATAAATTCAGTATGTGAAACGCCGCGTTTTAACCCTAGTGCTTTAAGCAGTCTTTCATTAAGTGCAAGAACTTTCTGTGCATTTTCAGAATCAGGATCCAAAGTTCTGCTGGTGAACACTCTGCCTTCGTGAGCAACTTCAAACGGCGGTGTTCCATACTTGCTTGCAACAGCATATTGAATTTCATGTTCGTAAACAATGGAATCAACATGATATATATTTCCCGCAACGAATCTTTCCATTAAAAAGAAGGATTGTTCATCAGCCAGAAAATTAATTCTTTCCCACATCTCCTGTTCATTGTGAACTTTTTTCATTCCGTATGCACCGGCAAGCATTCTTGCTTTTATCATATACGGAAACTTTACTTTTTTGGCAAACTCGTTGATCTTCTTATGATTTAGTACATGAATAAATTCAGGAACAGGAATTCCCATTTCCTGCGCAAGTGTACGCATTGCAAGTTTATCTCTGAAATATCTGGCAGTTGTATCGCCCATACCACCGATCCGCAGATGTTCTCTTAATGCGGCGGCTTTTTCAACATCAAAATCATCAAGGGCAACTATGCGGTCAATCTCTTCGGTGCGAGCCATATAGCTTACGCCGTAAATTACGTCACGAATATTCCAATCTTTATTCTTATCGGGAATGTAAAATATTTCGTCTATGCTTTCTTTGGGCCAGGCAGCGCCCTCAAGACTTTTTGAAGTAAGAAGCAAAACGCGGCAGCCCTGCTGTTTAGCTTCACGCATAAAATCGTGGCCCTTTTCGTAGCTGGAAATGCACAGTATTGTAAGCGGCATGGTTTTCTACCTGATCATATTATATAATGAAAATGTGTTTATTTCAGCCAATAGTTAGTAAAAATATTAATCCAATAAAAGAAGAATTAAAAATATTTCCGATTTTTCTTAAATATTAATTTCCCAGTGGTTTAAATATTCTTAGTATTGGATATACATTTTCACCCGTATCATAAAAAGGAGAACGGCGATAAAAATAATCTAATCTTTCAGAAGAATTATTCCTGAACTCTTCATCGGACTCAAGTTTTTTTATAAATTCTTCTTTTAGCTTAGGATTTTCAGCAAGCATTTTTTTTGCGTAGGGCTCCATAACATAAGATTCGGCGTATTCTTTACGTTCAAAAAACGCATTGAAAAATCCCCAGTTAACAAGGGAATCCGGCGCCTCGGGTTCCAAAAGGTTTACAATTAATCTTAACTGCCGTTGATTTGCCGGAACAAGAATAGTCCCGGGCGGAATTACAAAGTCATCTACAAAGGACTCTACTTTAAACTTAATCAGTTGTCTTCCTTCGTAAGGAAAGGGGTAAAAAGATACATTTTTAAATCTATAGGTTTCTGCAAGAGTTGTAGATTCATTTCTCCGCTTGAAAAACTTTATGTGATGCATCTTTAACAGCTCAATTATACTGGCAAATTGCTTTGGTACGAGATATGCAAAAGGCACGCGCACAAAATTAAGCACTTCCACATCGTCATAAAGCGGTATTTCAATATCAATCGGCTCATTTGTGTAATAACGTACTTTTGAACCGGTAATTTCACTGTGTTCATCTTTCCACTTGAAAGCTTTAAACTGAAAAGGCTCCGAAATATCTGTGCCGGCAAGCACTATTGGAAACTGACGTTTATTCTTCAAATATTTATTATGAGTTTCTTTATCCGCACCCCGGTTAAGTGTTGTTAGTTCAATGTGATTACTGTTGATATACTCAAGTGTATGAGTCATCATTGATATAGTTGAAAACACACGGTTCTCAAAAGGTTTAAGAGAATGTGTTTCAACCAAAAGACAAATACGGTTTTGAGTTGCACAGTAGCCGTGTGATAATCTCGGCGGGGCAAACCAGTTTTTTATTCCGCTTTCTATGTTTCCGTTTTTAAACTCTATATACGGTGCCGTAAGGAATCCGTCCATTTCAACATTTTCTATTAAATGTGGAAGATATTTTGTTTTGATCCAGTTAGACAAACCCTCGTCTATATTCTGGTGAGTTTCAATTCCATAAGTTACATGATATTGATAATCGGCACCGTTAGTTGAGTGATTGTCAATCATAAAATCCGGAATCCAGTCATCAAATAATTTGAGAAAGCCCTTTGTTTCAGGACTGTCTGCCTTTGCATAATCTCGATTAAGATTCAGGTTGAGTGAGTTCGTTCTCCAACCCATTTGTTTCGGGCCGTTTTGATTTGGCCTGTTGTAGGGACTCAATCTCTCATGCCCATCGGCATTAAGGACTGGGATAATTAATAGTATAAGGTTATCAAGCAGATGTTCCTTTTCTTTTGTTATAAGAATATCTCTGAGCAGAAGCATACTGGCATCTTTGCCTTCAATTTCGCCGGGGTGAATGCCGTTTTGTATAAGCACAATTGTTTTTTTTGTTTTTTTAGCTTCAACAGGAATGAATGTTTTATCTTTTGATACGACAACAACCTTTAGTTCCCTGCCCTCAGGCGTGAATGCCAGGTGCTGTATTTTTACGTAAGGACTTTCCAGCTCAAATTTATTAAAGTAATTAATAGTAGTTTCATAGTCGGGAGATTCAAGCATTCCCGATTTTTCAAAATGAGTAAGCCACTCTTCTTTTATTTTAGTTTTTCGCTTCATTGTTTAAGAAAATATTATTGGATTTATAAAAACATATCAAATTAATAAAAATTTACTCTACCGGTTCGTAAAGAATACTAAGCATATCTTTTTCAATACTTTCAAAAGGCTGTTCAATTATTCTTCCGATTTCTTCTCCAGTCCTATAAAAGATAATTGTTGGCACAAATTCAATTCCTAAAGCATCAACTTCATCAGCAAGTCCCTTTTTGTCCCGGTTAACCATAATAACTTCAACATCATCTTCGGGAAATGAAAGATAGTCAAGTACTTTATAGAGAGCCGGAATAACATCACGGGAGTCACTGCACCACTGTGCACCTATAATTAATATTTTAATGTTTTCTGTTAGCGGGATAAGTTCGTCAGCCGCAATTTCATCAACCTCGTAATTGAAATATGCATCTTCCCAATCCGGGAAATACATAATATCCCTTGAATAAACACCAACAACAATTTGTTCACCGGTTTTAGGATCCGTCTGAAACTCATACTTTTCCTGTGCTATACCTAAAGATGTTAGAGCAGCCAGGAACAAGCAAAGTAAATTTTTCATTTTTCACCCTTATTATCTTTTTGCTTAAAACGCACATCTACTCCCCAGAGCAGTTTTCGGCGAAGCGTTTCAAAATATGTGGTTAATGACGTGTGAATGAGCCTAAGCGGTTTTTCACATTTATTGATTGTTAATTCAAATGGCGGCGGGAACGTAAAAACTCTTTGACCATCGGAGCTCACCTTAATATCTTTATGAAGCGAGTCGGCACGGATAAGAATTTCCTGACTGCTTGGAATAACCAGCGGACGAACAGTTAAACTATGTGGTGAAATAGGCGAAAGCGTAATAACATTTGCCTGCGGTGTTACAATTGGCCCGCCCACAGAAATAGAATATCCGGTTGAACCAGTAGGTGTGGCAACTATCAAACCATCGGCAGAAAAAGTTGTAACATATTCACCGTCAATCCACACCGTAAGTTCAATCATTTTGGGCCAGCCGCCTTTTTCAATCACAATATCATTAATTGCAAAAAATTTTTCGTAACCATATCCCTCACAGATTCCGGTAATAACCATCCTTTCATCAATAGTATAATTTTCTTTTTTTATCTCCTGGATTATTTGATCCATATGAATAATATCGGCCTCAACTAAAAAGCCAAGCTTGCCCAAATTAACACCAAGCACAGGTTTGTTGTAGTGATAAGCATTGTAGGCGGTTGCAAGCATCGTACCATCTCCACCAATAGATATTATCAGATCACATTTTTCATAAATTTCTTTGTCATCAGAAGGAAAATCTTCGTCAAGTACTATCTTTAAACGGTCTTTATCTTCAGCGAGGGTGTTCGTAAGCATATAATCAAGGTTGTTGTCCTTCAATTTTTGTATAAAGGATGACACAACTTCAAAAATATTCTCTTTGGTAATATTAGCAATGATTCCAATCAGCATTGCCGGCTTTCAAAAAATATGTTTAAAAATGTAGGTTTAATTCTTTTTTGTTTCGCTTACAAAAGCCAGTTTTAACTCACGCAAAGTTTCGTTAAGAAATTTCTCTTCGTATTCTGAAAGATTGCCTTTTGTTTTTTCTTTGATCATATCAAGAGTATCTATCGAGAGTTTAGCAAACTCTATGTTTTTTTCAATTTTTCCTGCGATAGGGTTTTCAAGTTTTCCAAGGGACATTATAGCCATCTGTTGGTTCTGCATTACAAGCTGTATGAACAACATTTCGTTTGTCCATTTATCTTCCATAAAAACTTTCTGATTGTGACTATTAAAATACCAAAATATCGGTTTAATAATTTCAAGTTCTTTGAGTGCTAAACAGCATAAGGAGTTAATCGTTAAAAATTAATAGGAAAATAGTCACGCTTAACAATTAACACTTAACTTTTATAACCAAACTGTTCGGCTAACTATGCCTTACTGAAATAATATCACCGTCTTTTACAACGTAATCTTTTCCCTCCAAACGCCACTTGCCCGCCTCTTTTGCTTTTACAAATGAACCCAGTTCAACATAATCATCATAAGAAACCACTTCAGCACGAATAAACTTTTTAAAAAAGTCCGAATGAATTTCCCCGGCAGCTTCCTGTGCAGTCATTCCTTTCTTAATTGTCCAGGCACGGCATTCATCTTCACCAACCGTAAAGAAAGACTGAAGTCCCAGCAGATCATATGATGCTCTTATCAGGCCATCCAGTGCAGACTCGGTAATTCCGTAATCTGCCATAAAGACTTTTGCATCATTTTCAGAAAGTTCTGCCATTTCCATTTCGATCTTACCGAAAAAACACAAGGTTTTTGTGTTATACCCAAGCTTCTTCTTAACCAACTCATCAAGATGCTTTTCGGCATTGTTAATTTGCGTTTCATCAAAGTTTAATGCAACCAACATCGGTTTTATTGAAAGCAGCTGATATGTTTTCAGGATGAGCATTTCATCCCTGGTAAATTCGTGTTCTCTTAATGGAGTTTCATTTTGAAGAAGTTCAAGACATTTTTCTAAAAGCGGTACTTCGCGTTTGAGTTTTTCATCATTCGTTTTCATTATCTGCTTTTTAATATTTTCAAGACGCTTTTCTATAAGAGCCATGTCTGAAATTATAAATTCAGTTTCAAAAGAATTAATATCGCGCATCATGTTTATTGAGCCGTCCGGATGGGGAACGGCATCATTGGAAAATAACCGTACAACCTGAACGAGCGCATCATTGGTTTTGACTTTTGCAAGAAAATTACCCGTAAACTGTGTTGAACCGGAATCCCCTTTTTGCAGGCCAACGACATCAACAACTTCAATAGTTGCGTTAACATTTTTCTTAGGATTAAACATTTCTGTGAGTTTATCAAGCCTTTCATCAGGAACCTTAATTACGGCCTGAAGCGCTTCTGATTTGGTTAGTTCATTGGGGTCAAGAAGTGTTTTTGTTATTGTTTGAAATAAAGTTGATTTACCCGAATAAGGCAATCCCACAATACCTATCTGCATTAGTTTCTCTATGTTCTTAGTAATTATTTAAATATGTGACCATAAATATAACTAAGATTACAATTAGTGTTTGGATATTATAAAAAGCATTTATAAACATTCTTGAATTACTTCTCTCATAATCAATTCTGAAATGAAAATATCAAGATTTAGCTTGATAAAGGGAACGAGATAATTTAACTTCATCCCCGGAGTTCAAAAAAATGTTAAACACAAAAACATATTACTCTACTTCAGTATCAGCTAACCTTACCTGGCCTTGGCGCCTCTAATTTATTTCCCTATTTAAAAATCCGTTCGATTTTATTAATCCGTAATTAAATAACAATAACAATTACAATTTATTTTTTTATATATACAGGAGTGCTCTATGAGTGTTTCAAAAAATATTCTGTTAGATGAATCAGAATTACCGCAAAGCTATTATAACATCCAGGCAGATATGCCAAACCCAACATTGCCGCCGCTGCATCCCGGAACTAAGCAGCCGATTGGTCCCGATGATCTTGCTGCACTGTTTCCTATGGAGCTGATAAAACAGGAAGTATCTAAGGAAAGAAGGATTGAAATACCGGATGAGGTATGAGATATTTATAAAACGTATCGTCCAACCCCGCTTTACAGAGCATTAAATCTGGTTAACTGACGAACAATTATATTAAGCATTGAAGAAATTAGATACACCCATCACCGTATAGAGATTTTTTAATAAGGTGACATCTTTCATAATCAAAAAGATGTCATCTTAAACTTTTAGCAGTACAGGTGAAATTCAACGGATACTTTCCTTAGAATATTTTTTATATTTGATTATTAAAAAACGATAATCAACAAAGAGGTAAAAAATGAAAGCAATAAAAATATTTCTCCCGATTATTCTGCTGGCATTTACAGTTTATTACTGCAGCACTGTTCCAATAACAGGCAGATCTCAGTTAAACTTAATTCCGGCTTCAGAAATAAACGCATTAAGCTTTCAGCAGTATGATGAGTTTTTAAGAACAAGCAAACTCAGCACCGATGCAGAAAAATCAGCAATGGTTAGAAGAGTTGGAGTAAACATTCAGAGAGCTGTAGAAACATACTTTGCACAGAATAACCTTTCGAAAGAATTAAGGGGATATGCATGGGACTTTAATCTTATTGAAAGTCCCGATGTGAATGCATGGTGTATGCCGGGCGGAAAAGTTGTTATTTACACTGGAATTCTTCCTGTTACGCAGGATGAAACCGGATTGGCTGTTGTAATGGGTCACGAGATAGCTCACGCAATTGCACAACACGGAAATGAAAGAATGAGCCAGGGATTGCTTCAACAGCTTGGCGGCGTGGCACTTTCCGTTGCATTGAAAGATGAACCGGCATTAACCCAGAATCTTTTTATGGCAGCTTACGGTGTTGGAACTACAGTTGGAGTAATGCTGCCTTTCAGCAGGAAGCATGAAAGCGAGGCAGACAGGCTTGGTCTAATCTTTATGTCAATGGCAGGATATAATCCAAATGCCTCGGTTGATTTCTGGACGAGAATGTCAGCTATGAAAGGCGGAGCTCAGCCGCCGGAATTTTTAAGTACACACCCTTCAGATGCTACAAGAATTGCTAATATCAAAAAGCATTTACCGGAAGCTATGAATTATTATAAAAAATAATATTTAAAACTGAGATGACATCTTATTAAAAGATGTCATCTCTAAAAATATTATCAACTTACTTCAATAAAATCATTTTTTTGGTCTGCACAAAATCACCTGCTTGCAGTTTATAAATGTATGTTCCACTGGATAGATTTAATCCATCAAAACTGACCTCATAAACACCTGAACTTTTTTGTTCATTAATCAATGTAGCCACTTCCTGACCTAGTATAGAATATACTTTTAATGTTGTAAATGATGATTGCGGAATTGCAAACTGAATATTTGTAGTCGGATTAAACGGGTTAGGATAGTTCTGTGAGAGTTCATAATTAGTAATAATAGTTTCACCAGTTATATCTTCAATCGATGTAAGCGAAACGCTGTCAACAACAACTGTAACATTGTTAGAGTTATAATTCACGTGAACATATAAACCTGTTTGTGCATTAACAGTCATAAAACTTTCACTTACAATACCAGTAGTTGTAAGTACAACAAAACTATCACCCATAGCAGGAAGAAATGAATTGGTTACAGAAACTTTAATGATGCCATCAAGCATTGCGTTTCCTGTTACAGCTAACTGATCGTGCTCAGTTCCGGGGATTAAACCGCCGAGTTCAATTTCCAGTACTCCTGTGGATGAAGGATTGTAGTTACCGATAAATGTTAACTTTCCGGCTGAGTTTCCCGGAGCATTTATTCCATCATTTGTAAAAGTAGTATGTACATTAACAGTAGCAATACCTTGTATTATTGCATTCTGCGCATTTTCAAAATTAGCAATATCGATTATACCGTTAGCTGCGTCAATTATTCCTCCGGCAAGATTTTGAAAACTCCAATTTGCATTGAAGCGGCAAGTTCCGTTACCTAAATTGCGAAAGATTCCTGTATTTATAAAATGTCCTCCATTTAAGAGGCCGCCAAAACCAGCATTATCAGCAATAATCTCATACAAGGACTGATTATCCACAATAGAAGAATCTTGTGCAGAAATACCCGCGCTTCCATCCTGTCTTATAGTACCCAGGTTGAGTAATGTGGACCCGCCGGTTAACCCGACTGCAGATAAAACAAGCAAACTATTGCCAGGGATTGTTATCATACTGCCTGTAAAAGTTCCCCCGTTCCAAGCCAAACCGGTTCCCTGAAAATCAAATGTTACTCCCGAAACACCTGTATTTGCAGTAACTCCTGCAGAAATCTCTATTCTTCCAGCAGGTGCGCCTGAAAGAGTTCCTTCGAATGTGTGATTTCGGGAATCAAAATGTAACAATGCACCGGCATCTGCATTGTAAGAGCCACCCATAAAAATACCGTCACAGTTAAACGCAATTGAGCCTGACTGCACATCAATAGTACCCCCCATATTCCGAAACTCCCAATTTGCATTAAAGCCGCAAGTTCCGTTACCTAAATTGCGAAAGATTCCTGTATTTATAAAATGTCCTCCATTAGGGAAGCCACCAAAAAATCCAGTAGAATCGATCACAAATAATGACTGGTTCTCTATAATGGAAGAATCCTGACCCCATATAGCAGCAGAAGAAACAATCCGAACTGTTCCCTGATTAAGCAATCTAGCACCCCCATATAATGCAGCAGGAAATTGGTCGCCAGTTAACTCCATCACTGCGCCGTTTGCGATTATAACAGTTCCATTGTGATTAGAGGTAACATCCCTTATTATCCCGCCTCCTAATGTGCCTCCCCAATTAGCGTTCCCCGTAATTGTGAGTGAGCCGTCAACACCGGTCAAAGCCAATTCGCCACCAACAAGCGTATTAAAACCAGCTACCTCACGTTGACCATTTGTTGATATTATAGTCTGTTGGTCAATTAAAACAATATCACCCGCTCCTGGAACCCCAACCGGTGACCAAATATTTGGGTCGTTCCACATACCAGTTGATACCGAAGTATATGAAGTTTGAGCATTTAGTAATTGCTGAAACATTAAACAGCAAACGATAATAACAAGTAATCTGAAATAAGTCATAATAGCACTCCTTTTTAGTTAATGATTTCTATAACTCAAATTTTATTCGATTCAATACCGTCCGATATAAATACATGCGGAAAAGTAAGCTGATTTGGCTCAAGTAAATTCTGAAATAATTAAATATCTTAAAAAGGGTAGATTATTTAATGGAAATGAGATTTTATCGAAGTGTGATGGGTTCGTTTTTTAATTTTTCAAATTCGGTTTGATAGAAATTAGCAAGTGATTTATTACCAATCTCTCGATATAGTATGGCAGAATATTCTGTGTAACGCGAAATTATTTTAATGTCCCTGTTTTTATCGTTCTTGTAAAAATTGAGTGATTCAGCTAATAACTTTTCTGCTTCTTTATACCTTTTTTGTTTTAATAAACAGATTGCAAGTTCCCCTACGGAGGACCATATTTTAGAATGGCTCTTAGTATAGATTTCTTCCCTAAGACTTATTGATTTTCGTAACATATTTTCCGAATCGATTAAACGATTGGATTCTAAATAAGTTCTTCCCAACCAGTAGTAAGCCAAGGAAAGAAATGGATTTTTAGTTGCTTTGTTAGAAATAAAAAAATCAATTGATTTTAACAGAGAAATTTCAGCTTTTTTATACTCTATACTTGTAAAATATAACATTCCCAAATTAATCATGGCTAACCCAATGGATGGATGCTTATCACCTAAAGTCGATAACTTAATTGAGTAAGCCTTTTCAAAAGCCTCTTCCGCAGCTTTAAAATTATCATAATCTAAATAAATAAAAGCCAAATTATTATAAATGCTTCCAATTTCGGGTCTGTTTATTCCGTATAAATTTGTTAATAATTCTAAAGCTTCTAAATAATACTTTTCTGCTTCAGCAGTTTTATTTTGTTTATGCAAGCTTACTGCAATATTATTAATTGTAATAGCTTCTTTCTTCCCTTTCTCTTTATTATAAATCCCATAAATATCTAACGATTTTTTATATATAACTACCGCGCTATCTTGATTACCCAGATTTGAAACAAATGTGCCGAAATCATTTAAAATATCAGCCATCCCTTTTGGAGGAACATCTGATAATTTTTCATAAATTTTGATTCCTTGTACATAAAGAGAATCAGCAGCTTTGTAATTACCAATCCAATCGTAGCACAAACCAAGTTGATGAAAACCTTTTGCAGTTTCTTTGCTGTTTAATCCGAATAACTTTTTATTTGCTTCAAGACTCTCTGTTAAAAGTAATTTTGCTTTTTCATAATCACCCAATCCAATATATGTTGAACCTAAAGTTTGTTTAATAGCAGACTTTATTTCGGGATGATTTTTTAATTTTACGTTAACATCCTCTGTCGCCTTATCCAACAAGTCATATACTTTTATATCTTTACCCTCAACTCCCGGATCAGCAGAAGATAACATTTCTAACAGAAAATTATTTACTTCTTCAAATTTTTTTAATTCTATATTTGCTTTATCACGTTCCTTTGCAGCAACATTTCCCTGATATATAATTGCTGCTATACTAATAAAAACAAGTAAATTTCCTACTAAAAATAAAGCAAAGCCAACTTTATGCCTCCTGATAAATTTTGAAAATCTATATGTAATAGTATCCGCTCTTGCAAAAACAGGTAATCCTTCAAGATGTCTTCTAATATCATCAGAAAACTGTTCAACCGAAACATATCTTCTTAAAGGATCTTTGTGCATTGCTTTTAATATGATATTGTCCAGATCACCTTTTAAATGTGCCGATAATTTTTTTTGATTAATAATTTGATTGTTTGAAGAAATTTCTGACGACTGGGTAATTCTTTCACTTGGCTTAAGAATTTTTTCTTCAGTAATGATTTTACTAATTGCAGCCGGCGAACTGTTTGTTATTTTGTATGGTTGGGTTCCTGTTAAAATATGATAAAGTAAAACTCCAAGTGAATACACATCACTTGTAGTTGTAATTTTTTCACCTTTAATCTGTTCAGGACTTGCATATTCCGGCGTTAGATGCCAAACACCTGTGCGTGTTAGTCCTTCCGTTTCATCAACCAGATCTTCATCAATAAGTTTTGCAATACCAAAATCCAGCAGTTTTGGAATTCCATCATTAGTAACTAAAATGTTTCCAGGTTTCAGATCGCGATGTATTATTAAGTTTTGATGAGCGTATTGTACTGCGTTGCAGACTTCTCTAAACAATCTTAGTTTTTCTTCAATGTTCAGTTTTTTTTGATTACAACATTCTGTGATAGGAATTCCATCTATAAATTCCATTACTAAGTAAGGCAAACCATCAACAGTTCTTCCGCCGTCTAAAAGTCTGGCAATATTTTGATGCTGCAAATTTGCAAGGGTTTGTCGTTCAATTTGGAATCTTTTTAAAAGATATTCAGAGGTTATTCCGTGTTTTAGAATTTTTATTGCAACTTTTTGTTCAAATTCTTTATCATTTCTTTTTCCAGTGTAAACAATTCCCATCCCACCAACACCGGCTTCACCTTCAATTAAATAGTTGCCAATTTGTTTACCAATATAAGGATCTGTAAAACTGCTTTTATTTTGTTCAACTATTGTTAATGGTTCTTCAAGAAAATCTTTTGTGCTGCCTAGAGAATTAAACAGTGAAAGAATTTCTTTCTTTAGTTCAAGGTCATTTGCACATTTTTGATTTAAATATAATTCTCTTTCAGCAACACTTAAATTTGATGCTTCATCAAAAAGTTCTCTAACTTTATTTAATCTTTCTTGATTCAAAAAATTATTTGGTTTAATTAATTATTTGCAATTTCTCTGTAAAGCCATGCTTTCGCAAAGTTCCAGTCACGTTTTGCAGTAGCAGGAGAGATGTTGAGCACTTCTGCAGTTTCTTCAATTGTAAGTCCTGAAAAATATCTTAACTCAACAATTTTACTTGAGCGTTCTTCAAGTGATTCAAGTTTTTTTAATGCTTCATCAAGTGCAATTATTTGGTCATCTGTTTTTTCGGATATTTCAAAGATTTCATCGAGTGAAATATTTCCTATTCCCTCGCCGCGTTTTAATGATTTTCTTTTTCTAGCATGATCGACAAGAATTTGCCGCATCGACTGTGCAGCTATTCCAAAAAAATGTGCACGGTTTTGCCACGAAATATTTTGATCGCCGATCAATTTTATATAAGCTTCGTGTACAAGCTCTGTAGTTTGAAGTGTGTGATTTCTGTATTCATCTTGTAAATATTTAGAAGATATTTTTCTAAGCTCATTGTAAACGTGAGGCAGTAGTTCATCAACAGCACCTTTTTTTCCATTAATGCAATCTTCTAACAATAAAGTAATGTTCTGCGGTGTAAGCGCGTGCATAGAATATTCGGTATTAGTTTTAGACCGATGAATTTAGGTTTAAAAATAGGGGATTAAAAATGGTTAGTCAAGAGTTAGTTGTTAGAAACAACAAAAATTGATTGATCTATTTTTTGATTGTAGCTGAGTTGAATAAAAATAAAGTAGGGGAAATTACTTTCCCCTAAAATGATTATCTCAATAAAATCATTTTTTTCGTTTCAACAAAATTTCCGGAAACTAATTTGTAAAAGTAAACTCCGCTTGATAAGGAATTTGCATTAAAGTTTATTTTATAACTTCCGGCATTTCTGTACTCATCAACTAATGTAGCGACTTCATTTCCAAGCACATCATACACTTTAAGTAGCACTCTAAGATTTCTCCCTTCGGTCGAAATGACGGAAGGTATAGTAAAATTAATTATTGTGCTTGGGTTAAATGGATTAGGATAATTCTGCGCAAGTTCAAAACTATTTGGCGAACCAATTTCAATGGTCTCAGTCAGATTGTAGAATTTGAATGTTCCGTCAAAATCAATCTGCTTGATTCTGTATTGATAAGAACCGGGAGTTAAGTTGTTATCAACAAAAGAATAAGTTGTTGATTCTGTGGTTGTTCCATTACCCTCAACAAAACCAATAGCCCCCCAATCCCCCCTAAGGGAAGGGTTTGGGGATGGGCTTTTTCGTTCAACCTCAAATCCGCTATTATTAACCTCACTTCCTGTTACCCATCGCAGTGTAACATTACTTCTTGAAACAGAAGCAGTGAAAGAAGAAAGCTCAACCGGAATATTATCTGGCTCTGTGTATTTAAGAACCAATCCGCTGTTTCCCACAAACCAGGCGTTAGCTGCGTCAGTCATGTACACATCATCCATAGTACTAATAGTAAAGCGGGGTTCAACTGTCCAGTTTCTGCCTCCATCTTTAGAAATATATACATATCCGCTTGCGCATGCAGTCATAGCAACGCTTCCGTAAACAGGCGATAGGGCAATATGAATTCCCCAGACTGTGTTTCCCGGAGGAGTTAATGCCGGAGACCATGTTTCTCCACCATTTGTTGTGTAATACGTATTGCCGCCCGTTCCACCGGCAACACCAATGTTTCTGTCAATAAAAGAAATTCCATAAGTACCGAGTCCGCCAATGGCTAACTGTTGGGTCCACGTAAGACCGCCATCGGTAGTTCTGAAAATTCTTTCACCTGTTCCGGAAACCCAGGCGTAAAGAGAATCAACCATGTGCATATCCCAGGGACTCGTACCAATAATTGTAGAAATAATATTCCATGTTGCACCACCGTCAGTTGTTCTTGCAACTGTGCCGTTATATGCGGCAACAAGCCCTATATTTTCATCGGCAAAATCAATTGCGAGTATAGTTAAGTTTGTACCTGTAATACCTGTTGGAATATTCTGCCAAATTGCTCCGCCGTTTGATGTTCTGAGAACGCTTCCATCATTGCATCCGGCAATTGCAAGATCCGGAGTAACTGCCACAACTTCACTAATTTGATCTGTAAATGGAATGGTCTGTTCGTTCCATGTATCTCCGCCGTTGGTTGATTTATAAATAAAACCTGTTCCTACAAGATATCCTGTATTATTATCAGCAAAACTTATATCTCTTATTCTTGAAGTAGTAAAGCGGTATCCGAGTTCCTGCCATGTTGCACCGCCATCTGTTGATTTTAAAAAGTATCCGCTTCCACCGGAAAGATAAACAGCATTATCTGCACCGAACCTTACAGAGTAGTAAATAACATTTGGTAAACCGGCAACCGGTATCCAGGTGTTACCGCTGTCAGTTGTTCTTAAAACAGTTCCCGCAGCACCACTGGCGAGTCCTATTTCACCAGTGGAATTAAAATCAATAGCCCAAAGCTGATTCGTAGTGCCGCCATCATAAACAGATAACCATGTGTTTCCACCATCTGTTGTTTTAACAATTCTGTTGCGATGACCCACCGCAAAACCAAGCAATCCGGTTCCTGTTGGCGGGAAGTAAATTCCACGGTAGTTTGTTGTTGTTCCGTATATGGCAGTAATTACATTCCACGTTGCACCGCCATCTGTTGATTTAATAAATGCATCATTATTTCCAGCAACATAAACAGTATTGATATCAGTTGCATAAACAGAATACAAGGTTTGCGAAGTAACAGATGTATTTGATTGTGAAAACCAGTTATTTCCACCATCAGTGGTTTTTATAATAAATCCATTAAAACCAATTGACCAGCCAATGTTTTCATCAATAAAAAACACATCATACTTTGTAGTATCGGGTGCATTAGGCTGATGAATCCACGTAAGACCACCGTCTGTTGTTTTGTGTAATCGTTCAACAAAAGAACCAACAGCCCATCCAAGATTATCATTTAAAAAGAATGCGGCTCTATAAATACCGTCACCGCCAATTTGGACAACATCCCAGGTGGCTCCACCGTCGTGAGTGAGTAAAGCTTCACCCTGTCCGGTTACCGTGATGTATCTATCTGCGGAAGGAGCTGATCCGATATAACTTGTATTTGGTGTTGGATGCGGATTTTGAACTCTCCATTGTGCAAAGGAGGAAGAAAGGAAAAGAAACGAAAGAATTATTGTAAAATACTTCATCTTATCTCCGTGAGATTATTTTGAAAAGCAGTGATATAAATTAGTGAAGTGTGCAAGGATAGGCAATGTGAATATGATATAAAAGTTCGTTTGTTTTTGTTGATTTATGAATAAAGATCTTATATTCTAAATCAATCATACTCATCCCAGCTCTTTATTCTCAGCTCCTCGGGCTTGTATTGGTCAAGTGAACGGATAAACCTTTTTGCAATCTGAATGTTAGTAAGCAATGTAATATTCAGATCTACAGCTTTTCTTCTTATGATGTAATCGCTGTCAAGTTCTACTTTTTCTGCGGACTTAGGGATGTTTATCACCATATCAATTTTTCCGTCACCCATATATGTTAAGATCGACGGTTCCTGGTTATCAAAAGGACGGTAAAGCACTCCAACTTCAATTCCGTTTTCTTTATAAAAATCTGCGGTGCCTTTTGTTCCATAGAATTTTAATCCCATCTGATGAAGTATTTTCAGTTCTTCAATTAGTTCAGCTTTGTTTTTTAGAGTTCCGGTTGAAAGCATAACACCTTTTTGCGGAATTTTATATCCTGTTGCAATTGCACTTTTTAAGAATGCTTCGTTAAAATCATCGCCGAGACAAGCAACTTCTCCTGTTGATGACATTTCAACTCCGGTAACCGGATCACTCCCTTTCAACCTTGTAAACGAAAACTGGGATGCTTTTATTCCAACATAATCCAGATCGAAAGACGATTTATCAATGCGCGGAACCTTTTCACCAAGCATAAGTCGTGTTGCAATCTCTATAAAATTTATTTTTAATGTTTTAGAAACAAACGGAAAGCTTCTTGACGCACGAAGATTACATTCAATTACTTTTACATCATTATCCTTTGCGATAAACTGAATGTTAAACGGACCTGTTATATGCAGCGCCTTTGCAATTTCTTTTGTAATGAGTTTTACTCTCCGCATTGTTTCGAGATAAGTTCTTTGCGGCGGAAGAACAATGGTTGCATCGCCGGAATGAACTCCGGCATTTTCAACATGCTCTGCAATTGCATAACAGAACAATTCACCCTCTGTGGCAACAGCATCGACTTCAATTTCGCGCGCATCAGTTATGAATTTACTGATCACAACCGGATGTTCGGTGTTTAACTCGGTTGCTTTCTTGAGATATAATTCAAGTTCATCTTCAGTAAGTACAATGCTCATTGCGGCACCGCTTAAAACATAACTTGGGCGGATTAAAACCGGATAGCCGACTTTATTGGAAAACTGTTTTGCATCATCAAGAGTAGTAACCTCTCTCCATTCCGGCTGATCAACCTTAATCGAATCAAGTATCTGGGAAAACTTATGCCTGCTTTCAGCATTGTCAATCTGCTCAGGTGAAGTTCCGATTATTTTTATTCCCGCTTTATGAAGTTTCATTGAAAGATTGTTCGGAACCTGTCCGCCCATTGAAACTATCACGCCTTCAGGATTTTCTTTATCACAAATGTCAAGAACTCTTTCGAGAGTTAACTGTTCGAAGTAAAGCTTATCGCAGATATCATAATCGGTGCTCACTGTTTCCGGGTTGCAATTTATCATAATAGATTTATAACCGCTTTTGTTAAGCTGATTAACTGCACTTACACAGCACCAGTCAAACTCAACAGATGAACCAATGCGGTATGATCCGCTGCCAAGAACTATTATCTGATCTTTCTCACCGCATTGAATATCATCTTCAATTCCGTGATATGTCAAATAAAGATAATTTGTCTGGGCAGGAAACTCTGCCGCCATTGTATCAATTTGTTTAACAACAGGAATTACACCAAGTGATTTTCTGTGACCTCTTACTTTTAATTCATCATCATTAACGAGTTTTGAAATCTGAAGATCTGAAAAGCCTGATTGTTTTAACTGCTTCATTACATCAAAATCGATTTCATTAAGACTTTTACCCCGGACAAAATTTTCAAGCTCGATAATGTTCTTCATCTTGTACAAAAACCATTTTGTGATTTTTGTTAGTTCGTGAACCTTATCAACAGAGTAACCTTTTTTGAGCGCGACTGCTATTGCGAAAATTCTTTTATCAGAAGGCTCGGATAGTTCTTGGTCAAGATTTTCAAAATGTAAATCACTTCCGCTGAAACCCGGCATTCCAACATCCAACATTCTTATGGCTTTCTGAAGAACTTCTTCAAAGCTTCTGCCGAGCGACATAACTTCACCAACGGACTTCATCTCTGAACCAAGAAAGGTGCTGACCTGCTGAAATTTCTGAAGATCCCATCGCGGAAATTTTAATGCTACATAATCAAGTGCAGGCTCAAAGTTAGCGGAAGTTTCCTGTGTAATAGCATTTACAACTTCATTAAGTGCATATCCAAGCGCAAGCTTGGTCGCAATGAACGCAAGCGGATAGCCCGTTGCTTTTGATGCAAGGGCTGAGCTTCTGCTTAATCTTGCATTCACCTCAATAATACGGTAATCTTCTGAATTCGGATCAAGTGCATATTGAATATTGCATTCGCCGATTATTCCAAGATGACGAATTAATTTTATTCCAATTGAACGAAGCATGAAATTTTCTTTTGCTGAAAGAGTCTGAACCGGAGCAATTACTACACTGTCACCTGTATGAATTCCCATCGGATCAATGTTTTCCATTCCGCAGATTGTAATGCAGTTATTATACTTATCGCGGACGATCTCGTACTCAACCTCTTTCCAGCCGTATAATGATTCTTCAATCAGGATCTGGTTTGTAAAAGAAAATGCTCTTCGTGCTTTTTCTAATAACTCGTCTTTAGTGTTTACAATTCCTGATCCTAATCCGCCGAGAGCATAAGCAATTCTTACCATAACAGGAAACCCGATTTCTTCTGCCGCCCCCACAGCTTCATCAGCATTTGTTGCAGTTTTGCTTTTTGCAACTTTTAATCCGACTTCCTCAACTCTTTGAGAAAACAATAATCTGTCTTCCGTATCTTTAATTGAATCAACCGGAGTTCCTAAAATTTTTATGTTATGTTTTTCAAGTATGCCGCTGTCGTACAGTTCAACGCCAACGTTCAGTGCCGTTTGTCCCCCGAACTGGAGAAGAATACTGTCTGGTTGTTCTTTCTCAATAACCTTTTCCACAAACAATGTTTTGATGGGAATGAAATAGACTTTATCAGCAAAGTTTTCAGAGGTTTGAATTGTAGCAATGTTCGGATTAACAAGCACTGTTGTTATGCCGTCTTCTTTAAGAGCTTTAATTGCCTGCGAACCGGAATAATCAAATTCACCAGCCTGTCCGATTTGAAGCGCTCCGCTGCCGAGTATTAAAACTTTTTTTGGTTTACCTTTTTTTATCATAATTCTTTTTCTTCGTGTAACTCCGTGACTTCTCCGTGAACCTTCGTGAAAGAATTCTTACACGGAGAACCACAGAGGTTATTTCAATGCACGTACGAACATATCAAATATAAATTCACAATCATCCGGACCGGGAGAAGCTTCCGGATGAAACTGTGATGCAAAAAACGGTTTTGATATGTGTATTATTCCTTCATTGGTTCCGTCGTTATCATTCACGAACCATTCACGCCAGTCTTCAGGCAGAGTAGATGAATCAACAGCATAACCGTGATTTTGTGAAGTAATGTAACAACGTTTTGTTCCAAGTTCATTGCATGGCTGGTTATGTCCGCGATGACCATATTTTAATTTATAAGTATCAGCACCCGCAGCAAGAGCAAGTATTTGTGAACCGAGACAAATTCCGAGAATAGGCTTATTATTTTCCATTACACGTTTAACATTTTCAATTGTTGCCGTATTCATTTTCGGATCGCCGGGTCCGTTTGATAACATTATACCATCTGCTTCAATCGTATTAAAGTCATAATCGTAAGGAACGCGAATAACCGCAATATTTCTTCCAAGAAAAGCACGGATGATATTGTTCTTTGTTCCACAGTCAACAAGAACTACTTTTTTCTTTCCGGCAGAGTATTCAATCGGTTCTTTAATACTTACTTCTGCAACTAAATTATTTTGATTAGGATCTTCAAAACCGGGATCTGATTTTTCATCAATTACTATTTTACCGGGCATTGTTCCCTTATCCCGCAATTTTCTTGTCAGCATTCTTGTATCGATACCATAAATGCCGGGAATCTTTTCTTCTTTCAGCCAGTCAGCAAGCGAGCTTTCTGCATTCCAATGTGAATATTCGAATGAGTAATCAGAAACTATTAAAGCACGAATATGGATATTATCTGATTCATAATTTTTGTGCAGACCATTTTCTCTTTCCTTTGGCGGAACACCATAATTGCCGATAAGCGGATATGTACAGACGAGTATTTGTCCGCGATATGATGGATCAGTTAAAGTTTCCGGGTAACCAACCATTCCGGTGTTGAAAACAACTTCACCGGTTGTGCTGCCTTCATAACCAAAGCTGTAGCCGGAAAATTCCGTTCCATCTTCGAGTATTAGTTTGGCTTTATTTTTTTGTCTATGCTTCATAAGTAATTGAAAAATAATAGAACACGGATCAGACTGACGCGACAGATTCACACGGATTAAAAATAAATAAAAAAATAGCCACTCGCTGAGTGGCTATTGCAGATAGACTCTTATTTTTACAAGGAAAACGTCGAATACTTTTGTCTTGTTCAATGCTCTTTGTTTTTGGTTGCCAAATATAAAACGGTGATTTAACAGATACAATTTTTATATTTACTCCAATGAAAAAAGTTTTATCGCCTCACCTTTCAGCAATTCTGCTTGCCCTGCTTGTGACCTTTTTATGGTCAACCTCATTTGTGATAATAAAGCTTGGTTTAAAGGAAATTCCGCCGTTAACTTTTGCAGGATTAAGATATTCAATTGCATTTATATGCCTGTTTCCATTTATCTTCACACAGAAAAACAAAGCTGTAATCAAAACCCTGGAAAAAAAAGACTGGACAAAACTTATCCTGCTTGGAATTTTATTTTATGCATTCACACAAGGCACACAATTTATAGGGTTATCTCTGCTCCCGGCTGTTACAGTAAGTCTGTGGCTGAACTTTACTCCACTTATTGTTGCAGTAATGGCGATCTTTTTAATAAAAGAATTTCCTTCAAAACTTCAATGGTTTGGAGTACTACTGTTTTTAATCGGAATATTAACTTACTTTTATCCTGTTTCATTAAGTGAAGATCAATCACTTGGATTAATTGTGATGACAATCGGTGTTTTTGCTAATTCATCATCTGCAGTTCTTGGAAGAAGTGTTAACAGAAAGGGAAATATCAATCCCTTAGTTGTAACTGTAGTGAGTATGGGTATCGGATCAGTTATTCTGTTAACATCAGGAATAATTATTCAGGGTTTTCCATCTATAAGTTTTGACAATGTTGTTTACCTGCTCTGGCTTGCTATTATTAATACTGCTTTGGCGTTTACAATATGGAATCATACTCTACGTACTTTAACTGCAATGGAATCGAGCATTATAAACGGAACAATGCTTATCCAGATTGCTGTTCTTGCCTGGATATTTCTTGGTGAAACAATATCTGCCAAAGAAATTTCGGGAATGTTAATTGCCGCCTTTGGGGCGCTATTAGTTCAGCTAAAACTTAAAAAACCCCCAAAATCCTAACGAAATCAATTTTTGATGTAATGGAACTTTTCTTAACAACGTGTGTTATAACACATATAGTGGTATCACAAAATTCAATCATTAATTAAAGGAAAAAAATATGACAACCTGGAAAATTGACAAATCACATTCTGAAATTAAGTTCAAAGTAAAACATCTTGTCATTTCGACTGTAACAGGACAATTCAAGGAATTTGATGCAACTATTGAATCTGATAAGCCGGATTTTTCGGATGCAAAAATTTCTTTTGAAGCCGATGTTAACAGCATAGATACAAAAAATGAGCAAAGAGATGGTCACCTGAAATCAGCGGATTTTTTTGATGCGGAAAATTACCCGAAATTAACATTTGTTTCTAAGTCAATTGAGAAAAAATCTGATAGTGATTACAAAGTTACCGGAGATATTACAATTCGGGGAACAAAAAAAGAAATAACTCTTGATGTTATTTACAACGGCACGGTAAAAGGTTTCGGTAATATTGAAGTAGCCGGTTTCGAAATAACAGGAAAGCTTAACAGATTTGACTTCGGATTGAAGTGGAATACTCTTACAGAAGCCGGCGGAATTGTTGTAGGTGAAGAAATTAAGATTGAAATTGCCGTTGAGCTGAACAAAGCTTAGTAAACAAATTTTATTATCTCAGATTATTGGGGCTGTCTCATAACTCATTTTTTATGGTAGCCGCAAGCTAAAGAGTCTGTTGCAGAAGTCACATAATTATCATTTCGACCAACGGGAGAAATCTTTTTTGTTACATATTGAAGGATTTCTCAGTAGAATCCGCCGCGGCGGACTTCGAAATGTCACTTTCAGAGTTATGCAACAGACTCTTCAGCTTGCGAAAATATAACAAATACCCAACTTGAAAGTTCGGCTACCTTGTTTTAAGATTTTTGAGACAGCCTCTTTTTTATTATCCCTCTGTTTATAAAAGAGACTTTCCCCGCCATTCATCCTTTTTAACTTAAAGAAACACAAACATTCATTATTTTTGTATCAGTTAATTAACAATAAACGGATAATCAAAATGAAAATATTTCTGATCTTTCTCTTTTCTGCAGCATCATTGATTGCACAGATAAAAGCTGATGATGTTAAGACACTTACCCTTAAGAACGGAATGAAAATTATGGTTCTTGAGAAGACAATAATCCCTAATGCTAATATGTACCTGTTCTGGAAAGTCGGTTCACGTAATGAATATCCCGGCATAACAGGACTATCTCATTTCTTTGAACATATGATGTTCAATGGTGCAAAAAAATACGGACCAAAGGAATTTGATCGTGTAATGGAAGCAAACGGAGGGGCAAATAATGCATACACCTCACAGAATATTACCGCCTATACAAACTGGTTTCCCAAAACTGCTATGGAGGTGATCTTTGATCTTGAAGCAGATAGAATTGCAGACCTTGACTTCAACCCCCAAATGATTGAGAGTGAAAGGGGGGTTGTTCTTTCTGAAAGAACAACTGGCTTAGAGAACAGTCCTCTATCAGAGCTATGGCAGACAGTTCAGGGTACTGCGTTTTTTGCACATCCGTACCGGTGGCCCATAATTGGATATGAATCAGATATTAAAAACTGGACCAAGGAAGATCTGGAAAATTATTTCCACACTTATTATGCACCCAATAACGGATTGGTTGTAATTTCCGGTGATGTAAAGGTTGAAGAAGTTAAAAAACTTGCACAACAACATTTTGAGCCCATTCCAGCGGGACCAAAACCAAGAAAAGTTCACACTATTGAGCCGGAGCAAAAAGGAGAAAAAAGACTTTTTGTTAAAAGAGAAGTCCCCTCTGCATTTGTAATGATTGCCCACCACGTTCCTGAAACCGGAAGTGATGATTATTATGCACTCGATCTCCTCAGTTCAATTTTATCTCAGGGAAGATCATCGCGTTTTTACAGCATTCTTGTTGAAGACAAGCAGCTTGCAATTCAGGCCGGATCTTTTTATTACGATTCTTTTGACCCCACGCTTTTTTATTTCTATGGAGTTTGCGGCGATGGTGTTAAACCTTCTGTACTCGAAAAAGCACTTTTGGAAGAAATAGACAAAATTGTAAATGAAGGCATAGCTGAAAACGAATTGCAGAAAGTTAAAAATCAAAAACTAATGGAGTTCTACAGAACCACGGAAACAATTAACGGCCTGTCAAACACCATCGGCACATATGAATTATTCTTTGGTGATTATAAAAAACTATTCACAGCACCGGATGATTACAAAAAAGTTACTGCTGATGATATACAACGTGTGGCAGCAAAATATTTTACAAAGCAAAACAGAACAGTGGGAGTTTTGAATACGGAGGAAGAACTATGAAACGAATTATAAAAAACAATAATTGCGCAGTAATTAAAGCAATCACCCAATCACTAAATCTTTCAATCTTGCTTGTGATTGTTTTCAGCACTTCAACATTTTCACAGTTTCGCCTTCCTTCTTACGAAAAAGTAGAAATGGAAAACGGCTTAACCGTTTACTTAATGGAAAAGAAAGATGTTCCGCTTATATCCGTTTCAGCTGTTTTTGACGGCGGTGCTGTTAAAGACGGATTACATTCCGGCACAGCATCATTTACAGCAGAAGCATTAAGGTTCGGTACAACAAATTACACCCGTTCACAAATAGACTCACTGTTTAACTTTTTCGGAAGTAATATCAGCACATATGCTAATGCCGATTATTCAGGACTATCAACCCAATTCATAAAAGATAATACAGAAGTGCTGCTGTCTGTAATTAAAGAAATGATTGTAAATCCTGTTTTTCCTGATGATGAAGTTCAAAGAAGAAAACAAAGATGGGTTGCCGAACTTGATCAGGCAAAAGAAAGTCCGCGTTCAGTGATTGGCAGTTATTTCAACAAGCATATTTTCGGTGATGCCCCTTATGGTAACCCGGTAAGAGGAACAAAAGCAGGAATAGAAGGAATCACAGCTGATAAGGTAAGGGATTTCTATAAAACCAACTATCATCCGGAAAGTTCTGCAATAGCCGTAGTCGGAGATTTCAGCTCGTCTGAAATGAAAAATTTATTGCAAAAGTATTTTGGAAGCTGGAAAAATGAAAGCACTAAAATGATTATGGATATCCGTATGATGAATGCCCCATTCGAAGATGCATCAGTGTATCTGATAAATAAAGACAACGCTTTCGAAACCACTTTTCTGATAGGCGGTTATGGAATTAAAATGAGCAACCAGGAACAAACTCAGCTCGATGTAATAAACACCATACTCGGCGGCAGATTTACATCCTGGCTTAATGATGAACTAAGGGTAAATGCAGGTCTGACTTATGGTGCAAGAAGCAATTTTGCCAAGTATAAAAACTCCGGCACTTTTTATATGTTTAGTTTTACTCAGACCCGAAATACCGAAGCTGCTCTTGACCTTGCCTTGAAAACATATAACAGGCTTTTTGAAAAAGGAATTGACGAAGAAACTCTTTCTTCTGCAAAGAATTATGTTAAGGGACAGTTTCCCCCGGATTATGAAACATCAGGTTCGTTAGCCGGCTTACTTACTCAAATGTATATGTACGGACTTGACGACTCCTACATAAATAATTTTGAAAATGAAGTGAACAGTCTTACGCCTGAAAGAGCGAACGAACTTATTAAAAAGTATTTTCCTAAAGATAATCTTCAATTTGTTCTGATCGGCAAAGCTGACGAAATAAGAGGTATTGCTGAAAAATACGGAAGGGTTAAGGAAAGAAATTTAAGCGAAGATGAATTCTAAGAAAAAGTATAATATGTTTTTCTAAAAAATTTGGAAAATTTTATAACCCCGCTCTAGCAAAAATGTGATGGCGGGGTTTTGTTTTATATAATCAACCATATTTTCATCGAATCCGCATTCCTTCATACTCATTTGTTAAAACGCAAGCTTTCTTTACAGTAGTTAAGAAAAGCTCTATTTTTAAATCAGTGTTTGGGGAAAATAAAAACTTTTTGCTCACTATATTTGATACAGATCCCGGGTAAGATCAATGACCCGTAAAAAAAATAATAATAAAATAAAGCTAACAGCACTCTTCCTTTTTTTGTTTACAATTTCCTTTGTTACTCCGACAGATTCACCGAACAGATATATCGGATCTTATTTTATCGATCAATCTATTTTAAAATCGGGTGATATAATTTTCCGCAGGGGCACAAGCTTTGTCAGCCGGTTAGTCTTAAATCTTGATAAACGCACACCATATTCCCACACCGGAATAATAAAAACAACAGATGACGAAGTATTTGTGGTACATTCCGTACCGGGCGAGGAACCGGGTGAAAAAGATAAAACTAAAATTGACAGGCTAAATGATTTTTTAAGAAGAGACAGAGCAACAGCAATAGCTGTTTACCGCCTTAAAGCAGATGATGGGGCGGTTTCTGAAAAAGCTGCAGATACGGCATATCAGCACGGAATAAAGAAAACGGAATTCGATGGCTCGTTTAATTTATCAGACGATTCGCGGCTTTATTGTACAGAACTTATCTGGAAAGCGTATCTACAATCAGGTGTTGATCTTATAGACAGCAGGTTTGATGAAGTTGAAATGCCGTTTTCAAAAGGCCCATATATTTTACCGGGTACACTGCTCGAAAGTAAAAAACTAAAACAAATCTATTCAATTAACTTTAAGTGAGGATAAAATGAAAAATGTTATTTCCCTTTTTGCTGTAATAATAATATTAGGAGCATTGGTTATAAGCTGCGGAAGCTCGCCTTCCACACCGGAAGACGTTGCAAAAGAATTTATGTCGCGCGTTGAAAAGGGCAGCAGCTCGGCACTTGATCTTTTTTCACCTGAACTTGTTCAGATGATTGGTAAAGAAAAATTGCAGAAAGCAATTGAGGAACAATCCGCCGAGATAAAGAAAAAAGGCGGAATAAAATCCGTTGAAGTTACTGATCTGAAAATAGAGGGAGAAGAAGCAACCATGAACGTGGTTACAAATTTTAATGACGGATCATCTGAAACAGAAGATATGAAGATGATTAAAAAAGACGGTGATTGGCTGATCACAATATCTAAGTAATAAAGTTGATAAAACGGTGCGCAGAATAATAATACTAAATATTCTGCGTATTGTATTATGGAAGTGTTTTAAACTTTTCCTGCACCAGTAAATGATCTTGGAAGGTTTTGGATTTATATCGCAACCTCATTAAATCGAATAAAAAAACAAGACTAGCTTTTTTCAAAAACCGCAGAAAAGTTTCGTTAAGTTTTTTTTCTGTAAAAATATGTATGCCTTTCATTGAGTAAAAATTCAAACCGTGTTTCTTGCCAAGCAGTGAAAGGGATTCTCTGGTATAAAAAGAAACATGCTGTCCGTGTGAAAAGCCGTAATACCACCAATCAACAGGCTTGGGAACAGGGTTCGGTAGTAGTTCAGTAGAAAAAATAATGTTCTTCCCATATTTTAGGATGGTTTCGAATTCAGAAACCGGATCAACAAAGTGTTCAAAAACTTCAAAAGCAGTTACTGCTTCAAAATTGTTGTTTTTATTTTCTTCATATTCAAATCCACGAGCTAAAAGATTTTCGCAATATTTGTCGGTCCAATAAAAATCAAATCCTATATCCCGCATCATTCTTGTAAAAATACCGTAACCCCCGGCATAATCTAAAAACTTTCCATTCCTGCTAAAGTATACATCAAGAATAACAGAACAGATTTTTGAGAATTGAGTGTTGCGGAAAATAATTCCGGTATCTGAAATATTAATGGCACTATTATATGCTTCATTCAACCAATAAGGATCTTCAGCAAAAAGATAGCCGCAATTGTTGCACTGAAAATAGTTTACTTCGTATTTGTTTAGAACCTTTTCCCTGAAAAGGTTCTTGGTGTGTGAATTACAGATTCTACAATTCATTAATAATCAGCCTGTTTTATTCTTATGCTGTTAAAATAAACATAATCTTTAAAGTTATCTTCTATATTGTCAGCCAAATGTTTAAATCTAAATAGCCCACAATCGAAATAATTTGACCTTAGCAATAAAATAATATAAGTTTAGGCAGAGCTAGTTTACACATTTATTTTCACGGGGAGTTTTCATGAAAAACGTATTTTATATCTGTACACTTCTCGTTGTCTGCTCGCAGGCAGGCTTTACACAATGGGTTCCGCTTCCAACCGGAGGAATCAACAACTATTTAACAGACACTCATTTTATATCAGCCGATACAGGCTGGGTCGTTGGCAGGGGACCGGCAATTCTAAAAACTACTGATGGCGGCAGCAACTGGATAAATCAATTTACAACGACAAGTGAGGATATTAGTTCAGTGTTTTTTATAAATGGAATGACCGGCTGGGTCGGAGGATATGCCGGCAGTATTTATAAAACTACTGATGGCGGAACTACCTGGGCGCAAAAAAGTTCAGGATATATTCACCCGGTTAGCCAGGTCAAATTTTCAGATTCTCTCAGAGGCAGTGCGGTAATTGGAAAATGGGATGGTTTCAGATATGGCGCTATTGTTCACACTACCAATGGAGGAGAAAACTGGATATCTAAAGTATTCATAGACGAATATGCTTTCATCGATCTGGATTTCTATGATAATGAAAATGGCTGGGCGGTAGGTACAAACGGTTTACTGTTCAAAACAACCAACGGCGGAGATTCGTGGATGGGTCCCCAATTTATTTCAGATCACTGGCTACATGATGTTCATTTCCCCGATAAATTTACTGGCTATGCCGTGGGCGGAACCAGCCATAATGATATAATTTTAAAAACCACTAATAGTGGAATTTCCTGGACTGTTATAAGGCAGTCTTTTTCAAACCGGCTTTTAGCAGGAACATTCTTTGTTGATACTGAAACCGGTTGGGCTGTTGGATTGGATGGTACTATCCTTGTTACAACTAATGGAGGAGTCACCTGGATAAGACAGGAAACAAATGTACCCAGTTTATTCCACGATGTATTTATGGTCGATTCAACAGGATATGCTGTTGGTGAATTAGGAAAAATTTATAAATATGACTCCAATTATCAATACCCATTAACTGTAATCCGCCCGAATGGCAACGAGATATTTTATTCAAGTACACAGGAGTATATTAATTGGGTATGGTCGGACACATCAAATGTTACAATAGAGTACAGTTACGGAACTGGTTGGAATACTATAGTAACAAATTATCCCAATACGGGTGAGTATATGTGGACAGTTCCCAACGTAAATACAAATCAGGCACTGGTTAAAATAAGCAAAGCTGATGATTCGGGTGTTTATGATATGAGTAATTATCCGTTTAATATTCGTCCCTTTATACCGGTGGAACTGGTTTCATTTAACGCCGAAGTATGGTCCGGTAGCGTTGCCTTATCCTGGTCCACAGCATCGGAAGTAAATAACTTCGGTTTTGAAATTCAGAGAAGCATTGATAACACGGATTTCCTTACTCTAGGTTTTGTGAATGGCTATGGAACCACAACAGAACTGAACCACTACACATATACCGATCAAAATTTAGTTCCGGGAAAGTATTACTACCGGTTAAAGCAGGTTGATTTCGACGGGACATTTGAATACTCAAACATAGTTGAAGCAGAAGTAGTTGGTCCGGTAGACTTTTCACTCAATCAAAACTATCCTAATCCATTTAATCCATCAACGGTTATTAGCTTTAGCATTCCTGTATCAGAGTATGTAACAATAAAAATATATGATATGCTGGGCAATGAAGTTGGAGTAATAGTAAATGAAGAATTACCGGCAGGAACGCACACAGCAGAATTTGAAACAAACGGACTATCAAGTGGAACATATTTCTATAGAATGCAGGCGGGCAGTTATAGCGACACAAAGAAAATGATATTTTTAAAGTAAGATACACCAAACCTTCGGAGTTTATAAATCACAATTTTGTGAACTAACTCCGAAGATTAAGCATAAACTACTTGTTCCATATTCCCACAGCATTATTATTAATAATCTTAAGATATTGAATTGGTGCCCATACCGATCCGACGATAATGCACACAATAGTTGACAGCATTACCCCGCTAATACCCATATTTAAATACTTTGCAAAAAATATTGATAAAGGAATGTTTATAATAGCCGTTATTATTGCATTGTAAAACTGCAATCTGACTTTTCCGACACCATTAAGAAAATAAACAAACATATTGTTCCAGTTGGCGGTTATAACAAAGATTCCTGTTAACAAAGAAAGCAGAAAAGGGACTTCAATATCTTTCCCTACCCAAATCATATAAACGAAGTCAGAAAAAATAATCATCAACACAACAATGGATGAAAGTGCTGCCCAGATTAACACCAGTTTCTTCATCATTCCTTTTATCCAGTCATACTCTTGCTTTACATAAGCTTCGGTAAATGCAGACCAGAATGGAGCTATGATAACATTAAATACCATTGGAGCAAGATAGAAATATTTATAAGCGACGTTATAAACCGTCACCTGCGCAGGTCCGAATAATTGAGTTATAATAATATTTCCGGTTGTAAAAATTATCAGTCCCGCAATCTGAATTATAAAAAACTGCATACCCAGTTTAATCAGAGCGGAGGAATATTTCAGATCAACAAATTTAAAGCCTGGGGCAATTGCCCTGAACATTTTAGAAAACAGGGCTATACTGAAAATAAGAAGTACCAGTACGGGGACAAATCCTGACAGTAAACCATAAGCAAAAAGCGATCCTTCGTAAACCCGGGATAACACAATAATCGACAAAAGAGTTAATCCGTTTATACTTAAGCTTATTGCCCCGTTTACAGCGGGACGCTGGTCCGCATTTAATATGCTGGAAAGAAGACGTAACAAAAAGTGTAAACAGAAAAGAATAAAAACAAACAGAACAAGCTTGTTAAGGGAATAAAAATATTCGTCGGGTGCTCTAAGAAGCACAGTCCAATTAATAAATGGATGAGCTATGAGATAAACTATAATAATAAAAAGCAGTCCGGCTGAAAATACCGCATAAGCTGTACTGACGTAACTTCTTGCAAGCTTATTGTCTTTAAGAGCAAATGCCTCTGCCAGCTTATTGCGCAAACCGTTTCCAAGCCCCAGATCCATATTAACCAGCCACATCAAAATAGAATGTAAGGTAAGCCATATTCCGTATTCGACTTCACCCAGATAAGCAAGACTGACGGGGACAAGCGCCATAATAGCAATAAGATTAAAAAAGTTGACAATAAAAAGAAGAATTATATTTTTCTTGGCTTTATCCGAACGGTTTGAATTCTTAAAGTTTATTAGTTCTTTTGGGGAGTATTTTAAATAAGGTAATTTCAAATTATTGTTTATAATTTCTTTTTAGCTGTTTTAAGAAAACGATATTTTAGTTTTGTGTAAATATAAATATTGATTGCATTACTTTATATTCCATTATCTGTTTTAGATTGCGGAACATTTCTAAATGAACTATATAATTGTTACAAATACTTATAAACGCCCTGTTGATCTTGTATCAAGAAGCCTTCGCGCCTCAATCAGCCAAAGAATTAAACCGGATAAGGTTTTTTTAATCGATCAGAATCAGTCGGAACTGGTCTTGCCGGATGATATTACTTCCAATGAAAAATTTGTCCGTGTTAAAACAGATAAAACGTCTGTATCCGCAGCACGAAATTCATTAACTGTTCCGGAAAATGTCGGGTGGATATTTTTCTGTGATGACGATGGTTATCCCTGTGATGATTACTCCGAAAAGCTTGAAAAGGTAATTAGTGAAAATCCATATCTCGAAATTTTCGCCGGAAGCATAATACGCGAAGATAATAATGAATACTATACTCTCCGCCATAAAAAGGGCGGAAGTATGAAGTACTTTCGCTACACTAAAAATCTTATGGGCTCTAATTTTGTGATCAAAGCCGATACGTTTGATAAGCTGGGAAGATTTGATGAAAACTTTGGAGTCGGCGCCTACTGGCGAAGCAGTGAAGAAACCGACTTTTGCTGGAAAGCTTATTTTGCCGGAACTAAAATGGAATACTTTCCCGAATTAAAAGTATTTCATATTCCGCCGTTCAACCTTTCCGTTAGAAAAGGATTTGCAAAAGCTTTTAATTATGGTATCGGCAAAGGTGCACTTGTCTATAAATGGCTTATCAAAAAAAGAAAATTAAAAGTATTATTTGAACTGATCGAAATGTTTATCATCCCGGTAATTCAATCTGTAAGAGCTGTGTTCATTTTAAAACCGCAGTTGATACTTACAAACATTGCCGCAGTTGCAGGAAGGGTTTACGGATTTATCAAAGCTTTTTTTATTATGAAATGATCAGTTTTTATGTTTTAGCTTTTTCAGTTTCAGAAGGAATTTGTTCAGACCCGCAGCACTCATAAATTTTCTAATAATAAAAAGCGTATATCTTACTGCGAACCCCATAAGGTTTTCAAAATTCAGGTATTCATTCTGTTTAAGTACCATAAAACACTCTTTTAATGCTGCGGATTCCTGCTTAACAGATTTTCCGGTACCATCCATTTTAACTGAATAAATTTCATTGAAGTAAAAGCCCTTTAGTCCGGCTTTTTTCATTCTTACAATAAAATCATAATCCATTGCAATTTTAAGATCGGTTCCGAACAATCCGATCTTATCAAAAATTTCTCTTCGAACAATTATAGTGGGATGAAGATACGGCATTCCTCTCCCAACATTTTTCATTGGTGGACGCATATATAGTTTTTCACCGGATTCATCAATCAGCACAAGATTTGAATGAACAAATGAAAAACCCGGATTAATATCTAAAAACTCCCTGGCTTTTTTAAGATAAGTTTTATCAATTAGTTCATCACCGCTGTTAAGAAACATTAAATATTTGCCCGATGAGTTTTTTATGCCCTTGTTAAATGCATCTGCTATGCCCTGATCTTTTTCATTAATTACAACACCATTATAGGATTTAAGAAACTCCCGCGTGCGTTCGCAGCTGCCGCCGTTAATTATAACAGACTCAACAAAAGAACTTTTTTGTAATGAGTTTATAGTTCTTACAAGCTCTTCGGAGTTATTATATGTAATTGTTATTACTGAGATCATCGGGGTCTTATATCGTACATATTTCTTATTTTAATCAGGTACAAATTAAATATTATTTATCGAAACTTTGAACAATTATAAAACCGCAATAGTACACGAATGGCTTGTTAACTATGCCGGCTCCGAAAGATGTGTGGAGTCTTTCATCAATATCTGGCCAGAAGCGGATATTTTCACGCTTGTTGATTTTCTTAATGATGAACAAAGAAAGATAATTCTTAAGGGAAAATCTACAAGGACATCTTTCATCCAGAAATTACCTTTTTCAAGGAAAAGGCACAGATACTACCTGCCGTTTTTCCCAACGGCAATTGAAAGTTTTGATGTTTCGAAGTATGATATCGTAATTTCCAGCTCACACGCTGTTGCAAAGGGAGTTAAAACAAATAAAAATCAGCTTCATATAAGTTACTGTTATTCACCAATGAGATATGCGTGGGAAAGTGCTGATGAATATTTAAAGGGATTCAAGGGTTCCGTTGCTAAACTTTTCATCAATTATTTGAGAAAGTGGGATATAAGATCTGCGGAAAACCCAAATCACATAATTGCTATTTCACATTATATTAAAGAAAGAATAAAGCGGATTTATAATATTGATGTTCCGGTAATTTATCCACCGGTTGATACGCATCTTTTTGAAGTCGGCAGTAAAGAAGATTTTTATCTGATTGCCTCGCGTATGGTTCCTTACAAGAAAATGAACCTTGCAGTAAGAGCATTTAATAAAATGCCGGATAAAAAACTTATTGTAATTGGTGATGGACCCGAAATGAATAAGATAAGAAGTATTGCAGGCAGTAATATTACTTTACTTGGCTATCAGCCGTTTAATGTTCTTAAAGAACATTTAATGAAGGCAAAAGCATTTATATTTACAGCGGAAGAAGATTTTGGAATTATTGTGGTTGAAGCGATGGCTTGCGGTACACCTGTTATAGCTTTTCAAAAGGGCGGTGCTTCGGAAACCGTAGTTCATAATAAAACAGGAATTTTATTTGAAAATCAGACGGAAGAGTCTCTGATCGAAGCAGTCAATCATTTTGAATCAGCAGTGAATAATTTTGAAAGCAATACGATACGTGAACATTCCCAAAAGTTCAGCAGGTCAGTTTTTGAAAAAAACATTACGGAATTTGTTAATCAAAAAGCAAAAGAATTTTTTAACAGGAAATGATAGTAAATAAAAAAACGATCCATACGCTGCGTTTAATAAGTGATTTAATTCTACTGAATCTTGCCTTCTTTGTAGCCGCCATAATTGCACAATCGCCTGATATACTTCTGGAAAGAACAATGATGTTTGTTCTTCTTTTGCTGTCAAATATTTTGTGGTTCTTTTATGCTAGCATGTCCGGATTTTACAGCGATTTCTTTTCAAAACCTTTTGCATACCAGTTTACTAATATTTTAAAAAGTGCAGTTGTTCAGGCACTGCTTTCCGTAACTTTTATTTTTCTTGTTAAAGAAGATCTGTTCACAAGAAACTTTATAGTTCTTTTTACCTTATTCATCATTCTGCTTATCAGCGTCAGAACAATCATATTTAGGAAAACCCTTAAAACACTTCGTAAAAAGGGCAAAAACGTAAGGAACCTTTTAATACTTGGATATAATGAAGCAGCCGGGAACTTTAAACAAATGATAGAAAAAAATCCGGACCTTGGCTATAAGTTTTATGGTTTTCTTAACGGCAGTAATCAGGAAAGCAAAGAAAAAGTTATTGGTTCAATAGCAGACCTTAATTCAGTTCTGGAAAAGAAAGAAGTAGATGAAGTTGTAATAGCTCTTCAGGAAGGATCTTCATACAGGCTAGATGAACTGATTAGAGTTTGTAACATCAATGCTGTAAAAGTTCATATTATTCCGGATTATTTAAGGTTCCTTGGAAATCGTTTTCAGGCAAGCTCAATGGGTAACTTTCCTATCATTACCGCAAGAGAAGAACCCCTGAATGAAGCAAACTGGCGGTTTGTTAAAAGAATTTTTGATATTTTCTTTTCACTTCTTGTTTCTGTTTTTGTTCTATCCTGGCTGGTTCCTGTTGTGGCGGTGCTGATAATATTCAATTCAAAAGGACCTGTCTTTTTTGTTCAGGAACGGTTTGGTGTGAGGAACAAAAAGTTCAACTGTTATAAATTCAGAACTCTTACATACTTAGATAAGAACGAAGAAAAGTTTAAACCTGTGGTAGATAAAGATCCAAGGGTTACCCGGATTGGAAGAATATTAAGAAAGACCAATATTGATGAATTGCCTCAATTCATCAATGTGCTTAGAGGCGATATGTCTGTTGTTGGTCCGCGTCCTCATGCCGTTATGTTTGACGTTGAGTATGAAAAAATTTTTGAAGAAATAAAATTGCGTTACAATGTTAAACCGGGCATAACCGGCTGGGCACAGATTCACGGTCTGCGCGGCGATGTTCAGGATAAAGAAGAAAACAGAAAACGCTTACGCAAGCGGATGGAGTATGATCTCTGGTATATCGAAAACTGGTCTTTTAAATTAGATATACAAATAATACTAATGACAGTGTGGCATATGGTTAGCGGGGAATCGAGAGGAGTTTAACCTTTTATTTATGAGTCAGGCAGATGCTCAAAAAAAGTCAAACCCTTATAAACCGACCCTGATATTTTAATTGACTTTTGACTTTCTATTTCTGCCCTGAATTCTCACTATTTATTCAGCAAACAATATTGATTTTAAGAAATAAAATACAGACTTTACAATACCTTAATAAAATATTTGCAAAGCTAAAAGCTTTCGGAGGTGTTTTGATATGATGATCAGCAGCAAAATAGTAAAATTATCAGTCCTTGCCGGATTTGTTATAATACTTTTTGTTATTGTTTTTGGTTATGTGTTCTTTGAGCCGTACCTAACGGAAGAGGAAATTACGATTACTGTAATTAATAAAGAGCGATTTGGAAAGGAGTCCGGCAAGTATTTTATATTTACTGCAAATGAGGTTTTTACAAATTCAAATAATTATTACCACAGCAAATCCAATGCGGATAGATTATATCCCTACTTCAGAGCTGGTGCAGATTACAGGGTAAAGGTTGTCGGAGTTTATATTCCGTTTATTCCGCGTTTCAGGAATATTATAGCTATTAAGTCTATAAACGGAGTGGAATTCAGGGAGCCCTAAGTATTGCCAAATACATCTGATAGTCTCCTGCTGTACTTCTCTTTAAATTCTTATATTCACTTTTTTAGAAAGTAGATTATGGAAGCTGACGTTCAATCTATTCTTACCAGCATCAGTGATTTTATTTGGGGACCGCCCTTATTAATTCTTCTGGTCGGAACCGGTATTTATCTTACCTTTCTGTTACGCGGATTACAATTCCGAAAACTTTTCCATTCTTTGTGGCTTGCCCTGATTAAAAGAAAAGAAGACAGCGATCAACCCGGAGATATTTCACACTTTCAGGCATTGATGACTGCACTCGCCGCCACCGTTGGAACTGGTAATATTGCAGGAGTTGCAACAGCTATTGCAATCGGCGGACCCGGCGCATTATTCTGGATGTGGATAACAGGTTTATTCGGAATGGCAACTAAATATGCCGAAGCTGTTCTTGCTGTTAAATATAGAGTTGTTGACGAGAGGGGTCAGATGAGCGGCGGACCAATGTACTACATTTCAAAAGGGTTAAACCTTAAATGGCTGGGTGCTCTTTTTGCAGTTTTTGCTTCTATTGCGGCGTTTGGAATTGGAAATATGGTGCAGTCAAACTCTGTTGCCGATGCGGTTAATCATTCATTTAATATCCCGGTTGAATATACCGGTATTGCATTAGCACTATTAACCGGTCTTGTTATTCTCGGCGGAATAAAAAGTATTGGAAAAGTTACCCAGGTTCTTGTTCCATCAATGGTGTTATTTTATATGTTGGCAGCATTGGTGGTTGTAATAATCCATATTGGTGAAGTGCCAAATGTAATTTCTCACGTGCTTATTGAAGCTTTTACTCCAACTGCAGCAAGCGGCGGATTTGCCGGAGCTACAGTTATGCTTACTATTAGAATGGGTGTTGCACGCGGAGTTTTCTCTAATGAATCAGGACTCGGCAGTGCCCCGATAGCGGCGGCCGCTGCACAGACAAAACATCCTGTTACCCAGGCGCTGGTTTCTATGACCCAAACTTTTATTGATACTATTGTGGTTTGTTCATTTACAGGTTTTGCAATTCTCGTAAGCGGGGTAATGGAAACAGGAAATACCGGTGTTCCATTAACATCAATGGCTTTTGAAACTGCCCTGCCGGGTGAGTGGGGTGGAATAATCGTATCGCTCGGAATAATCTTTTTTGCTTACTCAACAATTCTCGGCTGGTGTTATTACGGTGAAAAATCAATTGAGTACTTGCTGGGTATAAAATCCGTTGTACCATACAGAGTGCTTTTTGTTATTGCTGTTTTTGTAGGTGCAGTTGTTAAACTCGATTTAGTGTGGACTTTTGCCGATATAATGAACGGATTGATGGCGCTGCCCAACTTAATAGGACTTTTGGGATTAGGCGGAATTGTTGCTGCTGAAACAAAAAATTATTTTAATAATAAGTCCTGATTTAAAGACTCTTTTATTTTGATGAAAATTAATGTCACTGCTTTATTTTCAAAATTTTATTAAGTTTGAAACGTTAATTCACTAATTACTGAAAATCCTTTTAGGGGAGAATATTATGGCTCTTTTAATAACTGATGAATGCATTTCCTGTAATGCATGCGAAATTGAATGTCCTAACGATGCAATTTATAACCCCGGCGATCCCTGGATACTTGGAGGTGAAGAACATCCTGCATTAAGTGATGAACACACATACATTGCCTACGATAAATGCACAGAATGCGTTGGATACTACGATGAACCGCAGTGTATTCCTGCCTGTCCGAGCGATGCAATTATAATGGATCCGGACAGAGTTGAAACAAAAGAACAACTAATTGCTAAAAAAGAATATTTAGATAAAGTCGGAAGATAATTTTTTTCTAACGATGATATAAAAGTGCCGGATGAAAGTCCGGCATTTTTGTTTTTAAATAATGAAACTGTTGCATATATTCTGTTATTTAGAACGAAGGCAGAAATCTGGAAACGAACAAGATCTCTCCTCATTCCAATCGTCGAGATGACAAAACACATTGTCCTTTCGACCAGAGGGAGAAATCCAAAAGTAGACTCCACCAGATTTCTCGTCGTAAACTCCTCGAAATGACAAGTGAGTCCTGTCCTTTCAACCAGAGGGAGAAATCTAAAAGGTATCTCAAAGATCTCTCATCCGATAAATCTGTCTGCAATGTATTACTTCAGCAATATCATTTTCTTCGATTGAGAAAAATCATTAACCTGAAGTCTGTATATATAAACGCCACTTGCAAGACCCTTTGAATCAAAATGAATCTGATATTCATTTGCTTTTTGATATTCATTCACAAGAGTCGCAACTTCCTGTCCGAGAATATTATAAATCTTTAGAGTTACTGCTCCGTCGTTTGGAATAGAATACCTTAACGTCGTTGTTGGATTAAACGGATTGGGATAGTTCTGATATAACTTATAATCACGAAAAGTAATTTTCTCATCCTTTACACTCGTGGGAAGCTGTGTAAAGTTTGACGTGTAAAAATTATTTGCGGCAACAGTATATTCTTTTAATTTAGTAACAGAATTTAAATTATCATTTCCGCGCCCGACAATGTAAGCTGTCCAAATATCAACCCTTTCATTTTGAGGTAAGGTGAACGGACCAACATTTGTCCACATTCTCTGATCGCAGGGAAAATTATTTATCCAGCCAAAGGAATTAACGGGATCTCCCGAGTAATGATAAATCGGATTAACATCAGCACAAGGAACCCCGTAAACAACTCCGCCCATCCAGGTACAGGGATCGGTATATTGACCCAATAAATTTTTTCCTGTCATAAAGTATCTTGCCTGTTGAACATTATTCGGTTCATTAAGTATCGGGTTGCCGCATTGAGTATAAATAAATGAAGTCATACCAAGATTTTTTGCTCCTGGAAAAGAGTTCGTTCCGATAAGTCCATTATTTACAATTGCTGTATCAAGAGGCGTATCAATGCCGGGCTCGTATATACCGTTTCCATTATTATCTATGAAGGTTTCACCCGGAATATAAACTGCCGGACCTCGTAAAACAGCCGTTCCTATAGCTGGCGGATTAGAGCCGTACAAGTTGTCCAGACTATCATTGTAGCAATATCCTAAATTTAGAAGCGTATCGCTTCCAACTAGGTCGTTTGTATAATCTCCCATGTCAGGATCGGACCAGACTGTAAAATAAACGTCCTCAAAGTTTTCAGCTACTGTACCGGTATTTATGATACGATATCTAACAAACAACATATTGTGTACAGGATTTAAACTTTCATTTATCGCAAAAATTGTTTGTTGAATATCTATTCCCTGAGGATCAACACCAGGATATCTTAAGCGCTGATATCCGGGAACTCCGTCATTATATACACACCAAATGGTTTCATCGCCAAACATATCGGGTCTATCTTCATTCTCATCCCACACGCCGTTGCCATTTAAATCAACGGGATCATAAATGCCGTCATTATTTCCGTCGTAAAAATTTGCTCCGTTTAAAACTGCAAACCTGTACTGTTGCCAGGATAGTCCGAAATCAGGATCACTCTTATTAATAATAAAGAGAGAATTTCTTATATCGCCCGGACTTGAATTAACCGGGCCGGGATAAAAATTATAAACCAGTGGTGAGGTTGCTTGTCCTGCCGCCCATTCTGTTGCACCGTTCTTACCTGAAATAAAAAATCCACCTGAAAAAAGGATAATTGATTCGCCAAACTGAAGACCAGACTGACCATCGATATTGACATCTGCCAGGATTCCGCTATTGTTGATTGGAAGTTTTAGATTATTAGTCTCAAGTAAATACTTATCAAGTCCTGAAAGTCCCGGCACTGTAAAAAAACCGGCGGTAAAACCGGATTGATTTCCATTAACATCTTTCAGAAGAAAACTATAATTAACAGCATCACCAAGGTTAAAACCGCTTTGCAGAACGAAACCATAAATATGATCATTAGCCAGTGAATCGCCATGCATTCCGTCATCATACATTTGATAATATTGGGGGAACGAACCATTGGTCTGTAAAATTAGTAGTACAGAATCAACAGCCGTATCGTCTAAAACCCATGCTCTGAAAGTTACAGACTCATTTTGATTCGGTGATGCAGGAATAACGGAATGAGCAAACAAATATGGCGGACCATTTGTATCAATTGTTTCCCCACCAATTCCATAGTATATCTGTTTCTTCTGGTTTTGTATGCTGAATGCTCTTGATGATGAAAATGAAACAACAGGTTTTCCGCCCCATAAACTTAACGAAAGGTTATCATCTATGCCTTTATAGGTTGTAAACTTTTCTTTGGGACTCCAGTTGTTTCCATCATCTGTGCTGGTGATATAATTAATATCATTTTGTGTAAATCCGCTTAAAGATGTTTGTTCTTCTTCTTCAAAGAATATCCATACCTTGCCGGATTGATCTTTTACACCACGTGCATTTATCATATCATTGTCGCTGCCGATAAGTAATTCTTTTGATGACCAGGAAAAACCACCGTCAGTGGTTATTCTATAAAAAATATCATTGCTTCCATTTGTTGAATCATTATAAACAATAATGTCCTTTGAAGAACTAAGAGCTAAAAGGTTTCCATTTACTCCAGCCGTATCAATAGTTGTTGACCCGGACCAGTTAACACCATCTGTACTTGCGATTGTGTAAATGCCGCGGCCAATAAAACTACCGGTGGGATTTCTATAACTGTGGACAAAGACAGCAGAGTTGTTGGAGCTTTTTCCTAATGAAGACCAGTAAACTGCTCTTCGCTGAGGGGGAGTGGGGCGTGTTGGTAATATTGACGGCTGAGTCCAGCTGTTACAATTATCGTCAGAGTAAATTATTAAATATTCAACGGTTCTGTAAGTGAAAAGTATTCTGCCGGAATTAAGCTGAATTGCATTTATATCGGGACTTATTTGCAGTTGAGAGCTAAACACAACAAGGACATTCTCATCAATCCAGCTGTTTCCGCTATCCGTGCTTCTGGCGTATTTTATTTCAAGATTAAAAGAATCATACCAGAACATTATCAAATCATTATTCTGTAAACCAAGAATAAAAGATTCATTATAATCTTTTTCATAAGACTGAAGCGGAAATCTTTCCGGCACTGTTATTTGTGCAGCAATGCTGACTATTCCGATTAAGAACAGAATCAATTTTAAAGTTCGTGTTCTCATAACTTCTCCCTTTCTAAATTATGCATTTACGAAAGTATCCTTTAAGATCCGCACAATCTTATCTGAGTATTATCATCTTCTTCGATTGAGAAAAATCGTTAACCTGAAGTCTGTATATATAAACTCCGCTTGCAAGTCCTTCTGAGTTGAACTGGACTTCATATCTTCTTGCCGGCTGAACAGAGTTAACAAGGGTTTTAACTTCCTGTCCCAGAATATCAAAAACCTTAAGAGTAACAAGTCCATCTTCAAGCAGATCATATCTGATAGTTGTAGAAGGATTAAACGGATTAGGATAGTTCTGGAACAGTTCATAGTTATCAATAACAAAAGAGGGTTCGCCGGGTTTA
>JAGXRK010000050.1 GCA_018335755.1 Ignavibacterium sp. | reverse complement strand
TAAATATAAATAAGAATCGAGTGCAATTTATTAATGCTGGTATGCCGCCGATATTTATTTTTAGAAATTCTACTAAAAGTGTTGTAGAGTTTGAGACACAATGTATGCCTCTGGGTGCTATTTCTGAAATGTACTTTAAAATCACTGAATTTGAATTCAATTCGGGCGATACTATTCTGATTCTTAGTGACGGTTTACCCGAGTTATTTAATTACATGGGTTTAGCTTATGGTTATGAAAGAGTACAAACAGAATTTCAAAAACTTGCTGATAAAACACCTGCAGAAATAATCGAAGGATTAAAATTAAGTGCTGCAGAATGGGCAAAAGGAACAGAACCTGATGATGATGTGACGTTTGTAGTAATTAAAGTAAAATGATTTTAGCACTTAAATGAAGACCAAATGAAAATAATCAAAAAGCTGTGCATAATATTTATCCTGAGTTTTTTGTTGGGAAGCGCCTTTGCGCAAAATAAATACAAAACATTCGGCAACTCAGATATAGTGGAATATAGAAGCAAGGATGGATTGCCTTCTACTACTTTTAATAATACTGTAAAGACTAATGATGGTTATATCTGGCTCTCCGGTCCGGAAGGAACTTTCCGATTTGATGGCTACGAGTTTGCATTTATTGGGAAGGAATATGGAATTCCGGAAATGCAATCAATTTATTATGACTCAACAAAAAATGTACTTTACTTTGCTTCCCCGGATAAATTTGCAACATTTAACGGAATAGAATTCAAAACTTACGAGGCATCTTCCGGATATAAGTTGAATGAAAATCAGGGACAAATTATAAGTTTTGTGAAAGGCGACAGCAAAGGCAGAATATGGGTTGGATCATATACACCTTTCACAGATAAAAGATTAAACGGCTCACTGCTCTATTATGAAAACGGGAAGTTTACATTATTTGATTCATCGACATTCCCTCTGGATAACGCAAAAAATTTTATCGAAACTCCTTTTGGTGATATGATATTCACTTCTTACGGAAAGAACACTCAAAACGGTGATGGTGCATACATTGCTCTTTATAAAAATAATCGGTTTACAAGGATCGATAATTCTTTCGGATTCAATTACATTAATGCAGTAATAGTGGACAAATATTCTTCTTATATAGATTGGGAAGGAAATACCTGGATACCTTTTATGGGAAATCTGGATTACGCAGGTGAGAAAGAAACAAAAGGAACCGGCGTATTAATGTATGACGGAGACAAGTTTCATACTTACCCCGGTCTGGAAACAGTTTTAAATAATGACCTTAGTGTTGGTGATGTGTTTTGTGATAATATAAACAAAAAAGTATATGTAAATCTCCTTCCTTACACATTAGCAACTAAAAAATTTTTTCAATCCGATAAAACAATTTTCAAATTAAAAAATAATCGATGGGAACCAACGAATATAATTGATCAAATTTTTAGCGTCCCGGGTATCGATAAATCCACTTTAAATTTTCAATATAATTTTTCAAGATTTTTAAAACAAAATAACCCTCCCTATCTCTCTTTAATTTTTGGAATATTTGGATTAGCGTTGAGTTCAGTTGACCCAACTCAATTTTTTATGAATACCCCAAACGGCTGGGAAAAGTATGATGAATATAATGGTTTGCCGGTGCTTGATCTGGATAACAGCACTTTGACAGCAACGGCAAAGGGAATCGGGTTTCTTACACCAAGTAATTCAATTTTGCTTAGGAAAGAAGATGGTATTCTCGATCCGGATATTCAAATACCAAATTTATATGCAGATCGTAATGGTTTGGTTTGGGCTAGTTATTCATATTCGCAGATTCCTACCTACCTTGTGCTGAACAGCATAGGTGTAAACGTATGGGATGGGAATAAAATTAAAACACTCACCGTTGATGACGGGCTCAAGAGCAACTATACTTTTAACCCATATCAGGATTTCAATTTGAACGTCTGGATTCCTACAGATAAAGGATTAACTCAGGTTCGTGAAATTCAAAATAGTGATGAGGAGTGGGTCTTTAGATTAAAATCCTTACCATCAAATAAACGTGCGGATTATAATGTCACTAATATCTGCGAAACAAGAAATAACGAGATATATACTTATCAAAATTATGTTAGACCCAAATCCGGTTCTATAACCGAAGCAGTTTTCTTTTTAGGAAAAATTGATGGAGAAAAAGTTATTGAGATTGAATCCCCATTCAGTAAAGAACTTCAATCGATGCCTTACCAATTGTATTCACTCCGTGACGATATGCAAGGTCGTCTCTGGCTGCAAGGTGAGTTTGCTGAAAATTTTGAGAAATTATCCTCGGCAAAATCAGAATTAAAAATTTATGACGGAAAAGAATGGCTTGATCCACCCATTGAATGGAATGTTCCTGAACAGCAGCTTCATTTTGTCGGGGAGTTGGATAACGGTGCCTATTATTTAACTGCAGGTCATTTCTATAATTTTAATGGTGAGAAGTTTGTTGATCTTTCTGATAGCTCTGACCAAAATGCGGATTTTAGTATACTTAAAGGAGCTAGCGTTGCCGGAACATTAACTGAAATTCAATCCGGTGAATATCTTTATATAAGATTGAGAAACAGAGGGCTGGTAATTTTTGACGGTATCAATCTGAATTTTTACACTCCCAGGAACAGTATTATTCCTACGGATATACATAATCCCACAGTTGACTATAAAGGTAATTTATTTTTTGGGAGCCAGAGCGGTTCTGTAAGAATAAGAGGGGAAAAGGTTGATCTTTATTATGATGACGAAAGAATAACTGCAGGTGGCTCGGCTACTTCTGTTATGGATATGAATGGCAATCTGTTAAAATTTTATATTGGCGTTGGTATTCTGGTTGAAAAAAATATTTCACAGAAAGCTTCTCTGAAAATAACGAGTATTTCAGTTAATGACATTGCCTACCATTATTCATTTAAAGATGAATTTTCTTCTTCAGAAAATTCAATTCTTTTCAACTATGCAGTGTTGAATTTCAGTAACCTCGTTCAAACGAAATATGAGCATATGCTGGAGGGTTATGATACAGAATGGTCAAGAGAATCCAATTTATCTTTTACAGAATACCAGAATCTCCCGGCAGGCAAATATAATTTTAGGGTAAGAGCAACAATAGGAAGCGGAGACAAAACAGATGAAGCTGGTTTTGCTTTTGTTATAAATCCACCTTTCTGGAAAACCTGGTGGGCGTATGCTCTATATTTATTTGGATTTGTCAGCTTGCTTGGTGGAGTGAGAAAAGTTGAATTAGATAGAAGAAGAGAAAAAGAAAATAAAAAGTTACTGCAGCTTGAGAATGATAGAAAAACAAAAGAGTTAGAAGAAGCACGTCAGTTACAATTATCTATGCTTCCGAAAGAGCTGCCTGAATTACCTAATCTTGATATAGCTGTTTATATGAAAACAGCAACTGAAGTTGGCGGCGATTATTATGATTTTAATATTGATACCGATGGAACACTTACTGTTGCAATTGGTGATGCAACCGGACACGGAATGAGAGCAGGAACGATAGTTACTTCTGCTAAATCATTATTCAACAGTTACGCCGCTAATCCTGACATACTTTTTACATTTCGTGAAATGACTAGATGCATAAAACAAATGCAGTTTCAGTCACTTGCAATGAGTATGATGATGCTGAAGATTAATAACAACAAACTTCTGATGTCCTCTGCAGGAATGCCTCCAGCATATATATACAGACAAAAGAATAAGATTGTTGAAGAATATTTAATTGAAGGAATGCCTTTGGGAACAATGGATAATTTCCCTTATGAGTTAAAGGAACTGGAATTGTTTACCGGCGACACAATACTTTTAATGAGCGACGGTTTTCCCGAACTAAACAACCAGCATAACGAAATGTTTGGCTACAGACGAGCCAGAAATTCATTTGAAGAAGTTGCAGAAAAAGATCCTGAAGAAATTATTGCTTATCTAAAAAATGGAGGTAATCGCTGGTCCGATAATAAAGAACCTGATGACGATGTTACGTTTGTAGTAATTAAAGTTAAGTGAAAATTTTAATAGCCCCGACTTTCAAGTCGGGGTAAATGAAATTCAAAGTATTATCAGGCTTTAGCCTAATTTAACACAAAATATTTGGCTAAACCCAAAGGTTAGTTCTTTTATTTATTCCACGACCTAAAGGTCGTGGCAATTTATAATCTTATATATGGAAAGTTTTATGAGAGTAACATATTTAAAAAATCTAATTCTGCTTATGATTTTTGTTTTTTCATCGCTGCTTATATCACAGCAAAAACTAAAAACTGAAGCCAATGCGGATATTGTTGAATATACTAACAGAGAAGGTTTGCCTACCACAAATCTCACCAATGGAATTCAAACTAAGGATGGTTTTATTTGGATTTCCAGCGTGGAAGGAACATACAGGTTTAATGGATATGAGTTTGAAGAAGTTGGAACTGATATTGGATTACCCACAATGCAGAATATGTATTACGATTCAACAAAAAATGTAATGTACTTCGCTTCGCCTGCTAAATTTATAACATTCGATGGAAAAGAATTTAAAGTATATACTGAAAATGAAGGATATAAAATAAATGGATTATCCGGACAGTTTATTACTTTAGTTAAAGCTGACAGCAAAGGCAGGATTTGGATTGGCTCTGCAACGCCATTCGTTGATAAAAAAAATAACGGCGGTCTAACAAAATTTGAAAACGGAAAATTTACAGTTTACGATTCAAAAAATTACCCTCTTGATAATGCAACAAACTTCATTGAAACTCCTTATGGCGATCTGATATTTAATTCAACAGGTCGTAATACTCAAACGCGTGAAGGATCGTATGTTGCTTTATTTAAAAATGGGGTGTTCAAAAGAATTGATGAATCTGCTGGAATAACTTTGCAGAATGCAAGGATGTACCCAGAGAAAAATGTAACTGCAATTGATAGGGATGGAAATACCTGGCTGGCTTGTTCTGGTGTTGATCTTTCAAATCGTTCTAAATTAAGTAGCGGCGTGTTGATGTATGATGGTAATAAATTTCATCAATTCACAGAATTCATGAATCAGGTTAAAAGAGATCAATTTCCAATTCAATTATACTATAGTTCAAAAATTAATAAGCTGTTTATGACGACATTCACTCCGGGCGGCGAATTATTTAATGGAAATAATAAAAGTGTTCTTGAATTTGAAAATGGTAAATGGAAGGTTTCAAATATTTTAAAGGAAATTAACGCTATCAGAGATCTGAAAACAGATAGAGTTATCAATGATTTTATATATTCAGGTGTATTTTTTCTTAAAGCCAATAAATATCTGCCGGAACGACTTATACTTCAGAGTACAGCCCAGAACCAAAGTTCAAAATATCCTGCTCAAATATTCTCATACTCAGATAACAAATGGAAAAAGTTTGACTCATTTGAAACAGGACCCGTAACTGAAATAAATGAAGGTTTAGTTTTTAGAACCTCTAGGGGTATTGGAATTTATTATCCAAATTATTCAAAAATGCTAACTTCGAAAGATGGTTTGCTGGTTACACAATCAGGAATTGTGACCCCTTATACTGATTATAGTGGTCTAGTCTGGCTTTCATATTCATATACCGATTTACCTGCTTATGCCTTAACTGCTAATACTGGAATTAATGTTTGGGATGGAAAAAAATTACGAACAATTACAGAAAAAGACGGATTGGCAAGCAATATAACCTTCAAAGTATTTCAGGATAGTAAAAAAAGAGTTTGGATTACCACCTCAAAAGGTTTAACGATGGTTCGGGAAATTAAAAACAGTGAGGGCGAACAAATATTTAAAACTAATTCTGTTCCAAACCAGAATGGTAAACCTTATAATACTTCAGATGTTCTGGAAACAAAGAATGGTGATATTTATGCCTGGGAAAATTATGTACGTCCTGCCGATGCAAATCTTATTGAAGCTGATTATTATTTAGGAAAATTTGATGGGGAAAAGTTTGTTAAATTAAATTCACCTTTTAGTGATGATGATAACAATAAAAAATACCAGCTTTTTGATCTTAAAGAAGATAATGAAGGAAGACTATGGTTCTTTGGATTATTTTCTGATAATATTAAGGATATTACATCGATCCAGTCAAAAATAATGTTGTATGATGGAAAGTCCTGGACAAAGCCGCCGACAAGTTGGAATGTGCCTTCCGAACAATTGCATTATGTAGGAAATTTAAAAAATGGAATGTACTTTTTAACAGTTGGAGGTTTTTATGTTTTTAATGGAAACAATTTTGTGAATCTTAGTGATAGCGTAAATGCTAATGCTGATTTCAGAATTTTAAAAGGTGCGAGTGTTGCAGGAACACAAACTGAAATTCAAGCAGGCGGAAATTTATATATAAGACTTAGAAACAGGGGACTGGTAATTTTCGACGGCACGAATCTAAAATTTTACACTAAAAAAGATGGGCTTCTATCAACTAATCTCTCAAATCCTGTGATCGATGAAATTAGGGGTGAAGTATATTTTTCATCCCCTTCTGGTGCGATAAAAATAAATGGAAATAAATTTCAGACATTCTTACATGACGAGAGCGTTGCAAGCGGCGGTCCCTATATTTCAGCTATGGATGGATTCGGGAATATGGTAGAATTCTATAATGGAGTTGGTCTTTACATCAATAAAAGTGAAGAAAAAAGTTATCCATTATTAATTTCATCTGTCTCAATAGCAGACAAATTAAATTATTATAATTTACCCACTGAATTACCCTACTCTGAAAATTCATTTATCTTCAATTATGCTGCTTTAAATTATAAAGATCCCAAGCAAACTACTTATGAACATTTTCTTGAAGGATTCGACAAAGGCTGGTCTAAGGCGAACAATTTAACTTTTGCTGAATATCAAAACTTACCATCGGGAAATTATACATTCAGAGTTAGGGGTATCACTTCGAATGGTGAAAAAACAAATGAGGAGAGTTATTCATTCACAATTAATCCTCCATTTTGGCTTACCTGGTGGGCATATGGAATTTATATTATCGGCTTTGTTGGAATGCTGGGGGGCATAAGGAAGTATGAATTGGAGAGAAGAAAGGAAAATGAAAACAAAAAATTCCTGCAGCTTGAGAATGAAAGAAAAACAAAAGAACTTGATGAAGCAAGGCAACTTCAGCTTTCTATGCTTCCAAAATCACTCCCAAGCATTCCGCATCTTGATATTGCGGTATTTATGAAAACGGCAACAGAAGTCGGTGGTGATTATTATGATTTTCATGTTCATATGGATGGAGCATTAACGGTTATTCTTGGTGATGCGACCGGACACGGAATGATGTCCGGAATGATGGTTTCTATTATGAAATCACTTTTTATGTCCGACAGAACAAACAAAGAACTTAAACCATTCTTTGAAAATGCAAATGAAGCAATAAAGGATATGCAACTTGGCAGATTAATGATGGCGCTTACCTGTGTACAGATCAGTAATAATAAAATTATAACAACAAATGCCGGTATGCCACCATTATTTATTTATAGAAAAAATTCACAAACAATTGAAGAGGTTGTAATAAATAATATGCCATTAGGTTCTATGAAAGGTATTGTTTATGATATTAAAGAAATAAAAATAGAAAGGGGAGACACTTTATTATTGATGAGTGACGGATTTGCAGAACTGAGGAATGAAAACAATGAAATTTACGGCTATAAGAGAGCAAGAAACAGTTTTGAAGAATCGGCAAAGAAAGAACCCGAAGAAATAATAACACATTTAAGAGAGGAAGCCAGAAGCTGGACAAACGATAAAGAACCTGACGATGATGTGACATTTGTGGTGATAAAAGTAAAATAAAAATGTATTCATAATAAAAATCAGAAAATGAAAAATTTAAATTTTCTTATCCAGACACTATTATTTTCAATATTTATTTTAAGTAGCAGCTCAGCTCAGGAGAGGTACAAATCTGAAGCTAATGCTGATCTAGTTAAATATACTATAAAAGACGGTTTACCAATAACCAACATTGCCAGTGTTTCGCAAACAGCAGATGGATACGTTTGGATATCCGGTTTAGAAGGAACTGTCCGTTTTAACGGATACGAATTTCAGGAACCTGGTAAAGAATTCGGACTGCCGGATATGCAATTTAATTATTATGACTCCACATCAAATACGATTTATTTTGCTTCGACTGATAAATTCATAATTCTGAATGATAATAAATTTCAATCATTCACAAAGGAGGATGGTTACCAAACATCGGGGTTGCCGGGCAGATCTGTTTCTTTTATAAAGAAGGACCGTAAAAACAGAATCTGGATTGGTACAACAATCTTATTCCTTGATTCTAAAAATAACGGAAGTCTAACACTTTTTGAAAATGGGAAATTTACTTTATTTGATTCCACAATATTCCCATTACATAACTGTACTGATATGTTTGAAACACCTTATGGGGATTTAATTTTTCTTTCTGATGGTAAAAACACTGCAACTCAAACTGAGGCTTACATCGCACTTTATAAGAATGATAAATTCGAAAGAATTGACGAATCAAAGGACGTAAAATATTATGGTACTAAATATCTTTATGAAAAAGTTTTACCGGTTACTGATGATAAAGGTAATACCTGGATTCCGTTTATTGGCAGCGGTTATTGGTCTGAACTAACAAGTGGTACCTCTGGGGTTTTAATGTACGATGGTAAAGATTTTCATACATACCCGGGACTCGAAAAGTTTCTCATTGGAAATAACAGGGTGACATCTGTTTTATATTTAGAAAAGGATAATAGCGTATATGCAACTATAGCTGATATTAATGGAACTGTTTATTCAAAAAATTCCAGTATTCTTTTCAAACTTGTAAATAATAAATGGGAAAAAATTGATTTATATAGAGACACCGGTCCTATAACAGATTTATCAACAAAAGATAAAATTCCGGATTATAAATTTTCTTATGCCAAACTCATTCCCGGCAACAATATATTTCCTGATTTACTTGCAGTGGGCGTTCTTGAAGAATCAATTTCTGCCGAATACAATGACCAATATTTTTATTTTGACGGCAAGTGGAAAAAGTATGATGGTTTCAGAGGTTTTCCAAAATCGACAATAAATGATGCAGCGGTTATTCAAAATCCGCTTGGATTTAGTTTTTACTTTCCAAATAAATCTATTTTTCTAAAAGAGAGTGATGGTTTAAGCGGAATCAAAACTAATAATCCATATATGTATTCCGATAAAAATGGAATTGTATGGATTTGTTTTTCTGATGTAAACCTTCCTCCGAACATTACTCTTGTTAATGATGGAATAAATGTATGGGATGGTAATAAACTTCATAAAATTACAACAAATGAAGGACTAAGCAGCAACACTGTACTTAGTGTATTTGAGGATTCAAAAGGTAGATTTTGGCTGACTACTGATAAAGGTTTGGATTTAGCCATGGCTGTATCAACAAAAAAAGACCAATGGGTTATCAACATAAATCCCATAAAGAAGAAAGATAATGAAAACTATAATGTAAGTTTTGTTCTTGAAACCAAATCGGGTGATATTTTTACCTGGCAAAATTATGTTCGGCCCGGGAATAATAATATATCGAGCGCAGATTTTTTCTTAGGAAAGGTAGTGGGAGATAAAGTAGTTGAAATTCCAAATCCGCTGCCTGATAATTTGAAAAAAATAAAATATCAGAAACATAATCTTTATGAATTGCCTAATGGTAATTTATTGCTGGTAAGCAGTTTTTCAGAATCTCTAAACGATTTGGCATCAGGTAAATCAAATTTGCTAATTTATGATTATCAAAAATGGTCAGAGCCTCCTCAAGGCTGGAACGTTCCTGAGAAAATTTTGAGTTATGTTGGAACGCTTTATAATAAAATGTATTTCTTAAGTCCCGGACATTTTTACAGTTTCGACGGTAACAAATTCATTGATCTTTCCGATAGCGTAAATAGTAAAGCTGATTTCAGAATTCTTAAAGAAGCAAACATAGCCGGCACAATTACAAATATTCAAGCAGGTAATTATTTATATATTCGTCTCCGTTTTAAGGGACTAGCAGTTTTTGACGGGGCAAATCTGAATTATTACACAACAAAAAATGGTCTCCCAACGGCGAATATATATAATCCTATCACAGATCTTAAAGGGAATGCATATTTCATTCATAATTTGGGCGGATTGATTATTAATGGTGAACGGCTTAATTCCTATTATGTTGATAATGCTTCTTTTTTAGGACAAAATGCAATTTCTCAGGATCGTAATGGCAGTATTTTGTTATGGTATACTAAAATTGGTATTTATGTAGACAGAGAAACCAAATCCCAGGGAAGTATTAAATTATCTTCTATAAAAGTTAATTCCTCTCAATATTATTATGACAAACCATCTTCATTTTCATATACAGAAAATTCATTTGTTTTTAATTACTCAGTTCTAAATTACAAAGATCCAAAATCCGCAATCTACCAGCACAAATTAGAAGGATATGATTTAGATTGGTCAAAATCGAGTAACTTGCAATTTTCCGAGTATCAAAACGTACCGCCGGGTGACTATATATTTAAGGTTATAGCCATAGATAAAGAAGGTTCTAAAATCAATCAAGTTACATATGCCTTTTCAATATCGCCCCCATTCTGGCAAACCTGGTGGGCATATACTTTTTATGTATTTCTTTTCGGCGGGTTTTTATATTCGATTAGAAAGTTTGAATTAAAAAGACAACGGAAAAATATGGCCATTAGAGAAAGCCAGCTACGAGCAGAAGCCGCTGAACTTCAGGCCAAAGCTGCGGAAGCGCAGTCAAGATTAATTCAAGCCGAGAATGATCGCAAATCCAGTGAGCTGGAAGAAGCACGCCAGCTTCAACTTTCGATGCTTCCGAAAGAACTTCCTAAACTTCCTAATCTCGATATTGCAGTATATATGAAAACTGCAACAGAAGTTGGCGGTGATTATTATGATTTTAATGTTGGTTTAGATGGAACACTTACAGTGGCTATTGGCGATGCAACAGGACACGGAATGAAAGCTGGAACAATTGTTTCAATGGTAAAAGCATTATTTTCTTCCGGAGGTTCAAGACTGGATATGAAAACATTTTATGATCAAAGCAGTGATGCTTTGAAAGAAATAGAACTTGGAAGATTAATGATGGCGTTTATGATGATTAAAATAAAATCAAACAAGATAGAAATTGCTAACGCGGCAATGCCGCCGTTATTCATCTACAGAAAACAGTCTAACGCAGTTGAAGAAATAATATTAAACGGAATGCCTCTCGGTGCAATGAAAAACTTTCCGTATGAAATCAGAGAAACGGAAATATCAAGCGGTGATACGATACTTCTACTGAGTGACGGCTTGCCTGAATTAAAAAACGATAATGATGAGCAGTATGGTTACACAAAAGTAAAGGATGAATTTAAGTCGGCGGCAGAAAAGCACCTAGATGAGATAGTAGAACATTTAAAGGACTCCGCATCACAATGGATGAATGGAATAGAGCCTGATGATGATGTTACATTTGTTGTAATAAAAGTAAAATAAAAAATAGCAACGACTTTTAAGTTGGGGAATGATCAGGTAATTGAATTATGGGCTACTTGTGTTTAAGTCTTTTGAGACAGCCACCAATTGATTTGATAATCAATTATTTATTATCCATAGCAGTTGGACTTAGCAAATCAAATAACAGGCAGGAAATACCTGCCTGTTCTGTATTGAAGTTATTATCTAAAATATTTTCTCTCTGGCTTAATATCGTTTTTGATATTATTCATAAATAACAGCAGGTTAATAATTCACATCAACAACAAAAAAACAAAGTGCATTTAAATAAATGATAAAGTAAATTAGATACCGAAGAGAAAAACAATTATCAATATCCGGTTAACACTTTTGAATAAATTCAATCCAGAAAAATATTTTTTAATTATTTTAATTCTATTACCACTTACTCTATACTCCCAGAATTATAATAACATAGGACAACCATTCATAGAGTATTACAGTCCGGATCACTATAATGCAAATTATCAAAACTGGTGCGTTGTGCAGGATAACCGCGGAATAATGTACTTCGGAAATTCTGATGGTATTCTTGAATATGATGGCAATAAATGGCGACTGATTAAAACTCAAAACAACTCACTCGTTAGATCTTTATGTCTGGATGAGAATGGAAGAATATTCGTTGCAGCCTCATCGGATTTTGGCTATCTCGCACCGGATTCAATTGGCTCTTTACAATTCGTTTCGCTTCTCAACTATCTGGATAATAAGTTCCATGAGTTTGGTGATGTATGGGATGTAGCTTCATCCTCACAAGGTGTTTACTTTAAAACACGTGATAAGATTTTCAGATGGGTTGAAAATAAAATATCAGTAATTGATTCCGTCTATTCGTTCAGATTATATAAAATTAATGATGACATATTTACAAGGAATGATGGTATTGGCTTATTAAAAGTATCAGGTGATTCATTAGCACTAATTCCTGATGGTGAAAGATTTGCGGCAACAGGTGTTTTCAATATGCTCCTTTTAGGCAATAATATTCTGATAACCACAAACAAAGATGGTCTTTTTTTATATGACGAAAATAGCTTTTCACAATTTGAAACCGAGGCTGATGAATTTTTAGTACAGAACAGAATATACAACGCATGCATACTTGAAGATGGAAGAATTGCTTTCGCTACGATGCGAGGAGGAGTTGCAATAGTTGATGAAGACGGAAGTCTTTCCAGAATCATTGATTCTGAGTCCGGACTTAACTCAAATATTGTTTATGATGTTTTCCCGGATAAGCAGGGCGGATTGTGGCTGGCAATGGCCGAAGGTATCACACGTTTCGAATCATCACCTGCATTTGCAATTCTTACTAAAAAATATATCGGTAATAAAACTATCTCCGCCCTTAACAGATTCAATAACACATTATATGGATCAAATGCCCTGGGATTGTTTTATCTGGATGAATCAAATTCAGAATTCAAACCTGTTTCAGGTGTTACTGCCGGCGGTCTTAACTATATATCAATTGGCAATAATCTTTTTGCATCTTCAAATACAGCAATTTTCCGGATTACTGAAGATAATGGTGCACAGAATATGATCAACTTCGAAGTTCCGGAATTATACCAATCAGTGCTGGATACGAATATAATATTTGTAGTATATAGAATCGGTCTGGCAATCTTAAAATATAATAACGGTAATCTCCAGTTACTTAGTAATAATTCTCCTGTTAAAGATGAAATGTCTTCAATTGTTGAAGATGTTGATGGAAGCTTGTGGATTAACACTTACTATGAAGGGGTCGTTCATATTAAAAATTACAGTTTCAATTCTCTTATTCATTCAGCAGATAGCGGCGAAATTGATATAATTCGTTATGATAAAACTAATGGCTTGCCGGGAAATGATTGTAATATTTTTTCCGTGGGTAATAATGTACTGTTTGCTACAGACGCCGGTTTATTCAGCTTTGATAAGCAGTCAGAATGTTTTATCCCAGAGACATTACTAGGTGATACATTTACTGACTCAACGAGCCATATAAAACTTTTGGTTGAAGATCGTAAGGGGGATTTATGGATATTGGCAAAAACTAAAACCGGAATAGATCTTGGTAAGGCAGTCAAACAAACGGATTCAAGATTTCTTTGGAAACCTGAACCGGCGTTCAGAGCTTTGAATTTAAAAGATGTCTATGATCTATACGCAGATTATGATTCCGGCAGGAATAAGGAATTCCTGTGGATCAGCACTAATGAAGGACTGATCAGATTTGATCCGGCGATAAATAAAAATTATGATATAGAATTTTCAACTAATATACGCAGTATAATTGTTGACCAGGATTCTTTGGTATTTAATGGTGCGGTAGAAGATTCTTCATTCAAAACAATTACCCTTTCATTTAATAAAAGCAATATACTCTTTAACTTTTCTGCGGCAAGTTATGTCAAACCCGGGTCAAATTTATATCAATTTTATCTTGAGGGCTATGATGCTGATTGGTCGCAGTGGACGAGGGAACCATCAAAAGAATATACAAACCTTTCCAGCGGAGATTACATATTTCGTGTCAGGGCAAAAAATGTTTATGGAATTATCGGAACTGAAGACAGTTTTGCATTCACAATACTTGCTCCCTGGTATTTTTCCTGGTGGGCGTATTTTATCTATACAGTTTTATTCCTGGGAATATTGTACCTGATCAGGAGATATGAGTTAAAAAGATTAAACAGAAAACATACATTACAACTTGAACGTGTTGAGTACGGAAAATTAAAGGAACTTGATCAGTTGAAATCACAGTTCTTCGCAAACATCTCTCACGAATTCCGCACACCTCTCACTTTGATTTTAGGTCAGATTGATAGTGTAATGTCGTCAGCCATTGACAATAAAGAAAAGGGTAAACTTCAGGTTGCAAACAGAAATGCAAGACGGCTTCTTACTTTAATTAATCAATTATTGGATTTATCCAAACTTGAAGCCGGAAGTATGGAGTTGAATGCGGAACAGCATAACATAGTTTCATTTCTCAAAAGTCTTTTCTTCTCTTTTGAATCTCTGGCTGAAGCACAAAAAATTACACTTAAGTTCGAATCTGAATATCAGAATATTCCGGTTGTTTTTGATCCGGATAAAATGGAAAAAGTTTTTTACAACCTTGTTTCAAACGCGTTTAAGTTTACATCTGCAAATGGCGAGATTAAAGTAAGCTTGAAAGTTTTAAAATCATCTGAAGTTGAAATCCAAATTTGCGACACCGGACTTGGCATTCCTCCAGATCGTCTTCCACACATCTTCGATCGTTTTTATCAGGTGGATAGTTCAATGACACGTGAACATGAAGGAACCGGTATAGGTTTAGCACTTACTAAAGAACTTGTTGAACTTCACAAAGGAAAAATAACTGTTAACAGCAAAGTAAATGAAGGAACAGAATTTAGTATTTATCTTCCTTTAGGAGATTTTACAAAAGAAAAAGAGAATTTGATTGATCTGCCTCAGGATAAGTTTGCTGCAAAAACTATTTCTGATGAAATGGAAATAAACTTTCAAAATACAGAAGAACCAGATCAGGATCAGAAATCTGACAAAGAACAATCTTCATCAGTCCGGCAGGAAATAATTTTAATAGTTGAAGATAATCCCGATGTACGATCATATATCCGTGAACAGCTGGAAAATGATTACCAGGTATTTGAAGCTGAAAACGGTGAGCAGGGATTATTAACAGCACAAAATGAAATTCCGGATTTAATTATTACAGATGTAATGATGCCTAAAATGGATGGATATCAATTCAGCAAATCAATCAGAGCAAATGAAAAGACAAGTCACATTCCAATTATAATGTTAACCGCCAAAGCCGGGCTTGACGACAAAATAGAAGGACTTGAAACCGGTATTGATGCCTATCTCACAAAACCTTTCAGCGCAAAAGAATTAATAGTACGTGTTAGAAATTTAATTCAACAAAGGAATCAGCTCAGGAAAAGATTTAGCAAGGCAACTGTCATAAAACCTTCTGAAGTATCTGCTGTTTCTGCCGATCAGGTATTTTTAAATAAAGTAGTAAGTTTTATTGAGGCTCATTTTGAAGATGAAAAATTCAGCGTTGATTTACTTGCAGAAGAAGTTAATATGAGCGTTTCCCAATTAAACAGAAAACTTAATGCATTAATTAACCAGCCACCGGGACAGTTAATCCGGTCACTCCGCTTGCAAAGGGCAGCAGATCTGTTAATACAAAAAACAGGTACAGTTGCTGAGATTTGTTATAAAGTAGGTTTTAATGATCAGTCCTATTTCTCCCGCTCCTTTAAAAAACAATTTGGTGTTTCACCTTCTGAGTACAAAACTCAATAATTTCCACGGCATGTAATTCTTAGTGTAACTAAGTGTTCTTAGTGCCTTAGTGGTAAATGGGAATTTCGTTCACCACTGAGACACTAAGAACACTAAGAACACTAAGAATAACACAGAAAAGATAAAGTTGACTAAAAAGTCCAAACATTTGCGTGTATAGTACAAGATAACTTCAGCCTCATTCTCTACTTTTACAAGTGTATTAAATCAATTGAATAACATAATAAATTGACAATTCCTGTGAAATTGATAAAAATTAAAGGATACTATTCCGATTTGGGGAAAATCAAACTTGAAAGTGACAGAACTGTGCATTTGAATGAATTAGTCGATGAAGAAAATTTACTAATTCCCTATGGAAGTTCGATTGAAATTTCAATTGCATTTGATGAAAATGATTTTCTTTCAGGTAATGATGGAATAATTTGGGCAAGTTATGATCAGCGCCAAGTGGATATTATTAAAAATGCTCTGCTTGCACAGAATGTGAGTACTGAACTGAAAGTAAAAAACCTCGGACAGCTTAAAATCTTTCTACTTCAAATTAATGACCTTAAAGATATTAATGATGCAGTTGATTTTATTTGGAGAAGTAATAAGGGGCTAAGACTTAAGCCTGATTGGAGTTATCCGCCAGGGAAAACAAATAAAAGTTTTGAACTATGGCTAAGCGGGCATTGAAATTTTTAAATCAAATTATTTCTTAAAAATCAAAAAGGAGTTATACAATGGCACACATACTAATTCATCATAAGCTTGAAGATTACAAGAAATGGAAACCAGCATTCGATGCTCACCAAAGTGAAAGAGCAGCGAATGGTTCTATGGGAGGAAAAATTTTTAGAAATGCAGATGATCCAAATGATCTTTTTGTTCTTCTGGAGATAAACAGTATTGAGAATGCTAAAAAGTTTGTTTCTTCAGATTCCACAAGAGAAGCAATGAAGAATGCCGGCGTTATTGGTATGCCCGAAATTTATTTTGTAGATGAAATAGCTGAAACAGCTAAATAATTCAAACTGTTGAGGTGATGAAGTTGAAAATTAAATATTATTTATAAAAACATTTAGGAAAAAAATGAAAAAAATAATTGTCTCTTTAGTAGTGCTTCTCTCGCTCATAGCATTCATTGCTTCTTTTGCTATAAACAACAAGTCGGCAAAAGAGAAGGATGTTGAGATTGTTCAGAATTTATATGCTGACTTTGCTAAAGGTGATGTACCTGCCGTGCTTCAAAAATTTGATCCTGAAATTGTATGGAATGAAGCAGAAAACTTTCCTTATGCAGATGGAAATCCTTACATAGGACCGCAAGCTGTGCTTGAAGGAGTTTTTATGAGGCTTGGTGCAGAATGGGAATACTGGAACCTAACTGAGCAAGCATACTATGAGGCAAATTCCGGAGAAATAATTGTAACCGGACGTTACAAAGCAAAAAATAAAATGACCGGAAAAGAAATAAATGTTCAGTTTGTTCATATATGGACACTTAACGACGGACTAGTTACAGACTTTCAACAATATGCTGATACTTTTCAAACAGTTGAGGCGATGAAGTAGAAAAGAAATATCATTTTCAACAAACTAATAATAATGACCCGGTTCAATGAAACAACAAATTAATCCAACGCTGAAAACTGAAAAACCAGAGTACTTTAATCTGCGCCCCGAAGTTGAAAAAGCATATGGTTATACACACGCTGTAAAGATTGGAAACGATATTAAAATTTCGGGTGCTGTTAGTATGGATGATGCAGGCAATCCAACTGCAGTTGGTGATTTGTTACAGCAGATGAAAAATTGTTATTCGGATTTAGACAAAGTGCTGAAACATTATGGCTGCACTTTCGATGACGTTGTTGTAGAAAATATTTTTACTACCAATATGCCCGAGTTTCTTAATCAGGCTGGCTATCGTAACACGATCTACACAAAACAATTTCCAACGGGTTCCTGGCTTGGAGTGAAAGAATTGGCATTGCCTGAGTTTATGATAGAAATTGAATTAGAAGTGTATAAAGCCGGGTAATAGATATTAAACAAGTCATCTTACGTACTAGGGATTAAAGTCCCAAAATTGAATTGAGAGATTATCTTGGGGCTGACTCAAAAGTAATGTTTTCTCGATAATTTTTCTGATTCCATCAGAAAAAAACTCGAAAACCGACCGCAATAAAAGGTTCTCGAGTAATGAAATGTATCGAGAGAACCTTTTGAGACAACCCCCTATTCAGTTAAAATTTGAATTTTCTATAGCCACGACTTTTGGCTTGCCATGCCTTTGGCATAAGTCGTGGATTAAATAACCTAACAAACAATTGGCTTTAGCCAAAACTGCGTTGGGTGTGTCAAATAATAATTATCAATTTCAACAAATAAAAAGGAGCTAGTGTTATGAAACAGTTACTTTCAATTTTCACTGTATTATTTGCAGTGATACTTTTATCCGGATTCAGCTTTGCACAGGATGCGGCAAAGGTGGATCCCAAACATTATAAAGTCGAGTTTGAAAATGATCAGGTACGGGTTTTAAGAATTACTTATGCACCCGGAGAGAAAGGCATAATGCATTCTCATCCTGAAGGTATGGTGATTTTTTTAAGCGATGCAAAGGGAAAATTCACATTCCCTGATGGCAAAACAGAGGATCGTAATTTTAAGAAAGGATTTTTCAGTTGGGTGCCTGCAACAACACATCAGGGTGAAAATGTAGGTGATAAACCTTTTGAACTAATTCAAATTGAAATGAAAACTAAAGAGTAAATCTTGAATTTTCTTTAATTAAAATCATCATCAAACTAAAAGGAGCTGGTGCTATGAAACAAGCAACAAAATTATTTCTATTCATTTTTCTGTTTACTGCATTTGTAAGCAGTACTTTTGCCGGTGATAAAGAAGATATAAGAGCTTTATCTGCTAAGTCAGCTGAGGCGTTTAATAAACAGGATTACAAAACCTATTGGTCATTATTTACAGAAGATAATACAGCATTTCCTTATGTCGGATCTACTTTGCTACACGATGCAGCTGCCTGGAAGGGATTTATTGAAGGGACTGCAGAACTCGCCTACGTTAATTATCATGGACAGGATTTTCAAACTCAGATTTACAATGGTAATTCAGCAGTTGTAACCAGTTACTACACTTTTACCTGGATGGAAAAAGGCGGAACAATGAATTATCAAAGTGGAAGAGCTACTATGGTAACAGTAAAGCAAAATGGTAAATGGCTTATTGCTCATATGCACTTTTCAAAAATGTTTTAATCTAAATTAATATTTCACTTATACAAAAAGGAGGCATTATATGTCAAAATTAATTAACACATCTTTAAAAACTGGTTCACTATTTTTATTAATCGCTGTATTATTTGCAACTGGATGTCAGCAGCCAAAACCAGATCCCTCTGTAGAAATGAAACCGATAGTAGATAAACTGGAGAATGCCTGGAATGGAAGAAATATAGACGCTCTGGATGCGATCTTTGCCCCGGACTTTGTGCGGATTGTAAACAATCAGCCGGAGGCTAATGGTGTTGAAGGATATAAAAAAGCTATTGCAGATTTCAGAACGGCTTATCCTGATCTTAAATTAACTTTAGATAATACACTATATGCTGAAAATGGCGGTGTTACCCGCTGGGTTTTAACAGGAACGAATACCGGTCCCGGCCAGATGCCTCCCACAGGTAAATCTGTAAATATCTGGGGTTTATCCATCGTACATATTGCAAATGGTAAGGTTACAAAAGAGATAGTTGCTTTTGATAATCAGGATCTCATGGAGCAGCTGGGATTTACAATGGTGCCTCCGGCTGCCGGGAAAAAGTAATTCAAGCTTATAATTGAAATAGGTTTTCTAAAACAATTAATACATTCAATAACAAACTAAAAGGAGCTAGTGCTATGAAACAAACAACAAAAATCTTTGCAATAATTCTTGTTGCATTTCTTTTTCTCAGCGAAAATAATTTCGCACAAAACAACGAGCAGCCATTACTGATTGTAAGCTTTAATATGGTATCAATGGGTGATGTCGCTAAGGTAAATAAAATTACTGATTCTGTTTTTGTTCCAATCTTAAAAGAACTTGTAGATGAGGGATTCATTTATAGTTTTGGCTTTTTCGGTCATGCCTGGGGAGATGAATGGAATTCTAATATCTGGTATACGATTAAAGATATGACCTCATTTGAAAAATTCTGGGATGAATATGTAAGCAGAATTGGCAAAAGGCATCCGGGGGCGTGGGGAGAGACAGTAAAATATTTCCATGCACATAAGGATAATATTTATACTGTTCGTAATCAGTATCCTGCTCCACCAAGCAGGTAGTTTTTTGCATAAAGGTGTCATCTTTAATTTAAAGATGACATCTTCTAATACTTAAAAAGGGTGAAAAGCTATTCTAAAATAATTTGTTGAAAGTCAATGAATGCTGTTTATAAAATCTAATCAGGTTACGCGGAAAACTTTCCCTGCATTATCTGAAAATACTTTTTTAAGATATTTTTCCTTTGCCGCACTTTATGTTGCACAGGGAATTCCCGAAGGTTTGTTATGGTATGCAATACCTGCCTGGCTGGCAATGAATGGTATTAGTCCCGGAGAAATTGGAAGTTACGTAGCAGCAATTGGACTTCCCTGGAGTTTTAAAATAATTAATGCCCCCGTTATGGATAGGTTTACTTATCTGGCAATGGGCAGACGAAGACCGTGGGTTTTGCTTGGTCAGTTGGGATTAATTTTAAGTTTTTTATCAATGTCTCTAATAACAGATCCTATCAACAACTTACCGGCATTGATGATAGTAGGTTTTGTGGTAAGTTTTTTTGGTGTGTCACAGGATATTGCTGTTGACGGAATGGCGATTGATATTTTGCCTGTCGATCAGCAGGCAAGAGCAAATGGTTTAATGTGGGGATCAAAAACATTAGGAATTTCTGCCTCTGTTGCCGCCGGAAGCTTGATAATGAGTCAGTATGGATATTTCTATGCGATAGTTTCATTCTCATTAACTATTTCTTTTATTATTTTGATTCCGCTGTTTCTAAGAGAAAGACCTGGTGAAAAATTGTTACCATGGACTAAAGGAGAAGCCTCAAAAGCCGCTGAGAAAATTCAATTACACAGCTGGAAGGGAATCTTTAAAAGTTTATATAAAGTTTTCTTTTTGCCTGTAAGTTTAATGATGGGTATAGCGGTTTTTAGTTATTCAATGGGCAGAGGATTGATTGATACAGTTCTTCCTGTTTTTACTGTTCAGGAATTGGGATGGGCGGATACTCAATATTCGCAGATCTTTGCTACAGCAAATTTAATATCGGGTATAGGAGGAATGATTATCGGCGGTTTTCTTATTGATTATTTCGGTAAAGTAAAAATGATAACCGTTTATTTGAGTTTGCTGATTTTGCTTGCTGCCGTAATGTCTTACTTTAAAGATCTATGGCAAACTGAGTTATTTGTTACAGGCTTTATAATTGGTTTTTATGTTCTATTAACTTTTACAACGATAGCCATTTTTGCATCCGCAATGCAGTTATGCTGGAAAAGAGTTTCCGCAACTCAGTTTACGCTATATATGGCAATTTCTAACCTTGGTCTGGCAACAGGCGCAGCTTTAATAGGTCCTTTAAAACATTTATTTAATTGGGAATATGTAATCCTTACTTATGTCCTTTTTGCGTCTGTAATGTTAGTCCTGATAAGATTCATCAACTTTGGAAAACATCAAAAGCAAGTGGATGATTTAGAATTTAATTACCTTAAAAATTGAATTAAATCGAAAAACCATTTTTACTTTCAATAAGTGGGGTCATCTTTTCAGTCAATAATTTCTTAATATGCTTTTATATGGAAAAGAATATGTTCTAAGGGTGGAAACGTTAATATTAATTTTATTTATATGAATTTTATGAAAGCTAAATCAATTAAAGGAAAATCGCCTGACGAAATAAAAACTGCTATACAGGAAAGTATGTCAGATGGATTCAAACCTACACTAGCCATAGTATTTATCTCCATTAAACAAGATCGCAAAGCCGTCAGTGAAATCCTGCATAAAGAGAACATTGATCTGTTCGGCGCAACTTCCTGCGGAGAATTTATAAACGGTTATCAGGATGAAGGAGGGATTGTTATTTTATTGCTGGATCTTAATCGCGATGCCTATTCACTGCTTTATGAACCATTTGGAGAAAATCTATTAAGTGAAACTGCTGGTAAGTTATCCAACCGGGCTTTGAAAGCATTTAACAATCCTTCAATGATCGTATTGAGTACCGGAGTAAATAGCAAAGGGGATGTTTTCGATGGAGAAAAACTGGTAAACAGTTTTGAATCTGTTCTTGGAGCAAAAGTTACATATTGGGGCGGTCTGGCAGGTGATGATATGACGCTTTCAGGCAGTTATGTATTTACACACGGCAATGAAACAGATTTTGGTGTAGCTGCTCTGGTACTGGATGGGGATAAAGTTACATTACAAGGGATGGCCATTACAGGTTGGAAACCAATGGGCATTTCAAGAAAAGTAACAAAGAGTGCCGGTAATTTGGTTTATACAATCGATGATAAACCGGCTGTAGAAATGTACCTGAAATATTTAGGTAAAGTTGAAAACAAGGACGACAAAAACTTTGATTTACTGAATGAACTCTCATTCACGTTTCCATTTATAGTAGAAAGAGGCGACGGTGAAACAATACTAAAATCCCCAATGCGGATTGATCATAAGGAAAATGCGTTGGTCACCGATATGGAAATGCCCGAAGGAACCGAATTTTGGTTTTCACAGCCTCCTGATTTTGATATTGCAGAAGAGATAACCGGAGAAGCAACTCGATTAAAAGCTGCAAGTGGTTTTGATGCAGATGCATTACTTGTTTTTTCGTGTGCAGGCAGAGCGCCGGTATTAGGTCCTCTGGTAACTTATGAAAATGAGGGATTGGCAGAAGTTTGGAAAAGTCCGATGGCTGGCTTTTTCACTTACGGTGAATTTGGAAAAAATAAAAATGGAAGGCAGTATTTTCACTCCGGTGCCTGCAGTTGGGTTGCATTAAAAGAAAAATAAAAACAGGATTTATATGAAAGCAAAATCAATAAAAGGAAAATCGCCTGAAGAAATTAATACTGCTTTGGCTGAATGTATGTCTGATGGATTTAAACCTACACTCGCCATCATCATTTTAAGCAACAATAAAGATACTGAACAACTCCAATCAATTTTTGAGGTAAAAGGTATTGCGATTTTCGGGATCACTGCACCGCAAAAATTTACCGAACAAGGGATGGAATCTGATGATATTGTAGCAATGCTAATGGATATGAAACCGGAATATTTCAGAATTGTACTAAACGATTACGGAGGGTCGTCTGCGTATGAGGCTGGACAGCAGGCGGGAATAACCGGAAAGAACCTATTTGCGAATCCCGGCTTCATCATTTCACCAATAGATTTCAGAATGTCTGGCGATGAATTGATTAGGGGTTTAACGGATGCGGCAGGTCAGGGTGCCACCATTATGGGCGGTGTAGCTGGTAACCCCGATGATTTCTCAGGTATTTTATTCACCAATGCCTCATCCAGTAAAGGGGGGGTGCTTGCACTCATTATTGACCAGGACAAAATTTTAATAAATGGATTGGCAGTTTCAGGATGGAAACCGGTTGGCACAACCAAAAAAATTACAAAAAGTGAAGGCTCCTGGGTTTTTACTATTGATAATGAGCCGGCAATGAATGTCATCCAGCGGTTTTTAGGAGATGAAATAATAATTTCTACCAACCAGGCGAGCGGGCTGCTTCCTACTGACCTTGGCTATCCTTTACAATTTGAGAGAGAATCAGGAAATGTAATAATGAAGCCAGCTCTATTTTTCAACACTGCCAATCAATCAGTAATGATAGGAGGTGAAGTAAAGGAAGGTGACCTTTTTCGTTTCTCTCTGCCACCGGATTTTGATGTGATTGATAAAGTAGTGGAAAGTACAAAGACTATCAAAGAAAAGGATATGCCTGAGGCGGATGCCATGCTAATTATTTCCTGCGTTGGCAGGCTGGGCACATTTGGGCCCATGATTACAACAGAAATAGATGGGCTGGCTGCAACATGGAACAAGCCTATGCTGGGCTTTTTTTCATTGGGTGAATTCGGAAAACTGGATGAGGGCCGCTGTGAATTTCACGGAACAACGGTAAGCTGGGTAGCATTAAAAGAAAAAATATAATTCCAGAAGAATTGGAAACTGTTAAAACAGTTTGTATATCAAAAATTATTTCCATTAACCCACTACTTAAGTCGTGGGCTATATAAAAGACAAAAAAGGAATAACCGTTTCTCCATAGGAGTCCTTTTGACAATGGTTAACGATAAAATTTAATAACTAATTAAAAGATTCTATGAAAGCAAAATCACTAAAAGGAAAATCTACAGAAGAAATTAAATCCGCTTTGACTGAATGTATGGATGATGGTTTTAAGCCCACATTAGCTATTGTTTTTTTATCAATGCAGCAAGACCGCGATGCTATCTGCAAATCATTAGATAATGAAGGTATTGCCATCTTTGGTGCAACCACCAATGGTGAGTTTATAGATGAAGAGCTTGGAAAAGAATCCACAGTCATTCTTCTGATGGATATTAATAAAAATTATTTCAGCATATTGTTTGAAGAATTTCAGCAAAATAATTACCGGGAAGCAACCAGAAATATTGCGCAAAAGTCGAAAGAAATATTTGCTGCACCTGCTTTTTTGATTGCCGGCAGCAATATGGAAACCGATGCCGAACAATTGCTTTTTGGCTTTGAAGACGTATGCGGAAAACAGGTAAACGTTTTTGGAGGGATGGCAGGAGATGATTATGCTTTTACCGAACAGTTTGTTTTCACGAATGGGAAATCAAGTAATTCAGGTGTGGTTGCCTTGGCTTTAGATGAAAGCAAAATTACCATAAAGGGTAAAGCTACTTGCGGCTGGAAACCCGTAGGAACAACAAAAACAGTTACAAAGAGCAAAGGAAATCATGTTTATACAGTTGACGATGTTCCAGTTCTTGATCTAACAATTAAGTATGGCGGAATTACTAATATTAATAAAGAAACTGCAAACCAGGATACTGCTCTGGAAATTGCAACAACCTTACCCCTTCAATTGCAGAGAGAAACAGGCGACCCGATAATGCGGCCGGGACTAATTGTTAATTGGGATGACGGATCATTCATTTGCAGCGGAACTGTACCACAGGGTTCCAAAATCAGGTTCTCACTTCCACCCGACTTCGATGTGATGGAAAAAGTAATTGAAGGTGCAAAGGAACTGAAAGAAAAAGAGATACCTGAAGTAGATGCCCTTGTGGTATTTAGCTGTGCAGGAAGAATTCTTGCATTTGGACCAATGATGAATATGGAAATAGAAGGCGTAAGTAAAATCTGGAATGTGCCGATGGCAGGAATGTTTTCCAATGCAGAATTAGCAAGAGCAACAAACGGCAATCTTGAAATGCATAATCTTACAACGTGCTGTGTAGCTTTAAAAGAGAAATAATCAATGTTAAACAACAATAAAAAAGGAGTACAAAATGAAAAAAGGAATGGTTAAAGTAAGTGTATTATACCCATATTCTGAAGGGAAAAAATTTGATTTGGAATATTACAGTAATAATCATTTATCACTACTTACAAAATCTTTAGGTGATGCGCTTAAGAGTTATAGTATTGAATCTGGATTAGGCGGACTTGTACCGGGTTCACCCGCACCTTTTGTAGCAATCATTAATATGTATTTTGATACATTGCAGAGTTTTCAGCAATCTTTTGGACCTAATTTTAATGCTTTAATGGTAGACCTGCCGAACTTTACTGATATTGAACCGGTTGCTCAGATAAGTGAAGTTGTCCTTTAAATGCATTACCGCTTGTTTTAAAAAACTAACTTTATTTTCTTGAGAATATTTTTATGAAAGCAAAATCAATAAAAGGAAAATCACCGGAAGAAATTAAAACTACACTGGCAGAAAATTTATCCGATGGTTTTAAACCAACTTTAGCAATTGTCTTTTTATCATTCAAGCAGGATTTAGATGCCATTTGCAAAATATTAGATAATAAAGGAATTCAAATATTCGGTGCAACTTCTTCCGGTGAATTTATCAGCAGTGAAATAGAAGAAGGAAGTATTACAATTATGCTGCTGGATATGAATCCTTCTTATTTCAAATTATTATTTCTGGAAGCCGGGGATAGTTCTGATTTTGAAATTGCAAAACAGCTTGGTGAGAAAGGTAAAAAAATCTTCGTAAACCCGGCATTCATCATTTTATCCGGCTGGAGTAATGAAATGGATGGCGAGGAAATAATCAAAGGTATTGAAGATGGATTCGGAGAAGGAGCCACCATTTTTGGCGGTATGGCTGGTGACGACCTTACGCTGACCGGACCAAAAGCGTTCACTCTTGGCAAAAGCAGCATCACAGGTCTGATAGCTCTGATTATTGACGAGGACAAGGTAGAAATATCCGGGGTTGCCACCTGCGGTTGGAAACCCATAGGCATCACCAAAACAATTACCAAAAGCAGCGGTAATATCGTTTACACGATTGATGATAAGCCCGCATTGGATTTGGTTATGAAATACCTTGGACTCACCTTAGATGAGCAGCCTCTCACTAATACTGTTTTCAATCTTGGTGCATATTATCCGCTGCAACTGGAAAGAGAAGACGCTCCATCGGTGATGAGAACGGCGATGCTGGGTAATGCTGAAGATCGCTCTTTGGTTTGTGCCGGTAATATTTCTGAAGGTTCTAAAGTACGGTTTTCATTACCGCCTGATTTTGATGTGATTGATACAGTAGAATCTGAATGTAAAGAATTGAAAGATGAACAGGCACAAGATGCAGATGCAGTGATTATGTTTTCCTGCGTCAGCAGATATTTATCGCTTGGTATTATGACAAGCGAAGAAATTGATCGCGTAATAAAAATATGGAATGCACCAATGATTGGATTTTTCAGCTATGGAGAATATGGAAAATCGAAAAGAGGAAAGCACGAATTTCATAACAATACTTGTTGTGTAGTTGTATTAAAAGAAAAATAATAAAGAAATCTGATAGCCGCGGGCTTTAATTTTGTCACACAATTAATAATAGCTCCGGCATTTATGCCGGAGAATTTGACGCATATAGGAAGTTGTGGCTTTAGCCTAAAGATTTATTAGTAACTGGACTAAAGTCCAGTGTTTGATTGGTTCGATTAACTCCACGCTCTAAAGAGCGTGGCTATTAACACAATAAAATTAATTATACAAAAGATCTTTAAGCGTTTGAAATTGAATGAAAACATAAAGGTTATTATTCGAAAAAAATAAAATGAATCAGAATCTTCAAAATATACAGGATATAATTCAGCAATCTGAAACTCTTACTGATGAGCAGAGGAATTCAGTTTTAAATTCCTTGAAGGATGCAGATAAAGAATTAATGATAACTGCATTTAAACTTGAACGAACAGAGAAAGTAAAAAAAACCACTGCAATTCTTCTTGAGGAAACAATTGAAGAGCTTGAACAAAAAAGAAAAGCAGTTGAAGAACAGGCAAAAATAATTCAGTTAGAGCATGACCGTAAAACAAAAGAACTTGAAGAAGCACGGCAGCTTCAAATTTCTATGTTGCCAAAAGAGCTGCCTCAATTACCAAATCTCGATATTGCAGTTTATATGAAAACAGCAACGGAAGTTGGCGGCGATTACTATGATTTTAATGTTGATGCTGATGGAACACTTACCGTTGCAATTGGTGATGCAACCGGACACGGAATGAAAGCCGGAATTATAGTATCAATGGTTAAAGCTTTGTTCTCATCCGGTGAATCAGGCCCGGATATAAAAACATTCTTTAATCAAAGCAGTGACACTCTGAAAGGAATTGAACTCGGCAGATTAATGATGGGCTTTATGATGCTTAAAATAAAATCAAACAAGCTTGAGTTTGCCAATGCAGGAATGCCGCCATTATTTATTTACAGAAAAGATTCTAACTCAGTTGAAGAAATAATATTAAGCGGAATGCCTCTCGGTGCATTGAAGAACTTTCCTTATGAAATAAAAGACTTAGAAATTTCGTCAGGCGATACAATAATATTACTTAGCGATGGTTTGCCTGAATTGAAGAACAAAAATAATGAACAGTATGGTTACGCCCGTGTAAAAGATGAATTCAAATCAGCAGCAGAAAAAAGATCAAGTGAAATTGTTGAGCATTTGAAAGAATCAGCCTCCCAGTGGATGAACGGAGTGGAACCTGATGATGATGTAACATTTGTTGTAATAAAAGTTAATTAATCCCTGTCCGCCAAAGCAGGCTGTTGCAGCGTTGTCATTTCGACCAACGGGAGAAATCTCTTTCTTGAAAATTGCTGAGATTTCTTAGTCTCCTGAAGGGATGCCTATGGCAGAGGACACCTTCGAAATGACATTTTATAGGTTATACAACAGCCTGCGAAGGTGGAATAATGTTACTTTTGCTGTGATAAAAAATAATTGATTTAAGAAAAATTATTTTAGAATAATTACTATGAACTCTAAAAAAGAAAAGTTACTAAAAGAAGCATATTCAAAATTACTTGAAGTTGGCTTTGGTGACGGACCACTTGAAACAATTAATCAATTCATCGACGATGATGTAATGGGTTACGGTACTGCTCAGGATGAAAAGATTATGTCTATTCAGGAGTTTAGAGACCTTCTGATTGATCAGCGGAAACAAGCTGTTAATTTTGACGATTTTAGTTTTACTTCTAAACCTTTAATAAACCGTATCTCCGGTAATGGAAATACTGCTGTGATTGTTGATGAAATCGTACTGCTTACCCGAATTCAGGGTGAGGCTAATGAATTAGCTGTAAGAATGTCATCTGTTTTTGAATTTAGAGATGGATATTGGAAACTTATACATTGGCATAGCTCAAAGCCGGAACATATTTCAGGTGGTGACGATCCGTGGCACATAAATGAATGGAAAAGAAAAAATGAAGAACTCCAGAAACTTGTAGATGAAAAAACTTCAGAGCTATTAAATAAAAACCGGGAACTTGAAATTGAAGCTTCACTCGAAAGAGTTAGAGCTGTTGCTATGAGTATGAATAAATCTGATGATCTGTTGAGTATTTGCGAAGTATCTTTCAAGGAATTTCAAAAGCTGGGCTTTAATAATCTCCGAAATGCTATTATCCATATTCCGAACGATGAACAAAAATATTTTATGGATTATGATTTCTCTGAATCCATAGGTGGTGCAATAACAAAAATAAATTACGGTTCGCATCCCATTGTTGATGATTATCTTGAAAAAATCAGAAGTGCTAAAGATGCTTATTTTGAAGTCGTTATAAATGAAGCCGAACTGGCAGGATGGAAGGATTTTAGAAGGAAATCAGGTCAGAAGGATGACATCAGGTTGGATGAGGCAACTGCAATTTATTATTACGTATTTTCTATTGGAGTTGGGGACATTGGTATTTCAGCCTTCAAACCAATTGACAATTCCCAGAAAAAAATTCTCAAACGTTTTAGAAATGTTTTTGATCTTGCATATCGCAGATATAACGATATTGCATTAGCAGAAACACAGGCAAGAGAAGCAAAAATAGAACTTGCTTTGGAAAGAGTCCGTGCCAGAACAATGGCTATGCAATCGAGTAATGAATTGAAAGACGTTGTTGCTAATATGTTTGATGGCTTGAAGAGTCTTGGTGTTGACCCAACCGTTTGTAACATTTCTCTTATAGACAATAAAACATTTGATTCCGATGTATGGTCAGCTCACCAAACGGATAATGGTTTTATAACCTACAGAGTATTTATTTCGCATTTTGAGCATCCATTCAGAAAAAAATTGATCGATTCATTTTTGAACAGAATTTCCTTCAGTGTTCATGAACTTTCCGGGGATTTAAAGAAATCATATATCCAATATTTAATTGAAAATGTTGATTATAGCAAAGTTCCTGATGAAGTTACTAAGTCCAATGAAAAATTGGTCAATATAGAAGAGGGGATAGTACTATCTGCAGCATACATGAAATATGGATTGCTTATAGTCTCGCGCAACCATGCTATTTCAAATGATGAGAGTGAAATTCTTCAGCGATTCGCTAGAGTTTTCGAACAAACCTACACCCGCTTCCTCGATCTGCAAAAAGCAGAAGCGCAGGCAAGAGAGTCACAAATAGAATTAGCATTAGAAAGAGTACGTGCAAGAACGATGGCAATGCAGCGAAGTGAAGAACTATCAAAAACAGCACTTGTCCTCTTCCAGCAATTCAATGCATTAGGTGAAGATCCTGATCAACTTTCCATCGGTATAGTGAATGAATCAGAAAAAGTTATAGAGATATGGTTGTCTGTCCAGGGTAATATTATGAACAAGATGTTCAAAGCACCAATTGATGAACCGATTGTAATAAATAAAATTTACACTGCCTGGAAAGAGAAAGGAAAATCAGTCATTATCGATATTTCCGGGGATGAACTGAAAAGGTATCACAGGTACGTAAATAGTCATGTAGATTATAAAGAATACAATGATGTAAAAGATAGAACCGGCAGAGAGGAGAAACGACGAATTATATACACTGCATTATTTTCAAAGGGCTTATTATCAATCGCAACTCAAGAGCCCAGAACTGAAGAAACAATTAAGTTATTAGAAAGATTTGCCGGTGTTTTTGATGGTACCTATACCCGCTTCCTCGATCTTAAAAAAGCTGAAGCACAGGCAAGGGAAGCACAGATTGAAGCGTCTCTGGAAAAAGTTCGTGCACATACTATGGGCATGCAATCCAGTGAAGACCTTTCCAATGTGGCATCAGTAATGTTCGATCAAATGAAAAATTTGGGTGGTGAATTGTTTGCGTTCGGCATTGTACTATGCGATAAGCATAAAGTCATGGTGGAACAATGGCATAATCTCGGAAATGAAGGTATGATTTCCCCATTCTCTGTCCCGGTTGACCTGGATTATATTCACCGGTACAGATATGATAAATGGAAAGCCGGAGAAGAACTGTTTTCTATTGAAATTCCCGAAGATTATATCGCCCGTCATTTTGAACTGATGTTTGAACTTCCTTCGGTAAAAGCTGCGATGGATGAAGTGGTCGCCCAGGGTATTGAAGTTGAGATTCCTGACTGGGAGATCGATTACGGTGCATCATTTAAACATGGCTACTTGCTCGTTTCTTCCCGAAAGCCGTTTAAAGAGAATCACATATTTCCCCGGTTTGCAAAAGTCTTCGACCAGGCATACACCCGTTTCCTCGATCTGCAAAAAGCAGAAGCGCAGGCAAGAGAAGCACAGATTGAGGCGGCTTTGGAAAGAGTGCGAAGCAAAACAATGGCAATGCATAACAGCGCAGATGTTGGTGAGACAGTTGTGACCCTATTCGATCAACTACTTAAGCTTGGCATAAGACCTTTCCGCTGCGGTATTGGAATCTTTCAAGAGGAATATCAATCAGAATTATGGACCGCGAGAACTGATTCCGATAATAAGACTGTTCTGGTTATTGGTCAGTTAGATATGAGCCGGCATCCTTTGCTGCTTGGAGCGTACAAAGGATGGAAGAACAAACAAAGTTTATTCACGTACGAATTAAGAGGCTCTGAGGTTTCGGATTACTTCACGGAGATCAATAACCAAACTGATTATCCTGTCAAATATGACCTCTCAACATTGCCCTCATTGGTCATACATAACGATTTTTATTTTGCGGAGGGATCACTTTTTGTATTCTCTTTGGAGCCCTTGACAGCTGAGGTGGTATCAATCTTTAAGCGCTTCGCTTTAGTTTTCGGCCAGACTTATCGCCGCTATCTCGATCTTCAAAAAGCAGAAGCACAGGCAAGAGAAGCACAGATCGAACTTTCACTAGAACGCATACGTGCACAAGTAACTGCTATGAGAGAATCTTCCGAACTGCTGGATATTGTTGTAACGATGCGCTCCGAGTTCGTAACACTTGGTCACGAAGCCCATTACTTCTGGCATATGCGATGGCTGCCGGAGAGATATGACAAAGCTATGACTTCCGGCGATGGCACACGAATAGGCATGGTAATGACATTGCCTAGACATATCCACGGAGATGTAAAGCTTGTAGCTGATTGGGAAAAGAGTGATGAGCCCACACTTGTTTTTGCAATGGATGTGGATACTGCTGTGAAATATGTAGAAAAAATGATCACCCTTGGTGATTTTCAACAAGTTGATCCACAGGCACCCACGTTGGATGATATTCGTCATATCGGCGGGCTTACTTTTGTTATGGCTCGCACCACACACGGTGAGATTGGATTCAGCTTACCAGGCACAGTTCCCAATCCGCCTGAAGAATCGATTACAACATTGGCAAGGTTCGCAGGTGTGTTTGATCTTGCCTACAAACGCTTTGAAGATTTAAAGAGTACTGAGCGTCAACACCGTGTAGCCCAGATAGAACTGGCACTGGAACGCACCAGAACTCAGAGTATGCTAATGCAGCATTCAAGTGAGTTGAATGATATTTCAAAGACCTTTCACGAGCAGCTTCTTAATTTAAGAATTGATTCCGAATTCTCTTTTGTATGGCTGCCGGATGAAGACAATCAGAAACACATGTTTTGGGCTACCTGGGTGAATGAAATTAATGGAGTTGCTCAATATCAAAGTAAATCGATCAAATATCCATTAGATAAAACAGAACCGGGCACAGCAAAGTGTTACAGAGACTGGGAGAGTGCACAACCTGTGCATGAAACGTACGTACCACCCGATCAGATCGTTTCATTCTTTGCGACATGGGATGAATTACTGCGGGGAGCGGATCAATTTGAACCTGAATTATTTCCGGAGGGAATATATTATATAGAAGCTTACATGAAATATGGTTGCTTCGGCATTGATATAAGACGACCTCTCACTTTAGAAGAAAAGGAAGTCATCCGCAGATTCTCTGTTGAATTTGAAAGAACCTATACCCGCTTCCTCGATCTTCAAAAAGCAGAAGCACAGAATAAAATCATACAGGCAGAGAACGAACGTAAAACAAAAGAACTTGAAGATGCCCGTCAGCTTCAGCTATCTATGCTTCCAAAAGAACTTCCTAAACTTCCACATCTTGATATTGCAGTGTATATGAAAACAGCAACAGAGGTTGGCGGAGATTATTATGATTTTAATGTTGATGCCAATGGCACTTTAACTTTTATTGTGGGTGATGCAACCGGTCACGGAATGATGTCCGGTATGATGGTTTCGATTATGAAATCGTTTTTTATTGCTGATAGAAATAAAATTGAACTGAAACAGTTTTTTGAAAACTCAAATAATTCAATAAAAGATATGCAGCTTGGAAGATTGATGATGGCTTTGATCGGTGTTCAAATTACATCCGAAAAAATTATTGCAACTAATGCAGGAATGCCATCACTGTTATACTTCAGAAATAAATCTCAAAAAGCCGGAGAGTTTGTCAGCAATAATCTGCCGTTAGGCGGAATGAAAGGTACTAAATATATGTTGAAGGCAGTCAGATATGAAAAAGGAGATACACTTTTACTAATGAGTGACGGATTTGCAGAATTAAAAAATTCACAAAATGAGCAGTATGGTTATGTAAGAATTAAAGAGAAATTCAGATCGTTAGTGCATAAATCATCAAGTGGGATTATTGAAGAGCTGAAAACCGCAGCATCACAGTGGAATGATGGAACGGAACCCGATGATGATGTATCGTTTGTTGTTATAAAATTTCTATAAAAATAAATACCCTTATTGCTTAATTATATAAAACTCAAAAAAAATGAAAAGATTTAAAATTCCTCACGTTTTCATTTTTCTTTCATACATAATACTTTTCTGCAGTATTTTAACATATATAATGCCTTCCGGCTCTTTTGAACGCACTACGAAAATTACCGATGGTTCAGAACAAACATTAGTTGTTCCTGGTACCTATAAAGAAATTCCAAAGAACTACTCTGTAAAAGGCTTGCTTCTCGGAGACAAAATTGATGGATTCGCTTCACCAATTAGTGTGCTAGGAATTTTTACAGCTATTCCTAAAGGACTTAATAGTGCGGCTCCATTAATATTTTTTGTATTCATTATTGGTGCAGTAGTTAATTTGATCAGACATACAGGCACAATAGATGTGTTTATTTCATTTCTATTAAAAAAATATAATGATAAACCTTCGCTGCTTGTTTTCTTTTTATTCTATGCTTTTGCTTTTGGCTCAACTTTTTTGGGTATGGGTGCAGAATTCATTCCTCTTATTCCGGTTTTGATAGTTATTTCAAAATCTTTAGGGTTTGACAGGGTATTCGGAGCAGCAATTTTAATTGTAGGAACCGGAACAGGATGGTCAACTGCAATAACAAATCCATTTAATGTGAAAATAGCTCAGTCGGTCGCAGAATTGCCGTTAGGGAGCGGTATGGGTCTGAGAGTTATAGCTTTTATTGTCTGCACTTTAATTGGATATTTATTCATTATGCATTACGGAAAGAAAATATTAAAAGATCCTTCCAAATCACTTTTACCTGTAGATCCTGATGATGGAGTAAAAGAATCGTTTAGCCACAACGAGCCTCTAAATAAAAAACATATTTGGATTGCATTAACTGCTGCTGTTTTCTTTGGTGCAATATTATATGCTGTTCAAACTATGGGGTGGGGTTTGATAGAAATGACCGGAGGATTTTTTGCAGTTGGCTTGTTAACTATTTTGATAAGTGGTATGTCAGGTGATGAGTCAATGAAAGCATTTATAAAAGGATTGGAAGTGATGATTGTACCGGCTTTGATAGTCGGTTTTGCAAGAGGTATACAGGTTGTGATGGTTGAAGGAGAAATAATTGATACTATTCTTTACCACACGGCAGTAATGCTTGGTAACTTCAATCAAGTGATAGCAATAGAAGGAATATTTATTTTTCAATCCGTATTTAATTTTTTTATTCCCTCTGCATCAGGTCAAGCACTGGTTTCAATGCCCCTGATTGTTCCGCTTTCCGATCTTCTGGATATCTCACGACAAACTGCAGTTTTAGCTTTTGTTTTTGGTGACGGATTTTCTAACAGTATAATTCCGACAAGTGGTGTTTTAATGGCTTCAATTGCCATCGCTGGTGTTCCTTATGAAAAATGGTTTAAATTTTATCTGCCGCTTTTTCTCATATTAACTTTAGTCGGTGGAATGTTTCTGGCAGTTGCTCATTATATAAATTATTAGCATAATAATGTGGCAAACTAAAGTTTTCCAATATTTGTTATATTAAATAATCAGTATTTTTCTTATAAAAATTTTTTAAAATCTAGTTTATCAGGAGGGTAAATGGATATAGTGATCAATGATCAGCAGAATTTCAGCGTAATTAAACTGAACAAGAAAAGCGTTCTTGGAAATGAAGGAGTTGAATTTCATAACTCCGTTCTCACTACTCTGGATAAAGGAGTAAATGAAATACTCATCGATCTCTCAATGGTTGAATATATTACCAGCTGGGGAATCGGAATGCTGGTTCACGCATTTACTACAACTACAAACCGGAATGCAAAATTTGTGCTGACAGGTGTAGGTGAGAAAGTGTTTGATATATTAGCAAAGGTAAGGCTGAATAGTGTTTTTACTATAAAGGAAGCTTTTTAATATATTCAGTTTTATTAATAAAAATGCCGGATCTAACTTCATTTATTTGAGGACGACCCGGCTTTTGCTTAATCGAACAATATCGAATATTATGCTCTAATATTTGATTTAGAATTAGGGTTTTTAGTTTAACGCTTTTATGCACATTGAATTGCTGCATCAGCATTTACGAATAGTTAAAATAGTTTTTCGTAGTTTTGAAGCGCATTCAGGGAAATATAAAATGAAATATTTAATTCACACAAAGTATCATTATATCTTACTTTCATTCTTCTTCATTACCGCAATTTATTCTCAACAAAATAATCAGGAATTCAGAGCTACGTGGGTTATAACCTGGGAATACATCAATTCAGGAAGTTCGGTTGAAGCAAATAAAATGCGTATCAGAGAAATATTAGATCATCATAAAAGAGCAAATATGACCTCTGTACTTTTTCAGGTGAGACAAAGTGGGACCGTTTATTATCAATCCTCATTTGAGCCCTGGGGATATTATGCAGGCTATACATATCCGGGTTTCGATCCCCTTCAATATGCAATTGAAGAAGCACACAAAAGAGGTCTTGAATTACATGCCTGGTTTAATACATTTAGCGTAGCCTCAACTTATCCCGGTACAATCGCACACGAACATCCGGAATGGATTTGCAGAGATCAGAATGGTAATCCTATGACTTCAAACAGGGCGGCATCACCGGGTTTGCAGGCTGTCAGAGATTACACTATCAGTGTTGCTATGGAAATTGTAAGAAATTATGATATTGATGGATTGCATCTGGATTATGTCAGGTGGAATGAATATGATGCAGATGATATGACTGATGCACCTTCTCAACTTGAACAGGAGACCAAACCTGATGGTTTTTTTTCAAATAATACCATCAATAAATTAACTTCTACAGAAAGTACTAACAGGTTCTTATATGATGCGGAGCATCCTTACAGTGCAGGAGTTCCCGCAGGATTTAATAACTGGGAAGATTGGTGGAGATGGTCTGTTACAGAGTTTGTAAAAACGTTACATGACTCTGTACAATCCGTTAAACCATGGGTTCGTTTATCACCTGCCGCTTTAGGTAAATATAAAACTGGTGGTTCTACCGGCTGGAATGGATACTACGTTGTATATCAGGATGCTGCACTATGGTTCAACGAGGGATATGTTGAACAATTAACCCCGATGCATTACCACTGGTTAACCGGGAACGATTTATTTAATGCAATTACTTCAGACTGGGAACCGAACATTCAGCCGGGTATTCAGGCTGGCAGACTTTATACATGCGGACCAGGATCTTACAGGTTAGCTGAAAATAATGTGTGGTCAAATCATGCAGGTATAGTTAATAGATTAAGGGATAAACAGTGGGTCGATGGATTTCAGTTTTTCAGTTACGGCAGCTGGAAAGATTACGATTACTGGGATGAAGCAGCAAGCACCTTCTTTAATAAAAAAATGAAAGTAAGAGATATTATTTTTGTTTCCGAACCATCAGCACCATCCGTTCAGTTAAATCAAATTGATTCACTTAACTATCAGATTACTGTAACTCCTCATACTTCAATTCTGAATGATCATTGGTTCATCATTTACAGATCTGAAGATGACACGCTTGATGTTAATAATGATATTATTGTGGATATTCATTTTGGTAAATCCGTTTACAGCTTTACAGAAAGTTTTACAGGATTACAAAATTTCAACGGAAGTTATAAATACTTTGCAACCACACTAAACAGATACTGGAACGAATCCCAGAATTCAAATTCCGTTACAACAGGATTGATACCATCATTTGCACCGATAGTTTCATCAACAAATCCTCCGCAGAATGGTATATTGAATATTTCTAATGCCATAACCATAGATTTTTCAAAAACAATGGATGCGAATACTTTTAATAACGCAATCAGTATTACCCCATCTGTTCAGATTTATAATCTAAGCTGGGATGATAGCAGCAGGAGAGTTTCTATCATAACTGCAGGTCATCAGTATCAGACTTATTATACATTAAAGATCGATTCGTCTGTAACAGACATAAATGGAAAGCTGCTTGATGGGAATAGCGATGGAATAGAAGGTGATCCTTTCTTTCTCACTTATCAAACAAATGAAGAAGATATTCTTGGTCCGCAGATTATTTCCAGTTATCCTGCTTCAAACGATACTAATATTGATGTAAGTTCTATTATAACAATTCTGTTTGATGAAGAAATTGATGCTCAGTCTCTATCATCAAGTACGATAAATCTTACAGAAACGGGTTCACCGGTTAGTTTTAGTTATCAGCATACGAAGTCTGAAGAAGGGCAAAGTATAATTTGCATTCAACCAAATAATTTATTCCACCCAGCAAAAAGTTATTCTGTAACAATAAGTGGTGATATTGCAGATACGCTTGGCAACGCAGCCGGTGAGGAAGCTCAAATTAATTTCTCCACATCAGATTTTTCATACAGCGAAATTAAAATGATCGATGACTTTACTGTACCCGGTGATTGGAAACAACCCGGCTACAGCGGATCAACAACAGGTATATTAGGATCCGGAACCTATTTCGAATTTACCAATCAGGTATATCTGCCGGCAACGAGTCCCAAAAGATCCGCTAAACTTGCATACCTGTGGGATGAAAATGCCAGCAACTTTTTAATTCGCGAATACCTCGCCGGAGGACCTCCACAAGCTGTTTACTTCGATACGAGTTATGTTTTGCAAAGTTTCGTTTATGGAGACGGAAGCAAAACACGATTCAGATTTTGTATTGATGAATATACCGGATCGGCCTGGGGTGATCATGAAGTTTCAAAATGGGTAACTATTGACTGGCATGGATGGAAATTAATTGAATGGAAATTGAACGACCCTAATAGTGTTGGTATATGGATCGGTGACGGAATTCTTAACGGGCAATATTTCAGAATTGATAGTTATCAACTGACAAAAACATCGGAAAGTTCTATAACAGGAGTAATTTATTTCGATGATCTGAGATCAGTTAAAAAAGTTGAAGGCGCAACAGAAATAAAAGATGAATATCATAAAATACCCGGACAATATGCGTTATCGCAGAATTATCCCAATCCGTTCAATCCTGGTACTGTGATTGGTTTTAATATACCGGTTGATTCATATGTGTCGTTAAAAGTATATGATATATTGGGAAGAGAAGTGGCTGAATTAATTGATGAATATAAATCTTCCGGTATTTATAAAGTTGATTTTAATGCTGCAAATCTGCCGAGTGGTGTTTACTTATACATGATTAAATCCGGAGACTATGTTCAAAGTAAAAAAATGCTGTTGATAAAATAGTTTCAATTGTGCTGCATAAGCAGAACCGTTACCATTTTCAAAATAAAGGATAAGGAAGCTCAACAGATTATTTCTTTATCAGCACAATTTGCGACCGGTCGTTTTTGGCAACTTCCATAAAAAAGTTTCTGTACTCATTATAATTTTCTGCAGGTATCAGATAATCCTTGATATCAAGCTGTCTCACATACTCAATTGTAAAATCATCTTTAGGTGTTGCTTTAGATATAAAATTTCCAAACGATGCCGATAATGATATCTCCTTTGGAAGTGATTCGATTTTATAATCCGCAGGTATCGAGAATGTTATCGTATCAATTGTTGAGTTTGGAAATTTATATCTTACCGGTGATAGTCTTTCAGGCACCTCAGGAGGTACAGAAGTTATTTTTTCAATTATATTCGGATTAACGAACATTCTGTTTCCGGTTGAAGTAACATAGGTAGTTAAAGTGAACTTAAAATTTAAATTCATATTCCCGGAAACATTCTCAAGATCATCAAACGAATAACTGTGAATGTGAAATCCCTGTTGCCCCGCCATAGCAGAAATCCATTGAGACTGTTCTTTTGGTGAGGATTGAATTGCTATCGGACGTACATTATCCATTTTATTCCCGTTCCAACTGATGAGAGCATCACCCTCCAGATTCCTACCGGCAATTTTCGCATTTATTTTCTTACAAACGGTATTATCAAGATGTGTTGATGTTGGAGTTTTGACAACAACTCCGCCTTCAGGAGTTATCATCAAAGCACCGCGGTTTTCATTGCTCCAGTTAATTCTTCCGAATGCCAGAGTCTGACTTGTGCATTCCAACCATATTGTATCCGTTTCCAATGGCACGCAGGCAACTACATGATTGAACTGATTACTTGGAAATTGTTCTATTAAAGTATATCTGTCGGATCCGTTATTGATCAGGACAGGATAAGCTTCTATGCCCGCAATGTTGAGCAAAGAAATCATATAATTTGTCAGTGCCTTGCAATCACCGTAACCTCTGTCGTGAACATATGCAGCATCAAACGGTTGCCAGCCTCCGATACCAAGCTGAACGCTTACATACCTTGTTCTTGATTGCAGGTATTGATAGAGAATTGCAACCTTTTCTCTTTGAGTTGTTGCAGATGAAATCAGGGAGGGTACTATCTCAAGTAAAGGTTTTGGGGTAACTTGTCTTTCATTATAAAGCCGCTGCATCCATTTCCCGAATTCATTCCATGAACTCATATTTCCTTTATATCCTTCAATCTGAAAATGTTCCGGTGCAATCATTACAATAGTTGCAACATCTTCTATGTCTTCGCCAATCGCATCCCGTGTTAAAGGCAATTGATCAAATTTTTCCCAAACATAATAATTATTATATATATCAGATTTAAAAGTTGGATTTACAGAATCCTGATTGCACCAATACCTTAGGGAAAGCTTCTTTGGAATAACAACTTCAAATTTTGAATGCTCAACCGGATCTATATTACTTCTTGAATACCATGTTGGCCAGTTTATATAGCCGTCATAATAAATCTCAGAAAAAAATTCAATAGTATACGGGAGTTTATCATAATACAATTCAGCGTATTTTATTCTTGTGTCGGCATATAATGAATAATCACTGAACGCGCTGTAGTCGCTGATTTCTTTTTTACTTAATTCCCTGATTAATTTTCCCTGTGAATCAAATAATTTACCTTTAAATTCTTCAATCTCTCTGAATTTACCGTACCACAATACCTGCTTACCATATTGTTGTTCGTCCTTTTTAAAAACCGTTACTGCAATTGTTTCTTTTTTAATAGCTGTTTTTTCATCCTTCACTTCAAAGTGAATATGTTTTTTTCGAACAATTGCATTGGCACCTTTAAGAAGATCCGAACTAATCTTATCAATGGAATACTCCTGTGCTACCGTAAGTGATGAAAGAAAAACAATGAATGCCATTAATGCTACAACAGTTTTATTCATATCCAGGTCTCTTTTTATTTTTTAATTATTACCCCGTCCTGCATCAATATTTTTTAAACCTATCACGAGAAGTTCTGATTCAGCATTTATTATCTGGTTATAAACGGCTCTAAGCTGCTCATAAAACTGTTGCTTTATGGTTTGTTCATTTAACTCAAGTTTACTTAAAAGCTGAATCTGATCACCATTAATGCCTGCAGACTTTGAGTAAATAATGGACTTACCAATATAGGTTTTCTTGCTGTTTACATTGTCCTTCAACTCGTAATTTTCCGGTAATCTAATTAGACAGACAGTAGTCTTGGTGCTCAAATATGAATAATCAATAGGAAATTTTCTGTTTCGGGCTTTAAATGGATTTTCTTTAACTGTTTTTAATATGTAAGGATTAAGATATATCATATCTCCGCCTGCTTGTGCGTAAGTTGGAGAGGTTAAAATCACATTAAGTTTAATTAGTTTATTAATGTCATCTTTACCTGATACCGTGAATGAATCAACAGTAAATCCTAAGGCTTCTACATCAAGTAGTTCCTTAATGAGATCGAGGTCGGTTTTATTCTCAAGATTCTGCCTGATATTCAAACTCTTATAATCAGAATACTGCACCTCAATTCTTGCAATCACAGAGCCATCTTGGTTAATTGTTAAAGATGTTAGTGATTTTTCATGGATTACTTTTTCCGATGTAACAGTAACCCATTCTATAGGACCTTCTTTAATAACCAATCCACGAACATTTAGCACTTTTAATGGCAGAAGATCATACGGCCTATAGGGATCAGTAGCATCGATGAAATGATATTCACCATCAATTTTTACTCTTGCCAGAACATAATTGAACTGGGAAATAATGGGGTATGCCTCGACTATTTTTCCATTAGCTCTTGTGCTAAGGATTACAGGGTCACCTTCAATACCTGCACTTTTTAGAAGAGAAAGCAGTAGAAATGTAATGTCTGAGCTGTTTCCTTTTTTATATTTAAGTACGTCATCACTATCGCCGGAACAGTATACCCTGTTTTCTTTTGTCCATACTATTGATTTGGTAATCCAATCATATATTGCTTTCAGTTTTTCAAGCGGTGTTGAAGATTCGGAAGTTACTTCTTTAGCAATGTCCCTTATTTTTCCGGTCACGTCAAGTTTGTCATAAAAATATTTATAATCTAATAAGTCCTCAATTAATTTTTGCCATGACGTAAGGACTTCCTGCTTTCCTCCGGTTGCAAATGCATACCCAGCCAATTGAACCTGTACCTTATTACAGTAATCATCTATTGTTGTTATAAAAGGTTCATCTCTCATAGCCGGTGCGTCTTTAACCGCATATCGATACTGGTTACAATGAACAATATTCTTACGTAGGTAAGAAGCAGCCCTACCACTAAAATGTTGTGTCACTTCTTCGTTGGCCATTACAGCCCAGGATTCAAATCCTGAAGCTACAGTTGTAAATGCAATGGCTTTGGGGGTTCTGAGCACATATTCGCTCCACCGTACTGGTTCTGATGTTTGAAATATCCAGTCGCGAGTCATTCCAAGATTTTGTGATACGATTTTGTATTTGTACTCGATTATACTTCCGGGCTGAAGGTTCGGTAATGTAAAACGATATCTTGTTCGTGAATCATCCACTTCTTCTTTAAATATATCATTTTTACTTAGTGGATATTTATCAATTCCTCTGGTTAAGTTGAAATTGTAAGTTACTGCTTCAAGCCCTTCAATTCTCTCAGTTCCTTTGTCGCTTCTTATTACAATAGAATGAGTACCAAAGTCATATCCGTTCTGAGTTAATATTTTAACTCTGGTGTGAGTGTAAAACACCAAATCTAAATCATCATTTACGGTTGTTTCTCCGTAATCGTAAAGAATTAGTGCAGAAGCATTTGTATCCGCCGGAAATGATGTCATGGAAAGATCTTCGATTGGAATTTCACCCCATTGGACAGAAACATTTTGTGGGAACAAGGAAGTGAAATTAATAATGATACAGAATACAAACAGATTAAATACACGTGAAAGAAACATGATACCTCCCCGGACTAATTTGAATTCGGTCTGATTATAATAATTTACTTCTGGAAATTAGGACATTCTAATTAAATAAAAAACTATTTCCGCTCACAAATCCTCTGATTTTAAGTTTTCGGATAATCTAAAACAATCAATATTTTATTATAAAACGGTTTGTATTTTGGACTTCTGTATATATCTATTTCGATAAAATCCTGCTCTGCAAAAAGTAACCTGATTCGCCAGGAGTTAATAACGAGAACATTTATTTTTATTATTTATACCCCAATTCTGCAATTGTAAATGAAATTAATACTTTTCTGTCAAAAAATAATTCAATAACTTACATATTAATAAACACAATATATATTGATTCAATACTCCAGGTTATTATGAACTATAAATTACTAATTAACTCTTTTATCTTTTCGCTCCTTGTTTATTCTATTTTTGTAACTGCCCAAATTTATCCTGATCAGCATTACGTTCTGAGGATTGACTCCTTATTTGCAAATATTGACATTATTGAGGGCATTAAACTCAGCGATGACGGCAAAAGCATTATGCTTGAGGATGATAAAACCAATGGCTATGTGGAATTAACTCCTCAAACATCAGATCAGCCATTTAATCATGGCCTGCCTTCCTGGAATGGATCAGCTTTGGGAAATAACAGCAGCTTTAAAATACAAATGCGATTTCCTTATGGAAGCGGATGGTCGCCCTGGCTAACCGTTGGTTTCTGGAAGAACAATATCTGGGCTGTATACGGTACTACAAGCTATGGAGGGGGATTTATTGATTATGATTACGTCAAATTATATTCGTATCAGAATTTATGGCAGTTTAAAATTATAATGACCCGAACTTCTGTTTCAGAACCATCACCCACAATACATAAGCTTAGTTTTTTTGTAAGTGATTCAAGAACAACTACTAACGCAAATATTTCTCAGATTGTAAATGATAATCCGGCAGCAGTTTTTATTCCGACAACTTTTATTTATCAATACGGAGTTGATCCGGTTATAGGTCCAAGTATTTGTTCGCCCACTTCTGTAGCAATGATTTTAAAGAGTTATAATATTGAAGTTGATCCTTATCAGTTTGCTGTAGATACACGCGATCCTTATTATAATATGTTCGGTATCTGGCCCAGGGTTGTTCAGAATGCATCTGAATTCGGTCTGGATGGTGCGGTTACTCGATTTCGTACCTGGAGTGAAGCACAGCAGGTTCTTGTTAACGGCGGACGTATTGCAATGTCTATCGGTCAGCCGTTATATACAGGTCACCTTGTTATGCTTGCAGGATTTACTTCAGATGGCAGACCGATTGTTCATGATCCGGCTAAATCGAATGGGTATTCTTTTATTTTTAACAAAACTAACTTATCTGAAGCTTGGTTTAAAAAAGGCGGTGTTGCTTATACTTTCTACCCGGCTGATGGAACAACATCAATTGAAATTCCTGAAGATGGTCTGTTAGTAAGTGAATTCGAATTATTTCAGAATTATCCCAATCCTTTCAATCCAGGTACAATCATAAGCTGGCAGTCATCTATAAGCACCCAACAGACCTTAAAAGTATTTGATATTCTTGGAAATGAAATTGCAGTTCTTGTTGACGAATATTTACCAGCGGGTAAATACAGTGTTGAATTTAACAGCTCAACGTTTCACAATAATCTGCCAAGCGGAATATATTTCTATCAATTAAGAGTAGGCGAGTTCAGTTCAGTTAAGAAAATGAATTTGGTTAAATAACTATTTGTGTTTTGAATCCTTAATGATAAATCCGCTTCAAAGCGAAGCGGATTTCTTATATTGTCCAAAATAAAATTACCGACCCTTTCCGTTTCAGCTTACCATATTTTTTTATTTTTTTCCTTTAATAAAATTATACAACCACTCAACTTAAACTGATATTCTTTTCATTTATCACGCTATATGTTTGACACGGTTATTAATTTATTTAAAGAAGAGGATACTATGAAACAAAAACTAATCATCGTAATCATTAATATATTTGCTTTCACTTCCATTATTTATTCTTATACACCCGACCTGTTTAAAGATGGTGTTATCAGAGGAGTGATAGTTGATTCAACAGAAAATTCACCATTACCATTTGCAAACATTACTTTGCATAGCCAGGTTGACTCCTCATATATCAGTGGAACTGCTGCAGGTACAAATGGGGAGTTCATTTTAACTAATGTTGTTGAAGGAAATTACTATCTGAAAGTAAGTTTTATGGGATATTCTAATAAATTCTTTTCAAATCTGAAAATCTCTAGAAATGATAGCGAGTATGATATTGGCATTATTCAACTGTCTAAGGATGCCATTCAGCTTCAGGAAACTCAGGTCGTTGGTGAAAGAGCAGCCGAGGAACTTCATCTGGATAAGAAAGTTATTAATGTCAGTCAAAATTTAAATGCTGCCGGAGGAACAGCTCTTGATGTATTGGAAAATCAGCCATCTGTACGTGTTGATCCTGATGGTACCGTTTATCTCAGAGGCAGTTCTAACTTTACTATCCTCGTTAATGGCAAGCCGAGCGTTCTGCAGGGATCAGATGCACTCAGACAGTTTGCTGCAAGTCAGATTGAAACCATTGAACTGATAACCAATCCTTCAGCAAGATATGACGCAGAGGGTTCAGCAGGGATTATTAATATCAATCTTAAACTGCAAAAAAATTATTCACTAAGCTCTATTCTTAATCTTAACAGCGGAACCGGTGATAAATACAATGGTGATTTTTCCTTTAATTATAATCTTAACGGACTAAGCCTTAATGGCGGATTAGATTATCGTGATAATACTTTTACGAATAATCAGGATATATCCAGAACATCTCTGTTGGGAAATAACGAATTGTTTAATAATTCGGATGTTGATATAAGGAATAAAAGGCGGCAATATTCAGTTAGGGGCGGATTGGATTATACTTTCAATCCACAGAATTCTTTAGGACTTTCATTGAGCGGCGGACTCATTGACATTAATGGTAGTTTGGGTACAAAAATAATTAATCAACAGATAACTGATACGCGATATTCAGTTATCAGAAACAGTAACGAAGTGCCTGTTAAATACTTCAACTCAACATTTACTTATCAATATAAAGTTGTTCCTAACATAAACGATTTAAATTTTGAATTAACTTATAACTTTGTTGATATAAAAAATGATCAGCTGATGATTGAAAACCTCAGTGATGGTAATTTCAATCCTTACGGAGGGATTGTAAACAGTACAAGATTCATAAATCATTCAAAAAGAAATGAAGGAAGAAGCAAGCTAACATATAAGCACAAATTAAGTGAAACAGATATTTTTGAAACAGGGGTACAGTCTAATTATTCCTTCAGAAATTTTGAATTAGACAATAAAATATTCGACAGTAACTCACAGAACTATATAGTTGATCCGATTCTTACAAATAATTTTAATCTCAGAAATAATGTTTATGCAGGATTTGTTTCTTTCAGTTCAGAGATTGCAGGGTTTAAATATATGCTTGGATTAAGGGGAGAGTATATGGACAGACTGCTTGAACAGCAAACTCTTGCTGAAGATTATGAATTCAATAAAATGGATTATTTTCCTTCAGTAAATATTTCTAGGAAGATAGAGGACCATCAGCTTCAGTTTAGTTACAGCAGGCGCATTAACAGACCAAATGAAAATCTGCTTAATCCTTTTCCATTTTATTCTGATGCTAATATTACCACAGCAGGTAACCCGAAACTTCTGCCTGAATACATACACGCTTTTGAGTTGAATTATCAGAAGATGTTCGGATCTGTCTTTGTTTCTGCACAGACTTATTTCAGAAAATCTTCCGATTCATTTTCTCAGACGTTTAGTGTTGACAGTACGGGCAGACTTAATATTACGTTTAATAATTATGGTAACTCTGATGTTTATGGAGCTGAACTATCCGGAAGCTTTTCAGCTTTTGATATTTTCAGGTTTGATCCGTCAGTTAATTTATTTCAGACAAGTCTGGATGGTTTAGCCGATGGGCAGAAGATTCAAAAAGATTTTTTTAACTGGTCTGCAAGATTAAATACTACAGTAACTATTTCTTCAAACACAAGATTTCAGTTATCGGGCAATTATATGAAATTTATTGATGCACAGTCAGAGTCAGAACCATTTATGTTTATAAGTGCTTCGCTGAGGCAGGATTTCTTTGATAAAGCAATGTCATTAACATTACAGGCAAGAAATTTATTTAATGCATCAGATTTAAAGATCAATACAAATGGTTCAAACTTTAAGGCGAATGCACTGATAAGACCCGAAGCCCCGGTGTTTACTCTGATGTTAACTTATAACTTCAATAACTTCAAAAGAGTACAGAGACCAGGCGAGAGTATTGATATTCCTACAGGTTTATAAATTATTCAAATATTCATTCATCCATTTGTAATTAACTGCAAATGGATGAATGGGTAAATTTAATTTTCCGTATTATTCACCATTCATTCTATCCTTCAATCCTTTAACCATTCAATCATCCAATCACCCAATCCCTCAATCCATACATTAAACTAACAATCTTCACTTATTCATTATCCATAACATTAGTAAATTTACATCAGCTATTTATTAATATTGGAATATAAATGTACGAGTATAACAGCACAGGTTATTTTGCACAGGTACCAGGTATGATGGAAGAATTGTGCGAACAGGAATTGAAAGAACTTGGCGCTTCAAACACTAAAGTATCGTACCGGGGGGTGTATTTTACTGCTGATAAAGAAACTCTTTACAAAATCAACTACAAATCACGGCTACTGTCCAGGGTGGTTGCCCCGTTAAAAACTTTTCATTGTAATAATACAGATGTGCTTTATAAAACCGGTTTAAAGATTAACTGGGAGGATTTTCTCTCAGTTGAAAAAACTTTTTCAATTTCGGCTTCGGTTGCGAAAAGTAATATTACTAATTCACTTTTTGCATCACAGCGGTTAAAAGATTCAATTGCGGATTATTTCAGAAATAAATATGATAAACGGCCCAGTGTTGAAACTGTTAGCCCGGATGTAAGATTTAATCTTCACATTGAGAAAGATAAAGCTGTTATTAGTTTGGATACATCTGGTGAATCTCTGCATAAACGAGGATACAGACTGCTTGCAGGAGAAGCTCCCATGCAGGAAACTTTAGCTGCAGCAATTATAAGACTTAGTGAATGGAATGGTGAATCACCGCTATGGGATCCAATGTGCGGTTCAGGCACAATACTTTGTGAAGCGCTGATGCACTACTGCAGAATTCCGGCACAGTATCTAAGAAAAAAGTTTGGATTTTTTAATCTTCCCGATTTCGATTTAGAACTGTGGGAAAAAATTAAAAAAGATTGTGATAGTAAAATTCGTTCTCTCGAAAAAGGAATAATTTCAGGAAGTGATAAATCACAAAAAATTCTGGAAACAGCACAAAACAACTTATCCCGACTCCCATACTCAGCTTCGGTTGAACTAAGATGTCATCCTTTTCAGCACGTTAAGAAGTTTGAGAACGGAACACTTATAACAAATCCGCCTTACGGAATCAGACTTGGCGAAACAGAGGATGTAAAAGTACTTTATAAAGAACTTGGTGATTTTCTTAAAACAAACTGCAAAGGCACTTCATCATTTATTTATACTGGTGATCCTGCACTGCGAAAATCAATCGGATTGAGAACAAGCAGAAGAGTTCCGCTGGTTAATGGAAAACTTGAAGGGGTTCTTCTGCAAATTGACAGCTATGAAGGCAGTAAGAAAAAAAAGTATAGAGAAAACCCGGATGATTAAATAATCAATTAAACCTACAAAGTTTTTTTATCTCCTCTAAAGGTTGAACTAATTTGTTTTAGTATTAACTATTTATTCACCAATCTTAGTATTTTTTTAATTTGTATTAAAAATCTTCTCTGGAAAACGGGGTTTCAAGCCTTTATATTAGTCCTACTAATTACAGAAAATTTATCATGGAAGGTTTTATGTCATTTAACAAATTGTTTAGCATCACTACAAAAATTGATATAAAACCTTATGATATTGACGCTGCCGGACACGTTAATAACACTGTTTATGTTAGATGGCTTGAGGATTTAAGAATACGTTTGTTTGAAGGCTTCCTGCCAATTAATGAACTGCTTAATCAAAATCAGCATCTTGTTGTAACCTCAACTGTTATAAATTATAAAAAGCAGATTTCCTTAAATGATAATCCGGTTGCATTTATGCAACTCATCAGATTCGACAGGGTAATTTGGGTCTTAAATGCCGAGTTTAGAGTTACAAATTCTCTTGCCGCTTTTGCAGAACAGAAATGTGTAGTCGTCGATTTATTAACTAATAAAATTCAAAAACCTCCGGCAGGGCTTGCTGAAAAATTAAAATATGAGAGGGAATAGATGCGTGCACTTTTACTCTTCTTACTAAGTATTAATTTCACATTTGCACAAAATTCCATTTTAAGTGGTAAAGTTACTGATTCAAAAACAGGTTTTCCGATACAGGGAGTAGTGTTAGTATTGCCATCCGGAGAGATCACCTATTCAAATTCTGCGGGAGAGTATGAGTTTCGTAACCTTAAATCAGGTATATTATTAATTCGTTTATCCCATTTAGGCTTTAAAACACTTACCAAAGAAATAAGTATTGACGGCAATACTAAATATGATTTTTTAATGTATCCTTCACCTATTAAACTTGATGATGTAATTGTTAATGTTGAACGTACGGATAAATTTTTGAAAGACTCACCATATTCTATTTCGCTTACCAGCAGGGAACATTTTGAAAGCAGAAATTTTTCGTCCCTTGCTGATGCATTAAATGATCAGCCCGGAATTTCAGCAGTTAAAGATGGGGTATGGGGCACTGATATCAATATACGCGGATTAAGCAGAAACAATGTTGTTACAACTATTGACGGCACCAGAATAGAAACTGCAAATGATTTGTCAGCAAGACTTTCAATGATTGATCTAAATGATATCGAAAGAATTGAAGTTATTAAAAGTGCAGCTTCTTCTGTTTACGGCTCCGGTGCAACGGGCGGAATTGTGAATATTGTTTCCCGTGTACCTTCATTCAGCAGCGGATATTCTTTTGCAGGCAGTTTTCAATCGGGATACAATTCTGTTAATAGTTTGAGATCAATTTCAGGCAGTCTGTTTAACTCGGGCAGTTTCTGGTCATCCAAAATTTCCGGTTCTTACAGAAAAGCCGATGATGCAAAGACTCCTGCCGGCACTTTGAAAAACAGCAGATTTACGGATTACAGTTTAACCGGATCATTAAATATCCAGCCCGTCGGTAATCATTTATTAAAATTGAATTATCAGTTGTTTAAAGCTGAGGATGTTGGAATACCCGGCGGAGCTCCGTTGTTTCCTGAAAATGCTGACGTCCGGTATCCTTTGGAAAAACGTGAACTGATTTCTGCTGCTTATGAAGTTCAAAATCTGTCACGGGTATTAAGCAGAGTTTTTGTCAGGTATTCACATCAGTTTATTTTGAGAGATGTTGAGAATATTCCTAATATTGTTCAAAACATTCCGGCTTCCGGTACTATGCCTCCAAGGAGAGTAAGCGTATTGAAAATTACTCCCTCTGCAGATCACAATAGTGATAATCTGCTGCTTCAAACAAATCTGATATTATCAGAAAATAACTTGTTGATGCTTGGAATTGATTATTGGAGCAGAAGCTATAGCGGTGAAAGATTCAGGTTTCAGAAAATTGAAATTCTGGACTCTACAGCATCAACAGTTGTAAATACTATTAACAGAACCATTGCAGAAAAACCGCTGCCGGATTCTAAATTTGAAAGCATCGGCTTTTTTGCTCAGGATGATATTGAAGTATTAAAAGATAAATTGCGGTTCTCACTGGGAGCCAGAATAGATAGAATAAATATAACCGGGGAAGAAACATTTAATCCTTTATATGAGATTAATAATGGAGTGATAAATAATAATCCTGCCAATCAAACCATTATATGGAAAAAAACAGATTCGGATGATATTTCATACAGTGCTAATATTGGATTGAAATATTCAATCAACCCGGAACTTGATATTACTCTAAGTCTTGGCTATTCATTTCGTTCACCGTCATTGGAGGAAAGATTCCAGTTTATTGACCTCGGAAGTTTAGTCAGATTGGGCGACCCTGATCTTAAACCGGAAAAGGGCTATTCCACAGATTTTGGGTTGCGGTATTACGGCGATGATATTAAGGTTGTTTCAAGTTTATTTTATAATCATATAACCGACATAATAGTTGAAAAACCCGGAACTTTTGAAGGAAGAAATGCCCAGATTAAAACCAATATAGGTGAAGCACGTTTATATGGTTTTGATTTTCTGATAAATTATAATTTGTATAGTGATTGGCTTGCTTACTTTACTGCATCTTTTGTTAAAGGTGATGATATTTCAGAAGACTCTAATCTCCCTCAAATACCCCCGCTGAATGGTACATTAGGATTAAAACTGTCAATTGTAAAAGATCTTTCAGCAGATTTTTCTTCAGCCATATTTGCCCCGCAAAATGATGTTTCAACTGGTGAGATCAGCACACCCGGTTATGCTGTTTTTAATGCTTCCCTGAACTTTAAAAATATTTATTTCTCTTCCGTTAGAATGCAGTTCTTTGCAGGAGTGGAAAATATATTTGATAAAGCTTATCGTAATCATTTATCCACTACACGCGGAGGGATAAAATGGGAGCCGGGCAGAAATTTTTACATCCGGCTGGTTACCGGATGGTAGCCATTCACTTAAATTGAATTGCAGGATGATTGATGATTAAGTTTTTAGTTAATGAAAGGAATTACATATATAAATTGTATTAGTCATTTAGGTTACGCACATTTCATAAAAACCTTTGAGGTTTTCTGAAATAATTAAGAATTTTGCTAATAATTTAACTGCCTTTTCAGAAAAACCCCGAAGGTTTAACAGCTTTGTGTAGCATGACATAATCATTGATTAATTTGTTTTACTTAATTACCATCATTCATTTTTTACAGTTGTGTTTCGGATTTTCAATAATTTTTTAAGTATAAGGAATTCTTTTAACTAATGACCTGGTTTTACTTAGCACTTATATCTGCAGTGTTTTCTGCATTGGCAGCAATATCAGAAAAAAAAGTTCTTTTCAGATTAGACGCTTTAGATTTTTCTTTCTTTGTTTCTATTATAACCCTCATTTTCTCTATACCATTTTTTTTTGATGCGCCTTTAAACTTAAGCTTATCAACACCCCTTATAATATTATTTGTCAAAGCGATATTAAGTGCATTGGCATTTCTTTGCGTAATGCTTGCAATCAAAAACCTGGAAATAAGCGAGGCACTGCCTCTGCTTGCTTTATCGCCTGGACTGGTTGCGGTGTTGGGCGTTTTGTTGATACAGGACACTCTAGTTATCAATGAATGGATCGGTTTGGCGCTTATGCTGATCGGTACGTATATTCTTGAACTAAGAAAAGACGATCAAAGCATTTTTGATCCGTTCAAATCTCTTATAAGGTTTAATAAATACAAGTATGTTTTTTTTGCTTTGCTCCTCTTCTCAATTACATCATTGATTGATCGTGTGCTATTAAAAGATTTTAAGTTACCTGCATACACTTTTATGGCTTACCAGCAGTTATTTTTTGCTCTCATATTTACGACCATAGTTCTAATCAGAAACAAAAAATTTAATGAAATTTTTAAGCCCTTAAATAAAAATGATATTTATCTGATTTTATTAATTTCTTTATTTACTGTTATTTATAGGTATACACAGATTGAGGCAACAAAAATTGCTGCAGTCGCTCTGGTACTTTCTGTAAAAAGATTATCGGTTTTGATCGCAATAATAATCGGCGGAAAATTATTTAAGGAGAGTAATGTTCTTAAGAGATTGATTGCGGCAGTGATAATTCTAACAGGTCTGGTTATTCTGGTTAACAGTTGATTATTTAAGTAGAAACTTACTGATCAAGTCCGTTATTTCCTTCATAGTAAAAGGTTTTGAAAGATATGCGTCACACCCGGAATCAAGAATTTTTTCTTTATCTCCAACCATTGCGTGTGCAGTAACTGCAATTATAGGAATGTCTATGTAATCTGGCATATTTCTAATGAGTCTTGTAAGATCCAGCCCGTTTATGCTGTGTTTTAATGAAATATCCATTAGGATTAACTCGTATTTCTTTTTTTCTAAAAGATTTATTGCGGATTCCGCATCCAATGCATTCTCAATTATGTATTGTTTTTCAAGGAAACGCTTTACAACAGAGAAAGCAACTTCTTCATCTTCAACATAAAGAATATTTTTTATTTCATTCATAGAAGTACTATTTAGTTAATCAGGACAAATATAAATAGCATAAATGATTAATTTCTGTAGGAATTTTGCTGATTTAAAGTCGAATCCGTAAGAGATGCCACATTGGCCAGAGAGCGACTGAAAATTGTACCAATACTGCAACATTTTGTTTTATTTTTTATCTAATTATTAAACGGCTAAGAGGAATTATTTGTCTAAATTTGCGGTTTAGTATTAGTAAAAAACAATAAAAAAATAAATAAATATGAAGAAATATTCGTTAGTAATCTTTTTTGTACTCTTCTTAATTATCGTCTCTTTTAACAGCGTTCTTTCCCAATCAAATCCGGGTGGGCAGGGCAGACAGCAAATGACTTCAGCTGAAGGATTATTAACCGGACAGTTGATTGATAATCAAACTAAGCAAATAATTGAGTATGGCAACGTAGTTTTGTTCAGCTACAGAGACTCGTCAATGTTTACTGGTACCATTTCTGATAGTGAAGGAAAATTCGTTCTGAGCAAACTACCATTTGGTATGTATTTCCTGAGAGCCTCTTTTATAGGATATCATGACCTGGTAATTGACTCAATACGTATAAGACCTAATGCTATGACTGTTGATCTTGGAGTTTTAAAGCTTGATGAAAGTTCCATTATGCTCGGTAACGTTGTTGTAACCGGTGAAAAAGAAATGATAGTTAATAACCTTGATAAAAAGGTTATTAATGTTGATAAGGATCTCACCGTTATTGGCGGAACCGGAGTTGATGTTGTACAAAATATACCATCTGTCAGTGTTGATGTTGATGGAAATGTAAGTTACAGAGGCAATCAAAACATTCGGATTTTAATTGACGGAAAGCCAAGCGAACTTTTAGGTTTAGGCAGCGGTGATATTTTATCCAATATTCCGGCAATTGATATTGAATCAGTGGAACTCGTTACCAATCCATCTGCGAGATATGATCCTGAAGGAACAGGCGGAATATTGAATATTATACTTAAGAAGAAAATAGACGGCGGATTAAATGGAACTATTAGTGCAACCGCTGGCACAGGGGATAAATATAATGGTTCACTTAATTTAAGTTATCGGCTTCCATCACTAAATTTTTTCGGTTCATTCGATTCAAGGATGTCGCAGAACGATACCTGGGGAAATTCATTAAGAACTAATAATTTTAATAATAACATTTCATATTTGGATCAGTCGAGCGACGGTATTTTTGAACGGATGGGTTATAACTTAACTACAGGAGTTGATTATATACCGGATAACTACAACACAATAACTTTTTCATTCCGGGGCAGACGAAACAGTTGGGACAACAGCGGCATTGTTAATAACACCACACTTAACTCATCAAATGAAATTACAAGATATTTTGAAAGGTCAAGTGATAACGACCGCAGTATGAGAGCTTTTAACTATACTTTAAGCTATAAGCGTACATTCGATACCAAAGGTGCTGAACTGACTTCCGATATAGTATTTGGCGACTTTAAAATGGATCGTGATGAAAATTTTATTCAAACTAATTTTGATGTAAATAAACAACCGACAGGTGATCCCGATATTTTACAGCGCGGATTATCCGATAATAAAAATAAGCAGTGGACAATCCAAACTAATTATATAAATCCTATTGAAGGCTTTGGCCGAATTGAAACCGGATTTCAGATATCGTTAAAGAATTTCAACTCTAAAAACGATTACCTGAATTTCGATTACAACTCCGATTTATGGCTAAACGATATTTCCAGAAAAAGGAATTTTGAATACAAGGAAAATATATATGCCGCTTATGGGATCTATTCAAATAATTATGAAGGATTTAAATACCAGATTGGTTTACGGGCTGAACAAGCCGATGTAGCCGGTGATGAATTGCTTGATCCTACATCTTTTAAGAAGAATTATTTTGCGCTTTATCCAACAGTTCATTTGGTTCAGTCGCTTCCCGGTTTTCAGGAAATTCAACTAAGTTACAGCAGGAGAGTATCGAGACCTCATAACAGGATACTGAATCCTTATGTAGACAGGTCCGATTCGTTAAATATCCGCTATGGAAATCCTGAATTAGATCCTGAATTTATAAATGCTCTTGAGTTAGGTTACTCGAAATTATTCGGTCGGAGCGCTATCACTTCTTCAGTATTTTATCGTAACACACAGGATGCAATAACAAATTACACAATCGTTCGTAACGATGGAGTGACTGAAACTACATGGCTTAATCTTGCGAAAAATATTTCTTATGGACTTGAGCTTACTGCAAGCTCTCCTATCTTTGATTGGCTGAGAGCGAATGCAAGTTTCACATACTTCAGGAATGAGTTCGAAGGCTTTAATCTTTCAAATGACGATTACAGTTGGATGACAAGATTGAACACTACTATTGCACCGGCAAAAGATTTTAATTTCCAGATAAATATGAATTATAATGCGCCCGGCTTTTCTTTGCAGGGAAAAACTAAAGAGCAATTCACAGCCGATTTTGCAATGCGAAAAGATTTTATAGATGGACAACTATCTCTTACATTCAGAGTCAGTGATGTGTTCAATACAAGAAAATGGGAATCTGAAACTTTTGGTCCGAACTTCCTGACAACCTCATATAGAAAATTTGAATCACGTGCTGCATATCTTGGAATTTCATTCAGACTCAGTCCCAACAATAATAGCAAGGAACGAGAGAGAAGACCGCGAGATGATGATGATATGATGGATGAGTTTTAAAATTAAATTACGCTGATTATTCTGTCAATTTTGTTGATAGAGTGCGCTGCTTCATAATACCGCATAAATAGATTGTATCAATAAATAAATCATTTTATCTTAAATCATATTGAAGTAAAGAACCACTGCATTCAAAAATGCTACGCTGTTTAATATTTTATTAGTTTAATAAATACAGGAATTCTATGAATAAGATATTTTTTATTGTACTTCTCAAGTTTATAATTATTTCTGAAAATCATTTTTCACAGATAAGAAGCAATCAGCCGTTAGCTGATGGTTCAATATCCGGAAGAGTTTTAGAATCCGGAACTGGCAAACCAATCGAATATTCCAATATCGTTGTGCTTTCTGTTTCTGATACAACACTTGTTACTGGCGGAATTACAAATTCCGACGGTTATTTCAACCTGACACAAATTCCTGAGGGTGCGTATTTTCTTGACGTCAGATTCATCGGGTTTGAAGATAAACGTTTTGAAGTAAGTATTAATGCTAAACAAATGAATTTAAATATGGGAGAAATAGTTATTTCACCAACAGAAATAGATATTGAAGAAGTAGTTGTTGAAGGACAGAGATCTCCCGTAAGTTATCAGATCGATAAAAAAGTAATTGATGTCGATCAAATGCAGACTGTCATTTCAGGTAGTGCAGTTGATATTCTTGAGAATATTCCTTCAGTAACTGTTGATGTTGAAGGGAATGTAAGTTTAAGGGGAAGCGGAAGTTTTACAGTTTTGATTGATGGACGACCTTCGGTTCTGGATGCACAGGATATCCTTCAGCAGCTTCCAGCCAGTTCGATCGGATCAATCGAAATCATTACTAATCCATCGGCGAAATATGATCCTGAAGGAACATCTGGAATAATCAACATCGTACTTAAGGATAGCAGGTTAAGGGGATTCAGCGGAATTGTAAATGCAAATGCAGGCTTAAATGACAAGTACGGAGGCGATTTCTTAGTTGAGTATGTTGAGGATAAATTCAGCTCACACTTTGGTTTTGATTATAACAGAAGATTTTCACCGGGTGATAGGAGACAGGAGAACAGATTTATTTTAGATCAGAATACAAATTTTATTAATTCATTTGGTTATAGAGAGCGAGGAAGAATTTCCTATAGTGCGAGAGCTGGTATGGAACTCAGACTTGGTCAATCGGATATTATAAGTTTTGGCGGCAGATTTGGCTTTAGAGAATCACTTGATAATGATTTGCTGAATTATGTACAGTGGTCACAAAATGACCCTCAGCAATTTAATTATTTGAGCCGCTCTGAAAGATCACGTGCATCAACTTACTTTGCTTTAAATACTAATTTTATTCATAAATTCGATTCAAACGGACACGAACTGAGCAGTGAGTTAGTTTTCAGCTCAAATGATGCTGACGAATTTACAAGATCATCTGAAATTGATAACAGTACTCAGTTCGGAGGAAAATGGACTACTGAAAAAGGTCCTTCGTCAGATGTAAGAGGAAAGATTGATTATGTGCTTCCGATAAGCGAAAAAAGCAAATTTGAATCAGGATATCAGGGTCAAATAGATATTTCTGAAGAAAGCACATCTCTGTTTGACTTTAATTCAACCTCGGGCATTTATGAAATTCAACCTGAATTCAGCTACACTACAGAATATACCCGAAGTGAACATGCCCTATACTCAATTTTTTCAAATAGCTGGAATAAACTTGGATTACAGGCTGGTATTAGAGGTGAATATACTTTCAGAACTATTGAATTGCCATTGCTGGATCAGGAGTATAAGATTGACAGATGGGATTATTTTCCTTCCGTTCATGGTTCATATGAATTCTCCAAAGGAAAGCAAGTAATGGCTAGTTATACTCGAAGATTTGAACGCCCGCGCGGATGGCAGCTTGAACCGTTTGACACCTGGATGGATGCCAATAATGTACGCAGAGGCAATCCTGCTCTTGAACCTGAATACATTGATTCTTATGAAATGGCAGTTCAAACATACTTCGGAAATATTTCGCTTTCTGCTGAAATTTACTATAAGCTGACCCAGAATAAAATTGAAGGAGTTCGTTCTGTATTTGAAGAAGATGTAACACTTAACACCGTTGAAAATATTGGCAGGGATTATTCGATCGGATCTGAAATAATGCTGCTTTTTGATATGTTCAAATTCTGGAATGTTAATCTTATGGGGAATATTTATAATTATAGGATAGAGGGTATTCTTTATGAAGTGCAATTTTCACGAGAAAGTTTTAACTGGCAGGGAAGACTTAATAATGTATTTCGTCTTGGCGGTACAACTCAACTTCAGGTGAATGCTAGATATAACAGTCCTTCAGTATCTTCACAAGGAAGAAGAGAGGGATATTTTTCAACAGATCTCGCGTTAAGGCAGGATCTATTCGATCGTCTCCTATCAATTACATTGCAGGTTCGTGATGTGCTGGGCACTGCAAAATATGAATTTACTTCAGAAGGATTGAACTTCTATAATTACAATTATTTTACAAGGGAATCTCCGGCAGTTATGCTGAATTTGAGAATTAATATAAATACTCAAAGAAATGAAAGAGAGGGAATAAACGAAAATGGAAATTTTAATGGGGAGGATTTTTAGTAAATTTTCTTTGTGAAAAAGATCATTTTATTTCCGTTATTGATAACTTCCTTTTTATTCGCTCAGCCTGAAAATCCAGGGCCGCTTCAGGCAGGATGGACAAGTGAATCATTAAATCGCAATGGAAGAAATCTTAATACCATAATCTACTACCCATCATTCGAAGAAGGCATTGAAGCTCAGATTGATACCTTAAATCACCCTTATCAGATTATAGCATTCGGCCACGGCTTCTTTATGCAGAACAGCTACTATATTTCTATTTTTAAACATCTTGCTAGCTATGGATATATTATAATAGCTCCTCAATTTCCGGACAACAATCATCTGCAGCTTGGTTATGATCTTATCTTTTGTGCTGACTATATCAAATCACAAAATCAAAATCCCGGCTCACGATTTTATAATTTAATTGACATTACAAAAACAGGGTTATCAGGTCACTCAATGGGCGGAGGTGCCAGTCTGCTTGCTGCAGCAAATGATATCTCAATAACAGTTGCAACACCTTTAGCAGCTTCGGAAACTAATCCATCTGCAATATCGGTAATGAACCAGATACATGGTGTCGTATATTTAATATCTGCGCAGAACGATGGAATTACACCGGTTAATACAAATCAGCTCCCAATGTTTACTAATGCCCTGCCGATTAAAAGTTTACCAGTCATTAAGGGCGGAAATCATACGAAGTTTATGGATACCCGCATATGGGATTGGACTGATCCGAATGGATATTTGACACCTGCACAACAGCTTACAACAACGCGGAAATATCTGACCAGTATTTTTAATTTATTCCTGAAGGAGGATACAACATATTTCAAATATGCTTTTGGTAATGAGGCACAGACTGATACTTCAATATTATTTCAATATGAATTGAAACCATTGGTTCCGATAGAATTTACTCTAATTTCGCCGACTGATACGTTAGCTGAAACCAGTATTACATTTATCTGGAATAATACTTATTCATTAAACCTTTATGATGAAGTAAATTATAAATTATTGATTGCTTCAGATGATATGTTTAATAATATAATATTTCAATCAGGCAGTATCTCTGATACAACTTTTTCAACAGAGCTTCAGGATGGAAACTATTTCTGGAAGGTAAAAGCGTTTACATCTGATTCTACTTTTACATACAGCAACACACTAAATTTTATTGTAGATATACCCACAGGAATAAAAGATTCAAAATCTCAGCTTTATGAATTCAGACTTGAGCAGAATTATCCTAATCCTTTTAATCCTGTAACAAAAATACGATTTGTCATTCCGAACGAAATGAGGAATCTAAAGGATTTCTCGTCGCAAGCTTCTCGAAATGACAATTTGTTGGTAACCTTAAAAGTATATAATATTTTAGGAAATGAAGTTGCTTTACTTGTAAATGAAGAACAGCAGCCGGGAAATTATGAAGTAGAATTTAATGGAAGTGAATTGTCATCCGGTGTTTACCTGTATAAAATCCAAATTGGAGATAAATCTTTAAGTCGTAAAATGATATTGATGAAATGAGTTCGTATCTTTTCTCTGTATCACAATTCTATAATCTGAATATTCCAAGCAATTTTTCTGCAGCCAGAGTTGGTGTTATTTTATCTTTTGCAATTTCTTCTCTCATCGTTTTAATTGCTTTCTGTATCTTTTCATTATTATAAAACTCATCTTTTAAAGTATCTTCAACCATTCTGAATACCCATTCGATCGACTGATCTTTTCTTCGTTGTTCAAACATACCGGATTTCTTTATTGTTTTCTCAAACTTCTTAATCACTTCCCATAATTCAGGAATACCTTTTCCTGTTAAAGCCGATCCGGTAAAAGCCTGTGCCGTCCAGCCTTTGGTGGCGGGCTGCAGATAATGCAATGCATTGTTGTAATCTGATCTTGCAATATTTGCTTTCTTTTCGTTATCACCATCAGCTTTGTTGATGAGAATTGCATCGGTCAATTCCATTATTCCGCGTTTTATTCCCTGCAGTTCATCGCCGCCGCCGGCAATTAAAACAAGTAAAAAGAAATCTACCATGGAACGGACAGTAACTTCACTTTGTCCGACTCCAACTGTTTCAATTAATATTATATCAAATCCGGCGGCTTCACAAACTGTAATTGTCTCACGACTTTTTCTTGTAACTCCTCCCAAAGTTCCACCTGAAGGTGAGGGACGTATAAAACAATTTTTCTCTTTGGAAAGATTTTCCATTCGTGTTTTATCGCCAAGAATACTTCCTTTAGTTACTGTACTGCTTGGATCAACTGTAAGTACGGCAACTTTGTGTCCCTGTTCAATTAAATACATACCAAGTGATTCAATCAATGTACTTTTACCGGCACCTGGAACGCCTGTTATTCCGATTCGTAACGATTTACCGGAATGGGGGAGAAGTTTCTTTAAAACTTCCTGTGCAGTATCGTGATGAGTCGGATTGTTACTTTCAATTAAAGTAATTGCACGAGCGAGAATATTTCTATCAAATTCTAAAACGCCTTTAACATATTCATCAATAGAAAGGTGTTTTCTTTTAGTATCATTTTCCTTTTTTGTTTCTACTTTACTTTCAACACCCTTTACAACTTTCACAGCAAACGCTTCTCCGGCATTTTCAGGAGTCCAGTCGGGTTTATATGTATTTGGTTTTTGTTTTTTCATAACTGCAATTTAAGAATTATTCCCATTTCCATTTTTCGGATTCCAATTATTCTTCGCTTTAGAATCAAAAACATTTTGTCTAAAAGACTGTATAGAAATATTTCTTAATCTTTCTTTAACCGATGCGGCAATATTTTTTATTTCTTTTTTCTGTTTCACGAAAGTATTGCCTTTATCATCGGTTCAATTTTCTTTTTTACTCCACAAATTTCTGCGTACTCAATAAGTTTTGGAATATTTCTTTCTTTGCGATTTTGCAGATATGTTTTTAGTGATTCGACAGCAATATCCTCACCAATCTTATTCATATACCTAAAAAGATCACCAATCGTCTTTTCTTTGTTATACATCCTGACAATTCCACTTTTTGTTTTCAGGGTTTCAATTCCTGGCGAGTAATAACTATCCGCAAAGTAATAAACTTTTATTGGTGGGTAGTCCAGTTTAAACTTGGGTGTATTATGTGGAACTGCAACAGTAATATACGATGGATTAAAGTTAGTTAGTCCATAATATTCTGCTGCTGAAGTAAGACAGATTACAGCTTTCATGTTTGCGTGATTTACTTCTGCAAAACTACCATGCTCGTCCCAAGGATAATCTATTAGCTTATATAGCCCTGGTTTCACTTTTTCAATTACGCCAATCTTTACAGCCTCTGCAATGGTTCTGGTCTGCACCCCATTCTTTCGAAGTTCCAGCATTTTTGCATAACCATTATGTTTATTAAATATTTTAATCAGTTTTTCCATATTAACTTGAATCATTTCTTAGGCAAATATAATAAATCTGCCTAAGAATCGATTCATTGATCGTAAATTATTTTACTGCCAACTAATTACATTGGCAGAAGTTTAGAACCGAATGTTTTGGGTAAAAAGTGAGTCGAATGCAAGGTAAGTTTAATCAATTTAAATGAGATTGAACCAGAACTGTTAAAAATAAAAATGGATCACGGATGAAACGGTTGTGACTGATTTAAACGGATCAAATCAGTGAAAATCCAATCGATCTGCGTCATCAGTGTTCTATTATCTTAAAACCTCTCCTTCACCAACTCCATTATCTTAATTCCTGCTGCAGGAATTTTTGTTCCTGGACCAAAGATTGCAGAAGCACCATGCTCATAAAGAAAATCATAATCCTGTGCAGGAATAACTCCACCGCAGATTACAATTATATCTTCTCTGCCAAGTTTCTTTAGTTCTTCAATTAGCTGAGGTAATAACGTTTTATGTCCGGCAGCAAGGGAACTCATCCCAACAACGTGAACATCATTTTCAACTGCCTGCTGTGCTGTTTCTTCGGGTGTCTGGAATAACGGACCAACATCAACATCAAATCCCATATCGGCATAAGCAGTTGCAACAACCTTTGCACCGCGGTCGTGTCCGTCCTGTCCCATTTTTGCAATCATAATACGTGGACGGCGACCTTCCTGTTTAGCAAATTCATCCGTCATTTTGCGAACCTGCTCAAATAATTCATCATCCTGAGAGTATTCGCTGCTGTAAACACCTGATATTGTTCTTGTCACGGCTTTGTACCTTCCGCTTACTTTTTCAATTGCTGATGAAATTTCTCCAAGTGTTGCCCGCGCTCTTGCTGCAACGATCGAAAGTTCAAGTAAATTACCTTCACCGGTTTCTGCACACTTTGTTAATGCATCCAGTGCCTGCTTAACTTCTTCATCATTTCTGTTCTGCTTCACAGACTGCAAACGTTTAATCTGTGATAATCTTACTGCAGTGTTATCAACTTCTAATATTTCAATCGGATCTTCTTTTTCCAATCTGTATTTGTTTATTCCAACTATAGTTTCTCTGCCTGAATCAATTCTTGCCTGTCTTCTTGCGGAAGCTTCTTCAATTCGCATTTTTGGAATTCCTGCTTCAATAGCTTTTGTCATTCCGCCGTAAGATTCAACTTCAAGAATATGTCCCCATCCTTTTTTAAGAAGTGCATCTGTCAATGCTTCAACATAATAAGAACCGCCCCACGGATCAATAACCTTGGTTATATATGTTTCATCCTGTAAATACAGTTGTGTATTACGTGCAATGCGTGCCGAGAAATCTGTAGGTAATGCGATCGCTTCATCCAACGAATTTGTATGAAGTGATTGGGTATGTCCAAGTGCCGCTGCCATTGCTTCAATGCAGGTTCTGATAACATTATTAAAAGGATCCTGTTCAGCTAAACTCCAGCCGGAAGTTTGCGAGTGAGTTCTTAACGACATTGATTTGGGATTTTTGGGATTAAACTGTTTAATCATCTTAGCCCAGATCAATCTCGCAGCACGCATCTTTGCAACTTCCATAAAGTAGTTCATTCCCTGTGCCCAGAAAAATGAAAGACGCGGTGCAAATTCATCAATGTCCATTCCGGCTTTAATTCCTGTGCGAACATATTCCAAACCATCAGCAAGAGTGTAAGCCATTTCAAGATCAGCCGTGGCACCGGCTTCCTGCATATGATATCCGGATATAGAAATGCTGTTGAACTTAGGCATATTTTTCGCAGTGAACTTAAAAATATCAGCAATGATCTTCATTGACATTTCAGGTGGATAAATGTACGTGTTACGAACCATATACTCTTTAAGAATATCATTCTGAATTGTGCCGGTAAGCTGTTCGTGTTTTACGCCTTGTTCTTCTGCAGCAACAATATAAAATGCGAGTACAGGGAGAACAGCTCCGTTCATCGTCATCGAAACAGACATTTTATCAAGAGGTATCTGATCAAATAGTATTTTCATATCAGCAATTGAATCGATTGCAACTCCGGCTTTGCCAACATCACCAATTACTCTTGGATGATCTGAATCGTAGCCGCGGTGAGTTGCAAGATCGAATGCAACTGAAAGCCCCATTTGGCCTGCAGCAAGATTTCTCCGGTAGAAAGCATTACTTTCCTCGGCAGTAGAAAATCCGGCATATTGTCTTACAGTCCATGGACGCTGAACAAACATTGTTGAATATGGTCCGCGCAGAAAAGGAGGAATACCCGATAGATAATCTATATGGTCAAGATTGTTAATATCATATTTTGTGTAAAGAGGTTTAACCGAAATTTGTTCCATTGTTTCCCAGATAAAATCTTCTACAGATTTTCCGGTTTCCTGTTTAAACTTTTCTTCCCATTCTTTTTTAGAGATTGATTTAGAATTCAGATCAAGTTTTATTTCTTTGAAATTTGGTTTCATAACTTTCTCAAATTTTTTAGAGCAGTGGAACACTGATTTGACGGATCAAACTGATTTAAATGATCTGGTCCGTGAATATCCGTCCAATCCGCCTCATCCGTGTTCTATTTACTTATTTTCTTTATTAAATTACTTAATATCTGATGCGCATCTGCTCCGAGATAAATAAAATCATCAATCCCGGATTTTTTATGTTCTTGAATTTGATCATTAGGATAACCGGCAAGTATCACAGCAACATCTTTTGATTGTTCTTTAATGCCCTTAACAATTACAGGAACAAGTTCCGGATAAGTATCATCGGTTGAGCAAATAACTACTGCCTGAGCTTTAGAATCGACTGCAGATTTTACGGCTTCATCTGTCGTATCAAATCCGTTTGGATAAACAATTTCAAATCCACCGGTTTCAAAAAACGCTCTTGAAAAATCAGCACGGGCTTTAAATTGTTTTAGCGGACCGATTGTTGCAAGAAATACTTTTGGTTTGCTTCCGTTTTTTTTCTTATAGTTTTCAGATGCAATTCGAACCTCCTCAAACATTTCAGCTATGCGGAACTGCTTAAGCGGAGTTACTTTAATTCCTGCATCTTCAGAAGAACGAATTGATCTTGAAATTTCACCAAGCGAAGCACCGTCTAAATAAGCGTCAACCGCATTTTCAATCATAGCATATGAATTCGTGTCTGCTATTTTCTGCAGCATTTCAAGGATGCCTGTTTGTTTTACATTATTACCAGTTACCCGGTACTTCTGAATGTATTCAACACGTTTTTTATAAATTGCATTAAGTTCAGACTTTTTTATCTCCATCATTTCTTCTTTTGGATTTGCATACATATTTGTTCCTACAAGAACGGCTTTACGTTTTGCAAAATCCTTTTTCTTTGCCTCTGCAACTTTATTGATTTCTTCATGCACAAATTTCAATTGAATTGCTTTCAGCATTCCACCCTTTTCTTCAACAGTCTGGAATAATTTCCATACTGAGTTGGCAATATCATCAGTAAGTTTTTCAACAAAATATGATCCGCCTGCGGGATCAATAACCTGGTCGAGATGAGATTCCTCTTTAAGAATAATTTGTGTGTTGCGTGCAATCCGTCTTGAAAAACTGCTTGATTCGTTAAATGTTTCATCAAACGGATTTGTATGAATTGAATCAGCTCCGCCGACGATTGCTGAAAAAGCTTCCGTTGTTGTACGAAGCATATTTACATAAGGATCAAAATAAGTCTGATTAAACTCCGAAGTTTTTCCATGAATAAATATTTTTCTATTCTCTTCCTTTACTCCGTAAGCCTCAAGTATTTTATTCCATAACATTCTTGCCGCACGGAGTTTTGCAACTTCCATAAAATAAAATGATCCGACACCGAAAGTGAACTTAATCCTTTTAACCACATCATTTAAATTTAAACCGCCTTCAGACATTTCATTTAAATATTCAACAGCGGTTGAAATAACAAATGCCAGCTCCTGAACAGCATTCGCACCGGCATTATTAAATTGTATGCCCGATACTCCAATAGTTTTAATAGGCGAGTTTGAATTGATCATCAGCTCGGTCGATAATTTCATTTCATCAAAAATCTGATTTAATGAATACGGCAGTTTTCCTTCTCTTAATAAATACTCATAAGGATCAGAAGTAATTGATCCCTTTATGTTCATCAGGCTCGTTCTTGTTTCATCGGCATAAGCTTTAAATAGTAAAGTGATTGGTAATGCGGAGAAACCCCCCTTGATATTGATTGGTTGATTGGTAAGATCAATATCCTTAAACAACACCTGCATTTTTCTAACACCTGAAATTGAAAGCCCGCCATTGCCGACCTCGCCGGGTTTTGACTGATCAGCATCAAGTCCGAGCATTGTTGGATTATCTAAAACAATATTTATTGAGTTCAATCCACGATGAAGATCATGTCTTAACGCTTCATTTAAATCTTCAGGTAAAGCCAGATTGTACTCTTGAGAAATTTCCCAATCTGTTCCATTAAATCCCGCAGCAGATTTGCCGCGAAGATAATTTTCAAAACCTGGGAAATTATTGATTTGCCGAAGATCTTTTATATCGTTTGATGTGTATAGAGGTTGAAGAGTAATTTCTTCATAGGTTTTTGTTAAAAGTTTTTTATCGAATGATTCACCTTTTAAATCTTTTTCAACCTGCTTTTTCCACTCTTCAAAAGCGGGAACAGGAAAATCCTTCTGCAGGTCAGGCTTATCGCCAAGTTTAACTTCATTTGCCATTAAATGACTCCGTATTCATAAAAATTATTGCTTCAAAATTACTAAAAAGTTGGAGATTAAAGCAGGGAAAAGCCCGAAGCCGTGCTTAATTAAATGAAACTAGCAATTAAATTTTTTTGAAGGACTTTTTATTTTAAATTTTGATAAACTAAAATTAAAAACAGCAGCAAAAAAAATGTGCCTGAAAGATGAAAAATACTTTGATCAGAATAGAGAGTGTAAAAAAACGAACCAGTTATAATTTATTTTTAAAATTAGGTAATAGAACCATCTGAATAATAATGAGAATTGCAGCCATAAAAATTGCAACTTTAAAGATGTCAATCATATTAAGATTAAAAAATACCGCCATCCCGTAAAGAGATGACGGATTATAATATTAAGCCGGAGGATTCCAAGTCTCCAGAATCAGTTTTCTGTCTTTCAGCAGGCCATTCTTAACATCTTTTACATTTGATACTGTTCTGTTAAGTAAACCGTAGAGATTATCAACATATAATCTCATTACCTCATAATCCTGTCCGGTTGGAATGTTTTCGATAGCCTCTAACATATCAAGATAGATTTTATCGAGAGTTTTTATTTCACTTTCAAAAAGTGTTTCTTCTTTTTTACTTTCCATAGATACCCCTGTAAGTATAAACGAAATAATTTAATTAAAATGTGCTCAAATGTACTTCATCAATCAAAGTGAGTATAGATTTAATCTTTTCTATTTTAGTTCTTGGATAATTTTCTTCCGGTTTCAATTCGAGTGCTTTTTGATAATATGATTTAGCTTCCGAGTATTTTTTATTCTTCAGATATTTATCAGCTTTATTAAGGTTTTCATTATAGGCAAGTTCTTTATCTGTAACAATTTCCACCATTTTAAGCTTATCACCTGATTCTTCAACAATTTTTCGCTTAAATTCTTCTGGATACCCAATATTTTTTGGTTTATAGAATTCATCTTTAGTGATACCATCAATATGTTTTAGGATAAGATCTTCACCAAGTTTTTTCCATGTTTTATAAGTCTTTTCAGCGGAAGCTACTGAATAATCAGTAAGATATATTATTGCTTCGCCGCGGGAATTTTTTAACAGGGACAGGGCTGTTGCGTCAATGGTTTCCTGCTGAGCCAGGAATTTACCTTCAAGCTCATTCTGCACTCTTTGAACATCACCTATTACAACCGAGAATCTTGGATATGACCAGTTCGAAACAAAATTGAATACCCAGAATGCTGAATCCCAGGTAAATTCGGATAATGAACCAACACCTTTTGCAAAGTTTGCGGGAGCTTTTGTCATCGAAGCATACATTGGTGTATAAACAGTGAAATATGTATCATCTACTCCAAACCAAAGAACACCGCCAACTTCTCTTGGTAAATGAGATCGGGCTTGCGACACGAATGAAAATCCGGTTTGCGCTGTTGAAATCGGTCGCTCATTAAAGAATTGTTCACCTTCAAATTCCCATACCAATGGTCTGGCTCTGTATGGCATTTCATAAGGACCAGCTGCAACTCCGGTTGTCATATCTAATTCAGTTCCCTGATAATGGTCACGCATGAGATGCATTACATCGTGTACAGATAATTTTCTTTCTGGCTTAATATACAGAGGCATTCTATCAAGATTCTCTCCGCGAATGTAGGAAATATATTTATCCATTTCAGAATTGCATCTTCTGAAAAGAGACCACACTCTTGCATCGCAAAATCTTATCTTACCAAAGTCTATCGGGGCATAAGTATCTGAAAAACTGAACTCTGAATCCTTACCACTGAAATATCCTTTTTCTCTAGCGAATGAAATTACATCCGGAGCATATAAAGCTTTTTCAGGATCATTTAACGGAAAATTAGTAATACGGGAGTGATTGGCATGTCCTGAAATGTAACCATCCGGAATTTTAACAGCAACCCACACAGCACCTTTGTTGCCCTCGCCTTTGCCTATCATTTCAAGAATCCATGCTTCATTTGCATCAGCAATTGAAAAAGATTCACCTGAGCTGTAATAACCAAATTCATTTACAAGGTCTGTCATCACTTTAATTGCTTCACGGGCGGTTTTAGATCTTTGCAAAGCAATATACATTAAACTGCCGTAATCAATTATTCCTTTCGGATCAACAAGTTCTTTTCTGCCGCCAAAGGTAGTTTCGCCTATTACAACCTGATGCTCGTTCATATTTCCTACAACATTGTAAGTAACTGAAGCTTGCGGAATGCTGCCAAGATATTTTCCCGTATCCCATTCGTAAATATCCAGCATAGCGCCGTTAGGATAAACCGCAGCAGGAAAGTGGTAAAGCTCACCGTAAAACCCGAATGAGTCGGCGGTATAAGTAACCATTACAGAACCATCAGTGCTTGCGCCTTTGGTAACGATAAAATTAGTGCAGGCTTTACCGGATTCTGAGAATAAAAATCCAAATGCGATAACAAATGTTATTACAAATTTCTTAATCATAATTATTCCTTCTGTTGATTGATATTTCATAAAAATTTTGGTGTCAAGATAATAAAATCTAATGGATTGAGGAATGAAAATCGGCATAGAAAACCGATTTTATTTGATACAGGCAAGTGATAAAAAGGTGTGAATTCACTAATTTATCACAGAAGTAATTGAAGGTTAATTCTTATGAAACGATTTCCTTATATACTCGGAGTTATTGTTTTAGCTGTTGCGATATATTCAGCTTATCAAAGCAGTAATTTTTATATAGTAGTTTTGGCCGGTATTCTGATTATTGCCAATTTAACTGCAATCAGAAAAGTGCGTCAGAAAAATGATTTGTTTAATGTCATATTAAATATGGGTAATGCTCTGCTATGTTTTTTTATTGGAATGGAATTCGTTGCAAAAGAAAAGACTTATATACAATACATTTATTTTCTTGCAGCGTTTATATTTCTGATTGCTACCTATGTTATATACATAAGAAATCTACAGCCATTTAAAAAATTTTCCTCAAAATAGAATGAAATATAATTTCTCTAATTAACCTAGAATTCTCCCAAACAGCACCATTTAATACCTAATATGTTTCAATTTCTCTAAACTGCTTAGCTTTTACAAAAAAACAGCGTAAAACAATATTTACTAAAATATTTAGAGAATTTTTTTTAATACTTGACATAATCAAATAATTAATATAACTTTGTTCGGAAATCGAACAAAGTTTTTTATCATCAAAGATAAAATACCATTGTTTCAGTTCAAGTTAGAAAATCTTATAACTAATTAGGAAATTCGAAATGATTTTCAAGATATCGCAGACCAAGCGATTAAACATCTATAAACTAATGGATGCTCCTAATTACGTTCATTGCCAACAATCTCAAAACTTCTTTTCCAAAAAATCTAATGAGCAAATGAATCTTATCAAATTCAATTTTAAAAAGAACTTTAAATGTCATTCTATTTTGAAACAAATATATACACCATTTTGAGGAGGTTTTTATGGCCTTAAATCAACGGAAATTCAATTGGTTAACTATCCTGATTTATTTCTTTTCAATTTTATTTTCAGTTACTGCCGCACAGGTAGATAAAGTTAAAGTTGTAAAAGATGAAAAAGGTGCCAAATTAGTTGTTAATGGTAAAGACTTTATAGTAAACGGAATGAACTGGGATTACTTTCCAATCGGGACTAATTATACATACAGTCTTTGGACAAAGTCTGATGATTTTATCAAAAGAGCTCTCCATAGTGAAATGTCTCTGCTTCGTAATATGGGTGTGAACGTAATTCGTGTTTATACAGGAATTCAACCCAAATGGGTCGAGTACATTTACAAAAATTATGGTATTTACACCGTTTTGAATCATTCGTTTGGACGATATGGCGTCACTATAGACGGTGTTTATATACCAAACACTGACTATGCTGATCCGAAAACGAGAGAAGTACTACTAAGTGAAGTGAACTCATTAGCTGAAGAATTTAAAGATGTACCCGGACTATTAATGTGGCTTCTTGGTAATGAAAATAATTATGGTCTGTTTTGGGGTGGGGCTGAGACAGAAGATATCCCTGTAGGAGAAACTCTGGAATCAGTAAGAGCAAGACATATGTATAAGCTCTTTAATGAGGGAATTCTTGAGATCAAGAAATTTGATAAGAACCATCCTGTATCAATCTGTAATGGGGATTTACTATTTCTTGACATCATTGCTGAAGAAGTCACTGATATGGATGTCTTTGGTGTGAACGCATACAGAGGTATTTCTTTTACTGATCTGTTTGATAGAGTCAAGAAAGAGTTAGATGCACCATTATTATTTACTGAATTTGGTTCCGATGCTTTTAATGCTTTGGAAATGCGTGAAGATCAATTGATGCAGACAAGATATAAACTTGGAAATTGGAAAGAAATATATCAGCATGCTTATGGCAATGGTAAAACGGGAATTTCACTCGGAGGTATGACCTTCCAATTTAGTGATGGCTGGTGGAAGTATTTGCAGGAAAGTAATTTGGATGTGCACGACACACACGCATCCTGGTCTAATGGTGGTTATGAGGAAGATTATGTTGAGGGTGAAAACAATATGAATGAAGAGTGGTTTGGTATCTGTGCAAAAGGACCTACTGATGCATTCGGATACTATGAATTATTTCCCCGGTCTGCTTACTATGCACTAATGGATGTACATAAAATAAATCCTTTAGATGGCAAGATGGATGCATATTATATTGAAAAAATGATTGATCAGCTGGATCCGATGGTTTATCTATTAAAAGCCAGAGGGGACAAAGCAGCTTTACAAACCTCTCAATTTAGTGCCGTACGTTTAAGTGGTTTACGCTTTGAACTCGAGACATATGGCACCGGAGGGGATAAGATAACCACTCCAACTAAAAGAACAGATATGGGATCTCAATACCCGGCGTTTTTAGGTTTTGATCATAAGCAATCTTTCTATGCTCAGTTAGAATCTCAACCTGTTGCAAATATAATTGGCAAGGTTGCCATAAATGTTTTGGGAAATGTTCCGACTAATCCAATTGATGAAATATTTTATGAAAATAGAGGGCGTCCTAAAACTGTATTAACACCAGACGATCAACTTACTCTTCAAAGTATAGATAGAATAAAAGTTTACAGTGCAAGTGTTTCGTGGGATCAAACCTTGTTTAATCTGGACGCTTTTTATAGAACCGGTCATTACCATTGGGGTTACGAAGGTGATTTTTTTGGTCTTTATCCCGAAGCTAATTATGGGCCAAATATAGATATATACAATGCCAATGCACCGTTCGGGTTTGAGATTGCAGGCAAAAAACAGCTTGAAGGATTGAAAGTTGCTTTTGGTCCGGAACTTTGGTGGGGAGCTAATCCTGCAGTATTGTTGAAATACAGCAGAAGTCTTGGTCTGCTAAAAATTACAGGAATTTTTCATGAAGATCTTGATGAACAAGGTGAGGCAGTAAGTTCTTTTGCAGTTCCTCTTCCACCAACAAGAAGAGCAACATTACACCTTGCTGCTAAATATGGTGTCTTCGGAATGGAAGTGGGCGGTATCTGGTCCGGCAGTACAAAAAAAGGAGAGACATTTCAAATAGCTGCTGGTGATGAGGACAATTATAGAATTCTTCAGGATCAAATAAAAGATTCTGATGCATTTGGTGGAAAGGTTAAATTCACACTTCAAAGTGGAAGATGGAATTGGTATGCTGAAGGTTCAGCACAGGGATTAGTTGCTGATGGAGGGGTCAATCAAACTCTTACATTTACAGGTTGGAGATTGAAAAACAGCGGTTTGGGAAATCAATACAGTGTACTTACAGGTCTAGCTGTAATTTTTGGTGATATTCAAATAGCACCAAATTTCATGTGGCAGAAACCAATTGAAGGGCCTATCCCAAACACCGTTCCGGCTCCCGGTAGACCAAGAAATATTTTATCTGATCCTTTTGCAGTAAGAGGAAATCGGGAAACTACAGCTGGTGAACTATTAATTACTTATGACCCTACCCCGGCAACCTGGATGTATGCCTGGGATAGTGATGAAAGAGAAGATGCAAAATTTGCAATTAGTGCCGGATATGTTTTCAGACATCATCCCACAACAAGGGATGCTTCAATAGGTATTCTAGCTGATGGCAGAACAGTTTTTGCCTTTCCTGGCGCTCCTCCGGCTCGCGATCTGTGGGAAGTCCATTCACGTATTGTTTCTAAGTTGAGTCCTGATTTTGGATTAATAGCTAATCTTTATGGAGGACTGGGTCAAGCCAACGGTAGTAATGACAGAGTTATTCATAGATATGGTGGTGATATTCGTTTTGTAATGAATCAATTTAAAGTAATAACACAGATAAAAGTTAACGATTGGGGTCCTTATGATTATCACAGAGATTTTAACTTAACCTACCCACTTCAATTGATTGCAGATGTATCGATTAATTTAGAATTGCCTGAATGGTTTGATTTACCACAAACAAGATTAGGAATTCGCGGCACCTGGCGCTCACTGGATCAATACTCACCGCGTTACTGTCCAATAAAAAATCTTAATGTATTAGGCGTACCTGTTTGTGATCCTACGGTTCCCGGTTATGCAGACGGCAATGAGTGGGAAATAAGAACATACCTGCATTTTAATTTTGGCATGTAATTTAAATATTTATTGGAGTTACCAATGATAAAGAAATATAATTTATATCAAACAACATTTTTTTTCATTATAATATCTGTATTGCTGCTTACTGGTTGTGAAAGAGATCCCGATCTTTTAGAACCTGCAGCATATCCCGATTTACCTGAAGTATTCATTGACGGATTTAGTAGCGGTCTTAATTATGCTGCTTTCGGAGGCTCAAAGGTTACTGCCTTCGATGTTGATAAAGAAGTAAAGTACAATGGAACATCTTCAATGCGAATAGAAGTTCCGGATTTTGAAGATCCTTTGGGAGCTTATGCCGGAGGAGTTTATTTCACAGATGTTGGAAGAGATCTTTCGGGCTACGATGCTTTAACATTCTGGGCTAAAGCCAGTCAGCCTGCAAATATTGATATAGTAGGAATTGGCAATGATCTTGGTTTATCCAGAAATGAAACCACCATAACTGGTTTAGCCGTAAACACTAACTGGAAAAAATACTATATACCAATACCCGAACAATCCCGATGGAAATCAGAACGTGGAATGTTTTTCTATTCTGAAGGACCTGAGGATGGTAAAGGTTACACCATTTGGTTTGACGAAGTTAAATTTGAAAAACTCGGCACTATTGCACATCCAAGACCTGTAATACTAAATGAGCAAAATCAAAATATAACTGCATTTATTGGTCAAACACTCACAATAGGTGACACTTATGTATTATTTAATATGCCCTATGGTACCGATCAACGGGTGAACGTAGCGCCAAATTATTTTAATTATTTATCTTCTAATGAATCAGTAGCTACAGTTAATGACAATGGGCAGATATCTATTGTTGGAATGGGTTCTGCTACAGTAACGGCAAAATTTGGAGATAAGACCGCAGCAGGTTCTATAACTGTAAATACAGCTGAATTACCACCTCGAGCACCGGTTCCAATCGTTCCTGCAGAAAATGTTATATCGTTATTCAGTAATGCATATACAAATGTACCTGTTGATACCTGGGCAACGGGTTGGTTATTCTCGACTGCCGTATTACAGGAACTTCAAATTAATGGTGATGATGTAAAACTTTATACAAATCTTAATTTTAACGGTATAGAGTTTGCATCTCAGACTATTGATGCAACCCAGATGACACATTTTCATATGGATATCTGGACACCGGATCCAACAGCACCTCCGGCAGCATTTAAAGTATTGTTAGTTGATTTTGGTGCAGATGGGGTTTTCGGAGGCGGAGATGATGTTTCTCACGAACTCACTTTTACTGCCAACTCTAATCCTGCACTGGCGACAAGGCAATGGGTTCAGTTGGATATTCCTTTGTCAGCCTTTACCGGACTAACTACCAGAAAGAATTTGGCACAGCTGGTTATTTCAGGTGATCCTAATACTGTATTTGTAGATAATGTTTATTTCTATAGTTCAGGTGGAACCACACCTGCAGTACCAACAACACCAGCACCAACACCAACTTTTCCTGCGAGTGATGTAATTTCACTATTCAGCAATGCATACACTAATGTACCGGTTGATACCTGGTCTGCAGTTTGGGATCAGGCAGATGTAGCAGATGTTCAAATAGCAGGAAATGATACTAAGTTATACACAAATTTGGTATTTGTTGGAATTGAATTTATCGGCCAAACTATTGATGCAACTTCAATGACACATTTTTATATGGACATCTGGACGCCAGATCCAACAGCGCTTCCAGCCGTTTTCAGAATCAAACTTGTTGATTTCGGAGCTGATGGTGCTTTTGGCGGTGGAGATGATACAGAGCACGAACTTACATTTAATGCAAACTCAACTCCTGCATTGCAAACAGGAAACTGGATCAGGTTTGATATTCCAATAACAAATTTTACAGGGTTGACAACAAAGGGTCATTTAGCTCAGTTGATTATTTCAGGTGACCCCAATACTGTTTATGTAGACAACATAATGTTTCATAAATAACTGAATTTATAATTAGAATTCTTAAAGAAGTATGCATAGAATAAACAGCACAGCGGAAAATAAAATAGATCAACATAATCCTCTTTTGTTAAAGGATTCCGTTCTTAGATTAATCTGGCGTGAACATCAAATTTCAAGAGCTGAGATTTCGCGCCAGTTAGATTTATCACGTTCAACAGTTACGGAAATAATTAAAGAAATATTACCAACCGGATTGGTTGCCGAAGTCGGAATTGGTAAATCCAGCGGCGGCAGAAAACCAATCTTACTTCAGTTTCAGGATGATGCAAAAGTGATTCTTGGTATTGATATAGGCGCAACTCACGTTTCGGTAGCTATGACTAATTTACGCGGTAAGTTACTCCTCTGGAAAGAGAGGAATTTCCCGGTAAGGGAAGATGCTGAAGGTACTTTTAACGTAATAGATGAACTTTGTAATGAATGTCTATCAACCATGAAGCATGGTCCTAATATGCTTTTGAGTATAGGAGTATCTGTGCCAAGTCCCGTTGACCCAATCCACCCTGAGTATTTATCAGAAACAATAATTCCAGCCTGGCATGGTAAAAGTGGATTGGAAAGATTGCGTGAAAAATATGGTGTCCCAGTCTATCTGGATAATGATGCTAACCTTGGTGCCTTAGCTGAAAATTGGTGGGGTGCAGGCAAGAATGTAAATGATCTTATTTATATTAAAATATCTAGCGGAGTTGGAGCCGGTTACATTTTTGGTGGAAAACTTTATCGCGGCTCTAAGGGTATCGCGGGCGAAATGAGCCATATGCCCATAGATCCGAATGGAAGATTATGCGGCTGCGGATTGAGAGGATGCCTGGCAACTGTTATTTCTGCATGGGCTCTTAAAGAAAGAATCGGAACACTTTCAAACCTATATCCTGATAGTCATTTATTGAATGGAAGCCCAACTATTATCGATATCGAAAATGCTGCATTAGATGGAGATCCATTGGCTATACAAATAGTTAATGAAGCAACAACCTATTTAACCAGTGCAATAACAAGTCTTGTTAATTTAATGAATCCGGATATGATCATAATCGGTGGAAGTTTATCACGGCTCGGAGAGTTAGTTATTAATCCTATTCAGGAAAAAATAGATTTGTGTGCTCTTGTTAGCAGTGTTACTAAAACTAAATTGGTTACAAGTACTCTCGGTTCTAAAGGAATCGCCATTGGTGCAGCAACTATGGCAATTGAGCAAGCTTTTATCGATCCAAAAATATTAAGAGAGAATTCAGTTCCGGCTGTATTGAAATAAAGAATAAATTTTTTAATGAAAACAGAAGTGACAGGAGAAATTATGAAAGCCCATAACAAAAACTTTTTTCCACTAATAATTTTATTGGTTATACTTTTATTCGTTCCTTCATGTGACAATCCACTTGACCCGGAAGTTCCAAATTGGCAGCTTGTATGGCAGGATGAATTTGATGGACCTGCCGGTCAGATTATTGATCCAGCAAAATGGACTTTTGATATTGGAACAGGTGCTAATGGTTGGGGGAATCAGGAATTGCAGTATTACACTGACCGTCAAGAGAATGTATCACTTGATGGAACAGGTAATTTACTAGTTACAGCCAGAAGAGAATCTTTTGGTGGTCAGCCCTTCACATCAGCAAGAATAAAAACTCAAGGATTATTTGAACAAACTTACGGCAGATTTGAAGCAAGGATTAAAATGCCCTGGGGTCCTGGAATATGGCCTGCATTCTGGCTTCTTGGTTCTGATGTTGAAACTGTTGGATGGCCTCAATCTGGTGAAATAGATATTATGGAATACCGCGGTCAACAACCCAATCTTATACATGCAACTATTCACGGTCCGGGTTATTCGGGTGGTGGCGGCATTTCAAAAAGCTTTGGTCTTGAAAACAATAGATTTGATGTTGATTTCCATCTCTTTGCTGTTGAATGGGCTCAAGATTACATACGATTTTATGTGGATGATGTTCTCTATCAGGAAATTAAACCTGAAGATTTACCCGGTGAATGGGTGTTTGATAAACCTTTCTTTATAATTCTTAATGTTGCAGTTGGTGGTAACTATGTCGGCTTCCCTACAAGCCAGACTCCTTTTCCGCAAGCTATGGTGATTGATTATGTAAGAGTATATAAAGAACAATAAGGTCTATTTATTCAATAATAGTAATGCTTAAAATTTTAAAATATTATAAATCTAAACCTGGCTTTTCAACTTCAATTGGAAAATAGGAAAGTTAATGAGCAGTAAAGAAATTCATAAAACAGCGCCTAAAGATAAAATACCAAACGGTCAAAAGTTTGCTTACGGACTTGGATCAATTGTAAATAACCTGCTTGGCGGTGCAATCGGATATATGTCCATTGTATTGAATGTGGGTCTCGGAATAAATCCCGCTCTTGTTGGTACACTTCAAGCTATACCTCGATTGACTGACGCATTAACAGATCCTGTAATGGGATACATTTCGGATAATACCCGTTCAAAATACGGCAGGCGCAGACCATATATTTTTATAGGTGCAATCTTTGTCGGACTGGTATTTGCCTTAATGTGGCAGCTTCCTGAAGGCTACAGCGAGATGTTTTATTTCTGGTTCTTTCTTATCGGCTCAATCATCTTCTATTTATTCTATACAATGTTTGCAACGCCATGGGTTGCCCTGGGTTACGAGCTTACCTCAGATTATCACGAACGAACACGCTTGATGGGTGTTATGAATTTTATGGGACAGTTCGCGTGGATAACACTTCCATGGTTCTACGCATTTATGGAAAATGACAGATTCTTCTCTGACTCGGTTCAAGGTGCCCGTACTCTTGCGATTATAATAGGTGTTTTTGTTGCAGTGGTTGGGATCATGCCTGCAATATTTACTAAAGAGCGTTTTGTTGGAAAGGACAAGGAAGTAAAAATAAAAAACAAATTTGTGGAAGGCTTAAAAAAGAATGTTGCTCTTTTCTTTAAAGGATTACTGATAACTATAAAGCGTATTGAATTTCTTAAACTGTGTGCTGGTACATTTTTCCTGTTTAACGGAATTATGCTGGTCGGAGCATTCAGTTCTTACATTACAATATTTTATGTATGCGGCGGCGATAAAAGTATGGGTGCTACCTACATGGGTTTGTTTGGAACAGTTACAACAATTTCAACGTTAGCAGCAATCGCAGGAGTTACCTGGATTTCATCAAGGATTGGTAAAAGAAAAACATTCATCATCGCTACATCTATAATGTTGTTTGGCAGCCTTTTGAAATGGTTTTGTTATAATCCAATGGTTCCGTGGATAGTGGTTATTCCTGCACCGTTTATAGCAGTTGGAATGGGTGCACTGTTTACGTTAATGGGATCAATGATTGCAGATGTATGTGACCTTGATGAACTGGAAACCGGTGAAAGACGTGAAGGTATGTTTGGATCGATATACTGGTGGATGGTAAAGCTCGGAATGGCTCTCGCATTCGGTCTATCAGGTTTTCTGTTAAATGGTACCGGTTTCGTTGTTGATTTTGGCGGCGCTCAAACTTCGAGCACTTTTTTCTGGATGAGAGTTGTTGATGTTGGTATTCCTGCGGTTGGTGCACTGATCGCAATTTACTCCGTTGCCTCCTTTAAAATAACTGAAGAAAGATCTTATGAAATAAGAAGCGAATTAGAAAAGCGTCGAAGTAAATTAGTTAATACTGAAAAAATTGCACCGAGTACTTGATATTACTTTTAGGAAATAAGATGAAAGAAAGATTTTTAATTAAGACAAGAATAGTAAAACAGCTATCAGCTTTACTCTTAACTGCATTAATGGCAGTAATATCCGGCTGCGGTGATTCTGATGCGGATAGTGAAGGCATAAACGATAAAGAAGCAATTGTCATCACAATGATAGCAAAGAGTTCATCAAATCCGGTATTCTTATCGGCAAAAACAGGGGCAATTAAAACAGCAGAAGCACTCACTGAAAAGTACAGCAAGCTAAAAGTAATTATTGATTGGCAGACTCCTGAAAATGAAAGCGCTTCTGAGCAGGCTGAAATAATACGTAATGTAGTAAAAAATGGTACAAGAGCTATAATTGTTTCCTGCTCTGATGAAGATACACTTACACAAGCAATCAATTACGCTGTTGATAATGGTGTAGAGGTAATGACTTTTGACAGTGACGCTCCTAATTCAAAACGATTTGCTTTTTACGGTCCTGATGATTTTGAAATGGGTAAAACTTTAATGAATGAATTAGCAGGACTGATTGATAGCAAGAGCAAAATCGCAATTCTGGGTGGTAACAAGATGGCGAATAATCTTCAGGAAAGAGTTAAAGGAATTTTGACAGCTGCTGCTGACTATCCTGATATAACGATTGTCGGAACATATTTTCATCCTGAAACTGAAGCAGATGCTATTGCAGTGATGAATGAGGTAATGAAGCAAAATCCTGACATTAAGGGCTGGGCCATGGTCGGAAGTTGGGCATTCTTCGGAGAAAAATTAAAAGACATTATTGATCCCGGCAAAATAAAAATCGTAGCTGTTGATGCACTTCCTATGCAACTCGAATATATCAAAAAGAATTACGTGCAGGTATTATTAGGTCAGCCAACCTTTATGTGGGGGGAAGTATCTGTTCAAACAGTAATAGATAAAATTTATTTGAATAAAAAAGTAAAAGAAATAATAAGATTAAAAACTATACCTGTAACAATTGAAAATCTTGGCGGCTGGTCAAGACAATTAAGAGCCTGGGGTTATGAAAATATTTTGGAAAAATATTTAGTGATGTGATCCTCTGAAAACGGGTATAATTTTTTTGAGATTAAAAGTTTTGGAGCAATAATGCAAGTAACTGAAATAACATATAAGCACATTCTATACACAACAGAATTTTCTGAAACCTGGAAAGAAGTCTTTAGTCATGCATTGGGGATTGCAAAGCAATATAAGGCTAAACTCACTTTTCTATATGTTCTCAATACAGAGCTAATAGATCTTTTAACATTTGATGTTGGACTCGAAAGATTACCCAGTATTGATAAAAAATTTACTGAAGCAAAAGATTTTACGACTAATACCCGAAAAAAGATAGTAAAGAAGATCACAGATGCATTTGGCAAGGATTGTGTAAAAGATATCGACATTCTTGTAGAGCGAGGAAATCCTGTTAAGATAATATTGAATGTTGCTGAGGAAAAAGAATGTGATCTGATAGTAATGGGTTTTAAAGGAAAAACCGCTTTAGAAGATCATACAATTGGAAGTACTGTTAACAGAGTACTACACAGATCTAAACTTCCGGTTTTAGTTATTCATAATATTTAAGCAGAGGATAAATTGTCACGAAGCGGATCTAAACACAGCGTATTAAGCGGTATTGATATTTCGGACTTAAGTAAAGCCGATCTTGAATCAGCTTTTTTGAAAATATTAAAGCAAGGTATTCACGGCATTTCTTTCAGTGCTTATTTAGAAAATCAAAGTCCGGGTTCTATTATTTCCGAAGAACAAATAGAAACAAGAATGAAAATTATCAAACCCTACGTTAAGTGGGTAAGATCATTTTCCTGTGTTGATGGTAATGAGCTTATTCCAAAAATCGCCCATAAGCATGGCATAAAAACACTTGTAGGAGCGTGGCTTGGAAACAATAAAGAAAAAAATGAAGCAGAAATTGAAAGTATAATTAAAGTAGCCAGAGATGGTTACGCTGATATAATTGCTGTTGGTAACGAAGTACTGCTTCGCGGTGATCTTACTGAAGATGAAATAATCAAGTATATTCAAAAAGTCAAACAGAAAATTACCAATGTTCCTGTAGGTTATGTTGATGCGTATTTTGAATTTGTAAACCATCCCCTTATTTGCAACGTATGTGATGTGATCCTTGCAAATTGTTATCCCTTCTGGGAAGGTTATCCATTAGAACATTCTTTGGCTTACTTAAAAAACATGTATTACCAGGCGGTTTCTGCTGCAAAGGGTAAAAAAGTAATTATCAGCGAAACAGGATGGCCAAACTTAGGTACCCCCGATCGTAATGCCGTTCCATCATATGAAAATGCCCTTCGCTACTTCATCAATACTTTTTCATGGGCAAATCAGGAAAACATTGATGTATTCTATTTTTCAAGTTTTGATGAAACCTGGAAGATAGAAAAAGAAGGTGATGTTGGAGCTTACTGGGGTTTGTGGGATAAAGGCGGAATTCTGAAGTTCGGAAATATTAATAGTTGAGAATCTTTTGGAGATACAGGTTATGTTAAAAATATTATTCATTCTGCCTGCAGTTTTGTTTGCTGGTGCTGTTTTTATTTCGTGTGATCAGGATAAAAAAATTCTTGTTACAAAAGAAAATCTTGTTACTTCAGAAGCAGGAGATAAAATTGCTGAGAAGCAAAGTATAACTTTTATTGAAGGTGAAGCTTTTGAAGGAACTATTATTAAAATTAAACCTTCAATTACCAGGCAAGAAATAGATGGAATAGGCTCATCCTTTACAGAGGCTTCTGCATTTGTGTTAGCACATCTGGATAAGGAAAAACGCGCAGAAGTAATGGAGAAAATTTTTAGTGATAAAGGTGCAAATTTTTCTCTTACCAGAACTCATATTGGCTCCTGTGATTTTTGTGTCGAAGGGAAGTATTCTTACCTTGATAAAGCAGGTGATACAGAATTAAAAAGTTTCACTATTGCTCCTGATAAAGAAGGATTCGATCCTAAGAAATATCCCGGGATAAAAGATCCAACTTATGATCTGCTGCCGATGATAGAAGAAGCGCTTGAAATTAAAAATCAGCAAAAAGATAATGAACTAAGAATTGTTGCTTCTGCATGGACTGCGCCATCATGGATGAAGGATATTAAAGATTGGTTCATTAAAGGAACACCGGAAAATAATCATCAAGGCACCGGAGGTAAACTTAAACCTGAATACGAAGAAACTTATGCAGATTATTTAATAAGGTATTTAAAGGAGTATAACTCTGAAGGAGTTAAAATTTGGGGAATCACTCCTGTCAATGAGCCGCATGGTAATAATGGGCAGTGGGAAAGCATGCATTTTACTCCCGAATCGCAAAATCAGTTTATTAAAAAATATCTGGGGCCAAAATTAACTGAGAATGGATTTGAAGATGTGAAACTTCTCATCTATGATCAAAACAGAGATGGGTTAGAGCACTGGGCAGATGTGATATTGGGTGATAAGGAAACTGCAAAATATGTGTATGGTTCGGCTGTGCACTGGTACGAAAGCACAAACAAAGTTTATGAAGATGTTTTTGAAAGAGTTAATGCAAAATTTCCTGATCACGCCATTTTACACTCTGAAGGATGCATTGATGATTTAGGCAAAGATGCACCTGGCGGTATTTTAGATCCGCATCGCTTTAAAGAAACAGAATGGTTTGACAATGATGTGTTCTGGTGGAATGAGAATGCAACAGATTGGGCTTACTCTGCAACATGGAAAGCTGTCATAATGGAAGACCATCCAATATACACTCCGGTTCACAGATACGCCAGAAACATAATTGTAAGTATTGATCATTGGTTAAAGGGCTGGATTGATTGGAATGTTGTTTTAGATCAAAGAGGTGGACCAAATCATGTCGGTAATTTTTGTGGCGCACCTATAATGATAGATACAGAAAGCAAACATGTCTATTATACTCCTATCTACTATATTCTTACACAATTCAGCAGAACAATAAGACCGGGTGATAAAGCAGTACAAACTGAAAAAACTTTAAGCGGGTTAGATAGTGATGCATTGCATACCTGTGCAACGATAAATGATTCAAATCTTCTTACAGTGCAATTATTAAATACAACAAAAGAGCCTTTGGAGTTTAGCCTCCAAATAGATGATCAGTATGCAATTATAAAAATGGTTCCTAATTCTGTTCAGACAGTTCGCATTCAACTTTGATTGGAATTTATAGATGATGATTAATTATGCCAACATACTTTTAGTTTTATTTACAATTCAATCCTTGGCTGGTGGAGTGTGTGTTGCCCAAAGCATTAACTCAGTTAATTACGAGAATCACTTTTTCTATTTGGATTTTGAAAATCAACAATATGATTTCTCAGAAGTTGAAAAATATTTCTTTACAACCTTTCCACATAATGATCCCACACAAGGTGATGTAATTTATGATCGTGTTAAATGGGTAAATGATGATATGATAAAACTATCAGAGTACAATGGTCTTTATGGTTATATCAAAAACAGAAATGATTCTTTAGGATTTGACTCTTTCCGTTTTACATCAAAACCTTACTACAATCTAAACGATGATGTTCAAAAAATATTATTTGTTTTCAAAGGAAAATTTCCATCTGAAAAAGCTGTTTGGCCTGCTTGGTGGTTAAACGGAAGCAGACAGGATGAATGGCTCTACAAAGAAAGTATTCAATCTCTGTCGGATGAATTTCTTGATAAATATTCCGGTACCGGAGAATTCTATAATACTCCAAGCCCTGTTAACTGCACAGATTGGCCTGCTGCAGGCGAAGTTGATATCATCGAAACGATCAATGGTGATAATATTATCCATAATACTATCCACACGTGTCCGCAAATGTGTGACTCAGAATGGAATGATGATGGCATTATAATTAATTGTGCAAATGCAACTGCTACGGATCCAAATTCCGGTTGCAGCGGTAAATCATATAAGGTTGATTCACCCGAAGGTACTTTTGCTTGTTTATGGGAAAACAATTCTTTTCGTTTTTACTACTGGGAACCTGACTATGATGTCAGATTAGATGGCGGTCCTCTAAGTAAATCGCCTAGGCCCGAGTACTGGAGTGAATCATTTCTCAAGAATCACGTTAGATTTTTAGAGACGAGTATTCAATGCGATGAAGTAAACCACAAAGATTGGCAGTGTGAAAGCTGTAATGATGCAAACAAATGCGAATTTGCTAATCTTAAAATAATATTCAACATAACTCTTTGCGGTAAGTGGGCGGGAGATGAATTTGACGAATCAGATAATTCATTGAACAATTGTAAAGATTACATACTTGGTGAAGGTAAAGATGCAATCGATAATCAATATTTTAAAATAGAATATGTATCTGTGAGTAAGCTGCCTTGATGAAAATAAGTTACTATTTACTAATTGATAAAAATGAAACTAATAATTTTTTGTGTCAGCCTAATATTTTTAATGCTTCTTAATTGTCAAACTCAGAGACCTGAGGTTGCGGAAGAAAAACAGAAAGAACAAAAAACAGATTCAATGGAAATAACACAACAAGCTCTGGAAAAAGAATTAAATGCTGAGCGCCAGAATCCGTTTATAACAAGGGAATTTGATCCCTACTTCAATGGAAAGTGGATTGGAAAAGCAATCTCTTATGGCTGTTACCGTAAAGGTCAGGCTCCTGGTATTAAGGGTCCCAGTGAAGCGCAAATTCTTGAGGACCTGGAAATTATACTTAATCACTGGAATATGATAAGAGTTTATGGCTCAGATAAAGACTCAGAAAGAATATTGAAAGTTATCAGAAAAAATAATTTGCCGGTCAAAGTAATGCTTGGAGTTTGGTTAGAAGATGAAAAAGAAAATCCTAAGAGAAAAAGTGATAATGTTAAGGAAACATTGAAAGCAATAAGATTAGCGAATGAATACTCCGAAATTATTTCAGCAATAAATGTTGGAAATGAAACACAAGTATTCTGGTCAGCTCATAAAATGGATATTGATGATCTGATCCGTTACATAAGAACAATTAGAAATAATACAAGCGTACCTGTTACTACTGCAGATGACTATAATTTTTGGAATAAGCCTGTAAGCAAATCTGTAGCGGCTGAAGTGGATTTTATTGTAGTTCATATTTATCCACTCTGGAATGGGCAAACTCTGGATAATTCAATAAAGTGGATGAGCAACATTTTCTTTAATGAGATTAAAAGATATCACTCTGATAAGACAATTGTTTTAGGTGAAATTGGTTGGGCTACAAAATATGATTCGACTAAAACCGGTGACGGACAGCAAGGCTCATTGATAAAAGGAGAAGTTAGTTATGCAGCACAGGAAAATTTTCTTTTAGAATTATCCAGTTGGATTGATAAAAATCAAGTAACAACATTTCTCTTTGAAGCTTTTGATGAACCCTGGAAAGGTGGCGGTGAAAATTCAAGTCCTAATGAAATTGAAAAACATTGGGGTGTTTTTTATGAAAACCGTACACCAAAAGTATCTTTTCAAAACTTCCTGAAGGCGTATGAAACTGAGAAGCGATGATCACTATGAAATTAGAGCATTATGACAAAGTCACAATTAAATAACTATACTTAATTACTTTCCAGGAGGAAAAAATGAAAAAACAACTATTTCAAGTATTCGCAATGATATTTTTTCTTGCGATTAGCAATGTTGTATTTGCCCAGCCCACACATACGATTGATTTTGAGCCGGGTGGAGTTGGTGCGAATTGGGATTGGACAGTATCGGATAATGCTGACAATCCGCCACTTGAATTTATTGCAAACCCTGTAAGCGGTGGAATTAACACATCGCCAGCAGTTGCAAAATTTACAGCAAGACAAACGGGAAATCCCTGGGCACTATTTTTTACTGATGATGATGGACAGTTTACTTTCGATGCAACTAACGCATTAATAAAAATTATGGTTTATAAACCAGAAATAAGCCCTGTTCACTTTAAAGTTGAAGGTACCAGTCCTGCCATTGAACTTGTTAGCGCTAATACTGTTATCAATCAATGGGAAGAAATAACATTCGACTTTTCAGCAGCAATAGGGAATACATATAGTCGGCTTGTGATTATCCCTGACTTTCAGGCAAGAACTCAAGATAATATTATCTACCTGGATAATATTCAGGTTCCTGATGGTGTGATAACAACACTACCAGAACCAACTGTACATGCACCAAACCCAATAGTTCCGTCCGGCAACGTTATTTCGGTATTCAGCGATGTTTATGACGATATACCCGGAACAGATCTAAACCCATTTTGGGGCCAATCAACGGTGGTTACTTTTCCGTTAATTCAGGGTGATACTACAATGCGTTATGGAAATTTGAACTACCAGGGAATTCAATTAGGCAGTAACCAAAATCTAACCGCTGCCGGAATGATATACTTACATTTGGATTTCTGGAATGCAAGCTCAACTGATCTGGGTGTATATTTGATTAGTCCGGGACCTGTTGAAACGAGAGTAGCATTAGTTCCACCAGGAGCAAGTGAAACCTGGGTACCTGTTGATATTCCTTTAACTACTTTTGCTCCGGTCAATCTGGCAGATGTATTCCAGCTTAAATTTGATGGTAACGGAGTTATTTATCTTGATAATATTTATTTCTGGAATGGAATAATTCCTGTAGAGTTAACTTCATTTACAGCATCCGTTATTGGTAATGATGTGCAGTTGATTTGGAAAACAGCTACAGAGAATAATAACAGTGGATTCTCTATTGAAAGAAAAATTGATGATGAATATGAAACAATTGGTTTTGTATCTGGTTTCGGAACAACGACTGAACCAATAACTTATTCTTTTACAGATGTTGACCTTCAAACAGGCAATTACTCATACAGATTAAAACAAATGGATTTTGATGGAACTTTCGAATACACTAATTCAGTCGAAGTAGATATCGTCGGACCAAGTGTATTTTCATTGGATCAAAATTATCCAAATCCATTTAATCCAAGCACAAAGATTACATTTTCACTTGCTTCAGATGCGATGGTTAGTTTAAAGGTATTTGATGTGCTTGGTCAAGAAATTGTAACGCTGATTAACCAGGATCTTACTGCAGGAGTTCATACTCATAACTTTGACGCAGCTGGGTTCAATAGTGGAGTCTATTTCTATAAAATTGAAGCCATCAGCAATGATGGATATTCCTTTAGTGATGTAAAAAAGATGATCTTACTTAAGTAAGACTTAGTACAAATTCAACAGCTGAGGGGAGATGAATTATTCTCCAGCTTTTGATAATAATTTTGAATTTCAGTAACCAGATATTTTCAGGAGAAAAAAATGAAAAATAAAATAATTTATTTGTTAGCTATTCTATTTGTTATGTCAATAAATGGAATAGTATCAGGGCAAAATCAACCAATTGATTTTGAAACAGGCGGGTTTGGTGCAGGATGGACTTGGACAGTGTTTGAAAATGATACTAACCCACCACTTGACATTATTCCAAATCCGGATGCATCCGGAATCAATACCTCTGCTACAGTTGCAAAGTTTACTGCTCTGCAAGCAGGTAATCCCTGGGCTGGTTGTGAATCATTACACGGTACAACAGACCTGGGACCATTTGTATTGGATGCAACTAATTCTACAATAAAAATTATGGTATGGAAATCTGTTATCAGTGATGTGGGTATTAAATTAGTATCAGCAAACGGCTGGTCACAAGGTGAAATCAAAGTGCCTAATACTCTTGTTAATCAGTGGGAAGAGCTCACTTTTAACTTTGCCGGTTTTCTAAATCCTCCTCCATCTGAAGGTCAATTAGATCAAATTGTAATATTCCCTGATTTTGATTTGGCAGGACGTACTCAGGACAATATTATTTATTTCGATAATATTACATTCTCTCAAGAAGTTTTAGTAGGCGTTCCAACGGTTGCAGCACCCTCACCAACCGTCCCTGCAAGCAATGTTATATCAGTGTTTAGTGATGTATATGATAATATTCCGGGAACCAACCTTAACCCTAATTGGGGACAAGCTACTGCTGTATCTTTTCTTCAAATTCAGGGAGATACTACTATGAAATACACTAACTTAAACTACCAGGGAATTGAATTAGGAAGCAGTCAAAATCTAACTGCTGCTGGTATGCAGTACTTGCATATTGATTTCTGGAATTCAAGTTCCACTGATCTGGGTATATTTTTGATAAGTCCAGGACCTGTTGAAGCAAGAGTATCATTAGTTCCACCGGGAGCAAGCGAAACCTGGGTAAGTGTTGATATACCGCTTACGGATTTTGCCCCTGTTAATCTTGCAGATGTATTCCAGTTTAAGTTCGATGGAAACGGTACTATTTATTTCGATAATATCTACTTTTCAACGACAATATCAGATGTAATAGAAATTCCAAATACTTTTCCATCGGATTACACCCTGGAACAAAATTATCCCAATCCCTTTAATCCATCTACCAAGATAAGTTTCAGCTTACCTGAGGCAGGTAACGTAACCTTAAAGGTATACAACTTGCTTGGTCAGGAAGTTGCTACAGTAATAAACCAATTTATGAGTTCAGGAAGATTTGAAGTTAATTTTGATGCTTCAGAGTTACCTTCTGGCATTTATACATATTCATTATCAACTGGTAATTTCAACTCTGTTAAAAAGATGATGTTGATTAAATAACAATTCAATATTTACAAACTGGTGTTCGATTAAGCGAACACCAGTTTTTTTTATTTTAATTATCTTCATATCCCCGGAACATATTATCTTAAGCTCTCAATTTTAAAGTTTATATTTATAATATGAAGAAAAAACAAATCCATATTCTGACTCAAAGATTAAAAGTTAATAAGACATCTGTAAAAGGTGAATTCATTGAAACAAATGATGAAAAATTTTACAAGATTTCTAACTATGATAAAATGCCGCCTTTTCTAATCAGCATTGTTAGTGCTACTGATCACTGGATATATATTTCCAGCAAAGGAGGAATTACTGCCGGAAGAAAAAATTCCGATAATGCTCTTTTTCCATACTCAAATGATGATGTGCTTCATGATGTTAATGAGATAACCGGAAGTAAAACTATAATACGAGCAGCTGATAATGGAAAACTTTATTTGTGGGAACCCTTTTCTGAATATTATAGCGGCCTCTATTCAATCACAAGGAATCTGTATAAAAATATTTCAAGTACCGAAATAATATTTGAAGAAATAAATCAAGACCTTAAACTTAAATTTCAATATAGCTGGACCTGCAGCGAGAAATATGGTTTTGTTAAAACTTCCAAAATATTCAATGAATCAAACAGCAAAAGAGCAGTTGAACTATTAGACGGCATTCAGAATATTCTCCCATCAGGTGTTTCACATAAGCTCCAAAATGAGTTCAGCACATTGATTGATGGATACAAAAAAAGTGAACTGATCTCAAAGTACGGTGTAGGAGTGTTCTCCCTTAGTTCTATTCCGTCTGATAGAGCTCAACCTGCAGAATCATTGAAAGCTGCAACGGTTTGGTCTTCTGGAATTGATGTAGAAAAATATTTGTTAAGCTCTAAACAGATTTCAAACTTTAGACAAAATATTTTCATTGAGCCGGAGAATAGCATAAGTGGTATTAGAGGCTCTTTTTTTATTATTTCACGATTTAGGATCAAACACAATAGTTCTGCGAGTTGGTCATTTATCGCAGAGATAAATCAGAATTCAGGAAATATGATTGCGCTTCTAAAGATAATAAAACAAAAAAATGCTTATGTACTCGTCCTGAATGATATTAAAGATAGCAAGCAACTGCTTACTAATACTGTTGCTCAGTCAGACGGCATACAACTTACCGGAAACAAATTAAATACTGCAAGACATTTTTCTAATGTTCTATTCAATGTTATGCGCGGTGGTATCTTTAATGATTCTTACAATGTTGAGAAAGATGATTTCGTTTCATTTGTGAAGAAAGCGAACCCGTTTGTATTTGAGGCACACAAAAATTTCCTTAAAAATCTTGAAGATCAGCTAACGATTTCAGAATTAAAAAGTACAGTTAGCAGCATTCGCGATCCTCATTTTACAAAATTAGTTTTTGAATATTTGCCATTAACATTCAGCAGAAGACATGGCGACCCGAGCAGACCATGGAATTTATTTTCCATTGATATTAAGGACTCAAATAATCATAAAGTGCTTAATTATCAGGGTAATTGGAGGGATATATTTCAAAACTGGGAAGCTCTTGCTTTATCATATCCTAAATTCCTGGAGTCAATGATTACTAAGTTTCTTAATAATTCAACAGCAGACGGTTATAATCCCTATCGTATTTTCAGGGATGGATTTGATTGGGAAGAACAGGAACCACATAATCCCTGGGCTAACATAGGCTACTGGGGAGACCATCAGATAATTTACCTACTGAAATTACTGGAATTATCCAAAGAGTTTAACCCCGATTCGCTTGAAAGGTTATTAGAGACTGAGCTTTTCACTTTCGCAAATGTGCCTTATCGAATTAAAGACTATCAGGAAATTCTTAAAGACCCGCGAAATACCATCGAGTTTGATTATAAACTAAACGAACAATTAATAGCAGACGAGAAACTTTACGGCTCAGATGCTAAACTTGTTAAGAAGAGAGATTATTCATTGGTGCAAGTTAGTTTAATGGAAAAACTTCTTCTTACGCTTTTAGTAAAAATGTCTAACTTTATTCCAGGCGGCGGTATCTGGATGAATACTCAACGACCGGAATGGAACGATGCAAAAAATGCATTAGTTGGCTATGGTATTTCAATGGTTACTTTATTTTATATCAGACGCTTTGTTAACTTCCTTAAAAGTTTATTGAGCGATATTTCAATGAACAAGTTTCATCTTTCAAGTGAGATTGCACATTTTTTTAACACCATACACAACGTGATATTTGAAATCAATAAAATTAGTGATGGAGGAGTCAACAATAGAGTAAGAAAAACAATCGTCGATCGATTAGGTATTGCCGGTTCAGAGTATAGAAGGAAGATTTATAAGAACGGCTTTAACGGCGACAAGCAAGAAATATCAGCCGGGATGATTATTGAGTTCTGCGATTTATGCCTTTCTGTTATTGATAGTACAATTGATGAAAATAAAAGAAAGGATGGTCTCTATCATTCATATAATATTTTACATATTTCTGAAAATGAATTTAAAGTAACTTATCTATATGAAATGCTTGAAGGTCAGGTGGCTGCTTTAAGTTCAGGACACCTGTCTTCTCCTGAATCTATTAAGTTGTTAACCGCCTTAAAGAAAAGCAGACTTTATAGAGAAGATCAAAACAGTTATATGCTGTATCCAGATAAGAAATTGCCTTTGTTTATAGATAAAAATAAAATTTCTGATGATCTGGTAAACAAATCTAAATTATTTCTTTCACTGCTTTCCGCTGGAAACAGGGAAATTATTTACAGAGATATAAACGGAAGTGTTCATTTTCAAAGTGATATTACTAATTCTGAAGAACTTAAAAAGAAAATGGAATCTTTAAGCGATGAACAATTCAAAAAATACTTTAAGGAAGAATTATCATTAGTGTTAAATATTTATGAAAGAACATTCTGTCATAATGAATTTACAGGAAGAGCTAACACTTTTTATAAATACGAAGGTTTAGGTTCAATTTACTGGCATATGGTTTCCAAACTTTTGCTTGCAGTACAGGAAGTCTATTTCAATGCTGTGAAAAGCTCTGCTAAGAAAAAGGAATTAAATAAACTAAAAGATTTCTATTTTGATATTAAAAGTGGAATAGGAGTCGGTAAACAACCAGATAAATACGGTGCCTTCCCAACTGATCCATACTCTCACACACCTTCATTTGCAGGAGTTCAGCAGCCTGGTATGACGGGTCAGGTAAAAGAAGATATAATTACAAGGTTTAGAGAATTAGGCATCCAAATAAAATCCGGTAAAATATTGATTCATCCTTCTTTACTAAAAAGAGAAGAGTTTTTGAAAAAAGAGGAACTATTAACCTACTCTGATCTCAATTTACAAGAGCAAAATATAAATTGCAGAAAAAACTCCTTAGCAATTACGTATTGTCAGGTTCCTTTTATTTATAGTCTTTCAGATACAGATAATATTGTTATCCATAAAAAGGATGGGGAAGAAATTAATCTGGGAAGTCTGGAAATAGGCGAAGAATTTAGTCAACCAATCTTTAATCGTAACGGGTCAATCGCTAGAGTTGAAGTTTTTATCAGTAGCGATTTAATTTCTTAGTTGTAACTCTAAAAACTAGAGCAAAAAATTTTCTTTAAAATAGAATTATTCATAGAGATGACATCTATTTAAAGATGCCATCTCCAGTTAATTAATTAACTTTTAACTCTCACAACAGTTCCATTTACTGCATTAATTCTTATTTCCCATTCAGTACCGCCGGAAAGAATTTCAAATCTATATTGCCACATATTATCACTTTCATCCTTCTGTAATTTCCAGAAAGTCACAGTGCCGTTTTTTGCATTAAAAGCTATAGATTTTGCAGCCGAATAGTTGATCAATCCCATTTCAGGAACAATTTCATAATCAAATGAGGATGTTAATCCCTGGATTTCTCTCATCGTACCATTTGACATATGATATTCGAACTTAACAATACCTCCATCGCCCGGCATATCAATTTTCACTTCAAATTTTGGTGACCCATCATCGAATTTTCTGGATTCAACAAATGTTCCGCCCGACATTGAAGTTGATTTTTGTATGAGCGACTGCTCACTTTGTATTGAGTTTGAAGGATCGGTTGCATTATCCTTGCATGCATGGGCTGAAAAAACTATGAAAATTATAGCCAAAACAGCGATTATGTGAGTTTTCATTACTAGACTCCTTATAAATTGTTGATTAAAATTAGTTGTTACTGAGCAAGTAGTACTGTAAGTGCAAAAGAAGTGACATTGATATCTAATAATATAATACCTGTCTAAAAACTTTGCAGATTGCTTTCAGAAATCGTTAAGTATTAAATTTATTTTAAGTTTGTTCCTAATGATGAGGTCTAGTCTAGGGGCTGTCATCCATTATTATAATGTAGAAATGCTTTTATATAATAAATTTTCTTAGCAAATTTGAACAATAAATTATTATATGCTATGAATTGTCCCTCTTGTAAAGAAATACTTGTTATACTTGAACTCCACGAGATAGAGATTGATTTTTGTGCGAACTGCAAAGGTATTTGGCTGGATACAGGTGAATTAGAGCTAATGCTTGATGATGAATCTGAAAAAGCACAACTGCTTCAATCTCTAGAGATTATTGACGACTCTAATGAAAAAAGGATTAAATGTCCTATCTGCAGTAAAAAAATGGAAAAAGTAAGGCATAAAGATATTGACACAGTAACTGATAAATGTATTTATAACCATGGTGTATGGTTTGATGAAGGTGAACTGGAAGAAGTTATACTGGCTTCATCTGTAACAGGCGATAACAGGTTTACTATTTTATTAAAAGAATTGTTTGAAAAAAAATAAAGTTTACTAACTAATTTAAGGAGAGAAAATGACGGCGGTAATTATAATACTTGTAATAATAGTTGCACTTGCGTTATTTCTGGTTTCAATTTACAATTCATTGATAGAGTTAAGAAACCGCGTTAAAAATGCCTGGTCACAAATAGATGTTCAGCTTAAAAGAAGGCACGATCTCATTCCCAATCTTATTGAAACTGTAAAAGGTTATATGAAACACGAACGTGAGATTATGGAAAACATAACCAAATACAGAAGTCAGGCAATGGATGCCGGTTCAGTTGGTGAAAAAGCCAAAGCTGAAAGTCTTTTAAGCGGTGCTTTAGGGCAGTTACGTGTACAGATTGAAAACTATCCTGATTTAAAGGCAAATCAGAATTTTCTTGCACTTCAGGAAGAGCTTACCGGAACAGAAAACAGAATATCTTTTTCCAGACAAGCATATAATGATCAAGTGTTATTTTTCAATAATAAAATTCAGATGTTTCCTTCGAACATAGTCGCAGGAATGTTCGGATTTAAGGAAGAAGAATTTTTCCAGATTGAAGATCCAAAGGAAAAAGAAGTTCCTAAAGTCAGCTTCTCATAATAATACCAAATTTATATGTGGGAACTTATAGAATCTAACCGTAAAAAGTCTATTTTGCTTTTCATAGCACTTGGTGCAGTTTTATTTTTCAGCGGTTATATCTTCGGCAAATTTTATGATTATGAGTATGGCGGTCCGATTGGTGTTTTAATCGGCCTTTCGTTATGGCTAATACTTTCTGCAATAAGTTATTTTTCCGGAACAAAAATTTTGTTAAGTATCAGCGGCGCAAAAGAGGTTACAAAAGCGGTTCATCCTCAATTATTTAATGTTGTTGAAGAGATGAAGATTGCTGCTAATCTTCAGCATATGCCGAAGATATATATAATTGATGATCCGGCTCCAAACGCCTTCGCTGCGGGTATAAAAACTGAAAATGCCGTTATTGCCGTTACTGCCGGACTGCTTGGTAAATTAAACCGTGACGAACTTCAAGGTGTAGTTGCCCACGAAATGGCTCACATTGTAAACAGAGATGTACTGCTGATGACTTTTGCGGGAGTTACTTTGGGTGCAATAACAATTGTTTCAGAGGTTTTTTTAAGAAGTGTAATTTATGGTGGCAACTCCAGGTATAAATCAAAATCATCTGAGAAAGGTGGTCAGCTTCAATTAATAATTATGGTTGCTGCACTTGTGTTTGCAATTCTAGCACCAATAATGGCCAGACTTCTTTACCTGGCTGTTTCAAGAAAACGCGAGTATCTCGCCGATGCTTCAGCGGTAAGACTAACAAGATATCCTGAGGGTTTAGCTTCAGCATTAGAAAAAATTTCTGATAATACCTATGACCTGAAAAAAGCTAACTCAATTACTGCACCAATGTATATTGTTAATCCACTTAAAAAGAAAGGAATGAAATTATCAAATCTTACAAGCACTCATCCACCAATTTCTGAGCGCATAAATATTTTAAGAGCAATGCAGAATGGTGTTCATTATGTTAGCTACCAAAGTGCATTTCAGTTTATCAGAAATTCCCGTGAAAAAATTCTTCCGCCTACTGCATCTCTGGATAGAGTTCCTTTAGTAATGAAGAAACCCCCTATCGGCTGGTATGCTCAACAGGATCATAAGAAAACAAAACGAACTTCCGGTGATTTAATAATGCAGTTGAATAATTTTTCTTTTATTGACTGTAACTGCGGAATAAAAATTAAAATACCTCCTGATTACAAACACTCTGAATTTATATGTCCGAAATGCAGGACAAAACACGAATTGCCAGCGATTTCAAAGTAATAAAAATTTAGGCTATAATTCATCCTGAATCAGCACATTGATTTATATTTATCAAGTATTGGTAAATATCAAGTTCTTCTCTCAATCAGAAAAACACCAATATAGCTTATCAGCATTGAGAAATAATCAACTGAAAATATTTAAAATAATAGCATTCCTTTTAGCAACTCTTTACCTATTAAATAATTTTCAATCATTTTATTAACTATAAAAATAATTGATGATTTGGTATGATTTTGTGTAAATAAATTCGGTATTACAAATTTTTAATTTAAAAAATTGAATCATTACCGAAAGGAGGGGAAAATGTCAGGCAAAAGTCGCCGCGATTTCCTCAAATCATCTGCATTAATAGGGGCTGGAATTTCAGGGTTATCTTCAAATTCGGCTAAAGCAGCACCGGAAAATATTCTATCTCCCGATAGAATGGGAGTTCTTGTAGATACAACGGTTTGTATTGGCTGCCGTAATTGTGAGTGGGCTTGTAAAGAATCTCATGACATTCCGGCAGGAGATATTGAATCTTACGAAAATCGTGAGATAATGAAGAAGGACAGAAGACCCGATCATACTGCCCTTACAGTTATTAATGAGTATTCACCCGGTAAACTCTCCAATCTGCCTGTAAATGTTAAAGTTCAGTGTATGCACTGTGATCACCCTGCTTGTGTATCTGCCTGTATTGTTGGTGCATTTTCTAAACAGGAAAATGGCTCAGTTATTTGGGATACCGATATGTGTATCGGCTGCCGGTACTGTATGGTTGCATGCCCATTTCAAATACCTACCTTTGAGTATCATAAAGCACTTCAGCCGGATATTACTAAATGCGATTTTTGTTTTGAAAGGACAAAGGATGGTAAACTACCTGCATGTGTTGATATTTGTCCTGTAGAAGCTCTTACTTATGGCCCAAGAACAGAACTGGTTTTAATTGCACGTGAAAGAATAAGAAGAAATCCTGATCGATATATTGAGCATATTTTCGGTGAATATGAAGTAGGCGGAACTTCGTGGATATACTTGGCCAGTAAAGATTATAATGAATTGGGTTTTCCACAACTTGGCAATGATCCGGCACCCGGAGTTTCAGAATCAATTCAACATGGAATATTTGCTTATTTTGTGCCACCAGCTTCACTTTATGCATTGCTTGGCGGAATGATGTGGCTTTCAAAAAGACGTAAAGAATTAGAACAGGAGGAAAAAATATGAATCACGAGGATATAAATCCTGTTCCGGTTAAAAGAAAATTTTTTACCCCCGGTGTTATTTTACTTTGTGTTCTGGCACTTAATGCCTTAGTATTTCTTGCAATCAGATTCTTCTATGGAATCGGTTCTGTAACAAATTTAGATAATCAGTATCCCTGGGGAATTTGGATTGGAATTGATGTTGCCGCCGGTGTTGCATTAGCTGCCGGAGGTTTTACAACCGCTGCACTAGGTCACGTTATGCACAGAGAAGAATATGCAGCAATAATAAGACCGGCACTTTTAACAGCAATGCTTGGCTACACTTTTGTTGCAATGGGAGTGCTTGTAGATTTAGGAAGATGGTATTACATCTATCATCCAATCTATATGTGGAATGGCAATTCGGCATTGTTTGAAGTTGGTATTTGTGTTATGATTTATCTGACTGTGCTGTATATTGAATTTCTTCCTATTGTTACAGAAAGATTTATCGGTAAGGTAAATTTGCCGGGTATTCTGTCAAAGCTGAATAAACTTGTTGATAAAATTTTACGTGTACTCGACCGTGGGCTTTCAAAAACAATGTTTATTTTTATTATAGCTGGAGTTGTACTTTCAACTTTGCATCAATCGTCGTTAGGTACACTAATGATTATTGCCGGACCCAAGATGCATCCGCTGTGGCAGACTCCAATATTACCGTTATTGTTTTTACTTTCAGCTATTGCTGTCGGCTTTCCGATGGTAATATTTGAGTCATTAATTGCATCCCGTTCATTGAAGTTAAAATCCGAAATGCATATTCTTTCAAAACTTGGAGCAATGATTGCCCCACTGCTGGGTTTGTATCTTGCATTCAAGATCGGAGATATGGTTATTCGTGAGACTTTTGTATATCTAACCGAATTTAATACAGCAAGCATAATGTTTACAATTGAAATTTTGTTTGGTGTTGTGATTCCGCTAAGAATGCTTCTATCTCCAAAAGTTCTGAAATCACCTTCATTACTTTTTACTGCTGCTGCTTTGGTAGTTGCCGGAGTACTTCTAAACAGGATAAATAATTTTATTGTAGCATATACGCCGCCATATGCAGATTACTCTTATTTCCCGTCAATCGGAGAAATTTCTGTTACTGTTGGATTTGTAGCCATACTGGTTCTTCTTTATAGATTCTTCGTGATAAACTTTCCTGTTGTCAGTTTACCCGGCAAACATTCCGGTAAATCAGCTAAATACACTGTGAAAGGAGTTAAATAATGAAAAATTTATTTAGTATTCTCCTTCTGATCTTTATTAGTGTATCTGTAAATGCGCAAGTTAATTTAGGTCAAGATCATTCTAAACTTAATATCAGCTGTCAAACCTGCCATACTTGTGAAGTTCCAACAAAAAACGATCCTTGTTTGGTTATTTGTCCTCGTGAGAAAATTGTAACTATATATCAAAAACCTGAGCAAACACCCGAGTTAATTGTAATCGATCAACTAATGAACAGGTATGGACCGGTTTATTTTTCACACAGAATTCATGCTGAAATGGCTGAAATGTCCGGAGGCTGCGGCAGCTGTCATCATTATAATACAACAGGACCGATTCTTAACTGCAATAGCTGTCATGAAACATCACGCAAACGACGGGATGTTAGTGTGCCTGATCTGCTCGGAGCTTATCACAGGCAGTGTATGGATTGCCATCGCGAGTGGAGTCATTCAACCGGTTGTAATTCTTGCCATTTGCCGATTAAAGAAGTAAAAGGAACTGAGAAGGAGCAGATTGCTCAAAGATTAAAAGGCAGAACTCATCCGGTTATACTTGAGCCTACAAAAATTGTTTATGAAACAAAAACGGATCAAGGCAAACTTGCTACTTTTTATCACGATGATCATACCAATACGTTTGGTTTGGATTGTATTAAGTGTCATAAAAATGAAAGCTGCATCAGTTGTCACGATGTTAATCGTAAATCAGATGATATAAAGCCCAGAAAAAGTTATATCAGCAAAACTGAACTTACCTTTGAACAGCAGCATAGTAACTGTATCAGCTGTCATAAGGATGTATCCTGCAGTAAATGTCATTCTAACGAGGAAATGAAACCTTTTGATCACTTCAGAAGCAGCGGATGGGCACTTAAAACTTATCATGCGAAACTAAGCTGCCAGAAATGTCATGGTTCAACAATACCTTATGCCAAGCTAAATAAAGATTGTGTAAGTTGTCATAAGGACTGGAATGCTGATAATTTCAAACACGAGGTAACAGGACTAAAACTTGATGAACTTCATGAAAGCCTCGATTGTGCTGATTGCCATACTGATAATAACTATGCAATTAAGCCAACGTGTGATAATTGTCATGAAGATTATATTTATCCGAAAGTTTTACCGGGTAAATTGATTCGAAATAATTAGATTTATAGTAAACTATATTAAGTTTTATTTATAATAAAAGAGTAACTCACAGCTGTTATGTTTCAAAAAATCGGTATTCGATTAATAATTGCAGTAGCGTTCACAGCAATAGTTATTATTGGTGTATTCGCCTATTTTAATGTTGAGTCTCATAGCACAGGCTTGATAAAGGAAGTAGAACGTCATGCAAATCAGCTCAGTGAAACCGTTATAAGCAGTACACGCTTCGATATGATGCTTAATCAGCGTGAACGAATTCAGGAAATTATAAATACAATCGGTCAGCAGCAGCAAATCAGGGATGTAAGAATTCTTAATAAAGAAGGAATAATTACATACTCAAGTGAACCATCAATCATAAATCAAATGGTTGATAAAAATGCAGAAGCCTGCTATGCTTGTCATACTGCCGATGAACCACTGGAAAATATTTCTATAACGGATCGCACAAGAATATTTAAGCTGCATCCTGATTCATCAAGATTTATTGGAATTATTACACCAATTAATAATGATAAATCCTGCTGGGAAGCCGATTGCCACGCACATCCATCAGATCAGAAGGTGCTTGGCGTTTTAGATATAACAATTTCGCTTGATGATGTCGATGAAAACATAATAAAAAGCGAGATTGAAATAGTTATCTTCGCTATTGTTGCAATTATTGCAGTTGGATTTATTATTGGTTTTTTTGTTCGTCGCTGGGTTGTTAGTCCGGTTAATGATTTACTGAATGGAACGCAGCAGGTGAGCATGGGTAATCTCAATTACTCGATTAAAGATATGGGGGAAGATGAAATTGGCAAACTAGGTCAATCATTCAATAATATGACTAAGAAACTTGCAGAAGCAAGAATGCAGCTATTCCAGTCTGATAAAATGGCTTCCCTGGGTAGATTAGCTGCAGGAGTGGCTCATGAAATTAATAATCCCCTTACAGGTGTTTTAACATACAGTAGTTTTCTTCTTAAAAGAACAAAAGATAATCCGGAGTTTCAGGAAGACCTTAAAGTAATAGTTCGCGAAACAATGAGAAGCAGGGAAATAGTTAAAAGCTTGCTTGATTTTGCCAGGCAGTCTGTTCCTAAGAAAAGTAATGCAGATATAAATGAAATTATTACTAAGTCTATAGAAGTTATCGAAAATCAGCTTTCAATGAACAAAGTTAAGGTAGTAAAAGAAACGGCTGAACACCTTCCGAAGATTACTGTAGATTCAAATCAGATGCAGCAGGTTTTTATTAACCTTCTAGTTAATTCCTCTGATGCAATTGGTAAAAATGGTGGGACTATTTCAATCTCAACTAAAAAAATATCTTTATCTCCGTTTGGAATAGCACAGATTAAAAAAGCATCTTGCCCTAAACGACATAGCCTTATCGATCCCGAATATAAAATAGATGGCATATCAGCTTTAAAAGTCAAAGTTATATCCGGAAAAAATTCAGGAATTATTCACCTTGATCCAATTTATGGAAAACATAGAAATCATTTCGATCTTGATTTTGAAATTAATGCCAACACTGATTTTGTTTGCCCTGAGTGTAATCTTTCACTAGTTCAAAAAGATAAATCCTGTCCAAAATGTGATTCTAAGATTCTTTCTTTCGATATAAACGGACAGGGAGTCTATGAAGTCTGTTCATCCAAGAACAGCAATTATGAAAAATGGGATTTTGTAGATTCGAGCGGGTTAAGTGATTTTATAGAGATAAAAATATCTGATACCGGTTCCGGAATCAGTAACGAAGATCTTTCAAAAATATTTGATCCTTTCTTTTCAACTAAGGGACAAAAAGGAACGGGTCTTGGTTTGGCTGTGATCTGGGGAATTATTGATAATCATAATGGAACGATAACTGTTGACAGCGAAGTTGGAAGAGGAACTGCTTTTACAATCCGTCTTCCATTAAACCAGCAGAGATAGAGAAAAAGATGAATAAGACAGCAGACATATTAGTGATTGACGATGAGCAGGTTATTCTTGATGCTGTTATAAAAATTTGCTCACTGGAAAATTATACTGTGGATACAGCTTTAAATGTTAAAAACGCTATTGAGAAGATTTCATCTAATTATTATAAAATAATTATCTGCGATATAATGATGCCTGATGGTGATGGCTTCCAGATTATTGATGAACTGCACAACAAAAAGATTGACAGCAGTATTATTATGACAACAGGCTATTCAACTGTTGAGAATGCGGTTAAGTCACTTTACAACGGGGCAATAGATTTTATTCCGAAACCATTTACCGTTGATGAATTATTGAATTCACTGTATCGTGCAAACAAATATCAGGAAATAAAAAATAAACTTGAGCAAGTTAGCAGTCATCAGAATGGAAATCATTTATATTATGTTCCCTGCCCGTCAAAATATTTCAGGCTGGGCTATTCATCCTGGATGGTTCAGGAGCGGGATGGTTCGGTGTTAATAGGAATTAGCGATCTTTTTTTAAAGACAGTTGATTCTATTAAAAATATAGAATTTCAGAACAGGGAAGATGAAATAGCTCAGGGAATAAGTTGTCTTACAATTATTTCTGAAGAAGACAGAGCGCATAAAATTTTATCACCGGTTTCGGGTAGAATAGTGGAAGTAAATGAGAAATTAAAAGATCATCCAAGTTTGATTGAAAAAGATCCGTATTTCGAAGGCTGGATATATCGTGTTATACCTGTTGATCCCGAGTATGAACAAAAAAATCTAATACCCTGTAGTTCGGACCGGATTTGAAATGTTAAATAATAAAATAGAAATTAATTTATTCCTCAGGAGGAAAATATGCCATTATTTATAGTTGCAATAATAGTATTCATCATTGCGGATATTCTTATCCGTATGATTGCTAAACAAATACAGGAGAAGAAGTTAAAACAGGAACGTGAACAGGTTTTGCAGGAAAGCTTGACACTTGATTTCAGCAGAGAAGCAAAAACGCTTAAACGTGCTGAAGTCGAAAGTCCCAAAGCTCGAATACTCTGCGTAGATGATGAGGAAGTTATTTTGAGCAGTTTCAGAAAAATACTTGTACTTGATGGTTATTCTGTTGATACGGTTGAAACCGGTCAGGAAGCACTTGGACTGATTCAAACTCATCATTATGATTTCGTATTTACAGATTTAAAGATGCCGCTTATGGATGGTGTTGAGGTAACGAAGTCGGTAAAACACATGCGACCCGATATTGATGTTATTATTATTACCGGTTATGCTTCTGTTGAAACTGCTGTTGAAACAATGAAATACGGTGCTATGGATTATGTTCAAAAACCATTTACCGAAGATGAACTTCTTGCTTTCACTAAAAAAGCTTTAATTAAAAGACAGGATAGAATTCAGAAGCAGCTTAAACCAAAAGTTCATATTTCTCATTTGCCTGCTGATGAAGATTCAGCAAAGGGTGAATTTGCTATCCCGGGCGGAGTGTTTATTGGCCACAGCCATACCTGGGTAAGTCTGAATCAGGAAGGAATAGCTAAAGTTGGAATGGACGATTTTGCTAAAAAGTTAATTGGCAAAGTTGATGTTATCGATCTGCCGAATCTCGGTATGCAGGTTAAAGCGGGTCAGCCATTATTTACAATACGTCAGGGGAACCGGAAAGTTGCTTTCAATTCACCAGTCAGCGGTATTGTTAAATCGATCAATACTTTGTTGAAAGAAAATCCGGATGCACTTGATGTAACACCTTATGAACGGAATTGGTTCTGTGCTATCGATACTGATAATATTGATAATGAAATTAAAGATTTACATATAGGTAAAGCCGCTGTAACTTTTTATCAGAAAGATATTGATCACTTCAAATCCTTAATGAAAGATGTAGTTAAGACAGAAAAGAAGGACGATGAATACATTAATGAACACCAGTTATATATCGGGCAGCTTGAAAAGCTGAATGATGTGAATTGGGAAAAAATAGTATCGGAATTTTTCAGAAGATAGAATGACCATTAACCTTCAAGGTCGGAACATCTGCTTTAAGCATCTTACCTTGAAGGTTCTCTTTAATCGATTATCAGAACTCAATTGTAACGCCAGCAACAGGCAAAGTGTTAAACTGTAAAACTTTGTCAATCGATCCATCATCATTGTATTGATAGCTCCATACATTATCACGATTATATATATTCACAATATCAAAAAAGATTACAAAGCTCCAGTTGTCGTAGTTATATCTTTTATCAATTCGTAAGTCCAGTCTGTTATAAGCCGGATATCTTTCAGTATTAAGTTCGTTTTGCTCCTCAACTATCCATTTTTTTAATTCCGGCCTGTAAACCGGGGGAGTAAAGGGTCTTCCGCCAAGATAACGGAACTTAAGACTTATTTCGAATTCATCTGCCGGCATTAAAGGGAACCAGGAAACAGTATAAAACCACCATTGGTTTTTAATGTTCCGGTACCAATCATTTTTTGAAAATCTGTATTTATATCCTGCTATGAGAGTAAGTACATTTCTATAATCATAATCCCAGTTGTAAAATTTATTTGTCCGCGGATCAATAGCTTTCGATTCCGAGTATGAATAACTGATGATTGTGGAAAAATTTTCAACCAGTTTTTTCTGTAAGAAAACTTCTATTCCTTTTGATTCTGCTCTTCCAAGATTTAAAAAGGTTCCATCGTCATAATCCAGCGGATCTGGAGTCGTAAGAGTTCTGTTTACAGGTACGTCAAAATATTTTTTAAAGTAACCTTCAACTGTCAGTTTAATATCATCACGGAAAAGATGATCTATTCCAACTACATACTGCTCTGTGAATTTACTGTTCAGATTTCTGTTAATTACGTTTGCTGCCAGTTCAATATAAGCAGGTGATTGATAGTGCTTGCCGTAAGCTAAGTTGAGTGAAGTTGATGGAGTAATAAAATATGATAAGCCCAACCTTGGACTCCACGATTGAAAATCAGTATAGTCGAAACGATCATATCTTACCCCACCTGTGACTCTGAAATATTTTAGAAAATCCAGAGTAAGCTGGGAATATGCAGCTCCTTTGTACGAGCTGACATTCTGATTTACTATGTATTCAGGGTATATATCAAAAATTCCAATTATAGAATCACGGGCATTAGTATCATAAATGAAAAGAGTATCTGCGTCACCATTAACATCGTAATCAAAGACAACATTTTTATAAGATCCGCCAAAGCTGAATTCCAACCCTTTGCTTAGCTGATAAGTAAAATCGGTTTTAATTGTGTACTCGGTTTCTTTTGAATTATTCGTAAAGAAAACATCACGGCCCGGCATATCATAAACCTCAACGTAAAAATCATTTTGAACAGCAGAGATTGTAGCAAAGGAATATAAGTTTTTTGACCATATTGATCTTAAGGTTAATCCTGCAATGTATTGTGAATTTTCTGTATCAAGATTTTCTGCTCCTCTTCCATATCCGGCTTCATCCCCGCCTTCAATATTGATGTTGTCTTTACCATAAACTCCGTTTAGTAATAATGTATGTTTTTTATCCAGATTGAAAGTGAATTTAGCCTGAGTATTATAATAGTTTGGAACAGCAGTTAAGCCGGTTGCTTCAATTATCCAATCGAGATAACTTTTACGGGCAGACAAAATATAACTTCCAAAACCTCCAATCGGTCCCTCAATCAATGCACCTGCACCAGCCATACCTATTGAACCTTCACCTCTGAATCTGTCAAAAGAACCATTACGTAGAGAGATATTCATAACAGAAGAGGCTTTATCACCAAATCGTGACGAAAATGCTCCCGCATAAAAATCAATATTATTTACCATGTAGCTGTTAAGAAGGTTTATTGGGCCACCTCCTGCACCCTGAACGGCAAAGTGATTGGGATTTGGTATTTCTATGTTATCCATAAGAAATAAATTTTCACCGGGATTACCGCCGCGGACAATTATTTCATTCAATTGGTCACTTCCTGATGTAACGGATGGAAGGGCCTGAACAACTCTCTGAATATCTACAAGATCGCCAGGACTTCTTCTTATCTCTTCAAAGTCCATTGACCGATGACTTACTATAGCATCTCGTGATTTTTCAAAATAACTTCCGGTAACTTCAACGGCTTCACCTTCAATTATTTCTTCATCCATCCTGATTTCTAAAACGGTCGATCGGTTTGGATTAACAATAACATTGTTTCGTTTTACAGTTTTATAACCGATAAATCTTATAGTCAGGTTATAACTTCCGGCAGGCAGGTTCGGTATAGTAAAATTTCCTTCAACATCGGACGCTGCACCAAAATTAGTTTCATCAACCAGAATATTTGCTCCGATCAACGGTTGAAGATTCCGGTTGTCTATAACTTTTCCATTTATACTTCCGGTTCCTTCTGCAGCATAGACAAGGAAATAATTTAAGAAAACAATAAATATGCTTAATTTTATTTTCATTATTCTAATTATAAAAGACAGATTATTAAATATTTGTATAAAAATTACCGTGATAACCAAATAAAACCGCATGCGGAATTTCTGCTCTGGCTATTTCAGTAAAAGATTGAGCATCCATTACAAGCAGAAATGAATTACCTTTTGATTCATCCAAAACAACCGAAAGAATTATCCCATCATCTTCTGATTTACTTTTTGGATTTCTTATGAATACAGGTTCGCCGGGAAAACAATTTTGCTCCGACCATACAACAGATTTGCCGGATTTAATATCGCTTTTTACTATCTGATCATAAAAGCTGTTTTTCGCTTTGCTATCCATGCCGATAGAATATATAAACTGATAATTGCCGTTCATGTTAAGTTTATCATAATCAAATCTTGGCAGTTCAATAAGTTCGTCAGTTAATTTTTCAAATGTTACTTTTTGTGAACTATTCAAATCCACTTTGTATCTTCTTATCTCTCCGCCGGGAAGAATTTTTTCTTCGGATTTAATCCGGTCAAGGTAAAATGATTGAATGATTCCGGGATCGGGGTAAGCAGCAATGTCAAAAATCAGTTCATTACCTTTTTCAAATGCATTTATGTGATGAAATGCAAAGAAAGCATCGGTGATAGTTTTCTTTATAAGTTTTCCGCTGTTTCTATCGAATATAAAAATTCTTGTGCCTCTCTCAGGTTTCCACACATAGTTTTCTATGAATGGTTTTGCTTTGAATAGTACTTTAAGCGGATTAACAACATACGGAAATTCCGTTATTATCAAATAGTTTTTGCTCATACCAAAACTGTGAAGGTAAGCAGGTGATTTAACTTTTTGAGAGGCGACTAACTGAGGATCGTTGCCTTTTGTCAATTTCATAAATCTGTAATTACTAACACGACCGAAACGAGTTGTAAGATTTATAACTTCATTATTATCTATGTGCGGATGAACAGTAGTTACATGCTGATTAACTTTATTGTCATAAGCAAAGACTCCAACCGACTCTAAAGTTTCAGGATCAAATTCCATCTGCAATGATGGTTCACCAAGTGCAACGAATTTACCGGATAAATTTCCAACATTTACTTTTGCACTATCTGTAATTTTTGGTGAGAAAACACCCTTTACACGGTCAAAAAGCGAATAGCACGGATCTGTAGCAAACTCAGAGTATGAAATTTTTTCATTAAGTTTTGCTTCGTTGTAAGCTTTGCACTGCAAAAATTTATTCGCATACGATACCGTACCGTTTCTGAAGGTAAACTTGTGGAGCATTGCAAGTCCATCGAACCAGTGACGGTAATTTTGATTTCCGGCTTTAAATGTTCCCGGACCGTTTCTTAATAAAGTTCCTTCAACCCAATCAGGTATTTTGCCTTTGAGTTGAAGTTCATCAATAACTAATTCATTTTCGGTTGTGCCAAAACCTATTTCGAAAGCTTTACGCATTAAAATCTTCCTTTGCCGTTTGTAGGTGAAGGATCAATAAGTTCTGCAGCAATCTTTCCAGAAGAAACAACCGCTGGAACGCCTGCACCGGGATGAGTTCCTGCACCGACAAAATAAAGATTTTCAAACTCATCAGAACGGTTGTGTGGTCTGAAATATCCGGATTGTAAAAGCGACGGTCTGAATGCAAACGCAGCACCTTTATAACTTTTTAATGTATTTTGAAAATGCAACGGATCGATATAATGCTCTGCTATAATATTTTCACTTAAGCCGGGTAAATAATTCTCTTCAAGATAGTTTACAATTTTATCCCGATAAGGTTTTGCCTGGACTTTCCAATCAATATTTGCGTCAAGATTCGGAACGAGCGCCAGCACATAGAATGATTCACAACCCTCGGGAGCAATTGATGCATCTGTTACTGTCGGCATATGTAAATAGAGCGACAGATCATCCGACATTTTTTTTCCGTCAAATATTTCCCGGAGAAGCTTTTTGTACTTATCTGTTATAATAATATTATGATGTGAGAATTTTGAATCAAGATATCTCTTCTTTGTACCGAAGTAATATACAAAAAGGGAAGAGCTGTATTTCATTCTTTCGATTTTACTGTCAGAATATTTTTTCCGGTAAATTTCCGGAATAAGATTTTTGTAAGTGTTTGCTACATCGCCATTTGATATAACAACGTCTGCACCATACTTTGAGCCGTCTTTGAGTTTAACTCCTGTTACCTTTTTATCCTTTATAAGAATCTCTTCAACTTCCTGATTCAAATAAATTTTTCCGCCGAGATCTTTAAGCAACCGGCCGAATCCATCTACAACTGCACCAGTACCACCAATTGCATAATGAACACCCCATTCCTTTTCGAACTGCACTATCAAAGTGTATAAAGACGGAGTATAGAAAGGATTACCTCCAATAAGAAGAGGGTGAAATGAAAAAACTCTTCTTAAAAAATCATGCTTAATATATTTTGAAACATGATTAAATGTTCCGCGATAGCCACCGAGTTTTATTACTCCGGGCATTATCTTCATCATTTTACCAAAGTTCAGGAAAGGCTGATCGGTGTATTGATGGAATAATTCAAATATACCGCGAGTGTTCTTAAGAAACTTTACATATCCATCTTTATCAGATGGATTCCATTTGTCAATCTGTTTTAAAATATCATCAAGCTGATGCATATAATCAAAATAATTTCCGTCCTGATCAAATATTCTGTAAAATGGATCAAGAGGAACCATCTTAAAATAATCTTCACGATTCTTTCCGGCAGCTTCAAATATCTCATCAAAAATGTATGGAGCCGTCATAACAGTAGGTCCGCCGTCAAACTTAAACCCGTTTACTTCGTATTGATAACCTCTTCCGCCGAGTTTATCCCGGTTATCAAACAGTGTAACATCGTGTCCTTTTGCCGCGAGCCGGTTAGCTGCAGATAATCCGCCAAAACCGCCTCCGATTACTACAATTTTTTTTTTCATCCTAATAATTCAATTTCATCAAATGGTAAGATTCTTTTTCATTCATTTCAAATTTTGCCTTATTGAATGATGGAGGACCAAACATTCCTTTAACATTATTTGAAAAACCGTATCCTTCCTTAGGAATGCCTAAAAAGTTTGTATCCAATTTGAAGTTATCATTCTCATCATGGAGAATAGCCAAAGCGTATGTTCCGTATGGAATATTCTCAATAGTTATCTTATTAAGTTCGGGAGTTATAGGATAAGTCTTATAGAATAAGGCTTTTTTATAATCATCAGGAAAACCATCTTCATTATTGTATAAAGATACCTGTATTGAACCCTTTTGGTTTTCGATTTTGTCCAGTTCAATGATTATTGTTCCGTTCTTTTCCTGCGGGTAAATGCCCGGAAGTAAAAAGGTAAAAAGGAAAAACAAGTGCGTCAGATTTATTAATGATTTTTTCATATTCTTTTATGTAAATAAGTTTAATAATGGGTTTAAAAATCGTGTTCTTAAAATCTCACCCGATAAGATCCTTAGTTTTTCGCCAAGGTTTACAAAAACTCTTCCATCAAAAGGATTATAATTTTTTGTTTCAATCTTCAACAGAATACCGCGATAAATTCTGCTTGCGGATGAAATTGCAAACTGTGTGTTAGGAGTAAGTAGTTTAATACCTTCATTTGCTTCTCTGTAGTAACGGTCAGCCCTGTCAATCTGGTATTTCATAAACTTACTCATTCTTTCATCAAACAACTCATTCTTAATATCATCATAGCTTAAATTAAATTGAGTTAATTCATCAAGAGGCAGATAGATCCTATCCACATCTTTATCTTCCTGTACATCCCGCAGAATATTTGTTAGCTGCATTGCTGCACCGAGATGCTCTGCGTAACAAAAAGCATGGTTGGATTTATAACCAAGTATGTAAGTCATCATCACACCGACAACACCAGCAACTTTATAACAGAATTTATAAAGATCGTCAAAGGTCTCGTATCTTTTGTGGACCAGGTCCATCTTTACCCCTTCAAGAAGTTCGAGAGGGTAATTCATCGGCATTTGATATTTTAGCGCAACTTCTACAAAAGACTTTAATACAGGATGCTCAGATTCACCATATTTGTATGCGGCTGTAACTTCCTCAGCAAAATGATCAACTTCAAGAATCAATTCCTCCACAGAACGATTTCTCGGCTTGTCAATTAGATTATCCGCATACCGGCAAAAATTGTACAGAGCAAAGGTATCCCATCGCTTTTCTTTAGGAAGCAGACTTGCAGAGATGAAAAAGCTTTTTGAGTAGTGCTTTGTCTGCGAGCGGGCGAATTTATATGCTAATTTTAGTGATTTGTCCTGATACTTCATAAAATGGTTATTGTTATATGTACTTATAACAAACATTTTCTGAAAAAGTTTAATATCAGGGTAAAAATATTTCTACTGTGTAATTAGCTAGTTTTAAGGACTATTTATTATTGAAGCATGTATATAGTTGGGGGTTTGAAAAAGTTGAGAACAACAATAAAGAACATAGTACTATAATTTTTTTGCCGATTATTTTATCAGAAAAATCCGGTGAGCATTAGAATAAATGTATATCTATCTCTGGTCAGATTATCATTAATTTCCTCGTGCTCATATGATAAACCTAGTCCTAATAGAATATCTTTTAATAACCAAAAACTGTAATCAAAGCCAATCGAATTAGATTTAGTTCTTGCAAATTCCTGAAGCGTTAATGATTGAGAGGGATAACTGCCCCAGGCAAGTCTGAGTGTTAAATAATTATATTTATCTGTAAAATATCTTCTGGCAAGTATATTAAGTGTGAATTTTGTTTCACCGGATTCCGGCACAAGAAAAGGTCTAATTGATACCCAGTAATTACCAAAATATTTTCCAATGCTTCCTGTGAATATTCTGATATCACTTTGGTCAAATGATAAGAAACGGAATCCAACCGATGCTTCAAATCCCTCTGGCAGAACTTGGTAAGGCTCAATACCAAATCTTAGTTTTGGAAAAATTATATCTTCTGAAAACCCGGCATTAAGGTAAGTATAAGTTTTTTTTGAAATGAAAATATAACTATCGGTTTCAAATTGAAATCCATTTTCATTAAATCTTCTTGCGTAGTTTAATCTTGGAATTACGGAACTAAAACTAAATTTTCTTTCGTATTCCAGACTGGTTAAGTGCCAGGGTTTATTCCCTGAATCAAATGAATCAAGATTGTAATTAATTAGAAGTTTGTTTATGTGCTCTTCATTATTCAATTTATATTCTTGTGCTAATAAAACAGAATGTAAAAATAAAATTGCTAACACAACAACAAATGGTAAAAAATGTTTATTCATACTAAATATTTAATTATTGGGTTTTAGAGATGAAAATCCTTTTTTCTCCATCTGTCCCCAGCTTCTTTTACCGAAGAAATACTCGAGCATCCCTTTAAATCTCCACCAGGAGGTTAGTTGTCTGTAACCGAAATTCTCTAAAACAGCGGCAGAGAACAAAATGAACAGATGTTTAATTTTAGGATATTTTTTAAATGAAAGTTCTTCGAGCACAACAGATAAAATAGAAAGAACGATACCATATAAAACTGCAACCGATAAAAATGCAATCATAAACTCGTAAGAAACGATTCCCATGACAATAGAAATAATAAAGACGATATAGCCGATTATTTCGATAACAGGTCCAAAAGTTTCGAATAAAACATAATAAGGAAAAGCAATTGTTCCCATCAGGCCATAACGGAAGTTCATAAATAAATATTTATGAAGTAAAACGCTGTCAACAGTGCCTTTCTGCCAGCGGGTTCTTTGCCGCATCAAGATCTTTAAATTTTCCGGGGCTTCTGTCCAGCAGATAGGATCAGGGATAAAGGTAATTTTAGCTTTCGGATTTTTCCTTCTGAAATATTTATGCATTCTGACAATAATCTCCATGTCTTCGCCAATAGAGCCCTCTCGGTAACCTCCAATTTCAACAAGAGCATCTCTTCTAAAACAACTGAATGCACCTGAAATAATTAAAATTCCGTTCATTGCATCGAACCCGGTTCTTCCGAATAAAAAAGCTCGCAAGTATTCTACCACCTGAAATCTGGCAAGCCATGATTTCGCCATTCCTATTTCAATAACGTGTCCTTTTCTGATGTTACAACCATTTGCAATCCTGATAGTTCCCCCAACAGCTAATATGTTCTCGTTTTCTAAAAAAGGCCGTACTATTTTAAGCAGACAATCTCTTTCAAGAATTGAGTCAGCATCAATCACTGTAATTAGCGGATGCTTAGCTACATTAACCCCGGCATTTATTGCATCTGCTTTACCGCCGTTTGCCTTATCTACTACTATTAGATTATGATGTTTAATTGATTTATAAACTGAAAAAATCTGCTGGCTGTCCAGTTTATAAAGAGGAGGAACAGTTGTTTTTCTTAATTCAAAGTTTTTTACCAATTTATCTATCGATTCATCTTTAGAACCATCATTAACAACAATTAGTTGAAAATTAGGATAGATAAGCTGCAGCAATGATTGAACACTTTCTACAATACCATTTGCTTCATTATATGCCGGAACAATAATTGAAATAGGTATATAATTTCTTACTTTAAATATTTTTTCAAGATCGGCGTAACCCACATCCAGATTGTAACTTAGAATTTTTTTGAAAGAAACCAGGTTTAATATTATATATATTGTAACCAGGGAAAGGAAATAGATCAGAATAAAATAATTAAATGTTGTAAATAATAATTCAAACATTCTGACCGCTTTCCAAAGATAATTCACTTAGCACCATTTGTGCAATAGAAGCTGCCCGAGGTTCAGATTGACTGACAGCAACCAATTTTAGAATACTGATCCCTACTGGTTTAAGGTTTACCAGTGCTTCAGCTGCATCAATTTGTACCTGCCAGGAATTATCGTACAGATTAACTGATATTTCTAACGATTCTGTATCTCCACCAATTTGTTTTACGGATTTTACCGCTTCGCTTCTTATATCAGGATCAGGATGTTGAAGATAAGTTTTTATATTGTCCAGAGCATTTAAGGATTCTATCTGCCCCGCAAACTTAATACATTCAATTATCAGCAGTTTGTCTTTTGCCTGGTCTATTATCTTTCTTAATATGGGTGAAGCATCCTGGTAATTAAAATTTCGAAAAACTTTTATAATTGCAGTTTTAAATTTTTCATTTTCAACGTATATACGCTTTATCAGGTATTCACAGACTTCCTGGTTAAATTCTAAAAGTATTGAAACAAGAATTTCCTGACTGATTTTTTTTTGTAAACGAGCTCCGGCCAGAATTCTCTCCGTGGTTTCCAAGGCATTCATTCTTGCAAGACTTCTGGCGGATTGAAAAAATATTTGCAAGTTTCTAATCGTTAGAAAAGAAATAAGGATTGGTTTAATTATTTGGTTTTTGGCAATGCCAAAATAATATATTGCTCTCAGTCTTCTTTCAATTGACCTGCTTTTTAAATCACTTAAAAGATAATCAAAAATCCAGGTATTATTAATGATATTCAGAAGAGACTGTAGTTCTTTACCACTTAGAGAATGAATATATTTTTTTAGAAAAAGTAAAAAAATAGATGCATTTTTTTTTGGAATTCTATCGGTGAATTCATTTGGATCTTTGTCTGAACCAATGTAATTAAAAAAAACAGGTGCCCAGTATTGTGTAAAGTCCTCAACCTTTTTATTAAATCTTAGGTCTTTTAGGCGAATAAGGAGAACTACACAAACAAACAGAAATGAACAAATGAATAGAAATAAAATAATATGAGTTAAGGTACTAAGTATACTTATTTGGGTAATTACAGAAAGAATAAAACTATATAATAAGTTCAATCTATTAATCGGATTAGTTAAGAATTTTGTTTATCCTTGCCAGAAGAACAGGAGTGGAAAACGGCTTTGTTATGTAATCAGATGCACCTGCTTCAAAACACTTGAGTATAATATCTTCTTCAGCATGAGTTGTGAGCATTATTACAGGTATGTTTGAAGTAACCGGATTACCTTTTATTTCTTTAAGTATAGTTAATCCATCTTTAATTGGAAGCATCAGATCAAGAATAACAATATCCGGCAGCTGATCCTGAATTATTTCGAATGCGTGCTCTCCATCTGATAGTGCTTCGACTTCAAAACCTTCTTTGCTCAATTTGTACTTTACAAGCATTGAGATAGAGTCATTATCCTCTACATAAATTAATCTTTTTTTCTGTTTATTCATCTATTTTTAATAATTATATGCAAATTTAAGAAAATTACCTCAAAAAGAATTTACAGATGATGAATAAAAGTTAGTAGATTATATTACTTTTTAGCAAAATGAAAGTAAAAAGAAGAGTAAATCTCTCCCGATCGGGGAGAGATTTTTAGGTGTTCGTTAGTGTTTATGCTTCATCTTTTTTATCATCATTTCTTTTGCCTGGGCTTTAATATTAATTTCTCCAGACTGTTTGAAGAATAAAGTTATTTCACCCTCGTCACCTTTTTTAATATCCTGTTTGAGCTTCATCAGCATTATGTGATATGAGCCTGGCTTTAATTCAAATGATGATTTTGCCGGGATAACAATCATTCCCACTTCCCGCATTCCCATCATATCGTTACCTGCGTCATATGTTTCGTGGATTTCAACTTTACCAGCAAGATCAAATTCGGCTTTGTAAAGTGTGTCAGCTTTATCAGAATTATTTTCAATCTTAAAAAATAATCCTGTTGCTTTACCTTCGGCACCAACACGCATCCACGGATCAATGATTTGTATCTTATCTGATGGATTTGAAAAAATAGTTAGTAATACAGTTAATAATAATATGTTCATTTTATGCTCCTAATTAAAAAAGGTATAGATTCTCGCCTTCACGGGAATCATAAAATAATTTTATTTACTTAAATATTTAATATCTTCAACAACCTCATCAAGATTAACTACACTACCTTTATAGTTATTTCTTAATCTTCCGTTCTGGTCAATCAATGACATTCTGTCTGTGTGTATTATATTATAACTCAGCTCACCATCATCAGAATAAGTTGAATCAGTAAAGATTGTTTTTACATCAAACTTCAGCATAACTTCTTTTGTATTTTGATCATCACCTGACAGCAGAGACCATCTGCTAAAATCATACTCTCTCAGTTCAGCATACTTCTTCAGAACTGATGGTGTATCCCTATTAGGATCAAAACTGATAACAACAAGTTTGACATCATCTTTTATTTCATCAGGCAGTTTTTGTTCAACGAGATGCATATTATGTGTGGTCATCGGACAAATATCCGGACAATGTGTAAACACCATTGTCATCAATGTGATTTTGCCTTTTGTAAGCTCTGGAAATTCCACTTCAACACTATCCTGATTGAGGAAAGCATTTTGTGTTCTTGAAATATCCTGATCTAAAGGAAAATGGTCATAGCAGCCGGTTAAAAGAGTAAGATTAAGAAAAAGAGTAAGATTAAGAAAAAGAGTAAGAGTAAGGATGAAGTATTTAATGATTTTCTGTTTCATAGCGTTAAAAAAAATTTAAATATACGATTCAACTTATATAAAAATGATTCATTATAAAAGATAATTACTTTTCTTAGATTTGAATATCAATTTTGTTAAATCGTTTAATCAGGTTCTTTATATGAAAAATAATTTAAATGATATGCCTTCAGAAGAATTCCGAAAAACAGGTTATCAACTTGTGGATTGGATTACAGATTACTTAAAAGAAATTGAAAATTATCCGCCGCTTTCAAAAGTAAATCCGGGTGATATTCTAAAACGAATTCCACAATCTCCACCAAGAAAAGGGGAGGATATTGAAAATGTTTTGAAGGATGTTGATAAAATTTTATTAGATGGAATTACACACTGGAATCATCCCGGCTTTATGGCTTACTTCAATTCAACATCAAGCGGACCTGGAATATTAGCTGAATTTCTCACTGCAGCATTGAGTGTAAACGGTATGTTATGGAAGACATCGCCCGCTTTCACTGAACATGAAAAAGCTATGATGAACTGGTTCAGGCAAATGGTCGGACTGCCCGAAAATTATTGGGGAATTATTTATGACACCGCCTCTACAAGTTCAATGCACGCCATTACTTCAGCAAGGGAGCAGTTAAATTTTGGATTCAGAGAGAAAGGAATGGCTGGTAGGAATGATATTCCGCGACTTAGAATTTACTGTTCAGAACACGCTCACTCATCAATTGAAAAAGGCGCAGTTACTCTTGGGATTGGTCTGGAAGGTGTAAGAAAAATTCCTGTTAACGATAAGTTTGAAATGATTCCTGAAAAACTTGAAGCTGCTATAAATGTAGATCTTAAAAACGGATGGAAACCTTTTTGTGCAGTTGCGACTGTGGGTACAACATCAACCACAAGTGTTGACCCTGTTGAAGAAATTGCTTCTATATGTGAAAAACATAAACTCTGGCTGCACATTGACTCTGCTTATGCCGGAGTTACTGCAATGATTCCCGAAATGAAGTGGATTACAAAAGGGTGGCAGAGAGCTGATTCTATTGTTATTAATCCTCATAAATGGATGTTCACTCCTATGGATTTAAGCATTTACTTTACAAGAAAGCCGGAAATACTTAAGCAGGCATTTAGTCTGGTTCCTGAATACCTAAAAACAAAACAAGATGAAGAAGTTGAAAACTTAATGGATTACGGAATTCAGCTTGGAAGAAGATTCCGTTCGCTGAAGCTCTGGTTTATAATAAGATATTTTGGAGTTGAAGGATTATCTAAAAGGATTAATCATCATATTGAATTAGCCAAAGAATTTGCAAAATGGATTGATGATGAAAAAGAATTTGAACGTTTGGCGCCGGTTCCTTTTTCAACAGTTTGCTTTAGATATAGTCCCGAAAATAAAACTGAAGAGGAACTTAATAAACTGAATGAAAAATTACTGGAAGATATTAACGCTTCAGGCAAAATATTTTTATCCCATACAAAGATAAATGGCAAGTTTGTTATAAGATTAACAGTTGGAAGTATAAGGCACGAGAGAGGACATATTGAAGGGGCATGGAAATTGATTCAATATCTTTCAGAAAAATTAAAATAAAAAACCCCGGGACATCACTCCCGGGGCTAACCATCATCCTATCATCAACTAACTAATCATTATTTGGTCGGAGGCAAAATCACCGTATCTATAACATGAATAACTCCGTTAGAGGCTTTAACATCTGCACTTATAACTTGTGCATCATTAATCATTACCTTACCATCAACTACTTTTATATTTACAGAGCTTCCCTGAACTGTTTCAGCAGAATTTAATTTTACTACATCACCTGACATTACTTTACCTGAAACAACGTGATATAGCAAAATATTAGTCAAAGCTTCTTTATCCTTTAAAAGTGATTCAATTGTACCTTTTGGTAATTTTGCAAAAGCTTCATCTGTTGGGGCAAACACAGTAAATGGACCTTTGCCTTGTAAGGTTTCAACTAAGCCAGCTTCAGTTAATGCTGTAGCTAAAGTCTTAAAATTTCCGGCTTCTACTGCTGTAGTAACTATATCTTTGGACTTACTTTTATGATCATCAGCAATACTGACAAAAGATAATGATCCTACAAGCAGAATCGGTAAAAACATACTAAAAACGAATTTTGATAACATGATATCTCCTTAATTTATATTGATAATTTAACTTACATACTCAGAACATATCTCATCATAAATGAGTTCCATTTTTTTATAAGTATAAAAGATTGACCTTAATTATCGTCCATTTTACATATTTGAATCTATATAATGAACTCTTCATCATACTGATAAATTTTTTATTGATTATTTATTGGAGAACTAGATGGCAACAAAAACAGCGTTTGTTAAACAATTACAGGGAATCACTTTCGCAGGAAAAACAGACTCGAATAATTGGATTACAATGGACGGTCCGGAAAATTTTGGCGGGAGTAATGCCGGAATCAGACCGAAAGAACTTTTACTTCTTTCATTAGGCGGCTGTACAGGAAGTGATGTTGCAAGTATTTTATCAAAGAAAAAAGTGAAGCTGGATAACTTTGAAATAAATATTTCTGCAGAAATGGCTGAAACTCATCCGCAAGTTTATACTAAAATACATCTCGAATATGTTTTTTACGGAAAGAATATTCAACCAAAAGATGTTGAGAGAGCAATTGAACTTTCACTTAATACTTACTGCAGCGTTACAGCAATGCTGCAAAAAGCAATGCCCATAGAGCATTCATACAGGATTGTTGATACGAACTAATTGCAGGATTGGATGATTGACTGATTGAATAAACAATCACACAATCATCCAATCAATCTCACTTTTATCCTTTCTGATACAATCCCAATGTATTCCCGTCCGGATCTTCAAACAAAGCATACCAGCCCATTGCGGGAATCACGGTTTTATTTTTCGAAATTGCCCCGCCGTTCTCTTTAACTCTTTTTAGAATTGAATCAATATCTGGTATACTGACGTGGAAAACTGTTGAATCTCCCTTTATAACTTCGTCAACTTTTCTTAATCCTGCCATAGTTCCTTTGTGATTATTGAAAAGGAGATAACCATTACCAAATGGTTTAAATTCCCATCCAAGTACTTTATGATAAAATTCTTTAGATTTTTCGAGATCAGTTGAGGGGATTTCAACATGCGCAATTAAGCTTTCGGCCATTTTACTTATTCCTTTATATTTTTTTTAATTTCTGTCAAAAGTTAAAATCTATATTTAGAATATTCAAGTTTAATGACGGCTTTATTCATCGTCCTCTAAATTGCAATCACCCAATTATCCAAACAGTTAATTCTCCAAGCAGCGAATCCTTCCATCTTTACTCCCTTCAAAGGTAACTCATTTTCATTAAAGTGATTTGAATCACTCAAAAGGTGGAATAAGACGATTGCTATTGTAACTAAAAACCAAAGCATTTATTTTTGAATAAACGTTCAGTCAAAAATATATAAAGTTAAAAATGCCAAGAACAAAAGGACAATTTGAAACAATAAGAAAGGAAAGCAGGCAGAAAATTCTGGACGCTGCTTTAGAGGTATTCGCTAAACAGGGATACCATTCAGCTACTGTAGATGCTATAACAAAGACTGCCGGCATATCTAAAGGACTAATGTATAACTATTTCAAAAGTAAAGAGGATGTACTTCAGGAATTAATGTTAGGGATTATGGAAGCCTTAATGTGCGAATATATGCCGCTTAAGTCAGAAGAAAAATTTACTGAAGATGATATCATCAATTTCATTAATGTTGGAATAGACCTTGTCCTTGAGAAACCTCATTATTGGAAATTATACTTCAGCGTTGCATTACAGCCAGAGGTTATGTCTATTGTATTTGGTAAAATGATGGAAATGGGGCAGCCCTATATGATTGCAATGAATGAATACTTCAGGGATAAGGGAGTGGAGAATCCTGAAGTAATGATGAGATATTTTTCAGCAGTTATGGATGGTATTCAGTTCCATTGTATGCTTGATCCAAAAACTTTTCCTGCTGAAGAGGTTAAGAAGTTATTGATTGGACAGTTTATTTGAATTGGTAATCGGTATTCAGTTATCGGTTTCTTGTTTAGCGATTACCTATAACTGATCATTTGAAAATTAAGGAGATATTTATGTTAAAACTAATTGTAATAATCACATTGATAACAATCGTAAAAGTTCAAGCACAGGATGCAAGAGAGATAGTAAAAAAAGCAGATGAACTAATGCGCTCGAATAGTAGCTATTCTGAGTTGAAAATGACAATTGTAAAACCAAACTGGTCAAGGACTATGGGAATGAAAGTATGGGCTCTTGAACCAGATTATGCAATGATCTATATAACTGAACCTGCACGAGATAAGGGAACAGTGACACTTAAAAGAAAAAATGAAGTATGGAACTGGTTGCCTTCAGCACAGCGTGTCATCAAAATTCCACCCTCAATGATGCTGCAATCATGGATGGGGTCGGATTTTACAAATGATGATCTTGTTCGACAGTCATCTGTTGTGAATGATTATCACCATAATCTCATCGGTGAAGAGAAACTTAATGGATACGACTGTTATAAAATTGAAATGATACCTAAGCCCGAGGCAGGAGTAGTTTGGTGGAAAATAATTACATGGATTTCGAAAAATAAATATCTTCAGATACAAGCAGATCATTACGATGAAGACAACGTGCTGATAAAATCTTTTATAGGAAGTAAGGAAAAGAAAATGGGCAGTAGAAATATTCTAACTCATTGGGAAATGATTCCCGTTGATAAACCCGGAAATAAAACAATTATGGAGTATGAATCAATTCAGTTTAACTATAAGGTTGACGAGAATTTCTTTTCAGAACAGAATATGAAGCGTGTGAGGTAATCTATGTGGACTTATGTCATTCTGGCCTGGAGAAATCTCTGGCGAAATAAACGCCGGACACTTATTGCTGCTTCATCAGTATTCTTTGCTGTTGTTCTTGCACTGCTTATGAGATCAATGCAGACGGGTTACTATGATTACATGATTGATTCTTCTGTAAGAACTTACACGGGTCATATTCAGATACAGGGAAAGGATTACTGGGAGAAAAGATCTTTTGAAGAAAGTATGACTCTCGATGATGAGATGATCACTAAAGTTAACCAGATTGATGGTGTTGAGATGTCGGTAAAAAGGCTTGAAACATTTTCTCTCATCTCTTATGGAATGGTTACAAGAGTTGTGCAGGTTGTCGGTATCAATCCCGAAGAGGAAGATAAACTTACTTCGCTGAAAAGCAGAATTGTAAAGGGTGAATACCTTTCAAACGATTCGCCCGGAATAATTCTCGCTGAAGGTTTAGCTGATTTGCTGAACGCTGATATTGGTGATTCAATTCTCATATATGGACAAGGATTATATGGTATTACTGCTGCGGAACTTATACCTGTTCAGGCAATTGTCAGATTTTCATTGCCAGCACAAAATAAAGCTTATGCGTATCTGAGTCTTTCTTATGCACAATGGGTTTATTCAGCAACTGACAGAATTACGTCATTGTCTATTATGCTTGATAACCGAAAGAAAATTAATTCGATTCAAAGCGAGATTAAAACTCTATTTGAAACTACAAATGAGAATTCCGGTGATGTCTATGATATAATGACCTGGGAAGAACTTTCCCCGGAACTAGTCCAATACATTCAGGTTGATAATGCTCAGGGAATAATTATGCTCGGTATTCTTTATATAGTCATAGCATTCGGAATATTCGGAACAATAATGATGATGACCGCGGAAAGAGTCAAAGAATTCGGAATACTTATTTCGGTCGGAATGAAAAAATGGAAATTATATCTTGTAACAACACTCGAAACGATCTTCATTTCGTTTATTGGTGTTGTTGCCGGAGCGCTGGTAAGCCTACCACTGGTAATTTATTTTGTAAATCATCCAATTCCGTTAACTGGAGAAATGGCAGATACAATGCTTGCCTGGGGTTTTGAACCGATTCTTCCGTTTGCACTTTATCCCGGGATGTTCTTCGCTCAGATTTGGACAGTCCTTGCTATTGCGATGGTTTCAGGACTGTATCCAATAAACTTTATCAGAAAAATTAAACCAGTCGAAGCAATGAGAGGTTGATATGATTTTAAGTTTAGCCTGGAGAAATATCTGGAGGAATAAAAGACGAAGTCTGATCATAATTGCGGCAATTGCCGTGGGATTACTTTGCGGTTTGTTCGCAAGCGCAGTAATGTTCGGGATGGGTGATTCGCTAATAAATACAACTATAGACAGAGATCTGGGGCATATCCAAATTCATACAAAATCATTTGAAGATGATAAAATGTTGACCGATACAATACCTGCTGCACAAAAGATTCTATCTGAAATAAAAACTCAACCGAATGTTACGGGTGCTTCAGCAAGATTAATTATTGAGGGAATGATTTCTTCAGCCACATCATCCGGTGGAGTTAGAATAACCGGGATTGTTCCTCATGATGAGATGAATGTAACAACAATTCATAACAAAGTAATTACCGGAAGCTACTTTGAAAGTGAAGAAACTAACCAAATAGTATTAGGCTATAAGCTCGCAGAAAACCTCGGAATAAGAGAAAGATCAAGAGTGGTGTTGAGCTTTCAGGGATTAGATGGATCAATCATTTATGGTGCATTCAGAGTAACCGGAATTTTCAGAACTGAATCTACAATGTTTGACCGGTCAACAGTATTTATCAGAGAGGATAATTTACTCACTCTGCTTGACTCTGGGCCGATATATCATGAGCTAGCTGTACGAGTAAACTCAGTTCAGAATGTTGATTCAATCTACACAGGACTGCAAAGCAGTTACGGTTATCTATCTGTAAAAAACTGGAAGGAATTAGCCCCTGAATTAAAGCTAATGGATGAGATGATGGGAATGATGATGAACATTTTTCTAGGCGTGATACTTTTTGCACTCTTATTTGGAATAACAAATACAATGCTTATGTCGGTTATGGAAAGAGTAAGAGAATTTGGTGTGTTGATGGCTGTTGGAATGAAAAGACGTAAAGTATTCTTAATGATAATCCTTGAAACTATTGTGCTTTCATTTTTTGGCGGTGTTGTCGGAATAATATTAGCATCAATAACTGTCGCATATTTTGGTATTGCTGGAATCGATCTTTCAGCATTCGCAGCCGGACTATCAGAGTTTGGTATGGATGCAATATTGTATCCAATCTTGCCCCTGTATTTTTATATGTCTATTACAGTTATGATTTTGTTTACAGCGATATTTTCAGCAGTGTACCCGGCAATAAAGGCAATAAGGTTGAAGCCGGCAACCGCAATAAGAACTTTTTAGATCAATTGGACCAAATAGGCACATAGAACTAATAGTTTTGAATTTCTATTGTGACCTTATGTGTCTTTGTAGTTAAAAAAGGAGAATAAAATGTCGTTAATTCAGATAAACAAAGTAACAAAAGTGTATGATGGAACAGCAGTTCCTGTTAAAGCTCTAAATGAAGTTGATTTAAAAATTGAAGCAGGAGAATTTACTTCAATTGTAGGACCTTCCGGTTCCGGAAAGACGACATTGCTCAATATTATTGGCGGACTTGATGTCCCTAGTTCCGGTAGTGTAATTGTTGATAATGTTGATATATCAACTTACAAACCTGATGAATTGGTCAACTTCAGATTACATCACATTGGATTTGTCTTTCAGGCATATAATTTAATACCTGTGTTTACTGCAAAAGAAAACGTTGAGTTTATTATGCTGTTACAGGGATTGAGTAAATCAGTAAGAGAAAAACGTGCAATCGAATTATTGAGAGCAGTCGGATTAGGTGATCGAGTCAATAACAGACCATCCGAACTTTCAGGTGGCCAACAGCAAAGGATTGCAGTAGCAAGAGCACTTGCTTCCAAGCCGTCATTTGTTCTTGCTGATGAACCGACGGCTAATCTTGATTCGGCTACTGCTGATTCTTTACTTGATCTGATGGAAAACCTTAATAAAGATTTTAATATGACTTTTGTCTTTTCAACTCATGATCAAAGAGTAATTGACAGAGCACACCGTGTAATTACTCTGCATGATGGAGCAGTTGAGAAGGATGAAATTGCAACTTTATAAACCAATACTCTTGAATAATTGACTTAAATCAATCATTCAATCAATCAATAATCCAATCGATATGGTAAGAAAGTATTGAAATGCAGAATAAGTTATTAATCATATTGTTATTTTCGGTAAACGTTTCTTTTGCTCAACTATCATCATTTGATTACAATGGATATACTAAATATCTGTTCAGTTCTGTGCAGTATCCAATCTTTAATGAAAGATTTAACGATCATTTGATTCATTTAAGATTGAATACCAGATGGTATCCTGCTCAATCATTAACTGCTGCACTGGAATTTAGAACAAGGTTTTTCTACGGTGGATCTGTTGAGAATATTCCCTTCTACTCAAATCTGGTTAAATCAAAACAAGGACTTGTTAACCTGGATGTTATACTTTGGGATAAAAAGAAAACTGTCGGTTATGCTGAAATTGACAGACTATGGCTGGATTATGTTAAAGATAACTGGCAACTTACAGTTGGAAGACAAAGAATTGCCTGGGGCACAAGCTGGGCATGGAATCCAATTGATTTATTTAATCCGAAAGAGGTTCTTGATTTTGATTACGAAGAAATGCCCGGAGCGGATGCAGTTAGAATTCAATACTACACAGGTCCGGTTACAAAAGTGGAACTGGCTGTTAGTCCGGGAAAAGACAAAGCGGATTTTACTGCTGCCGGTTTAATCTCATTTAATCAATGGAATTATGATTTTAATTTAATTGCCGGTTATAAAAAAGAACGCTGGGTATTTGGTGGAGGATGGGTTGGTGATATAATAGATGCAGGATTTCGTGGAGAAGTTCTGATTTCGCAAGCTCCAAAACAAGAATATGATTCACCTTTTTTTCAGCTTAACAATATTGAGCCTTTGACATCTGATAATCTTTATGGTTCACTTGTAATCTCAGGAGATTACACATTTCCAAATTCATTTTACATTCATACAGAATTATTATTTAACAGCAACGGAACAAATAAGAATGCTTCAGTTTATCAAAAGGAAGCAATTCGATTAGATATGCTGACACCTGCACGCTGGTCAATCTTCCAGGAGTTTGCATATCAATTTACTCCGCTATTAAGAGGTGTAATTTTAGGAATATTCAATCCTGATGATAAGTCATATGTAATTGTTCCTTCGGCAACATATTCGTTAATAACTGATCTTGATTTATATCTTACCGGTTTTATATTCGGTGGGTCGAAATTCAGTGAATTCGGAGATTCAGGCTCTTCCATTTTTGTGAGAGTTAAATTTTCTTTTTAATTACCATTCTTGAAAAATCGAAGTTAAATAATACTTAACTCTTGCATTACATATCTGTTTTCTTTTAGTTTTATTTATTAAAATTAAAAATAATTCGTCAACCACGTTTAATAACACCTTAATTTGTATATTAAGTTTGATATATTTTTAATCTAACTGTCCGATATAATAATATTAGAGGAGACAACCCGATGAATAAACATATCTTAATTCTCATACTCCCAGCATTTCTTTTATTAAATTTCTGCGGAAAAACGGCAGAAGACAAACCGGTAGATAAACCAAAAATTGAATCCGAAGAAAAAACCGGGATAAAAGCACTGGATGAATTTGTAGATAATTTAAAAAATGTACAAAAAAGTATTGAAGAAGGGAAAAAATATGAGGTGGTTGATTTCAGGGATTTAAGAGCACTGCTGCCGGAATCACTAGGCGAGTTAAAAAGAACTAATGCCGAAGGAGAAAAAAGTGGAGCGATGGGCTTCACAATCTCAAAAGCAACTGCAGATTATAATACGGAGGATTATTCCAACAGAATAAATATCGAAATTACTGATTTGAGTGGTGCAATTGGTTTGGGCGGTTGGGCTGCCTGGGGATGGGCAATGACTGAGATTGATAAGGAAACCGAAGCTGGTTATGAAAAAACCTTAAATTATAAAGGTCATAAAGCATTCGAAAAATTTAACACAACAAATCAAAACGGCAGCTTTGAAGTTTTAGTTTCTGGTAGATTTATGGTTTCGGTCAGCGGTTACAATGTAACGGCACAATTAATTAAAGATGCCGTTGGTCAAATAGATATTAGTAAACTCGAAGAAATGAGAGAAGCCGGAGCTATTTCCGAATAAAAATTTCTTTTTATTATTCATTCATATCAAAAGGAGTACAGTATGAATCTTTTCGAACGTGCAAAAAATATTCTTATCACACCTAAAACAGAATGGGAAGTGATTAAGATTGAACAAACATCTGTTAGCGATTTGTTCACCAGGTATGTTCTTATACTCGCACTTATTCCAGCAGTTGCGGGATTTATAGGACAATCACTTGTGGGTATTTCCTTAGGACCTTTTGGCTCTTATAAAATGCCAATCGGACGAGGTTTATTATATCTGGTTTTATACTATGCGATGACGGTTGGTGCAGTTTATCTGCTTGCATTTATTGTTGATGCTCTGGCACCATCTTTCGGCGCAAAAAAGGATATGTTAGCTTCTCTCAAAGTAGTCGTGTACTCATATACCGCTGCATGGGTTGCTGGAATATTTCAGATAATTCCAGTACTTGGTTTCCTTGGTATTATTGGTAGCATTTATGGATTATTCCTTCTTTACTTAGGACTTAAAATTGTAAAGGAAACTCCACAGGATAAACTTGTAGGTTACTTTATAGTTGTTATAATTGTTTCAATTGTAGTTTATTTTGTAATTGGAATGATCGTTGGAGCAATTGCTTTTGGTGGAATGATGATGGATGGTTTTAGGGGAATGTAACGCTGAAATATTTATTAAAGTGGCCTGTCTTTGATTAGAAATAAAGACAGGCTTTTTTTTTATTTACTAGATCAGAAATTTTAATATCGATTCCAGTTTTTTGATTTCTGGCTCCGCACTTATCTTTTTGAAATAATCAAGTGCTTTATCTAAGTTAGCCTTACTTTTTTCAATCATCCCCATGTCTTTATATAGTATTCCGAGCTCATGGTATGTTTCTGCTTCATTTAGTTTGTTGCCTGTTTCAGAATTTATTCTAAGACTTGTAAGAAGAAGATTTTCCGATGCCCCGAAGTTTTTTGATTCTCTGTGAATAATACCTTTTATTTTGTAAACTTCCGCGATTGTAAGCTTATCGTCTAATTTATAAGCTATATCCATAGCCTTACCTGCAAATGCTAGACTTAATTTGTAATCTTTCATTTGAGAATAGACATAAGCTTTGCTCAAATATGCCATTCCGCAGGTTTGCATATATCCGCTTTTAATTGCAAGCAGAATACTATCATCAAAATGTTTAAGCGCACTATTGAAATCGTTTTTCTTTGTGTAAACCATTCCCATATTATGATTTATTTCGGAGATTCTCTTTACTTCATTTATTTTTTCGAAATTTAGCAGTGCTCTTTTGAAATAAGAAACAGCATTATTATAATTTCCCTGAATAGTATTAACTATACCAAGGTTAATTTCAATTTTTCCGGTAAAGGAATAATTATCAAGATTGTTTGTAAGAGAAAGTGCAGTTTCAAAATGCTCAACAGCTTTGGATAAATCGCCCAGGTCACCATAAATTGTTCCTAAAAGATTCTCAGATCTGGCCACTCCAACATTATCATTTAAAGTGATGAACAAGTTTCTTGCACTATCTATTTTTGAAAAACTTAATTCCCAGTTTGCCTGTCTGCTGTAAATTTCACCCATCAGTAAATAAGCGTTCGCCGAAAGATTTGATAAAAGAGTATTGTCTGCAGAAAAGGAAATAATTTTATCGCAAAGATCTAATGCAGAATTAAAATCACCATAAGTGACAGCTGAATTGCTAAGTACTAAAAGAAGAGCAAGGAAATTATCTTCATTAATTCTTGTGGAAGCATAAGTAACAATCAAATCGATATTTACTTTAGTTTCCGGTCCGAATGAAAAGCTGCTATTATTCAAATCATCCTTCTCAGCAGCACCGGATTCAGGAATGTGTTTATCAAAGTTTAATTGGTTAGATAGTTCTTCTACCTGCTCAGCATAAAAAAAATCTTTGATAATTTCAGTTAAATCTAGTTGAATGTTGTTAATCACTTCATATATTTAGTCTAATTCGTTTCTCTTTATTCAACACTTATGCCAGAAATCAACAGGTACTGGAAATTTCCCCAAAACGACTAAATGCTTAATTATTTTAACCTTTTCAGAAAATGTAATTTTTGTAAAAAACAAAAGGAATGTCCCTTTATGAGGCAATTTTTTGTCATTTTTCCATTCTTTGTTGTTAGTGTGAAATAAATATTTAACTGTATTTTTTAAGGTCTGATTTTATTTTTTATGACGAATATTGGATTAGATGAGTAATACCAAATAAAAGTTATAATAATTGTAAATAACCGGATGAGTAAAAATAACGGATTGTCAAATTTATTTACGATTTAATCTTACCTTCTTGATTCTGTCATATTCTAATCTGTTAATTAGTGATTAAATCATACTAGAAACCGCTTTTTAAGTAAATTATTTTTTATAATTTTGAACTACACATTTATCATATATTTAAAGGGATATTATGAAACAAAAACATATACTGGTAATTCTTTTGCTGCTTGTATCCTGCTTAACTTTACAGTCACAAGAAGATCCTAAGTCATCTGAAACGAGTTGGAATGTTCCCGAACTTTTTGCCTTTCACGATGTTATATATCAAATCTGGCACACAGCATTTCCGAATAAAGACATTAAGATGCTCAAGGGATTTAAGGATGATGTAAATGCCGGTGCAGAAAAAATATTCGAAATTAAACTTTCGGGAATCCTCAGGGATAAGGAGGAAAAGTGGAAAGAAGGGACTGAAAAATTACGCTCCTCGGTTGAATCATATAACAGAGCTGCCACAAGTGATGATGATCAGTCTATGCTAAATGCAGCTGAAGATCTCCATTCAGATTTTGAGATGCTAGTCCGGATAATTAAGCCAATGTCGAAAGAAATAGATGACTACCATCAGACATTGTACATGATTTATCATTACTATTATCCTGAGAAAGATTACATCAAACTTAAGGAAGCATCATCAGATCTTTACGGAAAAGCCGGAATAATTAAATCATCTGATATTCCAGGGAGAGCGCTTAATAAAAAAGACGAATATTTGTATTTAGTAGAGAATCTTTTTACTGCTACGGAAGAATTTATGGTCGCTGCGCAGAATAACGACTTAGAAAAAATTGATGATCTTATTGAAGAGGTACATAATAAGTACCAAGAACTCGAACATCTGTTCGATTGAGCTAATCTTATAATAAAGCCGGTAAATTTTCCGGCTTTTATTTTACAATTTTGGATACTTCTTTGAACTCCGGTGTACCGCAAACTTCAAGAAGCTCAAATAAAACAGATTCTGTTGTTGTAACTTGTGCCCCTAATGTTCTCATTCTCTGCAAAGCTATTTTGTAGTCTGTTTCTTTTCTTGATGATATAGCATCAGCCGTCAGATTAACCTGAAAGTTGTTTGCAAGTAAATCTAAAACAGTTTGTTGAACACAAACGTGAGACTCAACTCCGCAAACTATTATCTGGAACAATTTCTTTTTATAAAACTCCTCAAATAAATTTTCTGCTCCCGAACAGCTAAAACTCATTTTGTTAATAGCAGAATATCCTCCAAGTTCATCTAATATCCTTTGTGATGTTGCACCTAAGCCTTTGGGATACTGTTCAGTGAAGTAAATTGGCAGCTGGATAGCTTTAAAACCCTTTATTAACTTAACTGTATTTTCTAATACAGTTTCAATATCTCTGATTACAGGCAATATTCTTTCCTGAAGGTCTACAATGAGTAATACTGAAGATTCTTTTTTAAGTATCAGTGGATGTCTTCTCATTTTTTTACCAGATTTTTACTTAGCAAGTTGAATTAAAAAATCAAAAAACCTAAAATATTAAGGAGTTTTCAGGGTACATTATCCTTAAAGCGATCATAGGAATTAACTTAAACATACTCTCTTTACGTAATTTAGTGTTATACTTTATATTGAACTTGAGTTATAACTCATTAGTATATTTCATCCATACCATATTTACCGCAGGCATACATCATCAAAATAGAAGCAAGATCTATCAATGCTTTTTTCTGTTCATCAGCGTGAATTACAAGGTCATAAACATCAGCCATAAACTGGAAATTGCTAAGTATCTTTTTAAGTTCACGAACTGTTGGTGTACCGTGCCAGTTTGCAACCTGGGTCACTAACAGCTTTTCATAACGTCTCAGAAAATCCCTGAAGGAAATTAAATGAGTTGTGTTTGCGTGTCTTGGATGGCAAATGGCTATCAGATCGTTAAAGTAAGCATCCCATTTTTTTGAGAGTTTCTGATTTCGTGTATCCATTACATAGCGGGCTTGCTCAAGAGTGAATTTTGCTTTAGTTGTAACTTTAAACTGAGGAATAATTGCATAACCGTCATAACTGATTTCGTCATCATCATCATCATAATATTTCCATCGCTTTAAGAGCTGGTTTGGATTGTAGATTGTAATAACCTTATCTAGCGAACTATCTGTAACTATAAACTTTCTTTGTTGCACATTAACTACTGTGAACCAGTGCTCCCAGTTATCCACACTCAAAATACAGGGAAAACCTTTTTTTAAGTTCTCTGTTAGAATTTTTATTGCATCCTGTGGCTTTTCACGTCTGAAGTATCGCATCTTGCAGTTGTAGTATTTTGCAGCTTTGGCAAGCCCTATCTCATCAGTTCCATACCACCAGGTGCTTCCTGCTTTAACTGCAATCTGATTTTCACTTTCAAATCTGCCAAGCATTACCAGGGCATACTTCAGAGCGAAAGGTCCACATTGATATTTATATGGTTGAGGATAAAAGCTCATTATAGTTTTCTTATTGGTGAGCACAAACTTAATGAAAGTTCAAGTTTTATATAAAGTCTTTTATAATTATTTTTTAAGTATGAAAGAGAAAAAAATTAAAGTTGCCATAGTTTATAATGAAGCGCACCCTGAATTTTACAAAACTCCCGAATCAACGGAAAAAGTAGGCGATTTTAAGGAGTATTTTGAAGTAGAGAACCTCACTCCGATGGAAGAGTATGAAATGATGGCAAAAAAACTTTCAAAAGTCGGGCTGGATGCTTACACACTTAACATAATGGATAACTTTCAAATAATAATTGATGAGATTAACAAAAACAGACCTGATGTAATTTTTAATTTCGTTGAAATTTATAAGGAAATTGCCCGCTATGAAATGAATATTGTAGGATTGTATGAGCTTCTTGGAATACCCTATACAGGAGCCACTCCGTTAGCTTTGGCTAATTGCCAGAGTAAAGCACTTACCAAGAGGATTTTAAGGGAGTATGGAATAGGAACGCCAAGGTTCAAAGTTTTTAGAAAGAAGGCTAAAGCATATAAAAGTCACCTTAAATATCCGGTTATAGTAAAACCTGCATATGAAGATGCGAGCGTGGGCATTGAAAATGAATCTATAGTAAGAAATGAAACCGAGTTGAAAGACAGGATAGAATATATATTCCAGTATTTCAACCAGCCTGCATTATGTGAAGAGTTTATTGATGGCAGGGAATTGAATGTTGCAGTATTAGGTGATAAGAAACCAAAAGTACTTCCTATCAGTGAGATCGATTTCAAAAAAATGCCTGACCATTTGTACAATATTGTAAGCTATCAGGCTAAATGGGATCCTCTTCACGAATCATATCATAAAACTATTCCTATTTGCCCGGCTAAGCTTCCAAAGAGGGTTGAAGAAAAAGCAAAACAGATGGCGCTTTCTGCCTTTAAGGTAATGGGTGTAAGAGACTACTCCAGGGTTGATATGAGATTATCAAAAGATAATAAATTATATGTTCTTGAGGTTAATCCTAATCCTGATCTTACAGAAGGTGCCGGGTTTATGCGTTCTGCTGCAACCTCTGGTTTGTCTTACGCAGCCGCACTAAAAAAAATTGTTATGTTTGCTTATGAAAGAGGGAAACGTAACCGTAAGTAAAGTATTTTTCTTTGTATGGTTTAACCTTCAAGGTGTGTATTAAAACCTTGAAGGTTTTTTAGTACTCTTAAACTTTAACTCTTACAAGCTCAGGGAATTTTGCTTTTGCCAGTTCAAACACACCAAACATAACACCTGTGAAGAATAAATCTCCTATTAAAGTATTATGAAAGAACGGAATTGCAGCAGTAAAACAAGCGGCAAGTCCTGCGGCAGTGGTAGGATATAATGTATCAGTTGCCCAGAAAGCAAAGTTGGTTACAATAAAAAACAATACTGATGCACTAACTGAGGCAAGTACAACTCTTAAAGCAGATTTTTTTTGAAGCATTACCATTCCTAATCCTACTATTACGATGAAGCTCAAATAAACAGCCCACATTGTGTTATGAAATCCCAGAAACAGATCCGTTAAAAACAGTGCGGCAAGCGGAATAGCAAATGCGAAAACTTTTTTATTGAAGTATGCTCCTCCAAATAAAGCCATTGCAGCTATTGGTGCAAAGTTCGGAGGGTGGGGCAGCAGTCTCACTATTGCAGCAACGATTATTAATCCTGTCAGCATCAGAAATCTTGGTGATAATTTTTGAGAATTCATATCAAATCCTTTCTTTTAATCTGTCCGATATTATAGGGTTTTTTCAAACATTAGTTTTAGTTTATAATAATTCAAAAATAAAGCTTATTAAGGTCAAAAGTCAAAAATAAAATTTTATAATAATCAATATTAAAACACATCATAATTACAATTTCAATTTATAGCAAAGCTAAATCCGCCGTAAACTGAAATTCCTGCAGTTCCGTATCCAAATACTTCTTCATAATCAGCATTAAGCAGATTTTCAATACAGATATTTAATCTTAAAAAATCAAATACTCTGTAATTAGCTGCAATATTTATTAAAACATAAGGGTCAAGCTGCATTCTTTTTGATGGAAATGTGCTGAAATCAAGGTCATCTCTTTTACCAACATATATCAATTCAAGATTTGCATTAGATTGTTCTGAAAGATTATAACTGATAAAACCACCAGCTTTATGTTCCGGTCTTCTTATCAATTTTGTGCTTTCATCCATTAAACCTTCACTGATATCTTTAGCATTAGTGTAGGTATAATTAAGCTTTAAGTCAAAGCCCAAAAACGGCATAATAGTCGAATATAATTCTATTCCGTTAGTCTCAGCTTTATTAATATTTATTGTTTTGAAGTTATCATCAAATCCCAAAAGGTCTTCATAGTTATTATGGAAGTAAGTTACACCTATCGATATACCATTGCTCCAGAAAAATTGTTCTATACCTGCATCCCAGCCGAAGTTTTTTTCAGGCTTCAAATCCGGATTTCCGAACGCAGGGTCATATAAATAAAATAACGAAGGAGTTTTAAAGGCAGTTCCTGCGGTGGCTTTAAATTTTGTTCCTGTTTGCCAGAATATGAACGCCGGAGCTAATCTATATGTAAATGACGATCCAAATTTATCGTGATTATCAATCCGTACGCCGGCTGAGGCAAAAAACTGATTGCCGATTTTAATTTGATCTTGTAGGTACAATCCAAATGTTCTTGAATCGTTTTTTGGAAACAGACTTATAAGGTCTCCGAAAGAAGAAAATGAATTAAATTCAGAAACCGCTTCGTCAATTTCAAAATCAATTCCCAATGAAATCAGATTATTATCTGAAAGATTCAAATCATTCTGCCAATCTAATTTGAGCTTTCGCCCGTCATACAAACTGGTTGATGAAAAGGGGTTGTTTTCTGTTTCATCATATTTATATTTTCTAACATTTCTTAAAAAGGATACCCCAAATTTTTGTTCCCATAAATTATTAAAAAGGTTTAGCTTTGTTTCACTTCTAGTAAAAAACTCCTCCTGATTAAACTTATAAGTAGGATCATCACCATTAATGCCTGATTGATCATAATCAGCATCTGACTTTAAAAATCTTAAAACTATGTTCGTATTTAAATTTTCCAATATCTTGTATCCGAAAGAAGATGACATACTATTTCTACTGAAACCGTCTCTTTCAGTATTACCATATTTTTTATTTGCTGCAGAAAAACCATCACTTTTAATTCTTCCCAAAGATATTGAGTAATTAAACTTATTCAAGGAACCATAAAGTGAGGCATTTCCTTTGTAAGTGTTATAAGATCCGCCATCAGCCGAAAAAGAAAAACTGGGCGATCCATTACCTTTTCGTGTAATAATATTAATAACACCTGCTAATGCATCTGAACCATATAGTATGGATTGCGGTCCGCGTAATATTTCAATTCTTTCAATGTTTTCAGTTGAAAGAGAGGCAAAGTCATACACTCCGTTCGGATCACTTGTTAGATTCATTTCCACACCATCAATAAGTACATGAGTAAATGAAGGGCTTCCTCCCCGAAGATAAATATTTGACAATGTACCCGGGCCACCCTGTGAAGTAAAACTTAATCCGTATTCATTTCTTAGGAGATTAAATATGTGAAAAGAATTTCTATTAAAAATTTCAGCAGAATCAATAGTGCTTATTGAATTTGCAAGTTCTAAAGTGCTTGTATTAGTTTTAGTGGCTGATATCACTACATCGCTTAATTTGTATTTGCCTAAGGAATCGGCTTTTTGAACGAGAGATGATTGTGGTAATGAAAAAGATGAAAAAACAAGTAAAGCCAGGAAAAGGATAGTAAATTTAAATTTCATTGAAGTTACTCCTACTAATAGGTTAAAAGTAACTTCGCGTATTAAAAGTTGAGATAAAACGAATGGAAAACGAACCATCGTTAAACTTACCTTTTGCGCGAAGGTTGATTTGTTTCTTTTACAGCAGGTCTCCTGGCTTTATTTCAGTCTGCAGTTGGCAGTCCGCAAAAAAGAAATTCACAGTTGCGCGACAGCGCCGGATTATTCCGAAAAACGGAAGCACCGGACTTCCCTATAATTCCCGTTATCCCTACAAGTCGGGACCGGGACACTGTAAAATTTGTTTAAAGAACTGTCACTAAAATAGATTTAAATGGGTTAAGTTCAAATTTACTTTTTATATCAATTTACTTCACAGTTTTAACTTTTTTTTCTAAGTTGCATATAACTTTTAATCAAATGTTAACATTTTTCTTGCAATTGAAACAATCGTATAAAATATTTTACACTGTTAACTTTGAACCTAGCAACATATCTATATGTTATCATTTCAAAATCAATTTTCCATTTAATAATTCTGAACCAGAAGGAGTTTTATAATGGGTCGGTTTCTAAAATTTGCCCACTCCTCGATCGGCAAAAAAATCACTATGGCGGTCACCGGGAGTTTCCTTATTATTTTTCTGATCATTCACCTGATTGGAAACATTACTTTGTTTTTCGGGGCTGAAACTTTTAACAGCTATGTTTCAACGCTTGGTCTTATTAAGCCGCTTATCCGTGTAATTGAAGTAGTGCTGCTTGCTGTTTTTCTGCTTCATATTTACAATGGATCAAAGCTATGGCTTGAAAATAAAAGAGCTCGCGGCACAAATTATAAAGTAAATAGTGCTTCAGAGAACAGTACTTTTTTTTCCAGAACTATGTTTTTAACAGGATCAATAATTCTGGTTTTTTTAGTTTCACACCTTGCTACATTTTTTTGGCGGTTTAATTTTTACGATCCGATGGGACTTGCTGATATTCATCAGTACTTCGATATAGTAGTCTATTTTTTCAGTTTATGGTGGTACGTTTTATTTTACGTCATTGCTATGGTGCTTCTTGGAATTCATCTTAACCACGGATTCCAGAGTGCCTTTCAGACATTTGGATGGAATAATAAAAAGTATTTTCCAATTGTTGAGAAAATCGGAACCGCATATGCAATTATTATGGCAGTCGGATTCGCATCTATGCCTATTTACTTCTTTTTCTTTTACGGAGGTAGCCAATGACAAAATTAAATTCTAAAATTCCGGAAGGTCATATTTCGGAAAAATGGACCAATCATAAGTTCAATATGAAATTGATTAATCCGGCAAATAAAAGAAAATATACCATTATAGTTGTGGGAACAGGATTAGCCGGTGCATCCGCGGCTGCTTCGTTGGGTGAACTTGGTTACAATGTTTTAAACTTTACTTTCCACGATAGTGCCAGAAGGGCGCACAGCATCTCTGCGCAGGGAGGTATAAACGCATCAAAAAATTATCAGAATGATGGAGATTCCACTTACAGACTTTTTTACGATACAGTTAAAGGCGGAGATTTTCGTGCACGTGAAGCAAATGTTCATCGTTTAGCAGAAGTTAGCGGCAATATTATGGATCAATGTGTTGCTCAAGGTGTTCCTTTTGCCAGAGAATATGGCGGCCTTCTGGATAACCGCTCTTTTGGAGGTGCGCAGGTTTCAAGAACTTTTTATGCGCGTGGACAAACGGGTCAGCAGCTCTTACTTGGTGCAGTAAGTGCACTAAACAGGCAAGTTGATAAAGGAACAGTTAAACTTTATACAAGAAGAGAAATGCTCGATGTTGTTATCGTTGACGGTTCTGCCAAAGGAATAATTTGCAGAAATCTGCTTACCGGAGAAATAGAAAAATATTCTGCTCACGCTGTTTGTCTTGCAACCGGTGGTTATGCAAACGTATTCTTCCTATCAACAAATGCAATGAACTGTAATGCAACAGCAATCTGGCGGGCGCATAAACGCGGTGCATTTTTCGGAAACCCCAGTTTTACTCAAATACACCCGACTTGCTTACCATTACACGGAGAGTCACAGTCTAAGCTTACTTTGATGAGTGAATCTTTACGAAATGACGGAAGAGTTTGGGTTTCTACGAAAAAAAATGATATGCGTAATCCAAACGATATTCCAGAGGATGAAAGAGATTACTATCTTGAAAGAAAATATCCTTCATTTGGTAACCTTGCACCACGAGATATTTCTTCTCGTGCCGCAAAGGAAGTCTGTGATGAAGGACGCGGTGTAAAAGGAGGCGATGCAGTATATCTCGATTTTAATGACTCTATCAAAAGACTTGGTAAACATGTTATTGAAGAGCGTTATGGAAATCTTTTTGAAATTTATGAAACTATAACTGGTGAAAACCCCTATCAGGTTCCGATGATGATCTATCCTGCACCACACTATACAATGGGTGGTTTGTGGGTGGATTATAATTTGATGAGCACTATTCCAGGTTTGTTTGTACTTGGCGAAGCAAACTTTTCGGACCACGGTGCTAACAGGTTAGGAGCCTCTGCTCTTATGCAGGGACTTGCAGATGGATATTTTGTTATTCCTTACACTATGGGAGACTACCTTGCTTCAGCAAAACCGACTGCCATTAAAACCGATCACCCTGAATTCGATAAAGTCGCAGCAGAAGTGAAAAATATCACCAATAAACTTCTTTCCATAAAAGGAAAAAGAACAGTTGATGATATTCACAAGCAGCTCGGCAGAATAATGTGGAATAACGTTGGAATGGCTCGTGATGAAAAAGGTTTGAAAGAAGCAATACAGGAAATAAGGCAGTTGAAAGAGGAGTTCTGGAAAAACGTTACTATTCCCGGCAGCGGCGATGATGTGAATCAGACTCTTGAGCGTGCTGGTAGATTAATCGATTACTTTGAACTTGGTGAATTGATGGCACTTGATGCACTCGATCGAAATGAATCATGCGGGGGGCACTTCAGAACTGAATATCAGTTTGAAGACGGTGAAGCTAAGCGTGATGATGTTAACTATTCCTATGTATCTGCCTGGGAATTTGCAGGTGAAAGTAAATGGAATCTTCATAAAGAACAACTGGAATTTGAATATGTAAAACCGGCTATAAGGAGTTACAAATAATGGAAGCAAAAAAAAATAACCTAAGGCTAAAAATCTGGAGACAGAAAAATGTAAATTCTGCTGGTGGATTTGTTGATTACGATGTTCAGGTTTCACCAGATGCTTCATTTCTTGAAATGCTTGATGAATTGAATAACAGTCTTGAATTAAAAGGCGAAGAAGCGGTTCATTTTGAAAGCGATTGCCGCGAAGGTATATGTGGAACTTGCGGCTTGGTTATTAATGGAAGACCGCACGGACCAATTCCGCGCATAGCAACATGCCAGCTTCATATGAGAAACTTTAAGGATGGTGAAACAATCTGGATTGAGCCATTTCGTGCGAAAGCATTTCCTGTTATTAAAGACCTTATCGTAGATCGCTCTGGTTTCGATGTAATACTGGCAGCAGGCGGATATATTTCAGTTAACACCGGCGGAGTGCCTGATGCAAATGCAATCCCGATTCCTAAAGAAACTGCGAGTTTATCAATGGATGCTGCAGCCTGCATTGGCTGCGGGGCTTGTGTTGCTGCTTGCAAAAATGCATCTGCAATGCTGTTTGTTTCTGCTAAAGTATCACAGTATGCACTGCTACCGCAGGGTCAACCGGAGAGATACCGCAGAGTTGAACGAATGGTAAAAGTAATGGATGAACTTGGATTTGGAAGCTGTACTAACACATATGCTTGTGAAGCAGAGTGTCCTAAGGGCATTTCTGTCACTAATATTGCCAGGATGAACCGTGATTTTGTGATGGCGAAGTTTAAAAACAAAGAAGAGCTGGTTTAATTTTATTTATGATAATTACCAGTTAACGCTTATAATATATTTTATCCCGATTTGGTTAAATCGGGATTTTTATTTTTAATCTAGAAGAACCGGTTCTATCCTAAGTTTAAGTTTTATTTAGCATGATATTTCGCTCATACCATCTGGTAATTGATTTATCATATTATTTTTCAGTATTATTAAGAACTAGATTTGATAATAAACTTTTAACCGGATTTTTGTATTTTTGCATATAATTCAAGAAGTTATATACAGTATTATGTTTCAACCTGAAATAAAATTTATAACAGACTTTACTCTTAATAATATTAAGAAACTTGGTTCATTCTTTACATTTGAGAAATTACTGGAAACGAATATTCATCCGGCAATAAAACAATATGTAAATGCAGAATTTGAGTTTTTAATTTATGAGGATAGACAAAAGCTTATTCAGGGTTCGCTATTTGACTATTCGGGACCAAGAATTCATCATCACTTTTCAATGATCGCTGATGAGATAAAAAAAACAAAAAAAGTATCCTACGAGGATATGAAAATTCTTGTATCCCGTGCTGTTTCTTTTAATGTAAGTTATGTACTTAAACCTAACTGGTCGCTGCAAAAATTAATTTTTGGTGAAAAGAAAAACATTTCCATCGGCGAACTGGAAATGGTCCTTAACTATCTTTATTATTACGACTATCTCAAAAACGTATTTAAAGCCTATCTCTCAAAAAGAAATATTGTTAATCTATCTTCAACTGAATTTGAACTGATACTTAATAAAATAGATAGAGAGTTATTCTCGACACATTTTGAAAAACTGGTTGATAATTCATTAGTTTCTATCGCAGACTTTTTCAGTATTGGTGGCTTGAATAAAAGAAATATTACTGTTGAGACGGTTGAAATATTATTGAAAGAAAAAAATCTTATCGATCATCTTTTAAAATTAAAACGTGCTATTCCAAACCCCGCTAAAAGAAAATATGATATTGATGATATAAGGAAAATTATTTATTCTACATCCCCGGTGGAACCCGAATCAATCCTGCCTACAAACAGTGAATCCTATTCAGAAGTTGAGGGAGATTTTGAAAAAGTTAAAACTGTTGAAGAAGCTGAAATAAAATCTCTTACTCAGGACGAGGAACCAGCAGATGAAGAATTCAAATCAGATGACAATATAATTCAGGAACTGATACAGGATGAAATTGTAAAGCAGGATATTGAAGAATTAATAGAGGAAGATAACACTCCCGGGCCTGAAATTGAAGAAGATGAACAGCTGCTGGATGATACCCTTGATGAGGATATAATGAAGGCAAAACCTTCTGAATCTTTAAATGATGTTCATATTGATGAACCAATTTCTGAAGACCCAGTTAAAACTGAACCGGAAATTGAAAGCGATACCGAGATTGATCCACAAAATTCTTTAGTGCAAGAGCAGGAACTGCAAAAATCTGATCTTTCCAGCATGATATCCGAAGAAGATAATTTCATTATTGAAGAAACTGAATTGCTGGACGAAAAAGATGAAGAAGAATTATTCTCTTTTTATGATGAGGAATTAAAGGATGTTGATAATGCAAAAGAGCCCGAGGAAGAAATCTTAAATGTTGAAGACGCAGATACTACTTCAAATATTAATGATGAAGATTATCCGGATGAGGATGAATCGGTTCAATCTTTAATAGAAGACTATGAATTACCTGAGGAAAAAGTTGAAGTAGAAGATGAACGCATAGAAGATGACGAAATTCGGAAAGAAAAAGTTGAAATTGAATTATCTTCTGAAGATGATTTGCCAGAAATAAAATTAAAGAAGAAAAGGGATGTCTTCAGTTTCCTTACGTCCAGAGAAATTGACAAAATAACCGATACCATTTTCAATTCTGACAGTGAAGATTTTGCAAACACTATTGAAAGAATTTCTGAATGTCAGAACTTCAATGAAGCAACCGAAATACTAAAATCTTTATTTACTTCAAGTAAGATAAGTCCCCAATCCAAGCAGGCAGTCATTCTTACAAATGCAGTAGCAAACTACTTCGATCAGGTTTAAAATGTTTATTGATTATGCCCAGATCGAGGTAATTGCCGGAGATGGCGGCGATGGGGCTGTAACTTTTAGAAGAGAAAAGTATGTCCCCAAGGGTGGTCCTTCAGGTGGCAATGGCGGTAAAGGTGGGGATATTATTATTCAAACAGATTCCAATCTTTCAACACTTCTTGATTTCAAATACAAAAGAATTTACAAGGCTGGTAAAGGTGCTCCAGGCGGATCATCACTTAAGGATGGTAAAAATGGTGAGGATGTTATTATAAAATTACCTTCGGGAACAATTATTAAAGATTCATCCTCAAACAAAGTTCTACTTGATCTTAGTGAAAACGATCAAAGAATTATTATAGCGAAAGGGGGTAAGGGTGGAAAAGGCAATTCAAATTTTGCAACTCCAACCAGGAGAACTCCGCGATTTGCTGAGCCTGGTAAACCGGGGGAGTCTTTAAAGGTTATTCTTGAATTAAAACTTATTGCAGATGTTGGCCTTGTCGGTTTTCCTAATGCAGGTAAGTCCACACTAATCTCTACAATATCTGCCGCCAGACCGAAAATAGCAGATTATCCATTTACTACCCTGGAACCTAATCTGGGTATTGTAAAATATAAAGACTATAAAAGCTTCACTGTTGCAGATATCCCGGGAATAATTGAAGGTGCTCACGAAGGCAAAGGTTTGGGAATCAAATTTCTCAGGCACATTGAACGGACAAGAGTTTTATTGTTTTTAATTGACATTACATCTGATGATTACCAGAGGGATTTTGATATTCTTTTTAATGAACTAAAAAATTATAGTAATGTTTTGGTAAAGAAGAAGATAATTCTCTCACTTTCAAAAGCAGATTTAATAAGTGAAACAGAAATAAAAAAACTATCAAAAATCAAAATTAAAAAAGTTAAATCTCCAGTAATCATTTTTTCCTCAGCAACAAAATTTGGTATAGAAGAACTAAAGGGCCGGCTATGGACCGAAATTAGAAATCTCTGAAAATAAGCCGATAAGATCAATCCTCTGCTCAAATTTTAATACCGCTTTTCATAGATTAGTAAATTATTAAGTAAACAAATCCAAAACATTTAAGCATAATTATTCTGAGTTAATATGAAAACATTAAAAATTGCCCTTTTATTTTTGTTTATCCTCATTAGTAATGGTGTTGCTCAGGATAAAAGGGCTTTTACCGCCGAAGATCTGTGGAATCTTAAGAGAATTAATTCTTTTACAATTTCCCCGGATAAATCTATGGGAATAATGTCCGTTTCTACCTTTGATATAAAAGACAGTAAAGGAAAAAGTGATCTATATCTGGTTCATCTGTCTGGTGGTGAGATAAGGAGATTAACAACTGCAAAAACATCAGATAGTTCTCCGGCCTGGAGTCCGGATAATAAAAAGATCGCTTTCATATCTAAAAGGGAAGATGATGAAAGATCTCAATTATATATAATTCCAATAGATGGAGGTGAAGCCGAGCAATTAACAACAATGCCTCTTGGAATTTCTTCTCCCAAATGGTTTCCCGATGGAGAGAGAATTGCATTTGCATCGAATATACTTCTGGAATTTGAAAACGATTTTGATGGGCTTGAGAAAGAAATTAAAAAACACAAGGACTCTAAAGTGACTGCAAAAGTAACAGAGAATCGTTTTTACAGATATTGGGATAGCTGGTTAACAGATGGATATGTTACTCACATTTATTCCTATAACATTGCAACAAAAGAAAGAAAAGATCTTACACCGGCTCTGAATAACTTGCTTACTGTGAGTGGAAGTGGTGCAGATTATGACATATCACCTGATGGTAAGAAAATTGCACTGGTCAAAAACACAACATTGCCTCCGTATCATGATCCACTAAATTTTGATATTTATTTGTTGAATGCTGATGGAAACGGTGAAATGAAAAATATTACCTCTGATAACCCAGGCGGGGATTCATCGCCAACTTTTTCACCCGATGGTAAATATTTGTATTACACCAGAACTACTGAACCTTCAAAGATTGCAGAGAATACGAAACTTACTCGTTACGATTTAAATTCAGGTGAGATAATCTCGCTTACTGCTTCTGTTGATCTTTCAGTTGGCGGATACCAGGTAAGTCCTAATAGTACTGAAATAATCTTTATTGCAGAGGATAGAGCCAGATCTTCTGTATTCAAAATTAGTAACGATGGAACAGGCTTTAAAGAGATTTTACGAGATGGGACAAATAGTTCTCTCCAGGTAGGGAGAAATAAGATTTATGTTCTTAATCAGAATCTTGCTCAGCCGGTAGAACTGCTAAGCTTTGATCTTAGTGGAAATAATAGATCAAAGTTAACTTCCTTTAATGATAAATTACTGTCACAAATTAAGTTCGGAAAAACCGAAGAACATTATTTTGAAGGAGCGGAGGGCAATAGTGTTCAGCTTTTCATTTTGTATCCCCCAGATTTTAAGGAAGATAAGAAATGGCCTATGATACATCTTATTCACGGAGGACCACACGGAACTTTTGGTGATGATTTTCATCCGCGTTGGAACGCTCAGCTATTTGCAGTGCCGGGATTTATTACAGTTATGGTTAATTTCCATGGTTCAACAAGTTTTGGTGAAGATTTTGCCCAATCTATTGTAGGAAACCATAGTGACAAACCATTTACTGATATAATGAAGGCAACAGATTTCCTCATAAAAAAATATTCTTTCATTGATGAAACAAGAATTGGGGCCGCCGGTGGAAGTTATGGTGGCTACCTTGTTAATTGGATAGCAGGAAATACTGACAGGTTTGCAGCACTTTTCAGCCACGCTGGCGTTTACAATCTTATGGGGCAGTTTGCATCAGACTGGACACATTTCAGAGAAGTTGCGTATGATGGATCGCCCTGGGATGGTAAAGAAAATCTCAGTCTTCGCAGTCCATCGGAGTATGCAAAAAACTTCAAAACTCCTATGTTAATTGCACACGGTGAGAAGGATTACAGGGTGGTGGTTACTCAGGGTTTAGAAATTTATGGGGTTTTACAAGGAAAAGGAATTGATTCGCGATTAGTTTATTTCCCTGATGAAAATCATTGGATTTTGTCACCTCAAAATTCAATTTTCTGGTATAATGAGTTTCATAATTGGTTTGACAGATATCTTGAAAAAGGCGGAAAATAGAGCCTAATGATAGTCTGAATTTTAGTTTTTTTTGATATTGAGGAACTTACTCTTTATATTTACACGCTAAAATTCAAAGGGCGGGGTAGCTCAGTAGGTTAGAGCAGTGGAATCATAATCCACGTGTCGGGGGTTCGAATCCCTCCCCCGCTACTATTTAAAGGAGAAAAAAATATGTATTCATTATTAATTATTATTGCAACAATATTAGCTATACTACTCATTATTGTAGTTTTGATGCAATCCAGCAAGGGCGGTGGTTTAGCCGGTACTTTTGGTGGAGCGGGTAATATGGGTTCAATGTTCGGAACCAGAAGAACGGCAGACTTTTTAAGTAAAGCTACCTGGTGGATCGGTGGAACACTTGCCATTTTAGCTGTTGTTATTAATTTATTTTTTCTGCCGGGTCAATCAACAGCTGAACAGAGAAGTGTAATTCAGGAAGGTGGAAGGACAAATGTTCCTACTACTCCAATTGTTCCTCAACAACAGCAGGTGCCACCAGTTCAAACAGAGCAGCAATAATTTTTTAACTAAAGACCGATTTCCACCCCCGGAAGTTAATTCCTCCGGGGTTTTTTTATTCATCCGAATCAGCCAATAAAATAATTATCTCATCCTGAATAGAGCGATAAAAATTCCATCCTCCTCGAGTGAATTCAAACATAATTCCAACGATTAATTCATCACCGCCTGCGGTGGTTACATATCCCGAAATGGCAGTTACCCCATTAAGTGTGCCTGTTTTACCCCGAAAGTTATTTTCAGCTAATGTACCTTTCATTCTGTTTCTTAATGTTCCATCAATTCCGGCAATGCTTAGTGAATTATAAAAATCATCAAAGTGAACAAGATCAAAATACATTTTTTCAAGCAAACCGTTCACTGCACCTAAAGTAACCTGGTCAAATCTTGAAATTCCGGACCCGTCAACTATAGATGTACCGTATTTGTAAATACCGTTTGCATCAATAAAGCTTAAAATTGATTGCTGTGAGTATAGCGAATTTCCCTGTTTACCAGTTGCCTCAGCCCCAATAGATTTGAACAAAACCTCGGCAAGAAAATTATCGCTGTTTTTGTTTACTAACGATATTATTTCTCTAAGTGATGATTTTGATTCAATAAGTGTTATAGTTTTTTCAGGTGCTGTGCCGGATTTTGCTTCTCCTTTAATAGATAAATTTTCCAGGGTGAGCATTTCTTTTAACTTAGCTGCTGCAAACAACGGGGGATTTTTTACATTTTCTGTATAGTTTCTAATTCTCTTACCAACTTTTCTTTGCACCACAGATTGATTTCTATTCAATACTATTGAAGATATTGCCGGTAGTTTAACATTTGCCCGCTCGTTCGGTATCCAGTCATCACGAACGTAAATATCATCAAAGTAAGTGTCATCACCGATTATATCGCCTGTTATTTCTTTTATTCCAAGTTTACTTAATGTTTTAACCATTTCATTTAAATCATTTTCGGAAAACAGTGAGTTTCCATATCCTTTCAGATATAGATTACCGATAATCTTTCCGTCATTAATATTAGTATCATCAGTCAGTAATTTAGTACTGAAATAATGATCACCCCCCATAATAGTTAAAGCTGTGGAAGTTGTAAAAAGTTTTGTAACTGAAGCTGGAATCATAGGCTTTGTATGATTCTCAACCAGAATTGTATCCTGATTTAAAGGATTATATATCATAATACTAGTTACAGTTCCTGCAGGCATTTGATTTAATATAGTCCTTACTTTACTTACTAACTTATCTCTGGAGGTTCCTTCTGCAATAAAATTAGATAGAATTAGTATTGCAAATAGAAGTCTTAAAATTTTTAAATTCATATCTTAGTAAAAAAGTGATATTTTTAAGTCAGCTCTTTAAAAATGAAAGTAATTTCTTTATTGAAATATAAAGTTTAATTCCAATGCAGTGAAATAGATTTTTTTTAACAGATAAATCATAAATAATAAAGAGAGTGTTATGGCAAAAAATACTAAAAATGATAAGGCTTATGAAAATCTTGATTTCATAAACTCAACTGACGGCAGAACGATTCGTCTGCTTGCCGAGTATATTGAACCTCGAGCAAGATTTAAGAAACATAAAATAATGGACACTATAGTTTTCTTCGGTTCAGCCAGGTTAATGTCTAAGCGGGATGCTCAGACAGCCCTTCAAAAACTTCAAACAGCAAACCCTAAATCTATACCGAATTTTGGCAAAGCACTAAGGCAAGCTCAGCGCGGGCTTGAAATGTCTCGCTATTATGAGGAGGCTGTTGAACTTTCAAGAAGATTAACAGAGTGGTCAATGAATCTTGAAACCAGCGCAAATCGTTTTATCGTTTGTACCGGAGGAGGTCCTGGCATTATGGAAGCCGCTAACAAAGGAGCCAAAAAAGCCGGCGGATATTCAATCGGGTTAAACATTAGTATTCCTTTTGAACAGTTTGTAAACAAATACGTTACCAAGGATTTAAGTTTTGAATTTCATTACTTTTTCATGAGAAAATTCTGGTTTGCTTATTTATCAAAGGCTTTAGTTGTGTTTCCGGGCGGTTTCGGAACAATGGATGAGTTATTCGAAATTCTTACATTAGTACAGACAGATAAGATTAGAAAAAAACTTGGGTTAGTTATCTATGATGAGAAATACTGGAAGAGTATAATAAACTTTGATAATCTGATATTTGAGGGTGTGATTAGTGAATCAGATATGAAGCTTTTCCACTTTGCAAATAATTTAGATGATGCATTCAAAATTATTACATCTCATCTTGAAAAGCACTTTCTAAAAGAGAAAGAACCTGAAATAATAGAACCTAAACTACATATAAAGTAAAAAAAAGCCCTCAAATCAGAGGGCATTTTTTTATTGTATGATTTCGGGTCTGTGAGCCCTTCTAATAGCTTTAAGCTTTTCCATACGTTTCTTTATCGAAGGCTTTACGAAGAAGGTTCTTTTCTTAAACTCCTTCAACACTCCGGATCTCTCATATTTTTTCTTGAACCTTCTGAGAGCCTTATCGATGGATTCGTTGTCACCAATCTGAATGCCTACCAATTAATTCACCTCGCTTTGTTGGCTTTGATTTGTTATTGATTCAATTAATTTTTTAATACCTGATTTTTGAAAATCTACTGTAATTGATTTCTGTCCATTTGATAAAATTTCCTTGCCTGTTACCAATCCAAAATCATCCCAGCCTTTGTGATATATAGCAGCACCAATTTCAAAACTGTTTTTCGGTGAATATTCAACTGCATTTTCAGTTTCCATATTCTTTGAACTGCCATCTGCTAATTGGATTTGTGTAATATCAATCATTATCATCTGTTTGCATTTTTTACACTTTCCCCATTGTTTTGTTTCAGCATCATCACTAAATGCTCCTTTTACTAATTCTATTGTTCGTTCAGCACCACAATAAGAACAGAAAGTCTGAACGTTTTTTACTTTAGCCATAATAATCAAATCCTTTATAAAAACGGATTATAAATATAGAAATTCACGGTTGAGAAATCAAGTTTTGTACCTTTACTAATTTTTATCAGTCGATATTTACTTGAAAAGAGCGGTTTTTTTATAATTAGAGTTTTGCTGAGCACTCATAATACTAATAAAAGTTGATATTGGCAGGTTTAAGTAAAGAATTTCTGATGTTGAATTTAGTTCAAGGCACAGAAACTTTGTGAAATATCGTCCAGAGAAGCGTTTGATACAACTGCATAGATATTATTACCCGATTTAGACATTAATGTAGAATAATCGTCATTTAGAGTGGTATAACAATTTCCGTTATCAAGATAAGATAAAAGATCATCAGTAAGTTTGATTATTTCATGTGTTTGCAAATATGACTCTTCAACCTGGAATAAATATACAATTTCACCTTCCGAATTGGCATAAACATGGTGTGCAAACTTTTCACCACGATCTTCTGATACTACCGCTCCAAGAAGATCCCACTTCCGCATTTCGGGAACAACAGTTGAATAATTCACTCCACTAGAAGCAAAGAAGTTTTTTACTTCTGATGGATCAGAGCTTACTAATTGCGGGGCTAATTTTCCTTCTAAAATACTCCTGAAGTTGTTCTTTGCCTGCACGAACATATTGTCCTCACCAAGCTGTTCTAAAGCAAAGTCTTTTGGTTGAGTAACCTCAGACCGGTTTATCAGAATTAATAATGCCGCAAGTACTATTAAAATTGCTGTTGCAAATGAAATTGCCGGTCTTGAAAAAAATCCTGCAAAAAACGAAGATGACGACTTAACTCTTATTTCTTTAGGCTGAATTTTTCTTAAAACTTTACTTTTAACCTTTTCGGGAATAGATTGATAACTTACTTTTTCCTTGATTAAAGTTTTAACAAGATTCTGAACCATATAGTCATAGCGTAAATCAACGTCTGTTTCTATCTTTGAAACGAGCTGTTTTTTAAGAGATTCGTCAATAATCTCATTATCAACCAAGGCGGCTGTTAAATCTTTTCTAATATCCATAATTCTTAATTAATCTTCTTTAACCAGATAACCTTTATCACCGGCATATTCATATAATTTAGTAAACAACATTTTTCTTGCTCTATGAAGTCTCGAGCGCACAGTTCCAACCGGGACATCAATAAAATCTGCAATTTCCTCGTAAGTAAAACCTTCAATGTCCGCCAAAATTACAACTGTTCTGAAGTCTTCTGGTAAAGATGTGATGGCACCGGATAATTCATCGTCCAAAAGGTTGTCATAAATATCCTTCTCAAGGTGAGCGCTGTCGGTATTGGAAGCTTTAATATTTTCGTAGAAATTCTCAACATCGTCATAATCAACTTTATCAGGTTCTTTAGTATTTTTTCTATAAGTATTTATATAAGTGTTCTTCATTATCCGAAACAACCAGGCTTTACAGTTAGTTCCTTTTTCAAATTTATCGAAGAATCTGAAAGCTTTAAGATAAGTTTCCTGGATTAGGTCACTTGCATCGTCACTATCGCCGGTCATTTTAAGAGCATAATTATAGAGGGCATCCATATGAGGAACAGCTTCTCTTTCAAAATCAGCATAAAACTGTTTCTGTTCAGGGGTTTGTGGTTCAGCTAATAATGCGATGAGAAAGTTCAGCATAAAATAATTTGTGTATTTCGATAAAGCTTAATAAAATTAGTGCAGTAATTATAGTAAATCATCTTAAATATTCAAAGACATAACTATTTGTAGTATAAACCGTTACCCTTAAATTCCCGACCTTTTTGTACTTTTTGAATATGTCCATTAATTACTACATACTTTATTATACCATCTTTTTTCAGAACAAAATCTGCCGCCTGACCTAGCTTTGGCAGATTTTCCCGATCTTCAAATTCACCAAAACTAAGATTCATAGGCAAGTCAACAAATCTGCCTTCTATTGAATCTCCAGTACTTAACATTGTATAGCCCTTACTGTAAAAATCATAAAGTACGTCATAATTAATTCCCTTAATACTTATCATAGAATCTGAAAATGTTTTACCTGTTTCCAAATCATAACCTGAAAAGTCAATGTCTTCAAATCCATAAAAAATAGATAAATCTCCTAAATCCTGAACTACTGATCTCCTGAATATTTTATTATTTTCCTTTGATTGATACTCAACAAAATTAATACCTAAGTCGATTTTAATTTTGGTTCCATTATGATTTAAGTTCATATTTCGTAATAAAAGATCAAACAGGTATCTTCCGTTAAAAGGAATATTCTCATAAGTTTCAGGAGATTCGTTTTTATAGTTTCCATCGGCAATTTCATTAAATGCAGAAACAAGTAAAAGAAAATTCATTTTTCTGAGAAATTGTTTTTCAGGGTCATCCTTCCATCCCCCTGATTCAACAAGTATAGTGCTTGTTCCCCACTTTTGAAAATTATCTCCAAATGCACGCGGTTCAAAATCATCCGAGTATTTTGCAATGTGACCCGGAATAAATTTATTAAGCATCTTTGTTAAGCTTCCGATTAGCAGAATCGATTTCAGGCGGATAGGATCAACATCCTTTTCATAATTGAATGCAGGAGCAAGAAATGATATTGCTGCAGATTTTGAACTGTTACCAGCAGAATATCTTGGATCCTGATCGTGAAGATTAAATCCGAAATCGGCTTTAAGGCTATCGAAAACATTTTTGAGAATAATTGATTCGTGACTTTGCAGTCTTACTGCATCCCGGTTAATGTCTATATCAAAATAATTTCTCCTGATAAATCTTTCTGCTCCATCCGGATTAACCATTGGCAGAAAATAGAGTTTCACTTTACTTAAAATATGTTTCTTTATTTTGCTGTAGGAAGTATCCATTAAAAAATTAAAAATATCAAATATTGCAGCTGTAGCAGTTGGCTCATCACCGTGCATTTGAGACCACAGAAAAACTTTTTTTTCACCCTGCCCGATTGAAATGAGGAACAAATCACGGCCTTCAAATGAAGTTCCTGCTTTATTAACGGTGAAATCTTTATTATTTTTTAGCTGCTCAATGAGTGGAAGAATATCAGAGTGATTAAATCTTCTATGAGTTAAAGTTTTTTCTCTGAATTTTTCATAATCATTATATAGTTTTTGCTCAAGATCAAAGTATTGCGACATAGCTAACTCAGAAAGAATTATTATTAAAATAAAAGTTAGTATTTTCATTAAGCACAGAAGTTTTAATTAAAATATATTAATTTGAAAGAAAATTTACCATGGCTACAAACAATTTGAAAATCAGTTCACCGGCTCCGGATTTTAACTTACCTGGAGTTGACGGCAAAAGCTATTCGCTATCCTCATTTAAAAATAAGTCGATAATTGCTGTGATATTCAGCTGCAATCATTGTCCTTATGTTCAAGCTTTTGAAGACAGAGTAAGGGACATTCAAAATGATTACGAAAAGAAAGGTGTTCAAATAGTAGCAATCAGTTCCAACGATGCAGGGAAATATCCTGAAGATTCTTTTGAGCAGATGATAAAACGTGCACAGGAAAAACAATTTAATTTTCCGTATCTGTATGATGAGAGTCAGTCAATTGCAAAATCTTTTGATGCAACACATACTCCGGAAGTTTTTGTTTTTGACAAAGAAAGAAAATTAAAATACCACGGCAAAATTGATGATAACTGGAAAGAACCTCAAAAAGTAAATAGCAGGTACTTAAGAGAAGCATTAGACGAAATACTATCCAGTAAGGAAGTCTCTGTACCTGAAACTTTTTCTATTGGATGCACAATTAAGTGGAAATAGTTTTTTAGTACATCAACCCGATATTAAGAGTAACAAAAAAACTACCTATATTTTTCTTATATCTGCCAAAAAGACTTTCTACACCTTCATCAAAGAAGTGAGTGTAGTAATATCGGAAATTTAATCCTATTAAACTGGATTTGTCCAGCCCAAAATTAGCTCCGAATCCAACGTAACCGCCAACAGCAGTTTTTGTTTTTGTATCACCAAAAGCATTGAAAAATTCTTTTTCGTAAGGTGTTGTTAAGACTAAGGTAGGTCCGGCGCCAAAGTTTATGTAAGGTCGAAGGTTATCATAAATTACATTTTCAAAAATTCTGTATTGTAAACCAAAATTAACTGGAATAGTAAAAACTCTGTTCTTTTTATTAACAGTAAATGAAATTCCAAAGAACGGATCATAAAATTCAAACTCTCTTTCATCCTTTACTTCTGATATTGATAAATCAGCAAATGCAGTCCATTTCATCGATAATTGTTTTCTATAAAATGATCCGAGACCAAAACCAGCTTCACCAAACATAATATCCATTCCCCAGGAATTGTCCGGAAAAATCTCAGGTGGTTTTGGCGGAGCAAGTTCTCCTATTCCTTGGGTGTAGAGGTTAGAAAATGGAATTACTACTAATAATGCAAGTACAGATATTATTCTTTTCATAATGTATTCTTATTTTTATATGTTAAAATACTGATACTTTAAAAAATATCAATGTAAAATTTTGTAGTTATTTAATGATTAACATTGTAAATAATCCGGAATTTTGGGATGACCTTTATAAAGATAAACTCGATCGATGGGACTTGAAAACACCAACTCCCGTTTTTTTAGAGTTACTTAATAAAGAGTTTTTTAATCAAAAAAGTTCAATATTGATTGCCGGATGCGGAAAAGGTTATGATGCTGTTGAAGCTGCCGAATTTGGATTAAATGTATCGGCAGTTGACTTTTCAGCCGAAGCACTTGAATCAGCCAGAAAATTGGCTCTTAATAAAAATGCCATTATAAACTTCCTGCTGGAAGATATTTTTTCATTGTCAGAAAAATCCGAAACCCGATATGATTACATTTACGATTATGTTACTTATTGTTCTTTTTCTCCACAAAGACGTTATGAATATGCAAAGACTATTTATTCCTTATTAAAGGAAAATGGAAGGTTCGTTTTTATTCTTTTTCCTGTTGAAAAACGAAGTGCTGGACCACCTTTTGGAGTGGATGAGCAAGAAACCATAAAAATATTTTCAGAATTTCTTACTCTCGAAAGTGCAGATAGAAACATAAATTCCATAAAGCCGAGAAAGGGAAGAGAAATACTTCACATTTACAGGAAGGATAAATAATAATGCCGAAAAATCTTGAAATAAAAATCAAGGTCACTTCACTTAAAGAACTCAAAAATAAATTAAAAAAGAAAAGAATCGGATTAAAAAAAATATTGATTCAAAAAGATGTTTATTATTCCGTTGATAGTGGCTTATTAAAGTTACGAATTGAAAATGGTGAGAAAAGTTTGATTTATTATCAGAGAGATGAAAAATCAAAAAAACGATGGTCTAATTATCAGGTTATTAAATTTGCTGACGGAGATATTGAAAATTTTTGTAAGAATATATTTTCAACAGAAATAAACGTGTCAAAGGTCAGAGAATTGTATATATACAAAAATACCCGCATTCATCTGGATAAAGTAAAAGGGTTGGGATCTTTTATTGAGTTAGAAACTTTAGTTATTGATGATTTGAGAAATGCTGAAAACCATTTTAATGAAATTGTGGAAATATTAGAGCTAGACACTAAAAGCCAGATAAGGGCTTCATACAGGGATTTATTATTAGATAAAAAGTATGATACTGACAAAATCAAATAGAGATAAAATAAATATTGATGAACTTATTATTCAAAAAGTTGACACTGGAAGTTTGCGTGAACTTCTGCTGGTAGTTCCCACTAATCGTAAGGTGCGTTATCTAAAGAGAGATATTATCAGTTCAGCCCCAGATCAAAGTGTATCTGAAATTAATATTGAAACATTGGCAACTCTTTCAACTAAACTTTTTAATGAGGCAAGAAATTTTAATGCAAAAATTTTAAGTGATGCTGCATCTGTTGTACTCTTAAATCAATCGTTCAGCGAGGTTGAGCTTCAGTATTTCAGTGATTACAAAAAAGAAATACCGCGTGGAACCCTTGAGCTGGTTAAAAATGTGATAAGTGAGTATAAGCGGCATGGTATTGGGCCGGAGGATATCAGGAGGGAAGCAAAACAGTTGACCGGATCAGAACGCTACAAAGCCTTAGACATCGCTGGTATCTACTCATCTTACCTGAAAAAGACAAACGAATTAACAGCATATGAGCTAGGTGATATATACAAGTACTTGATTGAATTAAACTCAAATGAATTATTGAAAGCATTTTTCTCCTTAAACGCAGATGTTAGTTCTCTAATTGTTAATGGCTTTGATGAGTTTTCTCAGCCCGAAATTGAGCTGATCAATCGACTGTCAGACCTGCACGGAATTTCAATGTATGTCGTGTTTGACTATTTTAATTACAACAGCCAGATTTTTGCGCATTTAGAAAAATGTTACAATAATTTGATTGACAAAAGTTTTCGTGAAATTGAAGATAGCTCCCTCGCAGGTTTTGATCTTTTCAGGAAAAACATCAGGGAAAATCTTTTTTCATATAAAAGAACACGCAAACCTGAGTCAGATATTGATATAATTAAAATAGCAGCATCAAATCCTTCGAAAGAAATTGAAATTATTGCAAAAGAAATTAAAAACCTTATCGTAAATGAAAAAGTTAATCCCGATGAAATATGTGTTGTATTTAACCTTATAAGTGAACATTCATATTTAATAAGAGATATCTTTAAAAATTACGGCATTCCTTTTAACCTTACTGACAGGTTCAGTTTAAGTAACTCAGCACCGGTTATTGCATTAATCAATTTTCTTGAAATACTTGAAAATGATTTCTACTACAAAAACATTTTCAGGGCATTGAGTGGTAAATGGATTGATATAAATGGAGTTGATCTTTCCAATCTTCTTGCTGTGGCTTCAAATTTAAAGCTTGTTTCGGGCTATAATAATTGGATTGGTTCAATTGAAAATGTAATTGAGTTGATGGCTGATGATAACAGCGATGATGAAGCGAACTATTTACCCAAATGGCAGTATGAAAAAGCCGCAACAGATATAAAAAAAATATTTACTCTTCTAGAAGTATTTAAGTGGAAGCAGACTATTAAAAGCTTTCAGGTAAATTTAATTGAACTCATATATTTATTAAATCTTCCTCAGAAGTTAATAAATGATAAACCTGAGAATGTTGAAAAAAATGTAAAAGCTTTAACTGTTTTATTAGAAACTGTTTCGGAATTGTTTGAACTTCTCCAGGATGAATATGGCAGACATAAAACCTTTCCTCTTTCATTTTACTTACGCGAGATAAAAACCGCTTCATTATTTACCCTCTACAACGTTAAAGAAAGACACGACAAAGGAGTTCTTGTTACATCTGTAAATGAAATAAGAGGCCTGAAGTTCAAGTATTTATTTTTAGGAGGAATGGTTGATGGTGAATTTCCGACCCGGTATCAGCCGGCAATATTCTTTTCAGGCGAACACAGGAAAAAACGCGACGAGTACAGACATCTTCTTGAGGAAAGGTATAGATTTTACCAGGCATTATGCGTACCCGAAAAGAGGTTGTACCTGACTTATCCGGTTAAAGCTGCAAACAAGGAATTAACAGAATCATCTTTTATTGCCGACCTTCAAAAAATATTTAGTTTAAATGAAAAATCAGAATCTGATTATGGAAACCTCATATATTCAAAAGAAGAATTACTGAAATTATCAGGCAATGAAGATATTGAGGCTGCTTCAGATTATATAGATTTAATCAAGCTTAAAGAATCTGTTAAAACAGACAATCTTAGAAAGATAAATCCTTTTGAGGAATCTGTATATACCGGTTTTGTTATGGGGAACATCAGTAATGAAGCAGAAGAAAAACTGTTGTCATTTAAGGAAAGAGAATATTCCGCCACGCAGCTGGAAGAATATGCTAAATGTCCTTTCCGTTATTTTGTTAGCAGGATATTATCTTTAGAAACTATTGAAGAACCATCCGAAGATATTGAAGCATTTGAAATAGGAAGCCTTATCCATTCAATTCTTTATAGATTTTATAGTGAGTTGAACAAACTGGAAATTACCCTGGCTGATTGTTCAGATAAAGATTTTAAAACGGCGGAAAAGTTATTATTTAAAATTGCCGAAGATAAAGTGAATAAAATTAAATTTACCTTTTCTTCGTCATTCTTCGAACGTGAAAAAATATTCGGCATTGATGGGAAAAAAGAAAATTCAATCTTATACCAGTTTTTGTTAACTGAAAGAATTTCTTCAGAAGGTTTTATCCCTAAGTATTATGAATATGAATTCGGAAGCTTTGCAGTGAAAAGCAGCAATGCAGATTTTGAGCTCGGTGGAATTAAAGTGCGCGGGAAAGTTGATAGAATAGATATTAATTCCAATGAAAAAACTTTTAAAGTTATAGATTACAAACTTGGCGGTAAAAAGCCTTCCAGGGATGATCTTCTTAGCGGAATATCTCTACAGCTTCCATTGTATATGTATGCATCCAAAATATTTATTGAAGCTGAACTTAACCGGAAGTATCAGCCATTAGCTGCTGAAATATATTCCCTTAAACTTACCATTAAAGATTTTGGCAGAAAATCGATCAGCACTGAAACTAAGAGAAATATAAACGATGAAGAAAGAATATTAATGAATGAAAATATTATCAATATTGCTGCCGATTCAATAAAAAAATATGTTAAACAAATTGCTGATGGAGATTTCAGATTATCACAGCTTGAGGATCGTGATAGTAAAATATGTAATTATTGCGAGTTTAAATCTATTTGCAGAATACGCGATGCAAACTGAATAAATGGTTTGCTTTTATTTGTTAATAATATAGTTTTAAGTTGAATCTTTTGTAAAGGAATCAAAATGAAAACCGTCTCAACCATTCTATTTTTAATATTAATTGCCGCAGCAGGTTTATCACAGGAATATGAGCATCCCTGCGCACAGTCTAAAACTCAAAGGTTTCAATCACTGATGAAAATAAACCAGGTTAATTATCCGGGTGACTCTAAAATTGATGTTACGTATTATAAATTGGATTTAAAGCTGACTCATACCCCAAATTACTTGATTGGTAATGTTGTTGTTAATGCTAAGATTGATACTGTTTCTGCAAGCTCGGTTTATCTTGATCTTGCAACAAATCTTGTAGTAGATTCCGTACTTCTTTTTGGCTCATCCCGACCATTTATACATTCAGCGAATAAACTTACAATCACTCTTGACCGGGTTTATAGTGAAGGTGAAAACATTTCACTTGCTGTCTATTATCAGGGTGTACCGCAAGCTGTAAGCGGGTTTGGTGTTAGTTTCAGATTTGATACTCATAATGGACAGCCTTCAATCTGGACTTTAAGTGAACCTTACGGTGCTAAAGAATGGTGGCCCTGCAAAGATACTCCCGCTGATAAAGCAGACTCTGCAGATATCTGGATCACTGTCAGCACAAGTCTTATTCCTGTTTCAAACGGTAAGTTAATGGATGTAATTGTTAATGGTGACGGCACTCATACTTACAAATGGAAAGTCGGATACCCCATTGCACAATACCTGATTTCGCTGGCAATTGCCGGTTATACTGAATACATAACTTATTATCATTACTCACCAACTGATTCAATGCCGATTACGAATTATATTTATCCGGAATCTTTTACCCAGGTGAAACCGCAGGTGGACAAAACTTCACTGATGCTCTCAATATTCGAGGAACAATTTGGCCCATATCCATTCTTAGATGAAAAATATGGACACGCACAATTCGGTTGGGGTGGTGGAATGGAACATCAGACTATTTCATCTATGGGTTCCTGGTCTGATGGAATTATAGCTCACGAACTTGCTCATCAATGGTATGGTGATTTAATTACATGCAAAGACTGGCAAAATATTTGGCTTAATGAGGGTTTCGCTACTTACTCTGAAGCTCTTTACATAGAAGCAGTGCAAGGAACAGCAGCATACAATAATGCGATAAATAACAGAATGAATAGCGCAAAGAATGCTGTTGGTTCCATTTATATTCAGGACATCACAGATGTATGGCAAATATTTAATTACACACGTACTTATGTGAAAGCTTCTTTGGTTCTTCATATGCTTAGAGGTCTTGTCGGAGATGAAACCTTCTTCAATATTTTGCGAACTTATTCTTATCATCCTTCTGTTGCTTATGGTGTAGCAGTTACAGAAGATTTTCAGGCTATTGCTGAGAATGTTTCAGGACTTGATCTTGGTTACTTTTTCCAGCAGTGGATTTATGGAGAGGGCTATCCGCGTTATTCAATTGTATGGAACAAGTATAATGCAGGCTCAAATCTCTGGAATCTTGCTGTGAATATAAATCAGCAGACTAATTCAAATCCTGCTTACTTCACAATGCCGGTTCAAATAAAGGTAAGCCGTGCAATCGGAGATACTACGGTAATTGTTTTTAACAATGCTCAGAACCAGGCATTTGAAATTGCAATTGAAGGGGAACCAGCTTCAATCAGTTTCGATCCTAATAACTACATACTTAAAACAGTGCTTTCAATAGTTACCGGTGTTGAAGGTGATGTTAGTCTTAATTCCTACTCGCTTGAGCAGAACTACCCGAACCCATTTAATCCGAGCACAAAAATCAGTTGGCAATCACCGGTAGGCAGTTGGCAAACTTTGAAAGTTTATGATGTTTTGGGTAATGAGATTGCAACACTTGTTGACGAATACAAACCAGCAGGAAGTTATGAAGTTGAGTTTAATGCATCAGGATTAAGCTCCGGGATATATTTTTACAAGTTAACAACAGGCATTTATACGGATTCTAAAAAGATGCTGCTTATTCGTTAGCTTTATGCTTGACAACTAGATCTGTTATTTTTATTTTTGCTTTGCCACTGTCCTGATTTTCAGGGACGGTGGCAATTTTTTTTAAATCATTCAATAACAAAAAGAGTTTATAACTATGTCGGGTCAAAACTTTGTTTATCTTACACGCGAAAGACTGATTGAGCTTGAAAAAGATCTTAAAGAAATGAAATCCAACGGCCGTAAAGAAATGGCTCTGAAAATAGCAGAAGCTCGTGCTCATGGCGATCTTTCGGAAAATGCTGAGTATGATGCTGCAAAAGAGGAACAAGGCTTATTTGAAATGCGCATTGCTAAGCTTGAAGATGTACTTTCCCGGGTAAGGATAATAGATACTTCCAGAATGCCTGAAGATGAAGTACATATTCTTTCTAAGGTAAAAATTAAAAATATAAAGACAAAAAAGGTTGTTGAATATTTACTTGTATCACCGGAAGAAGCTGATTTTCAGGCAGGAAAGATATCTGTCACTTCGCCGGTAGGACAGGGTTTGCTTGGTGCCAAAGCCGGTCAGAAAGTTAAAGTTAAAGCTCCGGCAGGTTTGCTTGAATTTGAAATATTAGAAATTAATTAAAGACATATTTAGTGGCTGATGAATCATATATACAGCTTACACTTGAATTAGCCAAAAGAGGCATTGGAAAAGTCAGTCCCAATCCCCTTGTTGGCTGTGTAATAACTAAAAATAATAAGATAATCGGTGCAGGTTTTCATGCAAAATACGGTGATGATCACGCGGAAATAAATGCTATCAATTCTGCTCAGGAAACTCTTGAAGGTTCAACCCTTTACGTTAATCTTGAACCATGCACTCACTATGGGAATACCCCGCCTTGTGTTGACAGGATAATAAAAGAAAAAATAAAAAGAGTTGTAATAGGCACACTTGATTTAAATCCGCTTGTAAACGGTAAGAGCATAAAAAAAATGAAAGATGCCGGTATAGAGGTTAAAGCAGGGCTGCTTGAAAAAGAATGCATTGAACTAAATAATTTTTTTTTCAAATTTATCTCTAAAAAACTTCCGTATGTAACTCTTAAAGCTGCAGCAACTCTTGATGGAAAAATTGCAGACGTGAATTCAAATTCTGAATGGATATCATCATCAGAATCAAGAAAATACGTGCATTCATTAAGAAATAAATATGATGCCGTTCTCATAGGGGCAAATACAGCGTTGATAGATAATCCCCAATTAACAGTAAGACATATTGATGGAAGAAACCCCTGGCGAATAATACTTGATTCCAAACTTAGTTTACCGCTTAACCTAAAGTTATTTCAGAAGAATTTTGATAAAAGGACAGTTCTTGTAATAAGTGAAAACGGACTTAAGAAAAATCGGAAGATTGGTGAACTTCAAAAACTTGGTGTAAAAATCATTACCGTTAAAAAGCAGGTTAATAATAAAGCTGATCTTAAATTTTTGTTAAAAGATTTGGCCAGACTAAATATCACTTCGGTTCTTGTTGAAGGAGGAAGCAAAATTTTTACTTCCTTCATAAAACAAAAATTATTTGATGACCTTTTAGTATTTATCAGTCCGAAGCTGATTGGTGAAGGTGTTCCCGTTATTCAGGACATTGGAATAAACAGCATAAAAGATGCAATTGATCTGAAATTGAAAAGTTGTGATGTCATTGGTGATGATATTGTTGCGGAATATGTATTATAGTGAGTGGTGTTATTTTAATTCATTAATTAATTTTTAATTCAATCGGAGAAAAAATGTTTACCGGACTTGTTGAAGAAAAAGGAATATTGATAGATAAAATTCCGACTGGTGACGGATTCCAGTTAACCATAAAAGCACAAAAAATAATGGATGATCTGGAGATAGGCAGCAGTATTGCTGTAAATGGATGCTGTTTAACAGTTGTAAAAAAAACAAAGGATTCATTTTCAGTTGACACAATTGAAGAAACACTGAAGAAAACCAATCTTGGCGTACTTAAGCAAAATGAAAATGTTAATCTTGAGCGTCCGCTGAGAGCAGATGCACGCCTTGGCGGACATTTTGTGCTCGGACACATAGATACAATCGGAAGAGTTGAAGATTCAAAGGAACTTTCTAATAGCCATTGGATGACAATTTCATTCAAAGAAGAGTTCAGGCATTATCTTATTTATGTCGGTTCAATAGCAATTGACGGTGTAAGTATGACTGTTGCCGAGCTTAAAGACAATACCTTTTCGGTAGGAATAATTCCTCACACCTGGAAGGAAACAATTTTTGCCGATAAGAAAATCGGTGATACGGTAAACCTTGAATTCGATGTGCTTGGTAAATATGTTGAACGAATTATGGAAGGGAAAGATCCTTCCGAACTTCAATTGAAAAATTAATTAAGTGAAAAAAACAGAAGAAAAAGTAATCAGGTTTATTCAATCACAATCGTTGATTGATAGAGGTGATAAAGTTCTTGTCGCTTTGAGCGGAGGACCTGATTCAGTTTTTCTTCTTAATTTTCTTAAAAAGTTCAAAAATAAATATGATATTGATCTTGCGGCATTTCATCTTAATCATAAATTAAGAGGTAAAAATGCTTCCGCAGACGAAAAATTTTGTAAACAGCTTTGTGAGCAGTCAGGGATTAAATTATTCTTAGAAAAAAAAGATGTTAAATCCTATGCGCTTAAAAATAAAATATCAGTTGAAGAAGCAGGCAGAATAATCCGATATCAGTTTCTTAGTACGATTGCTCATAAACACAATTACTCTAAAATTGCTACCGCACATATTCAGGATGATAATACAGAAACCGTATTACTTAATCTTATAAAAGGCACCGGTATAACAGGGATGAGCGGTATACCTGCAAAGAGAGAGAATATTATTCGTCCGGTACTTTGTTTAAGCAAAGTTGAAATTCTGGATTACCTGCACTTAAATAAAGTTTCATTTAGAATTGATGAATCGAACCTATTGGATGATTATGAAAGAAATTTTTTAAGACTGCATATAATTCCATCAATAAAAGAAAGACTTAATCCATCCCTGGACGAAACCATTTTTAACACTTCTTTTATTTTTAAGACTTTTCGAAGATTTATTGATGATCATGTTACCGGTTTTCTAAATAAGACGATAAAATCAGGTAAATCTGAATTAAAAATAGATATTGATTCATTAGTCTTATATCATCATTCAGTAGTAAGTGAAGCTTTACGGAAACTGATTTTTGAAAGGTGGAAAGTAACTCTTAGCTTTGATGATATAAAGAGGATTTTGGAACTTACGAAAAAACAATCCGGAGTAAAGCTGCAACTTTCTGATAATCTGATTGTACTAAAAGACAGAAGTAGTATTATAATAAGAAGATTCACTGTAGTTAAAGACGAAAAATATCAAATATCAACCGGCTCGATAAAATTAAAAGAAGGAAGACTGTCTGTAAAAAAAGTCAGAAAAGATTCAGTTAAACTGAATTCTGATTCTAATATTGAGTACATTTCAGCAGATAAGATATCAGGTAACCTTACTATACGAAAGTGGAAAAACGGAGATAGATTTATTCCTCTTGGTATGAAAGGAGAAAAAAAAATATCGGATTTTCTTATTGATATAAAAATGAACACATTAGATAAACAGAATCAGTTTATTCTTGCTAACGGTACAAAAATAATCTGGTTAATTGGAAAAAGGATTGATAACCGGTACAGAATTACTAATAAAACTAGGAAAGTTTTGCAACTATGTTGGAAACCGATAAAAAGTTAATAATTAATGGTGAAGAATTTGAGATACTTCTTACTGAAGAGCAGATTCATAACCGCATTGCTGAATTGGGCAGGCAGATATCAGATGACTATGCTGGCAAAACTCCAGTTTTTATTGGAGTACTTAACGGCGCATTTATTTTTATGTCTGATTTGCTTAAAAATGTAACTGTTGACTGTGAGGTCGATTTCTTCAAACTGTCGAGTTATGGAGATGCAAAAATATCCTCCGGCAAAGTTAAACTTCTTAAAGAATTGAACTGTGACGTGAACGAGAGGGAAATAATAATTGTTGAAGATATTGTAGATTCCGGACTCTCAATTAAGTATATCGAAAATATTTTTAGTGAGTATAATCCGGCAAGTATGAGAGTTGTAACACTTCTCAGGAAGCCTCAGAGTCTCAAATATGACGTAAAAATTGACTATATTGGCTTTGATATTCCTGGTAAATTTGTTATCGGATATGGCCTAGATTATGAGCAAAAATACCGTAATCTTAAATCTGTCTACGTTTTGAGCAAATAAAATTTGGTTTAATACATTTATAAGGTTTATTTATTTAGTATGGATGAAAATAAAAATAATAATAGAAAAGAGCCGAAGGGTCCAAATAAAAATAACGGACCAAACCGTCCTGATGATAATTTTGACTGGTCCAAGATAATAAGAATGGTTTTTGGCTGGGGTGCAGTTGTGGTTGCCGCAGTTATAGTTATGCAGGTATTCAGAACCGGAACAGAGAATTTCATTGAAATTCCCTATGGTGAATATGAAAGGTTACTTAACGAGCAGGGAATTATTGTTTCCGCCACTGTTACAAAATCCGAAATAAATGATTATACTTTTCAGGCTGAACTGACTGCCGCTACCAAGGTTACTATAAATAACAAACCAGTTGATGTTCAAGCTATTTCGGTATTTATTCCTGAACCTGTGCTTAAAGAACAGGAGGCAATATGGAGAACAAAGGGAATTGATTATACTTTTGAAAAGAAATCAAGTGAATGGATAAATTATTTAATCGGATTCCTGCCGTGGATTTTAATAATTGCAATTTGGATAATTATTATGCGCAGAATGCAAGGGCAGGGCGGGGGATCAAGAGGTATTTTTTCTTTTGGAAAAAGTAAAGCAAAGCTAATTAGTCCATCCGGTAAAAAAGTAACTTTCAAAGATGTAGCCGGTGCCGATGAGGCAAAAATCGAATTACAGGAGATAATTGAATTTCTAAAAGAGCCCACAAAGTTCCAGAAGCTTGGAGGCAAAATTCCCCGAGGTGTGTTGCTTTTAGGACCTCCGGGAACAGGAAAAACTTTATTAGCACGTGCTGTTGCGGGTGAGGCAGGAGTTCCATTCTTTTCAATAAGTGGTGCTGATTTCGTTGAAATGTTCGTTGGTGTCGGTGCAAGCCGCGTACGCGATCTTTTTGAACAGGGAAAGAAAAATGCACCTTGCATAATTTTTATTGACGAAATTGATGCCGTTGGAAGACACAGAGGAGCCGGACTGGGTGGTGGTCACGATGAACGTGAACAAACACTTAATCAGTTGCTTGTTGAAATGGATGGTTTCGAACAGAACAGCGGTGTTATAATTATTGCTGCAACAAACAGACCCGATGTTCTTGATCCTGCATTATTAAGACCCGGAAGATTTGATCGCCAGGTTGTAGTTGATCGCCCCGACGTTAAGGGCAGAGAAGGAATCTTAAAAGTTCATACCAGGAACATTCCTTTATCTGATAAAGTTAACCTTGAAGTCCTTGCTAAAGGTACACCCGGTCTATCGGGTGCAGATCTAGCAAATCTTGTTAATGAAGCCGCCCTGCTCGCTGCAAGAAAAAATAAAAAGAACGTTGAGATGATTGACTTTGAAGAGGCCAAAGATAAGGTTATGATGGGTATGGAAAGAAAAAGTATGATCATTTCAGAGCGTGAAAAGAAAACGACGGCTTACCACGAAATAGGCCACGTTTTAGTTGCCAGAAAAATTCCTGAGGCAGATCCTGTTCATAAGGTAACCATTATTCCTAGAGGCAGAGCTTTAGGAGTTACTACCTCACTTCCAATTGATGAGAAACATACATATTCTAAAGGATATATCGAAGCCAATATTGCAGTCCTTTATGGCGGAAGAGCAGCGGAAATGTTAATATTCAATGAATTTAATACCGGTGCAAGTAATGATATTCAAAGAGCTTCTGAATTAGCACGTAGAATGGTATGTGAGTGGGGTATGAGCGAAACTTTAGGACCAGTTAATTACGGAAAAAAAGACGAAGAAATATTTTTGGGCAGAGAAATTCAGAAACACAGAGACTACAGTGAAAAAACAGCGATTGATATAGATGAGGAAGTAAGTAAGATTATAAGTAAAGGAATGAAAAGGGCCGAGTCTATTTTAAAGGAAAACATGCATATTCTTCACAAACTTTCCGAAGCATTGTTAGAAAGAGAAATTCTGGATGCTGAAGAAATTGACACAATAATTAAAGGAGAATCGCTGCCGCCTTTTCAAAAAGAAGAAGCTAAATCTGAAGATGCTGAAATCCCCGATCATGTGAAAAAACTTATGGATGAACGCAAGCAAAAAGAGACTTCTCCTAAAGATGAATCAAATTGACAACGGAACAATTCACTATAGAGATGAATTAATTAGAAAATTAATTCATCTCACTTCACTTTCAATTCCTGTTATTTATTATTTTATCCCAACAGCCACTGCTGCAATAATACTGGGTATTCTCACTGCAGTTGCTCTTATAATGGATTTAGGAAGATATCTCTCACCTGTATTTGGAAAAATATTTTATAAGTTTTTTGGGTTCCTGCTGCGTAAACATGAAACTGACCACGAAAAGAAAAATTTAAATGGAGCTACTTATGTTCTACTGGCAGCATTTCTTGGAGTTTTAATCTTTCCCAAAGTAATTTTTATTACAGCCTTTTCTATCCTTATTATCAGTGATTCAAGCGCTGCATTGATAGGAAGGAAATTCGGAAAAATTAAATTCCTCAGAAAAAGTTTAGAGGGAACTTTAGCGTTTTTTATTAGTGCAAGTATAGTAATTTTTTTTACTCCCAAAATCGGGTATTACGGCACAGAGTATATCATTGGTTTAATCGCCGCATTTGTAGGTGCGTTCGTTGAAAATCTTTCATTCGGAATTGCTGATGACAATATTTCAATTCCTTTTTCTGTTGGATTTCTAATGTGGGGTTTATACTCTTTATGGCTTCCTGAAATGGAATTAATACTTAAAAACGTTCCGGTGTAATTATGAAAAAAATATTTTTATTCATTCTGATTTTGTTTTTAGTTTCTTTATTAGCTGCTTGCGATTCATCGAGAAAGCCCGCTATCGGACCCGAAGATGAAATTTATATTGTTGCTGATTCTCTTGAGTTTGATGAACTGAAATTAGCTCTTGAAACAGCTCTCGAAATCGAGATCAATACTCCATTACCTGAAAAACTTTTTAATCTGAAAAGAATCTCTCATAACCAGATTGATAAATTCAAAACTCGAAAAAATATTGTAATCATTGCTCCGCTTAGTTCCGGTTCATACACATCACAATTTATTGAGTCAATAATAGATTCAAGTGTAAGAGATAAATTTCTAACAGAAAGTGATTTTATTTTAAGAAGATATGATCTCTGGGCAAAGAACCAACTTGTTACAGTTCTTACGGCTCCTTCAATGCAGGAATTGGAATTTAAAGTATTAAAAAACAAAGACAATATTCTTTATGCATACCAAAAAATATCAGATAAAAGATTGTTTGAAAGTCTTTATAACAGAACCTATGAGCGAAGAGACGTCCAGGGTAAACTTTTACGCGATTATGGCTGGGTAATTTATGTTCAAGCTGATTTTCAGCTGGCATTAGATAAGCCTGAAGGCAATTTTATTTGGCTAAGACGATCCCCCGGCAGTGATATGGAAAGATGGATTTTTATTCATTGGATTGAAAACGCTACGCCCGAATATCTTAATATAGATACAATTAGAACTATCCGGAACAGGGTAACTCAAAAGTTTTACTTAACTGCTGATGACTCTGCTTATGTAGTAATCGCCGAAGATTTCTTTACCTGGAACGAAGTTAACTTTAAAGAAAGGTATGCAATTTTTACTCAAGGCTTATGGGATCTTAACATTAAGGGCATGGGAGGTCCATTTGTTAACTATACCTTTTACGATGAGAAGTCCAAAAGAATTTATATGCTCGACGGTTCTGTTTATGCTCCAAAATACTACAAGCGCAATTTAATTCAGCAGGTTGATGTTATGCTTCAATCATTTCTTACAAAAGAAGAACTTTCAGAAAGCAGGATTAAAGAATTATTAAAAGCAGCACAGGATTAGTTCTCATCCAGCAGGTTTTGAAGCTGCGGAGGAATTCTTGTCTCAGGAAAATCTTTTCTGATTTTATTTAAGTAAACTTTTGCCCTGTTAATTTTATTATACTGCAGCTCGTAAAAAGCCCTGCTAACAAGCATCCCCGTTATAAAATTTTGTATTGCATTTACATATTGATCTTTCCTCTCTGGAAATCTGATGTTAAAATCTGGATCCGGTGCAGGTATGTATTTCTGTTCTTTGGTTACCTTGAACATAAAAAGGTGAGGGACGATAAAATATCCTTCAGGTAAAGAAAACTCTCCGCGCTGCATTTCGTTTTGCACTACTTCGGGTGCAATATAAAATTCTCTCTTGTTAATATTAGTGGCAACTAAGTTAGTCATTATTCTTCTGAACAAAGTTTCAAGAAGATTGCTGTCAAAGTTTTCTTTTCTTTCAAATGGTTTTAAAGCTTCAAGAAAAGGAGTTATATCATTTTTTATTCCATCTAAAAGACCGGGATATTTTGCTTCAAGCTGAACAAAGTACCAGGATCTTCTTAGTAGTTCCTTATCAACCACTGCAATATCCCGTCTGAAATCTTCAACAAACTGAAAATAGTATGATGCCGAGAGAAAATAATCCCATTGATAACTGAAAATAACAGCATCCTTTTCAACACTGTTCATAAGCGCTTTAGTGTAATCTTCGTAAACATACACTTCGCTCTGATCTACCTCGTCATAGTTTGAATAAGCTTGTATTAACACGGGCAGGATAATTATTACAACTGCTATTCTTTTCACAGTTTTATTTTCTGATAACTCATAAAATATTTTTGCAAATCCCATTACACTGAAAAAGGCGAGTGATATATATGCAAGCAAAAAATATGCATCGATATCATTTATATCATAGTTTATAGAGTAAAAAACTGTAAAAACAAACGATATTAAAAAGAATATAAAAAGCTTTGAAGACCTGATTATACTTATTATTACCCCGAATAAAACAATAATTGTTGTTATTGAATACTCTGATGTAAAATTATTTATAAAATATTCAAACTGCTTTTTTGCAACATCAGCCGAGGAGAACAGCCATACCTGATATTGAAATCCGCTTATGTGCCTGTAAATTCTTTCCCAGTCAACAGGATTGCCCCAATTTAAGTATGGCTCTCGAGCAGCACGGATAGGGAAATATGAATAAACCAGAACTAAAACAGAGAAGAATACAAGCAGCATTATTCCAATTCGAAACACACTGTTTTTGTTAAAGCCCCACCTTGTAAAATAAAGATATGCAACACCGGGAAGTATCAGTAAAGTTGTCATGTGATTTGTAAAACCGAGAGCAAGAAAAAAAGCAAACCACAGCCAGCTTTTTGTTTTTAGATCATCTGATGATTCGTTTCTATTCACAAAAGCTTTAATAAGAGATAATATTATCAAACTCATTAGCAGTAAATGAAATGAATAAACTTCAACAGATGTGCTTTGAAACCAGAAAGTTTTGCTGAATGCCAATGATAATCCTGCTAAAACAGAACTTAATATTTTTATTGATTCATTAAACTCTAATACAGGTTTTGCTGATTTTACTTCTATAGATTTTTTTCTTTTATCCTTCTTATCTTTTTTTACTGCTGAGCTTTTCTTCTGAAAGCTGAAGACTTCAATATTATCAAGAATAAACTTTGAAGTATAGGTAAATACTGAAACTGCAAGCGCACAGTAAATAGCAGCAAGCAAATTCAGCTGATAGATTGTTGTGAACGGCAATGGAATTTTGGAAAATAGGTAACCAATTATTGTGTAAAGCGGATATCCCGTAGGGTGTGCAATGCCAAGTGTTGCCTGAACTGCAGCTAACTCGCCTGTATCTATTTGAATTACAGAGGGCGCCAGTGTAAAAAGGTAAACTATAAATACTGTTAAGCCGGTCAATAAGTAATAATATTTTGACAGTAGATTCATAATGTAATGTTGATCAGGTATATTTTAAATCAGCTTCTAATAAAAATAAAATTAGTAAACATTTAGTTTAGAATTTAAGAATTATAATTAGTTATTAAATACCTCAAAATAAAATTTTGCATTTTTAACTAATACATTATTTAACTCGTTCAAAAAAGATTTATGATCTTTATAATCCAGGAATAATGATAACTTTTTTAGTTTAATTTCATCGGCAGGAATTCTTGATGATCTTGTATCGAACAAAATTTTATTTGCAAGTTCAATATTCTTTAATGTCCTGAAATATTCTGCCATCTTATTTAAATTAATTTTGATTTGCTTGTCCAAAGATAAAGTATTTACTGATTTTTGTGTTCCGGCACCTATACATTTTTTTACATAATTATAATTTGTTAATAACAGATAAGAAACAATAAATTCAATGTCAGTTAATCCGCCTGTAGATTTTTTTATATCAGCAGCAGAGGAAATAGGTCCGCTTGCCGAAAGTTTCTTTCTCATTTCCATCATTTCTTTTTTAACAAAAAATGTATCAAGACTTTTCAGGCGTGAGATGAACCCTTTTGTAAGTGAGTTGTATTGATTGATATTTCCATTAACATATGAAGCCTTAAGAAACGCCTGAAGTTCCCAGACTCTTGCCCGGCTTTTCAGGTATTCAGAATAAGTATGCTGATCCCAAACCAGGTAACTGCTTTTTCCTTCCGGCCTCAGCCTGCAGTCTACTTCAAAAGGCGATAACACCTTTTTTATTTCTGAAAGTAATTCCTGAAACTCATTTTGAACTTGCGGATATTTATTTAAGCCATTTACAACAAATATCAAATCAATATCCGAAGTAAATGTTAATTCTTTTGCACCAAAACTTCCCAGTCCGATTATCAGAAAATCATTTTGCCATTTCTTATTAGTGGAAAAAGTATCGCTTATACCCTTAATTTTATTTAAGATAAAACCAGATAGATATGAATTGACAAATTCCGTATTTATCAAACCTGTTGTATATTGAATAGATAGTGTAAATAAAAATTCTTTTGTGCTAAAGTCTGGAATAGAGGTTTTATCAATCTTCTTAAAACATTTTCGGGAAAGAAAAAGATCTCTCAGGTACTTGTCTTCGGCAAAAAGATTAATTGTATACTGCGAATATTCGCAAGTTCTTAAGAAGAGTTGAAAATAATTAAAATCTGCAAACTCTTTATACCATATTCCCGGGAACTGCGCAGTTTTTATTATTCTTGCAAAATTATCCAGCACCTGATCCGGAGCAGGTGAATTTTTTAAATAGTTTATTAGTGTGGAGCTTATAATCTCAAATGATGAAATTGTAAGAGCATCAAATTTTTTGGCTGCAAGAATTCCTTTGCCGTATTGAAGAAACTCAAAGTTATTGTGCGCTCTTTTCTTATCTGTAAAATTTATATCAGTTAAAAAAGTAATTGTAGTATCCTCTGCTTCGCCAGTAATTGATTTATATATTTCAGATACTTTTTTTCTGTGAACTTCTACGGTATCTTGAAATTTATCAATTGTATTGAATCCAAAGTATCTTCCTAATTTATAGAGGAGCTCCCCGGACTCAGGAATGGTGTGTGTCTGTGCATTGTTCATCAACTGAAGGTAATGTTCAACTTTTCTGTAAAAGATATATGCTTCTGTGAAGCTTTTCGATTCGTTATCACTCAGCAGGTTGCATTCCTGCAGAAATTTTATTGCATTTAAAGTATTTCCTGTTCGGATGTGCGGGATTCTACCACCATTTAGTAATTGTAATGCCTGAACAGAAAACTCAATATCGCGTAATCCACCGGGTAGAGTTTTAATATCTGTTTCTGCGGAAACTGATTTTTCGATATTAGCTTTTAATTTTTTAATCTGCACCAAAGGCGAGACGCGGAATGATGATGGATAAGTAAATTTTCCAACAAAAGAAAAAAACTTTTTATACAGCGAGGAACTTCCGCAGATAAAACTGCATTTTATCAGCATCTGTCTTTCCCAATTCTCACCACGCATTTCATAATAATGCAGATACTGGTTAAATGAAGCACACAGAGGAGCATTTCGCCCATCCGGTCTTAAACGGAAATCGACGCGGTATAGAAAACCTTTTGGTGTAATCGAAGACGCCTGCTCAATAAAAAGTTGCACTGTCTCGGTGAGTATTTGATTAAAATAAATTTTGTTTTTGATAAATGTATTTTTATCAGTAAATGCAATCAGATCAATATCGGAACTATAGTTAAGTTCACCTCCACCTAATTTACCAAGTGCAATCAGACAATACTTATTAGATAATTTTTCAATTTTATACTTTGAAAGTATTTCCTGATAACATAAATAGAACAAAGCCGAAGTTATTGCTTTTGCAAGCAGTGAAAGTTCGTAAGTTACTCTTTCCAACTTTTCATTGACATAAATATCCGTGACACCAATTCTTAAAAATTCTCTCCTCTTTAGATTCCTAAGAGCATTAACTTTGCCTTCAAATGTTTTAAATCTGTTAACTGTTTCATAAATAAGTTTTTCATAATCTTTATCATTTAATGGATTCCTAAGCTTATCAGGATTAGTTATAATAAAAAAGTATTCAGGGTTACGGACAAGAATATCAGACAGGTAATTGCTGTTAGTTGCAATATTTACCAGCACTTCAATATGATGCGGATATTTTATACATTCCTTTAAAAAGAAAATTCTATCAAACTGGTTTTCAATTATTCGCAGAAGATTTGATTCGGAAGATGAAGTGAAATAATGAAGTTTAATTTCACTTTCAACTAGTTGAATGATTTTTTCAAACTTATCGGAATCTAATGTGCCGCCTGAAAAATCGGTTAGTTTATGAATAAAATCTTTCGAGAGCTTTTTTAATCTCTGCATTCTTCAGATAATTCTTTTCTTAAACATAAATAAAAATATTTACCTCGTAAAATATTCTTCGCAGAAACAACGCCGCAGAAATATGAAATGGAAAAAATATGAAGTTAATTAATGATCTTTTTAGATACTGTTGTGCTTACAAGGTAATAAACAGGTAAAGAACAAAAAGAAAAGTTTGAGGTGGAAAATTTTAAACAATGAATTACAATTAATGGAAAGTTAATTGCTTTATTCAAGAACAGAAAAAAGATATTCTATATTTTCCACCTGCTTCCTATAGAAAAACCTATTCGCCTGGTATACTTTGGAGCCAAGAATGACTGCATAGTTGAACTCGCTATATGGATTTCCACTACATTAATATCTATCCCAAGGCCAGCTGACCAGTTTATTCCAAAATCGGAATTAAAAGAAAATCCGGTTCTAATATAAGGTATCCAATCCATTGGCTTCCATTCAGCACCGAAAGATAAGAGAGGGTATTTTGAATTTCCTGGCAAATTATTAAAGCCTTGATCGTAGTCAATTGCCAGCAACAAGGAACCCGGCACAATTGGTTCATTAAAAAGATAAGAGGCACCAAAACGTAAAGCAGCGGGTAATGCAGTTGAGAAATTATCAATTTTTCTGCTGTTGCCTTTCAGCCTGTTTTCTAAGGTATCAATTTGATCATTATTTAGGATGTCGTCAACATATATCTTACCAAAAGAGGAGAATTCAGCGGCATTTTTATACCAGTTAATCTTGCCGATGTCAGTTAACGCAAGGGAAAAAGTCCAGTTATTTTGTTTGGCAGTAAAACCAAAGTCCAGCCCGAAACCACTTCCAGCAGGGGAGGGAAACAGGTTAAATGCCCCTTTATTTTGTACTGTATCAAAATCGTATTTCACCCCAAATGCATCCGAGAATGATGAATAACCCAGCATATCTGCACTTCCAGTAATTTCGTAGGAGGGACCGGTAGTAAAATTATAATTTGAGCGCTCTGTTCCTATATAAGAAAAACCGTTAATAAACTTCAAAGAGACACCAACTGCAATCTGGTCGAACCATGGAAAATTATGTGTTGAAATTTCACGTGCATGTGTTATTGCATAGCTTCTTATCCACCAGGCTTTTACGTCAGAATCATCCAGATTAAATGTTTTACTCAATTGATTTCCATTGAGGAATAATTCCGGTAGTGCCCTGGGCAGATTCAAATTAACGCCGACTGCATCAGTTATAGTGAATGCAAATGAGCCTATTTCTTCTTTAAGATTAATACCGAAAGAAAAAATTGAATAAGCTCCGGTTCCAAATAGTAAACCTCCATTCTCCATAAATTCTGTAAATCTTTCTTTATCAGCATCAGTAAGTATCCTCGCTTGACCATCAATGCCTCCAAAAAAATAGTTAATATCATCCAGCGAAATATAATTTGAACCTGAATTTATTGTTACCGAAGGGAAAGGAAGTAATGTTAGAAAATCGATAAATATTTTATCACTAAGTATAAGATTTGCAGGATTATTGCCTATTGAATAGATACCTTGCGAAACAGAGTTGGATGTTCCTCCAAGGCCCTGGCTGCGAGGATCAATTGAACCGAAGGAACCAAATTGAGCTTGTAATGAATTTATCATCGATAAAAACAAAATCAATACAAAAATATTTTTTTTCAAAATCATCATAATATTATTACTAATTGCCTGCCTCAAAACTTATAGAACCATATGACCGAATCTTTATCCCGGCTGATGGTCTGATTGCTACCGTAGGTGGATCGGACTGATTGATATTTGAAGTTGACACAGAAATCGAATAATTAACGTTATAAGAATTTGATAAAAGCTGAATCTGTTCCGAATTGAGAGTTATTCTTAGAGGCGGATTAACTTGTGATGATATAACTTCGCCATTTGCATCTACTACTGCAGGTTGAAAATAGACCGAGTCAATGCCGTTGCTATCTTTAGTAATAGTGAAAAGAAAATTATTGTTTTGATCTCTGAGATCAAGTTTAAGCCAGATACCAAGAGGTATGGAATTATCAATTTCGATAGTGAAGACCCCATAACTGTTGTTTCTTATCAGCCACCTGTCATCACCGTTCATTTCAAGGGTTGAATAATCTTTTATATTTATGTTATTCAGAGTAAAGTAGCTTTTAGTGGAAAAATCAGTTTCAATTTTTATCACATCCTCATTCGTTGCAGTTCCGCGCTTATTATCCGGGTTCATAAGATAATCTGATATCAGAATAACAGTATCGGGAAGGAATGCTATAAATTCATTTATATTACTATTTTGCTCAGTGTATATTTTTTCCGAGTATTCATTATAAAACTTAATAGAATGATAAATATTTCCAGCAGAATCAAGGAGATAAAACTGTTCACCATTATTTCTTTTTCCCATTACAGTTAAATTATATATCTCAACACCAATAGGATTTGATGCCGGAGAGATATATGATGCAGCCAGTCTTAGACTTGCCTCTTTGAGAGTAATGTTATTTTGATAATTATTAACACTGTCTAAATTGAACTTATATGTCTCAATCTGACTTCCAAGTAACTTAGGAGGCAGAAAACCTGTAGCGCATTGGAATGCAAAATCATTTAAATAGTAACTCGCAAAAACAAATGTTTGCTCAGGAACAGCTGAAGTGACTCTTGCAATTATTTGAAATGAATTTTTCCTGTTTTGCGGCTGACCAGCCGGTACTTTGTAAGAATGATTGATTAAGTTATAAAAAACAGAATCTCTTCCTGATGCAAGAGCAGTCATATTAAAAATTAATTTTTCACCAGCGGGAGTTAGAATCCCGGGAATATGTAAACTGATGTTTGCTGTGTAAAGTGATGGATTATTAACCGAAAAAGCCAATATACCTTGCTCAAAAAAAGCGCTGTCTAATTCAACTCCTTCCGGTAGTTCAATATATAAAATTGCACTATCGGTGTTTGAGGCTGGCAATGGAATATTCTGAAGAGAGGATTCAGAATCTAAACTGATAAATTCACCGATATCAGAATCTAACTCATATGTATCTGATTGCAGAATATAAATACTCTTGCCATTAACCGTGTCAATTGTGATTTTTGTATCATCTTTTAATAATTCATCAATAGTGTATTCCTGGTTGACTATCGGCAAATTAAGGTCAACCGACCAACGCGGTACAATCAGATCATCAGGTACTTCAAAACATGAATTAGTCAAGAAGGGAAGCACGAGTATTACTAAAATTCTATAATCAGCCACTAGCTTTGTTATTATCAACTTCATAATCATTTACACATCCAATTGTCATGCCAATTACAGGCCTGCCAGTTGATCTGTATTTAGTACAATATTTAGCTGAATTTATATCTAAATCAGGTTTTATAAAGCCTTAGTTTTTCCACAGGTATTTAAGAAAAATTTAACGGTAAAAATTCCCTTTGGATTACATACAGCTTGTAAAAAAATGTTGTTCAAATTATTTATAATTATGACGTGAATTTGGACTTAAAACTAAAATATATTTAGTTTTTTGATTGAATAACTCCGCAGCACAGGCTGATTTAAAGATTATTTGCTAAACCAGGATTCATTTTACTTATAATCTCTTAATGATTGAGAAAAAGCATTCTTTACAAAACAATAACCACAAGAACAAAACAGTGAAGCAGTGTGCAAAATTTCGTAAATTGCATATCAAAACACACGTGCTTAATTTTAAATATCAATAAGAATTCAGGAATTTTAATAAATGATAAATTTGTTCAAGAAAATTTTTGGTGATAAACACGAAAAAGATTTAAAATCTCTATGGCCGATAGTTCCGGAAATTAATAAACATCACGAAGAATTTAAAAAACTTAGCGATGATGAGTTAAGAAATAAAACTGCAGAATTAAAAAGTATTATCCAGGAAAGAACCCTGGAAACAAGAAATAAAATTGAAGAAATTAAAAAAAGACTTCAGTCCGATGAAGATTTTGACAGAACTTCCGCTTATGATGAAATTGAAGAACTTGAAGATCAGTTAGATGATGAATATGAAACTTTACTTGATGAACTGCTTCCTGAAGCTTTTGCCGTTGTTAAATCTACATGCGAAAGATTATACGGAAAAAGTTGGACAGTTGCCGAAAATAAAATTACCTGGGAAATGATTCCTTACGATGTGCAGCTGATAGGCGGCATTGTTCTTCATCAAGGTAAAATAGCAGAAATGGCTACAGGAGAAGGTAAAACACTTGTAGCTACTCTTCCGATATTCCTAAATGCACTTACAGGTAGGGGTGTTCATCTTATTACAGTTAACGATTATCTTGCCAAACGAGATAGTGAATGGATGGGTGAGATATTTAAATTTCACGGATTGAAAGTTGGCTGCATTCTTAATACAATGGACCCTGCCCAGCGCAGAGAACAATATAATTGCGATATCACTTATGGAACTAATAACGAATTCGGTTTTGATTATTTGCGCGATAATATGGCCGTTGGACTTGAATACCAGGTTCAGAGAAAACATAACTATGCAATTGTTGATGAAGTTGACTCAGTATTGATAGACGAAGCAAGAACACCGCTTATAATATCCGGTCAGGTGGACCGCGATGATCATCAGTTCTATGATATGCGCCCTAAAGTTGAACGTCTCTACAAGCTTCAGACAAATCTTGTTGCAAAACTCGTTCAGGAAGCCGAACAAATACTGCAGTCTGATAACAGCAATGAAAGGGAAGCCGGAATACTCCTCCTAAGAGCACATCGCGGATTACCCAAAAGTAAAAAACTTGCTAAAATATTTTCTGAGCCTTCTTACAAAAAATTAATGCAGACAACTGAACTTGAATTCCTTCGCGAAAAAGCAAAAAATATGTACATCATCGATGACGAATTGTACTTTGTTATTGATGAAAGAAATCACAGTATAGACACGACTGAAAAAGGAAGAGAAGAACTTGCGAGAGGAAGCGGTATAGAAAAAGAATATTTTGTGCTTCCCGATCTTGGAACTGAGATAAGCAAGTTTGAAAATGATCCAAACCTTTCACCGGAAGAGAAAGTAAAGCGTAAGGATGAGTTGTATAAAAGATACTCCGTTGCCAGTGAAAGAATACATACTATAAACCAGCTTCTGCGTGCTTATTCACTTTTTGAAAAAGACGATCAATATGTTATTACTGAAGACGGAAAAATAGCAATAGTTGATGAGTTTACAGGCCGTATCCTTCCCGGGAGAAGATATTCAGATGGTCTTCATCAGGCAATCGAAGCTAAAGAAAATGTAAAAGTTGAACGTGATTCTCAAACACTTGCTACAATCACTCTTCAGAATTATTTCAGAATGTATAATAAACTTGCCGGTATGACCGGTACTGCTGAAACTGAAGAGGGTGAATTCTTCCAGATATATAAACTTGAAGTTGTTGTAATACCTACAAACAAACCTATTTCAAGAGAAGACCTTGATGATGCAGTTTACAGAACAAAACGTGAAAAATATAACGCAATTCTTGATGAATTAGACAAATTGAAAAAAGAAGGCAGACCAGTACTTGTTGGAACTACCTCAGTGGAAGTATCTGAAACCATAAGCAGAATGTTAAAACGCAAAGGCATTCAACATAATGTACTAAATGCCAAGCAGCACCAACGGGAAGCTGAAATTGTTGCTCACGCCGGTGAAGTTGGAGCAATTACTATTGCTACAAATATGGCCGGACGAGGAACCGACATTAAGCTTGGTGCCGGTGTAATTGATAAAGGCGGTTTGTTTATCCTTGGTACCGAAAGACATGACTCAAGACGAATCGACCGTCAGCTTAGAGGACGTGCCGGCCGGCAGGGTGATCCGGGTACTTCTAAATTTTTCATCTCACTTGAAGATGATTTGATGAGATTATTTGGCAGCGATAGAATATCTTCTATTATGCAGCGGATCGGTATTCAGGAGGGTGAAGTAATTCAGCACCCGATGATAACAAAATCCGTTGAGAGAGCTCAGAAAAAAGTTGAAGAAAATAACTTTTCAATTCGTAAAAGACTTCTTGAATACGATGATACAATGAATTCTCAAAGGGAAGTTATTTATTCAAGACGGCAGAAAGCTTTGCAAGGCGATAGACTTAAGAGTGAAATTCTTGATTTGACCGAAGAATTCGTATCATCTTTAGTTGATAAACATTTTGATGAAATAAATTCTGAAGCAATAAAAGAGGAAGTGCTGCATAACCTGCTTGTTGAGATAAAACTTCTCCCTGAAGAATTTGAAAAAATTGGAAGGGACGGACTTGTTGATCGCATACTAAGTGCAGCAAAAGATTTTTATGCAAAGAAAGAAGAAATGCTAGGCTCCGAGTTAATGGCACGGTTGGAACGCTACGCTGTTCTTAGTGTGATTGATAATAAATGGAAAGAACATCTGCGGGAAATGGATGATCTTAAAGAGGGAATAGGACTCAGGGCGTATGGCCAGAAAGATCCTCTTGTTGAGTATAAAGGGGAAGCATTTAAATTATTTGTTCAGTTATTGGAACAGATACGCAGTGAATCAGTTTCATTTGCATTTAAATTCTTTCCTCAGGCACCAGGCGAAGTTCAGGAGCGCAGGAAATCACCCGTTCAAAGAATGGTAGAAACCAAACAGGAAGCTGTAAATATTGGATTCAGTGCTGCACAAAGATCCAGCGCTCAACCCCAGGGCGCTAAAGTTCAGCCGATCCGTGTTGAAGAAAAAGTTGGAAGAAACGATCCCTGTCCATGCGGCAGCGGTAAAAAATATAAACAATGCCACGGAAAATAAAACCGGAATAAAGCTATGAAAAAAATCGAAGCCATCATCCGTCCGTTTAAGTTAGATGAAGTTAAAGAAGCATTGATCGAAGAGGGCGTTAAAGGATTAACCATTTCCGAAGTCAGGGGATACGGAAGACAGAAAGGTCATACCGAAACCTACCGTGGTGCTGAGTACCAGATTGAATTTGTTCCTAAAATAAAAATTGAGGTTATTGTGGATGACAAACTTCTGGATAAAACCGTTGATGCGATTTTAAGAACGGCTAAAACCGGACAGGTTGGTGATGGAAAGATCTTTATTTCTGATATAAAAGACGTTATAAGAATCAGGACAGAAGAATCCGGCACACAAGCGTTGTAGAATAATATATGGCCTTTTTCTTTATTTTAATCTTTAATAGCTTCGATTATGAATAGAAGAAATTTATTCCAATTTAAAGTTATTCCCTTAATTTCTGCATTAATTCTACTTAGCGGCTGCAGTCTCTGGCAGAATTTTACCACCTACTTTAACTTATATTATAATACAAACACATTATTCCAGGAAGCAGAAGAAGATATCTTTTCCCAAAAAAGGGATCTTTTCTCTACAGAACCACTGATTGTATCAGGTGCAGCAAATGCCAAACTTGTTAAGGTAATTGAAAAATGTTCAAAGATTCTTCAGTTTCATGCAACTACCTCATATGTTGATGATGCATTAATGATGCTTGGTAAATCTTTTTATTATCAAAAGAATTTTCAAAAAGCTAAAAGAAAATTTGAAGAGCTGCTGGCTATTGAACCAGATGATGATATGAAACTTGAAGCGGATTATTGGATAGCTAAGTGTAATATGAGTTTAAAAGATTTTACGAATGGACTTTCCCTACTGGAAGACGTCAGAAAAAGAGCTATTGAGGTTGATAATGATGATATAATTTACGGTTCATTCATAGAAGAAATTACACACAGAATATCAAATGAAAATTATACTCTTTCAATTGCTTTAGCAGAGGAGATGCTGCCTTTTGCAAATTCACAAATGAAATCAAAAATTTATTTTGAACTGGGCAAATTATATGCAAATGTTGATGATCTTGATAGAGCTATATCAGCATATGAAAATGTCCTTGAGTTTTCACCGGATTTTGATTTGGAAATAGCTGCCAATATTAGTTATGCTATTGCTCTTCGCGATGCCGGCAGAAATGATGAAGCATTAAGTGTTTTCAACGATATAAGAAGCAAAGATAAATTTCTTGAAAAGTACAACGAGATAGATCTGGAAACTGCAATAACTTTGGAAAAGCTTGGCAGATATGAGGAAGCTTTGGAGGAATTCACAAAAGTTGATACCACTTACAGGAACACTCCGGTTGCGGCAGCATCCAGTTATTATAAAGGAAGAATTTATGAATATACTATGTTGAATTATGATAGCGCTGCATTCTATTACCAAAAAGCATCTACGAGTAATCCGCCACAAAAATATCAACAGCAGGTTAGAGATAAGAATCAGCTTTTCAATAAATATTTTAATTTGCGTGGTCAGGTAGATAGCTACAACAAGCAGCTTTTCTATTCAGAAAATCCTGAAATCTTTATTCAGGATTCAATCAATTATGTTCAGGACTCATTAAAGCTGCTATCAGATTATCTTGCAGAAAAGGAACTTCAGGATATATGGAGCAATGTATTCCAGCCCGATCCGGAAATAAATGATTCACTGCTTCTGCTTGATTCTTTACGAATACAGGATTCGCTTCAGGTTGTTGATTCCCTTTTGAATTTATTAAACCTCGGACTTTTTGCCGATACCAATGAAGTTAATTCAGCTTTAATAGGATATTTCAGGGCGAAGGATTCTCTGTACGTTCGAGACTCTTTGATGACATTGCTGGAAAAAGGTGTTTTTCTTGATACGAATGATGTTAACCGCGTTCTCAACGAGTATTTTATGAATAAAGACAAACAGGCACAACTTACACCTGATTCGCGAGGCCAACAGCCTTCCCCAAAATTTGAGGGTGTTAATCTGGATTCTGTTGCTTTTAAGAATAACCCTCCGAGGAGACCATCCATCCCAATTGATTCTGTAAAATATATACTAGCTAAGTCGCTGCTTGAACTTGGTAATTTGTTTCTGGCGGAAATAGATGTGCCTGATTCAGCTTATGTATTATATACAGATAATTTACAGCGTTTTCCCGAGTCAGATTTTTATTCAAATACACTATATGCACTGGGCAGTTATTATCTCACACAAAATAACGAGCCCAAAGCGGATAGTATATTCCTTTACATATATGAAAATTATAAAGATGCTAGTATTGTAAATGCTGCAGCATTCAAATTAGATTTACCGCTGATCGATCTTGAATATGATCCTGCAAAAACATTATATATAAGTGCAGAATCTCAAATGATCGCAGGAAATTATGAATCCGCTTTAAAAGAATTTCTCAGCATTTATCGCTTATATCCTGAATCTGATTATTCGCCTAAAGGCCTTTATGCCGCTGGTTGGGTCCTGGAAAAGGATTTAAAAATGCCTGACTCAGCTGCCGTTGTGTATGATACGCTTTCAGTGAAATATGCCGCTTCACTTTACTCCAGAGAAGTCGCTAAAAAACTCGGCGGGTACAAGCAGGAAGTTTACAGAAAACAAAAAGAGGAGCAGGATAGATTATCAGCATTGCAGACTGTAACAAAAGACAGCATTCTTAATGACCTCGAGATTACAATGGAAGAAAAACCTGATAGTATTGACTACACGGCGCAAGCTTTTGTACCTGATTTGGAGGAACTCCGTAAGAACGAAGAAGAAAAACGAAAAGAATCGCTTGTAAATCCTGATTTAATAAAACCGGAAGACAGATCGCCTGTAGCAAAGCTTGAAGCTCTCTGGAATCCGAGAAAACCCAGATAAGATTCACCAAAATTATTTATTTTATTTTAATTCTTGAAGATGAAATACAGGGAATTAAAAGAACTCATTGAAGAAGGGGAAAATATTCAATGCGAGTTTAAGAGAAAATTTTCTACACCTGATAAAATTGCACGTGAAATGATTGCATTTGCCAATACAAAAGGCGGTTATGTGATCTTTGGGGTTGATGATGACAAAGAGATTATTGGTGTTGAAAGCGAAAAGGAAACCGCTGAGTTGATAAAAGAAACTGCGCTTAATATGTGTGAACCTTCACTAGATTTTCAGATTTCATTTGTTGAAATGGAAGGCAAGGAAATTGTTGTGGCTTCCATTCCGGAATCATCTAATAAACCGCACAGACTTCAGGATTATTCAGATCAGTTTGATATAAATCAGGCTGTTGTCACTATTCGTGTTAATGATAAGAGTGTACAGGCAAGCAAGGAGATGGTGCGGATATTAAGATCAAATTCCGGTAACCTGACTTTAAAGAAATATGCTATTGGCAGCAATGAGAAAACAGTTTTTGAATATCTTTCAAAGAAAGAAAGAATATCAGTAAAGGAACTAAGCAAGCTTGTCAACGTTTCTGAAAGAAGAGCTTCAAGAACTTTGGTTAAAATGGTAAGAGCAAACTTATTGATGATCCATACCAAGGATAATGGCGAAGAATTTTTTACTGCGGCCGTTTAATATTCAGATCAAATATCTTTCTCAGTTCAAAAATTGCAATTCCATAAGCCACTGCTACGTTTAATGATTGCTTAATTCCGTATTGCGGAATTTCAATTGAGAAGTCGCATTCATCAAGAATTTCCTGTGACACTCCAGAAATTTCATTACCTACTACAAGACACATTGGGAAATCATTTGCAGTTATTTTATAGTATTGTTTACTTGAGGAGGTTAATTCAAGTGCGCAAACCTTAAATCCATCAGCCTTTATTTTTTTTATCACATCGATTGGATCTTTAACATATTCCCAGCTGACACTTTCCGTAGCTCCAAGAGCAGTTTTGTGTATTTCTTTTTTGCCGCCCGGTAATTCGGGTTTGGGTGGATGGGGCGTATATCCGCATAAATAAAGTTTTTCAATCATTGCACCGTCAGATGTGCGAAAGATTGAACCGACATTGTAATTGCTTCTGATACTGCTTAAAACAACAGTGACAGGAAGTTTTTTTACCTGGTTTATAGTTTCGAGAGTGCTACGCGATTTTGCAATTTCATCGTGGCTTAATTTCTTCATAAAAGATCATCGGGATTCTCAAGCTTGTAGGCAAGCTGTCCGCAAGCAGCGGCAATATCTTCGCCCTGTGTATATCTAACAGTAACGGTAACTTCATTCTCCCTTAATTTATTTACAAATTCATCAAGTTTAATTTTTGTTGTTGGTCTTAGTTCTGCCGCAAATCCTTTCGGATTCATATGATGTATTGAATTATATGGAATTACATTCAGCTTACAGGGTAAAGATTTACATAACCTTATCAAAGCATTCAAATCATCCTGCCTGTCATTGATATCTTTTAATAGAATATACTCAAAAGTTATTCTGGTGCCAGTCTGCTTTGCATAGTATCTCACAGCTTCAAGATTGTCGGTTAATGAATACTTTTTATTGATCGGCATAAGCTTACTTCTTGTTTCTTCAAAACAGGAATGAAGGGAAAGTGCGATTTTTACCCGCAGGCCGGAGTCTGCGAGCTCAATAATTTTGGGAGCAATGCCGGCAGTTGATACCGTAATTTTTCTTAAGCTGATTCCTTTGGTTTTATCCTCTGCAAAAATCTGCAGTGATTTAAGTGTGTTTGTAAAATTGAGCAAAGGCTCACCCATACCCATATAAACTATATTTGTTATTTCGCTTCTGGGATTATAATCCTTTGCAGCAAGTAAGTACTGATCAAATATCTCACCAGGAGATAAGTTCCTTTTGTAACCCATTAACCCTGTTGCACAGAACTGGCAGTCGAGCGGGCAGCCAACCTGCGTTGAGATACATAAGGTTGTTCTTTTAGGATCGGGAATTACAACCGCTTCAACTTTATGATTATCTTGGGTCTGAAAGATATATTTTTTTGTACCGGTTCGCGGAGACATTTCAGAGGTAAGATTGCTTAAAGTCATTATTTCACAATAAGCATTTAATTTCCTTCTCAGATACTTGGGTACATTAGCCATATCGTCAAAATTTTCAACCATATGCCCGTACAACCAATGAAATACTTGTTCTCCCCTGAATCTTTTTTCGTCTGCGACGGTAAAAAAATCTTTTAGTTCTTTAAGTGTTAAGCCCTTAAGAACTGTTTTGGTTATTTGTTCCTCAGTTTGTTGTTCTGCTAACATTTTATCAACTTACCTTATTTAAATCTTCAGAAATCTTTTTAATTCAATCTAAGGTTCAATTAAAAAATTGATTGCGGTATAAATTATAATACATTATTTTTGAACTGGAAGTATCTCTCCCAAATAATTTTATTACGGGGAATAACTTAAAAATATTTTTTAATCAAACAAAACAGGTCTAGGCATGAATTTTGAATTAACCGAAGATCAGATAATGATAAAAGAGTCTGCAATGGATTTTGCAGAAAATGAAATTGCTCCTTCATCAGTTCAGCGCGATAAGGATGCTGAATTCCCGGCTGACATAGTAAAAAAAATGGGTGAACTTGGTTTTATGGGAATGATGGTTTCTCCCGAATACGGCGGTGCTGGACTTGATACTATTAGTTATGTTTTAGCTATGATTGAAATATCAAAAGTTGATGCTAGTGTGGGAGTAATTATGTCTGTTAATAACTCGCTTGTTTGTTATGGACTTGAAAAGTACGGCTCAGACCATATTAAACAGAAATATTTAATTCCGCTTGCAAAAGGTGAAAAGCTTGGCGCTTTTGCACTTTCAGAACCGGAAGCAGGAAGTGATGCAACAAAGCAAAAAACAACCGCTGATAAAGATCATAAACACTATGTTATTAATGGCATAAAGAACTGGATTACAAATGGAATAAGCGCAGATTATACATTAGTCATGGCTACTACTGATAAAGTAAAAGCGCATAAAGGCATATCAACTTTTATTGTTGAAAAAGGCACTCAGGGTTTTGGTCACGGTGTTAAAGAGGATAAACTAGGAATAAGAAGTTCAGATACTTGCTCACTGACTTTTGAAAACTGCCGTGTGCCCTCAGAAAATATGGTTTGGGATGAAGGAAGAGGTTTTAATTTTGCAATGAACACACTTAATGGCGGAAGAATAGGGATAGCTGCACAGGCAATTGGTGTAGCCGAAGCCTCTCTGGATGCTTCGGTTAAGTATGCTAAAGAGAGAAAAGCTTTCGGACAAACAATTTCTAATTTTCAGGCTATACAGTTTAAACTTTCTGATATGGCTGTAAAAATTGATGCCGCAAAAATGCTTACGTTTAAAGCTGCCGCATTAAAGGATGCAGGTAAACCATATTACAAGGAAGCTGCAATGGCAAAATTGTATGCTTCTAAAATTTCAGTTGAATGCGCTCTGGAAGCTATTCAAATTCACGGCGGATACGGATACGTAAGAGAGTATCTTGTTGAAAGATATTTGCGCGATTCAAAAATTACAGAAATTTATGAAGGCACTTCTGAAATTCAGAAAATGGTTATTGCAAGAGCTTTATTAGACCAAAAATAAGTCTGATGAAAACTGTAACCGTTTTAGTTTTATTAATTTCAGTTTATGCTTTCGCTCAATCAGAGAAAATGAAATGGGGAAAAGCAGACTATACTTACAGAATTGAAATATCCGAAAATGATAGGGATTATTCTGTTAACCCGGGAAACCCGATTGATGTAGTCGCAAAATCTTTTATAAATGTTTACTGGTTTCTTATTTCCGATCTGGATGGTGATAATTGTCCTTTTCATCCTAGTTGTTCTGCTTTTTTTGTTGATGTAATCGAAGAAACGAATATAATTACTGGCACTCTCCTGTTTTTTGACAGATTTTCAAGAGATGCCAGTGTAGTAGGAAGGTATAACAGATATCCAAAACATAAGTCAGGCAGACTTTACGATCCTGCATACTTATATACCTCAGGTTCCGCAACTTATATTCCAGCCTCAAAAGTAATTGATGAAGAATGATAAAAATACTTTTATTCGTAATCATTTCGAGTAATTTCAGTTATTCGCAAAACTTTCACACGCCTGAAAACAGAAAACTATTTGCCGATTACCTTTTTTGTTCAAAAGATTACCTTCGTGCAGTTTTAGAATATGAAGAATATATTAAACACTTTGATAACGACACCGTCCTATTTAAAATTGCTCTTGGATACTCTAAAATTGAAAATTATAATGAAGCAGTAAAAAGATTTATAAACATATCAGTTCAGTCAGATTATTATTCATCAGCCAGATTAGAATATCTGAAGTCTAAATTGTTTTTGGAGGATTACAACTCGATAATTGATTTCAGCAGAAATAATTTGAGGAATAATGAGTTAAAACTTATTAGTATGTCAATACTACTAAGTGATAAAAATTTACCAGAACGGAATAATTTTATTTTTGCTTTTGAGGATAATCTTAGAACTCAGATAGAAGATTTCTTTGACCATAAAATAAATCCCCCTTATAAAAGCCCATTGTTAGCGGGAATTTTTTCTACTGTTGTTCCCGGATCCGGAAAACTTTATACAAATCAGATTAGTGAAGGATTAACATCTTTAGTATTAAACGGGCTTGTTGCATTTCTTAGTTATAATAACTTTAAAAATGATCATACTACCAGGGGTTGGATTTTTGCAGGTGTTGGTGCTTTTTTCTATGCAGGAAACATTTATGGATCAGCAGTCTCAGCAAATATCTATAACCAACGTGTTGATTATGAATATAAAGAGAATGTGAAAGTATTTCTTGAAGCCCATAATTATTTTATTGAGCGATATGAATTTTGTAAATAGAATAATTCTATCAATTCAAATTTTTTTCCTCTTATCAATATGTATCAATGCACAGACGGAGTTGTTTGAACAATTTCATTATGCACAGTCGCTTTATGAAAATGAAAATTATTTTGATGCAGTAACAGAATTCAAAAGGGTACTGTTTTTTGATGATCAAAAAGAATTTCAGTATTCAGCAAATTTCTATATTGCCGATTCTTATAAATCCGGGGGAATGTTTTCCGAAGCTATCAGATATTTCACTTTGGCAGAACTTGCTTCTCAAACAATTGATGATGTTTACATTTGTAAGATCGAAAATATTAAGCTTAATATACTTAGGAGGACAACAGAAAGAGCAAATCGACTAATTGATGAATTACTGTCCGACGAAAGGTTTTCTAGCAAAACAAAAGAACTTTATTATTGGAAGGGATGGAGTTATATATTCTCTGATAAGTGGGAAGAAGCTTCTAACGAATTTTCAAAAATTAAACCCGACCATGAATTATCATCTTTTTCACAAGCGATTTATGATTCACTATATGATGTGCAGTTTGCTAAAGTATTATCTTACATACTTCCCGGTGCAGGTCAATTTTACACAGGCGAATATTTGAGTGGAATTCTTTCTCTCGGATGGAATGCTTTATGGGGGTATCTAACAATTAATGCTTTTACAGAAGAGAGAGTTTTTGATGGATTAGTAGTTGCTAATTTTTTGTGGTTAAGGTTTTATAATGGCAATGTGTATAATGCAGAAAAATTTGCCAGAGAAAAAAATAGAAAAATTACAAACCGTGCTCTTGATTATCTTCAATCCATTTATGTTGGAGATAAACCTTAAACTTTGCTAAATACAAAATGGTTTTAGCTATGCGATAATTTATTTTCTATCTTGACTTTTTTATTAGGATTCATACCTTAATGCTTACAATATTCATCTATTTTGATGTTTAACCCAATCTGAATCTTAACTCGTTGGTAAAATAATTTGACCAAAATTGTAATTTCCTTGCTATATAGTCCAATATTTTTTAATATTTGCTAAAGACAATCGGTTTTATTTAACAATTACTAGAACTTTTCAATACAATTTTATTTTTAATGAAATATATCTTAAAGGAGAAATAAATTATGGCTATTATGATAACAGAAGAGTGCATAAACTGCGGTGCCTGCGAACCAGAATGTCCGAACACTGCAATATATGAAGGAGGAGTTGATTGGGAATTAGCTGGAAAAACTTATGGAGAAGGTGATGCACCTCCTTCGGGTGCTGAAGGATTCTACTCTTCTGAGTTCTTCTATATTGTTCCCGACAAATGTACTGAATGCGTCGGATTTCATGATGAACCGCAATGTGCAGCCGTTTGTCCTGTAGATTGTTGTGTACCTGATCCAAAACACGTTGAAGACAAGGATACTCTTTTAGCAAGAAAAGATTATCTTGATGGATTAGGCAGATAATCCTAATTCTTATTAATCAAGGCGTCTGAGGGCGCCTTTTTTATTTTCGGCACTTCTTTTTCCACTTCTGAGAAATCTAAATAGTTTTTACCTAAATATTGATTTTAAACCGAGTTTTTTGAGCTCCCAAAGTGGCACAGAAATGGTTTTACCTGAAGCAGATTTATACCTGGAGACAAAATGGCTTATCAAATAACTGAAGAGTGCATTAACTGTGGAGCTTGTGTTGCAGAATGCCAGAATGATGCAATTTATGAGCCCGGAATTCCCTGGACTATTGATGGTAAAACCTTTAGTGAAGGCGATACCACCCCTTCCGGTGCAACAGGATTTTATTCTGAAGATCATTATTACATTGTACCGGACAAATGTACAGAATGCGAAGGTTTTTTTGATGAGCCTCAATGTGTTACAAATTGTCCCGGCGAATCAGTAATAAAAATTCAGGTACTCCTTTAAATGTTAGTTGAATGATTGATTGATTAGTTAGTTACTTTAAACAAAACGGGGGAGTTAGTTCAGAGGAGATAAGGGCATTATTCGATGCCCTTATTTTTTTCATCAGCAGGTAATATCTGTCAATATTACTTTTTATTTTTCCTTCCGATATTCTTCTTAAATTTGCAGTAAGAACAAATTGTTTAAAGTTATGAAAATAGGAAAATATTCCCTCAAAATAATTAATTCCGGGTTCATTGGGCTTGATGGCGGTGCAATGTTTGGAATTATTCCTAAACCGTTATGGCAAAAAACTAATCCGCCCGATGAACAAAACAGAGTTACACTTGCTACCAGAAATTTACTCCTGGAATCAGAATCAAAAAAAATTCTAATTGACACTGGTATGGGTACTAAGTGGGATGATAAGTCAAAAGATATTTATAGAATTGATCCAAATCTTGGACTTGAACTTGAACTAAAACATTTGGGTATTCAATCTGGAGAAATAACAAATGTAATCCTTACTCATCTTCATTTCGATCATACCGGCGGATCAACTAAACTTGAAAACGGAAAACTAATTCCTGCTTTTTCAAATGCAAAGTATAATGTTCAGCAGAAGAATTTTGAGTGGGCTATGAATCCTTCAGACAGGGATCGAGGCAGCTATATCAAAGATAATTTTGAACCGCTTGCAAAAGAAGGTGTTTTGAATTTTACTAATGATGATCAATTCTTTGATGATGAAATTCAATTTAAAGTGATAAACGGACATACATTCGGTCAGCAGATGATAAAAATTTCTGATGGTTCAACAACTTTGCTCTATTGCTGCGATCTTATGCCTTTCTTATCACAAATAAGAATTCCATACATTATGGCTTACGACCTTCAGCCCCTGATAACAGTTGAAGAAAAGAAAAAATATTTGAAGCAAGCTGCAGATGAAAAATGGTTTTTATTTTTCAGTCACGATCCTGAAATTGCAATGGCAACAGTTAAACATTCTGAAAAGGGAATTGTTCAGGATAGAATACTCAAATCATTTGATGATTTATGATTGATGAATCTTTTAAAAAACTTTGTAAGGTTTCAGAATTGAGTGAAAGACAGGGTAAAAGATTTATTGTTGATGAAACAGAAATTGCTCTGTTCAAAGTTGATGATGAAATTTATGCTCTAAGTAATATCTGTCCGCACCAGCATACCGCACTTATTTATGATGGATTTATTGAAGACAATTGTGTTGTTTGTCCTGCCCACGGATGGATGTTTGATTTGAAATCAGGTAAACTTAAAACAGGAAATTCCCGTTTAACAACATATCCTGTCATAATTGAAGATGATAATATATTCGTCAAAGTTTCAAAGATAGATTTGAATTGGTAATTTTATTAAACATTTTCTAACCAGTGATTCATTCTGCATTACCGGAAATGACAAAACTTACAAACCAAATAGTAATTTCATTGGCCAAAGAATTCGGATTTGACCTGATTGGATTTGCAAAAGCCGAACCATTAAATGAAGAAGTAAAAAAGCTGGATGTCTGGATAGAAAAAGGTTTTCAGGCAACAATGAGTTATATGGAGAAGAACATTCATAATCGAAAGGATGTTAAAGAAATTCTGCCTGATGCCAAAAGTGTTATTTCATTGGCAGTCAATTACTATACTGATCATCAATATTCAAATGATAAATCAAAAGGAAAAATCTCAAGATATGCCTGGGGAAAAGATTATCATTTAATAATCTGGGAAATGCTTTCTGATTTTGAAGTAAAACTGACAGAATTAGATCCGGAATTTAAATCACTATCTTATGTTGATACCGGACCGGTAATGGATAAAGTCTGGGCTGTAAAAGCCGGACTCGGCTGGATGGGTAAACACACTAATGTTATTAATAAAGAAATCGGCAGTTGGATTTTCTTAGCTAACATCATAACAAATTATGAGTTTGAATATTCGGAAATTATAACAGATCACTGCGGAAGCTGTACGGCTTGTATTGATGCCTGTCCAACCGATGCAATTGTGGATGAGTTTGTTGTTGATTCAAATAAGTGTATTTCATTTCTTACAATTGAAAATAAGGGAGAGATAAGTCCGGAGTTTAATGGAAAGTTTGATAACTGGATTTTTGGATGTGATATCTGCCAGGATGTTTGTCCGTGGAACATAAAATTTGCTGACCAAACAGCGATTAAGGATTTTCATCCAATTGAAGGCAAAACAGAAATTGAAATTGATGAAGTTCTAAATATGGACGAAGAAGAATTTAAAGCAAGATTTGCCGTGAGTCCGGTTAAGAGAACAAAGCTGAGAGGTTTAATAAGAAATGCCGGATTTATCAGAAAAGAAAATTCATATCTTACCAGTAACGACCGCAATACATAACATAGCATTTGCTGCCGTCAATATTTGAATCTTCGTGAACTTATCTGAATCTTATAATAATAAATTTTTAACTTTTTGCAGAATCTTATTTTGAGGAAAAAATGTCTGAGAACAACGGAAATAAAAAACATCATAAAGTAGCAATTATTGGCGGAGGTCCGGCAGGATTTACAGCCGCACTATACACAGCAAGAGCTGAATTAAAACCTGTTGTGTTTGAAGGAATGCAGCCCGGCGGTCAGTTAACTATTACAACCGAAGTGGAAAATTATCCTGGTTTTGAACATGGTATAATGGGACCGGAGCTTATGGATGTGATGAGAAAACAGGTTCACAGGTTTGGTGCAGAATCAATATATAAAGAAATAACGCAAGTTGACTTTTCTAAACGACCATTCAAATTAAAATCTTACGACGAAGAATATACTGCAGATGCAGTTATTATTGCTACTGGCGCTTCAGCTAAACTTCTCGGAATAGAAAGCGAATCAAAATATATGGGTTACGGAGTTTCTGCCTGTGCAACATGTGACGGGTTTTTCTTCAAAGGTTTGAAAGTTCTGGTTGTCGGCGGGGGTGATACTGCAATGGAAGAAGCCACATTCTTAACAAAATTTGCAAGCGAAGTTACTATAGTGCATAGAAGAGAAGAGTTCAGAGCATCTAAGATCATGCTTGCACGTGCTCAGAAAAATCCAAAGATAAAGTTTATGACAAACAAAGTTGTTAAGGAAGTACTTGGTGTTGAAGAGGATGGGAAGAAAAGAATGACCGGTGTTATACTTGAAGATACCGTTGACGGTTCAACAGAGCAGATTGATACTGATGGATTGTTTATGGGAATAGGACATAAACCAAATACCGATTTATTCAAAGATATTCTTGATATGGATGAAACCGGCTACCTTAAAATAAAACCAGGCTCTACTTACACAAATATTGAAGGTGTTTTTGCTGCAGGTGATGTTGCCGATAAAACTTACCGCCAGGCAGTTACAGCAGCGGGAACCGGTTGTATGGCAGCACTTGATGCAGAGAGATGGCTTGAAGCTCAGGAATAAGGAGCCCATCCCCAGCCCCTTCCCTAAGGGAAGGGGCTTTTAAATCACTTTCTATACTTTCTCTTTCATCATTTTTCTTGAAACAAGATTAGCAACTACAAATCCAATTCCGGTTAAGACAAATAAACCAAATGGAATCCAGTATTCTTTGTCGGTTGCATCCTGAAGCATCATACCAAAGCCAAGACCTAACCCAAAAAAGAATACGACAATTCCTATTTTCAACAGATTTAAGCTGTCCTTCTTACGATCAAAAAATTCTTTTATCTGATCTGCGCTTAATCCTTTATCGATAAGCATTTGTCTTTCACGTGAACGAAAGTAAAAGTAAGTAACAAGTATTAAACCAATAACAAGAAACATTACTATTGGTATAAAAACTGCAACAACGCCTTCCATTTTATTTTCCTCTTAAGTTTAAGTTAGTTTGCAACAGTCAGTTAATTCCGCATTTTCCAGGATTAACCTTTCCTTTGTTTCTTAAGACAAACATTTGGAGTATCCGGTTACAATTTCATAAAATATATATGATCAAAATAATAATTAAGTTTGCGTGTAACCCAAATTAACTTTTAACGGTCTAAAAACCTGATGAGAAACATATCCGATTTCGATGTTATTGAATCTGTTAAAAAAGGTAACAGTGCGGATTTTTCTATTCTTATAGATCGTTATAAGAATAAAGCATTTTCTCTTTTAAAGCGAATGCTGAAAAACGAACTCGATGCGGAAGAAGTTTTGCAGGATTGTTTCTTAAAGGCTTATAATTCATTGCAGGGTTTTAAACAAGAATCAAAATTTTCAACCTGGTTTTATAAGATAGTTTATAACACGGCATTAACAAAGCTTTCATCCAGGAAAAGAAAAATTGAAAACGAAATGTCATCTGTTGATGATCATTTTGAACTTGAATATAAAAGCGACGTAAATGAAATTGACTTCCGGGAAATGTCAGTATTATTAAAAAACCTAATAAGCCAATTGCCGGAAAACCACGCAGCAGTCATTTCAATGTTCTATCTTGATGAAATGAGCTGTGAAGAAATAAGTGAAGTGATGAATATTTCTGTATCAAATGTAAAAGTGATGTTATACCGTTCAAGAAATTCATTAAAAAATATTATTGTCGATAATAATCTGATAGAGGAATTGTTATGAAGTACATATCCGATGAAATATTAAATAAATACATTGATGGTGAATTATCAACGGAAGAAATAAACAATATTAATGAATTATTATTAACCGATACTGATTTGAAGAAAAGATTATCAGCACTCAAAAGAGTTAATATTGAATTGAAAAAAATCCGGGAGGATGAACTGCCGGCAGCATTTACTCAGAGAGTTATGCAAAGAATTACGAAAAAGTACAAAGTTCCGAAAGAACAAAAAATATTTATCACTTTTATAATTTCCTTCTTCGCAGTTTTGTGCGTATCAATTCTTGGTTATATAGTTGTAAATATCGCCGGTGAAGTTTCTGATACCGTTTCGTCGGGTGCGGAGAAAACTGTAAATAATTATTCCCAGCCGCTTATCCAGTCGTTAGTTAATACTTTCAGCGGACTTAACATTTCGGTTTTCGGTTCAATTCTTTCAATTGTTTTACTTATCTCAGGATATTTCTTCTTTGAAATGTCCAAACAATCAAAAACAAAACTGAGCAGTTAGTCTCTGTTACATATCTTTTAAACTATATTTTTCCGTGCATCGATTAGTATATTTGCATATCATTTTTATTAATTGAACTGAAAAGAAATTATTATGCCTAAAGTTGGATATGTAACTATACTTGGTTTGCCGAATGCCGGTAAATCAACCTTGATGAATACATTGCTCGGACAAAAACTAGCAATCACAAATTCCAAACCGCAAACAACCCGCAAGCGTATTCTTGGAATTCTATCAGAAGAAAATTACCAGGTAATTTTTAATGATACTCCCGGAATTCTCAACCCATCTTACCTTCTGCAGGAAAAAATGATGGAGGATGTTAATTATGCAATTAAAGATGCCGATGTATTAATTATTATTATTGATGTCAGTGATGAAAAGGAAATAAAGCGGGCATTGATGAATGATTACCTGAAGGAAGTATTTGAGTATAAAAATAATCCTAAAATACTTGTGCTTAATAAAGTTGATCTTCTTCAACAGGAGATGGTGAGTAACTTTCTTTCGAAATTTGAACAGCTTGGAAAATTTAATTCAGTTATCCCGATTTCTGCTTCCTTAAAATTTAATATGGAAAGAGTTCTATCTGAAATTATTGAATATCTGCCTGAAGGACCAAAACTTTATCCGGATGATATAATTGCAGAAGCCGATGAAAGATTTTTTGTATCGGAAATTATTCGTGAAAAGATTCTTGAACTTTATGGAGATGAAATTCCTTACAGCTGTGAAGTTCTTATTGCGGAATTTAAGGAGCGTGAAAATGCAAAAGATTATATCAGTGCTGAAATAGTTGTTGAGAAGGAAACTCAGAAACCGATAATTATTGGTAACCAGGGCAGAGCTATAAAGAAACTTGGTGAAAGATCCAGGAAATCAATTGAAGAATTTCTTCAGAAAGAAGTTTATCTTGAGCTTCGTGTTAAGGTTCGTGATAAATGGAGATCAAATGAAAATATGCTTAAATCATTTGGTTACGGGAGAGGAAAAGAGAAAGAGTAAGGTAAGATTAAGAGAATTAGTAAGAAAAGTTGAGAATGAAAAAATATTTTGGTGAAAGTGCTCTTCTTCTTAACACAGTAATCTGGGGTGCAACCTTCGCATTAATTAAAGAAGCGCTTGATGATACTTCGCCGATGATATTTGTTGCATTTCGTTTCGGTTTAGCTGCATTATTATTGTTTCCATTCATTTATAAGCAGCTCTTTAAAGTTGATAAACAAACATTAATCGCCGGATCAATACTCGGTTTCTTTTTCTTTTCCGGTTTTGCAACCCAAACAATCGGACTTAATTATACAACAGCTACCAAATCCGGATTTATAACAGGAACGTTTGTTGTTTTCATTCCAATACTGCAGTTAATTATTGAAAAAAGAAAACCAAGGTGGTTTAATCTTGCCAGCATACTATTGGTTTTAGTAGGCTTGATTTTATTATCAAGCAAAGGCAATCATTTCCTTGATCTTCTTGATGAGCTTGGAAGTGATTTTAATGTTGGAGATTTTTTAACCTTGCTATGTGCAATTTTATTTGCTTTCCAAGTGGTTTACGTTGATGTATTTACAAAAAGACATCCGTATATGCCTATGGTATTCATTCAGTTGTTTATTACGGGAATGGGCGGAATAATTTTCGCATTAATATTTTCAGCTTTTGATATTGAAGATATAAAACTGAGTTTTAGTTCTAATTTAATTTTTGCAATTCTGTACACAGCGTTGTTTGCGTCAATCCTGGCAACTGTTATTCAGTTGAAATATCAAAAAGTAGTATCACCAACAAAAGCTGGAATTATATATTCATTTGAACCGATCATGGCTGCTTTGTTTGCTTACTTTTTACTAACAGAAAAAATATCTAATTTTGGCGTGTTAGGCGGTCTGTTTATCTTCATCGGATTGTTATTCTCTGAAGTGTTAGAAAAAAGAAATGGAAAATCTTAAACGTGCAAAAATCATTGTTAATGGCTTAGTTCAGGGAGTTGGATTCAGATATTTTGTAATTCGGCACGCACAGAAACTTGGATTGAAGGGTTATACAAAAAATTTATTTTCCGGAGAAGTTCTTACAGAAGTTGAGGGTGATGAGGGTTTGATACACGAGTTGATAAAAGAATTAAAAGTTGGTCCATCACACGCGCATGTAAAAAACTGTGTTGTTGAATGGAATGAATATCAGAATGAGTTCAATTCATTTGATGTGAGATATTAAACTATAATTTAATCGCCCTTTGTGTGAACTTAATTTCTTTTCACGTAAAGACGCAGAAATTACACATAGAAAAAGTAATGAAATACAGAACAGGAATTGGTTTTGACGTACACGCCTTTCAGGAAGGCAGAAAATTATTTTTAGGCGGAGTGGAAATTCCTTTTGAAAAAGGACTTACCGGTCACTCCGATGCAGATGTTTTACTTCACGCTATTTGCGATGCAATGCTTGGCGCTCTTGCATTAGGAGATATAGGTATTCATTTTCCGAATACTGACCCGAAGTTTAAAAATGTTGATAGCAAGTTATTACTTGCTGAAGTGAACAGACTCATTTCAGAAAAAAAATATAAGGTGGGGAACATTGATTCATTCCTTGCAATAGAAGCTCCTAAGATTTCACCTTATGCAGTTAAGATGTGTGAAACAATATCATCAATTCTTAATATTTCAACTGATCAAATTTCGATTAAAGCAACAACAACAGAAAAATTAGGATTCATCGGCAGGGGAGAAGGTGTTTCCGCATTTGCAACAGTATTACTTGAAAAAGTATGATTGAAGACTTCCTTTCTCATATTGGTGAACTTACTCCTTTTTGGATTTATATATCCTTATTTGCTTTTGCATACGTAGAAAATGTATTCCCGCCCTCACCCAGTGATCTGGTTGTAGTTATTGGGGGATCTTTGGTTGGAACAGGAGCACTTAATTTCATTCCAACTCTTATAATTACAACAGTAGGCAGTGTACTTGGATTTATGACTTTATTCTTCATCGGATGGATGCTTGATAAAAAAGTAATAAAATCCGGTAAACTAAAATTCATAAGCGTTGAGGCTGTACTAAAAGTTGAAATATGGTTTAATAAATACGGATACTGGGTAATTGCTATAAACAGATTTTTACCTGGCACTCGGTCAGTTGTTTCTTTCTTTGCAGGAATGAGCAGACTTGATATAAAAAGAACTGTTATTCTTTCAACCATTAGTGCTTTCCTATGGAATTTTATAATTATATATCTTGGGATGTTGTTTGGCGAGAATGTTGAAAAAGTTGACCGGTATCTTGATACATACAGCAATATCGTAATTATTGTAACAATAATTATAGTATTATTTTTTACGGCAAGATATTTCTTTTTAAGGAAAAGAAGTGAAAATAAAAATATTCAGAAATAAGGAACCGAAAACTCCTGAACAAAAAAGAGAGATTAGAAAAGATAGAGTATTGATAATACTTTCCGCTCTACTTATTGGAATTTCCTTCACTCCATTTCCTATGCCTTTCCCTCTGTTTCTTTTCTTTGCATTCATCCCTTATTTTTTTGTGCTTGAAAAGAGGAAGACACTTTTAAGAATTAACCAGGGAAATTATTTACTGGTTCTTATACTAAGTATTGTAACAATTTATTGGGTTGGAAGCTGGCAGAGCAAAGCCGATCCTTTTCTTATGATGGGCGGAGGAGTTTTAATTTTCTTTTATCCTGTGGTTTTTTTAATACCATCAACACTCTATTATCTGTCTTCCAGAGTATTCAAAGGAAAATTTATCATCTGGTTATTTCCGTTATTCTGGGTAACTGCTGAATATCTTCTTACCTTAACCGATTTGAAATTTCCCTGGTTAACACTTGGACATGGATTAGCAAAGTTCACTGCTTTCATTCAGATAGCAGATATAATCGGTGCATTTGGATTATCACTGGTTGTTCTATATACAAACATTTTTTTATTCCGGGCTGCAAAAAGTATTTCAGAAAAATCAAGAAAATATATTTTACAGATCTCATTAGCAGGAGTACTGTTTTTAATTCCTGTTATTTATGGTGCGCTAAAGTTAGGTAACTTTGAAGAGTCAGAAAACAAAATACGAGTGGGGTTAATTCAACCTGATATTGATCCATGGGATAAGTGGGAAGTCGGCAGTTTGAATGATCTTGTTGAGCTTTATTTCAATCTTTCCCAAAAATGTATAGATCAAGGTGCTGAATTAATTATCTGGCCCGAAACAGCTCTACCGGTTTATTTACTTTCAGGTACGTATCCGGATATAGTGGATACTATTTATCACTTCCTGAGAATAAATAATGTTCACTTAATGACAGGTATGCCTGATATAAGATTTTATTTCAACAAGGATGAAGCCCCGGAAAATTCAAAATATGCGGAAGCCGCTGATTATTATTATACAACATTTAACGCAATTTTACTTTTTTCTCCTGATGAAAATGAAATTCAACGATATGGAAAAATGCATCTTGTTCCATTAGGTGAAAAAACTCCATTTGTTGAACAGATACCCTTCCTTGGTGATCTACTAAAATGGGGTGTTGGATTATCAGGATGGAATACCGGACAGGACACAACTGTTTTCATGGCAAATATTAATTCAAAGCTAGTTAAAATAGGAGGACTTGTTTGTTATGAATCAGTTTTTCCCGTGTTTGTAACACATTTTGTTGAACGTGATGCTCAATTTCTTGTAGTAGTAACTAATGATAGCTGGTACGGAAATTCGAGCGGACCATATCAGCATAAAGAGTTTGCGGCTCTGCGTGCAGTAGAAAACCGAAGGGCGGTCGTCCGCTCGGCAAATGGCGGAATAAGCTGTCTGATTGATGCAAGAGGAATTACAATTGAAGAAACGAATATGTTTACAAGAGATTATCTGGTTGTTGATGTTCCGTTAAGTGATGAAAAAACATTCTATACAAAAAATCCTTTTATCGTGCCGGTATTATGTTCAGTTTTTTCGTTGTGGATTTTTGGAATTAATATTTTGATGGGGATGAAAAAGAAGTTTAAACTTTAATTCTATAATTTACTTATTGCTAAATTGTTTTGTCTATTATTGATTGTTAATTGAAAATGAGAAAAAATATAATTAATTTTTTTCACTTCTCACCCTTTTGGAAAATAGGATGAGGTTTCTATGATTGATTTACGTAGCGATACTGTAACAAAACCATCTGAAGCAATGCGTAAAGCTATGTATGATGCTGAAGTTGGCGATGATGTGTTTAAGGAAGATCCCACCGTAAATAAACTTGAAGAATATGCTGCAGAACTTCTCGGAAAAGAAGCAGTCCTGTTCGTTCCAAGCGGTGTTATGGGGAACCAGATATGCCTTAATGTTCTTACAAATCCGGGCGATGAGGTGATTTGTGAACGAGATGCACATATTTTTAATTATGAATCCGGTTCTCCGGCTGCGTTAAGCGGAATACAGCTTTTTCCTATTAAAGGTAAGTATGGAGTAATAACTCCTGAGCAAGTTGAACCAATAATCCGACCATCTTCAGCTTACTATATGCCTCAAACTAAAGTGATAGAAGTTGAGAACACTCACAACCGTGCAAGCGGAGCTATATGGCCGATTGAAAATATTGTTTCGTTAAAAGATTTGGCTAAGAAGTATAATCTTTTCTATCATCTTGATGGTGCAAGAATATGGAATGCTTCTGTTGCAACCAGAGTTTCTGTAAAAGAATACGCCTCACACTTTGATACGATTTCCTGCTGTTTGTCAAAAGGACTTGGAGCGCCAGTCGGTTCAATAATAGCTGGTACAAAAGATTTTATTAAAAAAGCCTATCGTGTTCGAAAAGGTTGGGGCGGAGGGATGAGACAGGTTGGAATTCTTGCAGCCGCTGGTTTGTATGCTTTGCAGAATAATACTGATAGATTGATAGAAGATCACGAGAAAGCTAAATTTTTTGCTGAAAGAATAAATGATAATCCCAATCTAAAAATAGATATGAAAGCAGTTCAAACTAATATCCTGCTCTTTCATCCCAAAACAATTTCTGTTGAAAATGGAATTAAGAAATGCAAAGAAAAAGGATTGCTTCTTTCAGTTGGAAAAATAGATTTAATCCGTGCAGTAACACATTTGGATGTTTCATTTGATGAAGTAAAAAAAGCTGCAGATATAATAGATGATGTTTTTAAATAATTGTTAAATTGTCTAATTGCTAAATTGCTGTAAGTCTCAACAATTAAACAGTTTAACAATTTGACAATTCAGAAAGTTAAAGCAGTAATAATAAAAAAAGTATATAAATGGATCTAAAAAATTTTAAACATAAAACCACAGTTAAAGTACGGTTTCATGAAGTGGATATGCTCGGTGTATGCAATAATGCGGTTTATATAAATTATTTCGAGCATGCCAGATTGGAATACGCAAAAGAGGCCGGTTTAATTCCTGAAGGTGGAATTTTTTCTGATGGCAAATTATTTTTTATGGTAAGAAATGAAATAAATTATCGCGGGCATTCTTTCTATGATGATGAACTGGATGTATATTCAAAAGTAACTTATATAAAAAACTCTTCATTCGGATATGACCATATAGTTGTCAGAAAAAAATCCGGTGAAGTAATTGTTGATGGAAAAGGAGTTGTGGTTTTCGTTGATCCTAAAACAAAAAAATCAACTCCTGTTACAGAAGAAATCATTAAAAAGATAAAAGTTTATGAGCCTGATGTAAAAATCATCAGAGAATAATCAGCTCAAAAAAATCATCATTAACCAGTGGAGGGAATCTTATGCGTAAACTAGTTTTTGATATAGAGACCTGTTCTTACCCTTTCGATTCACTATCAGATAGTCAAAAGGAATATCTGCTTCGTTATGCAGATAAAGAGCCCAATCCCGAAAAACGTCAGCAAATGACTGACGAAACAATTCGTTACACTTCTCTTTATCCTTTTACAGCAAAATGTGTTGCAATCGGAATGTATGATGTATATAAAGAAAAATCATATGTCTATTATGAATCAGCGCAAAAGGAGGAATGGATATCTGAAGATCAATCAGTTAATTACAAAGGAATGAATGAAAAAGAAATGCTTGAATCATTCTGGCGTGTTGCTGATTATGTTGATCAGTTCATCACTTTCAACGGACGCAATTTTGATGTGCCTTTTATAATGCTTCGTTCCGCAATGCTTGGCGTAAAAGTTTCAAAAAATTTAATGGGATATCGTTATGGCGATATTCATATCGATCTTCTCGAACAATTTACTTTTTATGGAACTACCAGAAAATTCAATCTGGATTTTTATTGTAACGCATTTGGAATTGAATCTCCCAAATCTAAAGACATTTCCGGAATGGAAGTTAAAAATCTTTATGAGGCAGGGCGTGTAAAAGATATTGCTGTTTACTGCTCTAAAGATGTTCATGCAACTTACCAGTTGTATAAGATTTGGGAAGAGTATTTAAAATGAGATTTATTAAGAAATTCTGTCATGAACTAGTTCGCGACAGCCTAAAAAAATGATGGAGATTAATCCAAAGCAGTCTCAAAGTGAATAGTGAACTTTTAAAAGCAATTTATCTCACTTTCGATTATCGATCCCAAAAATATTCTCGAAATTTACTTGTTCAATTCCTTAATTGTTTTAAAATTGTAGCTACTTTCTCAGAGGAAAATTCAATTAAGTTTAATAGCATAAATGCGAAAAATAATTAATTTACTTTTTATTCTTACCTCATTGATCAGTTCACAACTATTTGCTGACTCAAGCAAAGATAGTGACACTTTGTTTATTTCTGCTGATAATTTCAATGCAGATAATTTATACATAGCTGCCCCGAGCTTGGGTTCAAAAGGTGAGATATTGTGGCGTTTTTCAACAGGCGATGCTAGTCTTTGGGCAGATCCTCTTTTTGATGACAGCAAGTGGGAATTAGTAAATCCTTGGTTAGATGTGCTTAAACCGGAAGCAAAAAAATGGAAAGGGACCGGATGGTTTAGGAAAATTATACAAATAGATTCATCTTTAATTGGTGAATATATAGGTATGTATTTCCATCAGGATGGTGCCTCTGAAATATACCTTAATGGCAAAAAGATATTTGCTTTTGGAAAAGTGGCCAATAACAAAACGGATGAAGAGTTTTATGATCCGGGAAACTCACCTTACGTTTTTTCACTTGATTCAAGTACCGTATATACTATTGCCGTTAGATATTCAAATCACAGTAATTTAGGGTGGGAATATTTCTATAATAAATTTTTTGGTCATCTGGGTTTTTCAATTAGCCTATTTCACTTCAATAAAAATATTGAATCAGAAATGATGTTAAAGCACGAAAGGACATCATTTGATTGGGGAATAAATGGATTTACTCTTGCTTTCTCACTTATATTTTTTCTTCTTTATTTTTTCTATTCTAAGCGTAAACAAAATCTTTATTTTGCTTTTTTTGTTTTCGGTATAGCTTTGATGTCTTCCTCAACAGATCTGCAATTAATCGGAAATCCCAGCCTGGAATTAATTGTAATATATCGAATTGTGCAATTCATTGCATTTTCATTCGTATTTACTTTCTTCCTCCTATTTATCTATGAAACCGTGTACAACCGGATAATAAAATTATTCTGGCTTTTCCTCGCTGCTTTCATCGTCATTAATGGTTTTGCTTTTTTTGGTTCATTGGGAATTTTTGACAATATGATGCCTTTAGTTATTGTTATAGCAGTAATGACCGTTGAAAGTATAAGAGTCTTTGTAGTTGGTATAATCAGAAAAGTAGAAAATATCTGGATTTTGACAGCCGGAGCTATTTTATTTTTATTATTAGTATTATTTAATGTCTTCTTCATTTCTACTCTTCCTGAGTCTGTATTGAATTCAATCGCAATACCAATAATGATTTTAACAATTACAGTACTTCCTATTTTAATGGCAATTTATCTTGCTAAAACATATGGTAAAACCCAAAATGATCTGGAAGAAAAGATCATAAAAGTACAGGAACTTTCAGCTTTGCAAATCGAGCAGGAAAGAAAAAATGCTGAACTACAATTGCAGGCTGAATTAGAAAGAGCAGAAAACCATAGAAAAACACAAGAACTTGAACAGGCGCGCCGTCTGCAACTTTCAATGCTTCCAACTGAAATACCAAAATTAACAAATCTTGATATTGCGGTTTATATGAAAACTGCTACAGAAGTGGGTGGTGATTATTATGATTTTCATTTTTCAGAAAATAAAATTTTAACTTTAGTTGTAGCTGATGCGACAGGGCATGGATTGAATGCTGGAATGTTTATTTCTGTAACAAAAGGGTTATTTCAGAGTCTTGCAAACAAATCTAATCTTGAAGATATTATATCACAATTCAATACTTCACTGATATCAATGAAACTGCAACCAATGTATTTGTCACTCAGTTTAGTTAGAATTCAAAATAATCAGCTTAAGTTTGCAGGTGCAGGTATGCCCCCTGCATTGTATTATAATTATGAAAAAAACAGTGTTGAGGAAATTGAATCGAGTGGACCACCATTAGGTGGATTCCCTAATTTTAATTACGAAATTAATACTTACATGCCTTCGAAGGGTGATATAATTATTTTAATGAGTGATGGATTTGCAGAAAGAATGAATAAAAACAAAATAATATATGGTTGGAATAAAGGAAAAGATTTGCTTTCTAAAATGAAACATCTTTCATCAAATGAAATAATTAAAGAGTTTGTGAAAGCTAGTGATGAATGGGGAGAAGGCAGTGAACAAGATGATGATATAACTTTTGTTATATTAAAAGTAAAATAATATAAAATAATATTCAGGAGATTGTAATGAACATAAACGTAAGCGAAACGGAAAATGCAATTATAATTAAACTGGAAGGTGAGATGATGCTTGGGTATGAAGCGAATGATTTTCACGAAGCAGTAAAAGGAAGTATAGAAAAGAATAAGAAAAATATAGTAGTTGATTTGAGTGAAGTCAAATTAATATCAAGCTGGGGGATAGGAATTTTAATGTATGGCTACACTACTGCAACTAATGCTGGAAGTAAATTTAAACTTGCGGCAGTTCCCAAAAACATTAGTGAAACTTTTCGAAAAATTAAAGTTGATACCATATTTAAACAGTTTAATTCTATTGAAGAGGCTTTAGAAGCTTAACTTGTAATTATTGAAATAACATGATGAAGTTCTCTCTGGCAATTGCATAAGCGTGTTATAGAATATTAAAAAAGGCTGCTCATAAACTGTACTATTGAGTCAGCCTCTTTTATATTTTAAATCAAATCATAAGTTATTCTTCCTCTAATTAATTTACTTTCCCTTATATTTCCGTATAAAATTTTCAAACTATTTCATTTGATAAATACAATTTATGAAAGAACCAGAAGTAACATTTGAACTTGTACAAGAACACGGTTTAATAAAAGAAGAATATGATCGTATATTGAAAATACTTGGTCGAACACCAACATTTACAGAACTTGGTATTTTTTCTGTAATGTGGAGCGAGCATTGTAGTTATAAAAATTCTATTGCACAATTAAAAACTTTACCACGCAGCGGCGGAAGATTACTCGTTGCCGCCGGAGAAGAAAATGCCGGACTGATTGACATTGGCGATGACTTAGCTGTAGCATTTAAAATTGAAAGTCATAATCATCCTTCTGCTGTTGAGCCTTATCAAGGTGCGGCAACAGGAGTAGGCGGAATAATGCGTGATATTTTTACAATGGGTGCCCGTCCGATTGCTTCATTAAACTCACTTCGTTTTGGTTCGTTAAAAGATGCAAGAACAAGATATTTATTTGATGGTGTTGTTCGCGGCATTGGCGACTACGGAAACAGTTTTGGCGTTCCAACAGTTGCCGGTGAAGTTTATTTCGATGAATCATATCAGGGTAATCCACTTGTAAATGCAATGGCTGTTGGAATTGTGAAAAAGAATCAGGTTGCTAGTGCGGTTGCACGCGGTGTCGGCAATCCAATTATGATAGTCGGCTCATCAACAGGAAGAGATGGAATTCACGGTGCTACTTTCGCATCTGAAGAAATTTCAGAAAAATCTGAAGCAAAGCGTCCTTCCGTTCAAGTTGGAGATCCGTTTACTGAAAAACTTCTACTTGAAGCAACACTTGAAATAATTAAAAACGGCTGGCTTATCGGAATTCAGGATATGGGTGCTGCAGGAATATCCTGTTCAACCAGTGAGATGAGTGCAAAAGGTGAATCGGGTATGAATATAAATCTCGATAAAGTTCCATTACGTGAAGATGGTATGACAGCTTATGAAATTATGTTAAGTGAGAGCCAGGAAAGAATGTTATGCTGTGTTAAGAAAGGTTATGAAGACAGAGTAAAAAAAGTATTTGAGAAATGGGATCTGCATTGTGAAATTATCGGTGAGGTAACAGATGATGGATTACTCCATATAGAATATCAGGGTGAACGAAAAGCAACATTACCTCCGTTTGATCTAGTACTTGGCGGCGGTGCACCTGTTTATTTAAGGGATCAGAAAGAACCTGAATATTTAAGGCACACCAGAAATTTTGATTTCAATTCTCTTCCCGAACCTCAAGATCTTAAAGAAACCTTTCTAGAAGTTTTTTCGTCCCCGAATATTGTTTCTAAACAGTGGGTTTATCACCAGTACGATTCGATGGTTAGAACAAACACTGTTGTTGGTCCAGGCTGTGATGCAGCAGTTATTTTAGTTAAAGGAACTAATAAAGCCTTAGCAATGAAAACGGATTGTAACTCCCGTTATGTTTATCTCAACCCGAAAGAAGGAACAAAAATTGCAGTTGCTGAATCTGCAAGAAATATTGTATGTTCCGGAGGTGTGCCACTTGGAGTGACGAATTGTCTGAACTTTGGCAATCCTTACAAACCTGAAGTTTACTGGCAGTTTGCACAGGCAATTGCCGGAATGGGAGAAGCCTGCAGGCATTTTGATACTCCTGTTACAGGAGGCAATGTTAGTTTTTATAATGAATCTCCCGAAACGGCAGTTTATCCTACTCCAACAATTGGCATGGTTGGATTGATCGAAGATTTGAAACATATCAAAACATCTTACTTTAAAGATGAAGGCGATTTAATTTATCTGCTGGGTGAAGATAAAGAAGAACTGGGCGGAAGTGAATATTTAAAAATCATTCACAACAAAGTTGCCGGGGACTCGCCTCAAGTTGATTTAAATGAAGAAAAGAAAATTCAGGATACACTTCTCAATCTTATCAGAAAAGGATTTATAAAATCCGCACACGATATTTCAGAAGGTGGAATAATATCAGCATTAGCTGAATGCTGTATCATCAATCAGGAAAAGCAAATTGGCTGTGAAGTTGAATTACCAATCAAATCGAGGAAAGATTTTTCATTATTCTCAGAATCGCAATCAAGAATTCTGATTTCAGTTTCGCCTTCAAACAAACCTGAACTTGAACGTGAACTTAAACTTTCGAAAATAAAGTATACTCAGCTTGGTTTTGTTAATGGATCATCAATGAATCTAAAAGATTTTTTTGATATCAGCATAAGGGAATTGTCAAATATTTATTTCAACACAATTTTAAGAATAATGAGCGGTGAAGAATAAACTCTTCAAAATAATCCAAGAATCTAAACTGTATAAAAGTTTCCGGAAGATTAAGTTCTCGCTTCACTTGATACCTTGGTGGAATAAATTTGTAGTATTCTTTAAACATTACTTCGGTGGTTTGTATATAAGATTTGATACTCATCATATTTTTTTATTTGCAGGCGGATTAGCTTTTTCTCTTTTTGTATGCATTATCCCCTTTGTGCTTATCATATTCTGGATGCTCGGAAATTTTCTCAGTTCCGCAGAAGTAGAGTTTCAAATTGTTAATCTAATCAATACTGTTATTCCCTATGATGAATATTCTGCTTTTGTTAAAGATATAATTTTCAAAAGAGTATATGAAGTAATTGAGTTTAAAAACCTTGCCGGTATTGTTGGTGTAATAGGTTTATTTTTTGCTGCAAGTGGTTTCTTCAGCAGTATGCGTACTGTGCTGAATAAAATAAACGGAACAGATATCGATATAAATGTTTTTCTCGGAAAACTCCGTGACTTCCTGTTTATTCTTTCCGTTATACTTTTATTTTTTATTTCAATTATTGCCTTACCGCTTCTCGAATTATTTATTTCTATAGCACAGGAAACACCTTACCTTCAGTTTTTTAATCTTCCCATCTTCCAGACAGTATTTACAGCTTTGGTTTCTTTACTGATAATGTATTTAATCTTTTACTCGTTTTACCGTTTTATACCCACAGTAAAAATAAGGCGTCGTTCTGCGCTTGTTGGAGCCGGATGGGCTGCAATTTTATGGGTGGGAATGAAAATATTGTTTGGTTATTACCTGTCAAACTTTGGAACCTGGGGAAGAATATATGGCGCTTATGCTTTAATGGTAGTGCTGGCTTTCTGGATTTATTATACTGCTGCCGTTTTTATCATAGGTGCAGAAATAGGAAAGCTGTTTGATGAAAGATTGAATGAAAGAATTTCCAGAAAGAATTTAATTGCTGTAAGCGATTCGACTAAATAATTAATACTAAACCACTCTTTTTCATTTCTGAACACACTCCCAATATTTGACGAATGTTAAATGTTAATATCAAAACTATATTATTATCTTTTTAATTTCTTTCAATTAGAAGTTCATTGAATTATTTTTGAATATTAAATTTCCTAATTACAGAATGATAACTCACATAAACTCCTTGCCTAAATATTACAACTCAAGAAAGGTTCTTAAATATGGATAATAATGAAGTACAAAATCGGGTAAAGAAAGTAATTGCTAAAGTTCTCAAAGTAAATGAAGACAGCATTTCCGATAACTCCAACTTTATATTTGATCTTGGTGCAGATTCTCTTCAAAGTGTTGAACTTGTTGCTGCATTTGAAGAAGAGTTCCAGATTGAGATGGAAGAAGATAAGGCGTTGGAAGTTCAAACTGTATCTGATGCAGTAGAATTTATCTCGCAATATATCAAATAATTTTTATCAGGAGAGATAATGAGCATTGACTCATCCGAAAAATTGAAAAACATTCACAGGATATTTTACCCGCAATCAATTGCAGTTCTTGGTGCTAATAAAGTGAAAGGTACTGTACCTGCCGATATTCTAGTAAATATATTGAAAGCAGAGTATAAAGGTGTTGTTTATCCGGTTAATCCTCGTGAAAAACACATAGCATCAATTAAAACTTACAAATATGTGGTTGACATTGAAGATCCGGTTGATATAGCAGTTATTGTGTATCCTAGCTCCGTTATGCATATGGCACTTGAACAATGTGGTCAAAAAGGAATTAAAGGTGCAATAATTATTTCAGCCGGATTTAAAGAAGTTGGAGGGCTGGGAATTGAACGTGAGGAGCAAATTAAACAAATTGCCAGCAATTATGGAATGTCATTTATCGGACCTAACTGTCTTGGTGTAATTAATACAGATCCTTCCGTAATGCTTGATGCTTCCTTCGCACGTAAAATGCCTGAAGAGGGAAATATAGCTTTCATCTCTCAAAGCGGAGCTTTATGCACTGCAGTTCTGGATTATGCTCAGGCTAAGCATATTGGATTTTCAAAATTTGTCAGCATCGGAAATAAAGCAGATATAAGCGAGATCGACTTACTTTACTATCTCAAAGATGATCCTAAAACAAAAGTTATTCTTTTATATCTTGAAGAGATTAGTGATGGGCCCGGATTGATGAAGGCTGCTCAAACCGTAATAGAAGAAACAGGAAAACCAGTGCTGGCGATTAAGTCGGGAAGAACAAGTGCCGGTGCATCAGCTGCGGCGTCACACACAGGCTCTCTTGCAGGCAGTGATGAAATTTGTGATGCAGCTTTTAAACAAGCGGGAATTATTCGCTGCGATGATATTGAAGAAATGTTTAACAAAGCTATAGCCTTTACTTATCAGCCATTACCAAAGAGCAACAGGATAGCAATTATTACTAATGCCGGCGGACCAGGAGTATTAACAACAGATGCAGCAATCCGGTATGGATTGGAATTACCAAAATTTTCTCAGACAACAACAGACATATTAAAGAAAAGTCTTCCGAAAACAGCAAATATTAATAATCCTGTTGACGTTATCGGTGATGCAAGAGCTGACAGATACAGTGTGGCAGCGTCGAGCATTCTGAAAGATGAAAATGTTGACGGTGTATTTATAATTCTTACACCGCAATCAATGACGGAAATAGAAAGCATTGCTACTGAAATAAGTCATCTTGCAAGCCAGTTTGATAAACCAATTTATACATCATTTATGGGTGAAGCTGATGTTGCAGCTGGAATAGATATTCTTCAGCGTAACAAAATACCGCATTACATTTTGCCCGAATCAATGCCAATAGCATTTTCCTCTGTATATCAGTTTAAAAATATGCTGGAAGATAAACAGCAACCGGTTAAAATATTTGGTGATGTGGATAAAGAAAAAGCTCAATCAATCCTAAATGAAGCCTTAAAGAATGGAAAAAATTATCTTCCGGAAGAAGAAGCCGCCAGCGTGTTACAAGCATATAACTTCCCCTTATTAAAAAGCGGTTTAGCCAAATCCTCCGAAGAGGCTGTAAAATTATCAGAGATGCTTGGTTATCCGGTTGTTATGAAAATCATGTCTGATGATATTGTTCATAAATTTGATGTTGGAGGTGTAATACTTGACATCAAATCAAAAGTGGAGGCACAAGAATCTTTTAATAAGATAATCGAAAGCGTAAAAAAGTTTAAACCCGATGCAAAAATTAATGGAGTATTTGTCAGACAAATGATTCCACCCGGCGAAGAAGTGATACTCGGAATGAAAAGGGACTCGACATTTGGCGCAGTAATAATGTTTGGATTAGGTGGAATTTTTGTGGAGATCTATAGAGATGTTAGTTTCAGGGTTGCCCCGCTTGATAATAATTCAGTCGATAATCTTTTAACAGAGACTAAAGCTTCTGCAATCTTATCTGGTGCCAGAGGGCGAACACCCAGAGATATTAAATCTATTAAAGAGTGTATTATAAGACTATCACAACTTGCTGTTGACTGTCCGCAGATAAAAGAACTCGATATAAATCCGCTTATAGTTCTTGAAAATGGAAAAGGCAGCTTTGTTGCCGATACTAAAATTATGCTTTAACAATTTTATTTCAGGAGAGTAAAATGAGAATTTTGATTTATGATAACTATCAATCGCTCAGTAAATGGGTCGCACACTATGTAGCTGGTAAAATTAATAAGGCAAAACCAACAAAAGATAAACCTTTTATATTAGGTTTGCCTACCGGATCATCGCCTATTGGAACTTATGCTGAACTCGTTTCGCTGCATAACGAAGGGCTGGTATCATTCCAGAACGTTGTTACATTTAATATGGATGAATATGTTGGGATATCGGAAGAGCATCCCGAGAGTTATCACCATTTTATGTGGCATCATCTGTTTAGTCACATTGATATTCCCAAAGAAAATGTAAATATCCTTAATGGAAATGCAAAGGATCTTGAAAAAGAATGCAATCTTTTTGAAGAAAAAATTAAATCATATGGCAGTATTGATTTTTTCCTTGGCGGTATTGGCGCAGATGGTCATATTGCTTTCAATGAACCCGCTTCCTCTCTTTCTTCAAGAACAAGAATTAAAACTCTTACTTATGATACACGACTTGCCAATGCAAGATTCTTTGATAATGACGTTAATAAAGTTCCGAGAACAGCCCTTACTGTAGGAGTTGGAACAGTAATGGATGCCCGTGAAGTTTTAATAATAGTTAGCGGACACAGTAAAGCGCGTGCTCTAAGAATGGCTGTCGAAGAAGGTGTAAACCATATCTGGACTGTTTCGATGCTGCAGCTTCATCCGCACGGTATTATTGCCTGTGATGAAGAATCAACTTTGGAACTAAGAGTAGGAACAGTAAAATATTTCAAGGAAATTGAAAGTCAAACTCTGAGTGAATTGCCGGTTGTTTGAATTTAAAGCTTGTTTTCGCAGATAGTGATAATCAGAGAATTAGTTAGCTAAAGTTATTTGATCTATTGCAGTTGACTTTAGTCAACTGGTATTATGATTATTAAACTTAATGGCTTTAGCCACATAATACAATATTTAATTTGAAAGTCAGATTATGAATTTCAGAAATCTCACCAGCGAAGAACTAAATCCTCTTAAAAACAATGGATGCACGGCAGAGGATTGGAATAAAATAAAAGTTTCAGAAAGATTTAATCCTGAACTTGTTAGAAATGTAAATCTTGGCGGGGAAGTATTTATTGGAGAGAATGTTCTTATTCACGATGTAAAACTTCTTTCAAATTACAGGATTGAAAACAATGTTGTACTTAAAAACATTTCATCTATTACAGTAACCGAAGAAACAACTTTTGGAAACGGAACTGAAATTTCTGTGCTGAATGAAGGCGGAGGCAGGGAGTTGGTAATTTATGATAAACTATCCTCACAAATTGCCTATATGATGGTTACCTGCAGACATGATTCTGATTTTATCAAATCCTTATTCGGCATTATTAAAAATTATTCGGCATCAAAAAAATCTAAGATTGGCAAGATCGGTGAAAGTTCATCTGTAAAAAATTGTGGAATTATTAAGAATGTTTGGATTGAAAATTCTGCAAATATTGAAGGCATAACTAATTTAACTGAAGGTACAATTCGAAGTAGTAAAGATGATCCTGTAAAAGTTGGTAATGGAGTACTTGCAAAGCATTTTATAATCCAATCAGGTTCCTCAATTGTTGATGGTGCTTTATTGGATAAATGTTTTGTTGGACAGGGTGTCAAAATCGGCAAGCAATATTCCGCAGAAAATTGTGCATTCTTTTCAAACTGTGAAGGATTCCACGGTGAGGCAGTCAGTGTTTTTGCAGGACCTTATACGGTAACACATCACAAATCAACCTTACTAATAGCGGCTATGTTTTCCTTTTACAATGCCGGCAGCGGATCGAATCAAAGTAATCATATGTACAAACTTGGACCATTGCATCAGGGTATTCTTGAGCGTGGTTCGAAGACAGGTTCGTTTTCTTATATGCTATGGCCATCAAGAGTTGGTGCTTTCAGTGTAGTGATCGGTAAGCATTATACAAATTTTGATGCCAGTGAATTTCCGTTCTCATACATTAATGAGGAAGATGGAAAAAGTGTCTTAACTCCTGCGATGAATCTCTTTACGGTTGGAACAAAAAGAGACAGTCAGAAATGGCCGAGTCGTGATAAAAGAAAAGATCCTTTAAAGTTTGACATTCTGCATTTCGATCTATTCAGTCCGTACATCGTAGGAAAAATTGTTGATGGTTCTCATAGAATGAAAGAACTTCTTGAAAAAGCAAGCAGGGATCAGGAGTACGTTACTTACAATGGATTGCATATCAAACGACTGTTGTTAAAAACCTGTACAAAGTATTATGAAATGGCAGTAAAAATTTACATTGGACATGAAGTGCTTAAGAGAATATCTGAAGAAAACGATATTAATAAAATAAAATCGTTACTTAAATATGATACGGAACTTTATAGTGAAAAATGGGTTGATGCTGCCGGAATGTTTATAAGTAAAAAAGATTATGATGCATTTATTGAATCTATTTCTAAAAAGAAAATTGATTCTATTGAAAAACTAATCAACGAACTGCATAAGCTTAATGATAAGTATGTTGAATCTTCCTGGGCGTGGTGCGCAAAACTTATTGAACACAGATTTAACTTAAAGATTGATGATATATCTAAAGAGCAGCTTGTTCAAATCTTGATCGAATGGAGGGATAACAGTATTAAGCTAAACAATATGATACTCAAAGATGCAGAGAAGGAATTTGACCAGGTAAGTAAAATCGGTTTCGGTTTGGATGGTAATGATCGAGAGAGAGATAAAGACTTTGAATTTGTTAGAGGTAAATTTGATGATAATAAATTTGTCGTCGAATTAAGGAAGGAATCAGGGATAATTTCTGAAAATGCTGTAAAGATGATTGATTTTATAAACTCACTCTCATAGAATTTTTCGTCACATACTGAAAATAAACATACCAAATCTCTTCTTTTCGAAGATTTTTAATCTAAAGTACAAATTATTTTTTCTGATCAATTATTCTTGACATTAAAATAAATCTTTGTTAAGTTTAATCAGACTTAAAAATCTGATTATAGATTTTACTACAATTCTTGTTTATCGGTATTGTCAGCGAATCGGAAAACTGATTTGCTGTTTAGTAATCAATAATCAGATAAAATAGTCTTATTATAAATGTAAATTACAAATTGAAAAGGAGATATAATGATGAGCAGGCTATTGATCTTTTGCTTCGCAGCTTTAATAGCGTTATTAACACTTTTATTAACGAGCTGCGGCGAATCAGAACAGCAAGATCCCTCAAGATTCTCAAATCAAAAAACAGCCGGTAATACCGGAGCAGGTTCAAATCTTTCCGACTTTGAGATGGAGCATGCTATCGGGCCAATAAAACAGATTATGGAATTAAGCGCACTTGATGTTAATCTGGCAAAAGAAGGGGAAAAAATATTTGATTCCAAATGTGCGGCATGCCATAAACTTGATGAAAGATATGTAGGACCTCCTCAGCGAGACGTACTTGAAAGAAGAACACCGGAATTTGTAATGAATATGATGTTGAATCCGGAAGAGAATTATCAGAAACATCCGGAGATTAAAAAACTATTAGGTGAGTATATGACACAAATGCCAAACCAGAATTTATCCGTGCAGGATGCAAGAGCAATTTTGGAATATTTCAGAAAAGTAAAAGATGAATAATAAACCATCATCACTATTAATTATAAACTATTAATTAAAGGAACATATTTATGAAAAAACTATTTCAAAAAAAGTACATTATTGCTTTTTTGATTGCACTATCCTTTGCGGTTTTTTATTTCGGATGTGATCAATCTAAGCATACACTTACAGGTGATGCAGCATCTCAGGTTTATGTTGCACCCGGTACATATGATGAGTTTTATGCATTTATGTCAGGAGGATTCAGCGGTCAGTTAACTGTATATGGATTACCATCAGGAAGAAAATTTAAAGTTATTTCTGTCTTCGCACAAAATCCTGAAACAGGCTGGGGCTATTCAGAAGAAACTAAAGATATGCTCAATACTTCTTATGGATTTGTGCCATGGGATGATGCTCATCATCCGCAGCTCTCTAAAACAGATGGTATGGCAGACGGCAGATTTGTTTTTATTAACGGAAACAACACACCAAGAATTGCTAAGATAGATCTTAAAGAATTTGAAACTACAGAAATAATAGAACTTCCAAACTCAGGCGGTAACCACGCATCTCCGTTTGTTACTGAAAATACTGAATATATAGTTGCATCAACCAGATTCAGTGTCCCTATTCCGCAAGCAGATATTCCTATATCATCGTATAAAGAAAATTTTGCCGGCTCAATCAGTTTTGTAAAACTTGATCCTCAGACTGAGAAAATGAATGTTGAATTTCAGATAATTGTTCCTGGTTTTAATTATGACCTTGCACGAGCCGGTAAAGGACCAAGCAAAGAATGGGCTTTCTTCACATCATACAATACCGAACAAGCTCATACTCTGCTGGAAATTAATGCTTCAAGAAATGACAAAGATTTTGTTGCGGCAGTTAACTGGAAAATGGCTGAAAAGTATTTAAAAGAAGGCAAAGCCAAAACCATGCAGGCTGAGTATTTCAGAAACTATATGGATGAGAAAACACATTCAGCAGTTTCTGAAAAAAATACCCAGGTGAAAGTATTGTATCCTGAAGATTGTCCGGGTATGATATATTACTTACCAACTCCTAAATCGCCTCACGGAGTTGATGTAGATCCTTCCGGTGAATACATTGTTGCGGGAGGTAAATTAGCCTCTGTTATTCCGGTTCATTCTTTTTCTAAAATGTTAAAAGCAATTGAAGACAAACAATTTGATGGAGAGATTGACGGCATTCCGATTCTTAAATATGATGCTGTTATTGCCGGTGAAGTTGAAAATCCTGGACTTGGTCCACTTCATACAGAGTTCGATGACAATGGGTTTGCATATACATCGGCGTTCATATCTTCAGAGATAGTAAAATGGAAACTCGGCACCTGGGAAGTTGTTGATAGAATACCTGTTTATTATTCAATCGGTCACCTAATGGTTCCGGGCGGCGATACTAAAAAGCCATTTGGGAAATATGTTGTTGCCTTGAATAAGATTACCAAGGACAGATATCTTCCAACAGGTCCGGAGCTGACACAATCCGCACAACTAATTGATATAACAGGCGATAAGATGAAACTTCTTTTGGATTTTCCAACCGCAGGTGAACCCCATTATGCTCAGGCAATAAAGGCAGATCTTATAATGGATCAGTCTATTAAGTTTTACCGGATTGAAGATAATCACCATCCGCACGCTATTAAAGGAGAAAAAGAATCAAGAGTTGTAAGAGAAGGAAATGTTGTCCGCGTGTATATGTCATCGATAAGAAGTCATTTCTCTCCTGACAATATTGAAGGTATTAAAGTTGGCGATATTGTTTACTTCCACGTAACCAATCTTGAACAGGATTGGGATCTTCCTCACGGTTTTGCAATTAAAGGAATGAACAATGGGGAAATTCTGGTAATGCCGGGTGTTACCAGAACGATAAAATGGGAACCAAAGAAACCGGGAATATATCCGTTCTATTGTACTGATTTCTGCTCAGCACTTCATCAGGAAATGTCTGGTTATGTAAGAGTATCTCCGGCGGGTTCTGATGTTAAATTATCGTATAGTTTAGGTGAATAAATAATTAAGGAAATGTAATGAGTGAATTAGAAAATGTTAAAAGCGTAAAATTGATTAATGATATTGACTATCAGCCGAACTCAATTGTAAGCAAGCAGATAATTAAAAAGCCGAACGGCAATGTTACTTTATTTGCGTTTGATAAAGCCGAATCGCTGTCAGAACATACTTCGCCTTTTGATGCTCTTGTTTATATGGTTGACGGCATGATGGAAATAAAAATCGGGCGAAAACCATTTGAGGTAAAGGGCGGAGAATACATTCTCCTTCCGGCAAATATTCCTCATGGTTTGATAGCAGTTGAAAAGTCAAAAATGCTTTTGACTATGATCAAATAACTTTATGGAACACGTCTGATCCGTGTATTTAAAGATTATGACGTGTTCCGATAATTCTGAAAGTGTTAAGAATTAAAATGAAAACGAAACCACGACTAGTAATTGCATTTGCCGCGCTTATTCTTATCATTACCTACTTTGTTCCTATCTGGAAAATTGATCTCAATGCACCTCAATATCCCGAAGGATTAGGTTTGCGAATATGGCTTGATGAAATTGGCGGAATTAAACCAAATGATTTACAGAATATTAACGGCTTGAATCATTATATAGGAATGAAAGCCATTGAACCGGAGTCAATTCCGGAACTTAAAATTATGCCCTTCATAATTGCATTTATGATTTTCTTTGGATTAGTTAATGCCGCAATTGGTAAGCCTATACTTACAAAAGTGTGGATAGTAACTTTCATTTTAATTGGAATTGTTGGGTTAATTGATTTTTATTTGTGGGGTTATGATTATGGGCATAACCTCGATCCAAGTGCACCTATTAAAGTTCCTGGCATGACTTATCAGCCCCCATTGATAGGATCGAAACAACTGCTTAATATTGATGCAGTTTCACTCCCTTATACGGGGGGATATATAATTCTTGCTGCAATCTTTTTGGCAGCATTTTCACTCTATTACAATTCAAAATTATTAAAAACAGAGAAATTGAAATGAAAAAAAATATTCTTTTATTGTTAATACTATTGATGTTCGTTGCTTGCGGAAATGATCCAGAACCAATCATATTCGGTGAGGATAATTGTGCTCACTGCAAGATGATGATAACAGATGAACAATTCGGTGCCGAATTAGTTACAGACAAAGGTAAAATTTATAAATACGATTCTATCGAGTGTCTTCTTGAACAGTTACACAAAAATACATTTCGGGATGATCAGATTGGTTCAATGTGGGTAGTTGATTTCAGCAATCCACGCACGTTGATAGATGCAAAAACCGCTTACTATACAAAGAATGATGATTTCAGAAGTCCGATGGGTTTAAATGTTCAGGCATTTGGTGACTTCGGTGACTTTGAAAAATTTTTCAACGATAACGATGGTAAAAAATTAACCTGGACAGATTTAGTGAAATTTGCCGGAACAATGCATTAATGAAATTTCTTCTAATTAAAATTTTACTTGTGATCAGTATAATCCTTCTCAACACAGAAGATACCAGTTCACAAATTATTGTTGATAAGAATGGTAAAATAAAAACAATAACAGAGGCCATTAGTATTGCTCAGGATGGTGATGAAATAATTGTTAAGGCAGGTGAGTATAAAGAAGGTAATATTTTAATTAGTAAATCTGTAAAGCTGATTGCTGCCGGTGAAGTTATTATTGACGGCGAAGGGAAAACAGAAGTTTTAACTGTAACTGCGGATAATGTTGAAATAAAAGGATTCACTATAATTAATGCCGGTATAAGTTATCTTCAGGAAAATGCTGCAATAAAACTTGAGGAAGTTATAAATTGTGTTGTTGAGGACAATAAACTGATAAATAATTTTTTCGGAGTATATCTTGCGAAATCTGAAAATTGTACCATCAGAAATAATGAAATCAAATCAGATGGAAAGACAGAATCTTCATCAGGAAATGGCATACATCTTTGGTATTGTAAAAACATTCGGATAGAATCCAATAACATTTCCGGTCATCGTGATGGTATATACCTCGAATTTGTTCAGGAAGCTCTGATCGAAAATAATTTCAGTGAAAAAAATCTCCGGTATGGTTTACACTTTATGTTTTCAGATAAATGTGTGTATTCATATAATCAATTTCAGAAAAACGGCGCAGGTGTTGCAGTAATGTATTCGAAAAATGTTAAGATGAATGAAAATACTTTTAATGACAATTGGGGACCTGCTTCATACGGACTTCTGCTAAAGGATATTTCTGAAAGCTCAATCGAACGGAATCAGTTTAGAAGCAACACAACCGGAATTTATATAGAAGGAAGCGGCAGAAGTAAAATTCAGAATAATGTCTTTGAAAAAAACGGCTGGGCAATAAAGCTTATGGCAAACTCGATGAATAATCAATTTGAGCGGAATGATTTTATTGCAAACTCATTTGATGTTGCTACCAACAGCCGGCAGAATTTTAATACATTCGAAAATAATTACTACAGCAAGTACAAGGGATACGATCTTACTAAAAATGGAATTGGTGATGTGCCTTATCGCCCCGTAAAACTTTATTCAATAATAGTTGAACAACAGCCTCCTTCGTTGGTGCTCCTGCATAGTCTTTTTATCGAACTGCTTGACATTGCTGAAAGTGTTTTTCCATCTCTTACTCCGGAAGCGCTTGTCGATAACTCACCTTCGATGAGGAGAATAAATTGATAACCATTAAACAATTAGAAAAAAAATTCGGCAAGTTTGACGTTTTAAAAGGAATCTCATTCGATGTTGAACCAGGTAAAATTACAGCCATTGTTGGTCCGAACGGTTCGGGAAAAACTACTATTATTAAAACCATCCTTGGACTCGTTAAACCAGATGACGGTGATATACTGATTAATGATAAATCTGTTCTCGGTGATTTTCTTTACAGAAAAGATATAGGTTATATGCCCCAGACTGCCAGCTTTCCTGAAAACCTATCTGTTAAAGAAGTTATAAAGATGATATACGATTTGAGAAATTCAAGGATGGATCTTAATGAATCTTTAATCAATAAACTGAACCTTTCATCAGAACTCGGCAAGCAGATTAAAAATCTATCCGGCGGTAATAAGCAGAAAGTAAGTGCGCTGATCTCTTTAATGTTCGATCCGTCTATTATAATTTTAGATGAACCCACAGCGGGACTTGACCCTGTTGCAAGCAGTCACTTTAAAGAGATTATTCTGACCGAAAAGAAAAAAGGTAAAACAATAATTTTAACATCTCACATAATGAGTGAGATTGAAGAGATGGCAGATCATATAATATTTTTATTGGAAGGTAAAATCTGTTTCGACGGAAGTATCCTTTCACTTCTGACTTACAAAGGGGAGAGTAAGTTAGAAAAAGCAATTGCCAATATGATGAGCGAGGTTACTAAATGGAACTGATAGGGAAGATAATACGCTTCGAACTAAGTAATGCTTTCAGAAGTAAATGGATAATTGCTTATTCACTTTTCTTTTTTCTTTTATCATATCTATTATTGAGCTTTGAAACAGACACTGCGAAATCGGCGATCAGTATGATGAATATTGTTCTGATAGTTATTCCATTAGTCAGCACAATATTCGGAACGATATTCGTTTATAACTCCAGAGATTATATTGAAATGATCCTTTGCCAGCCGATCGACAGGACTTCGCTTTTCCTCGGTTTGTATCTTGGTAATTCTATTCCATTAGCATCAGGGTTTTTAGCAGGGACACTTGCCGGATTTTTATTGAACGGGTTTTCATTTTCATCGACAGGAGGATTCATAATTCTTCTTGCAGTTGGTGCCTCACTGACTTTCATCTTCACTGCAATTGCATTTTATGTGGCAATAAATTTTTCTGACAAAGCAAAAGGTTTGGGGTTTGCAATAATACTCTGGCTGATATTAGCTGTTGTGTATGACGGACTCATTCTTTTATTTGTGTACTTCTTCCAGGAATATCCGATTGATAATACAGTGCTGATTATTAGTCTGCTCAATCCAATTGATCTCGGAAGAATATTATTCATTCTTAACTTTGATGTATCAGCCTTAATGGGTTACACAGGTGCGTTATTCAACAAATTTTTCGGCGGATCTTTGGGAATGATTTTATCCGTTACTACACTTCTATTATGGTTTTTAATCCCAACACTTCTTGGTCTGAGAGGATTTAAGAAAAAGGATTTTTGATAATCCTGAAATATTCTATGACTGGACTCATTTTTAGAGAAAATAATAAAATAAGTAGGCTGATCTCACACCCTTGACAATAGTTCGAAATATCCTTAATTTTAATCAGACAAAGTTATCTGATTTTTATAAATGACTGTAATATTTTCTAAAAAATGCGAATATGGACTTCAGGCAGTTCTGTATATGGCTGCTAAGGAACCGGGCTGCGTCTGTCCCTCGGATGAAATTGCAGAAAAACTCCAGATACCAAAAGAATTCGTTTCGAAGATTCTGCAAAGCCTTACAGAAAGCGGAATAGTTGATTCAAAAAAAGGGAAGTCAGGCGGATTTCTCTTAGCAAAGACTCCATCAAAAATTAGATTGATCGATATTGTAACTGCAATAGATGGATTGGATTTGTTCAATAGCTGTGTGCTTGGTTTTCCTAATTGCTCACCAGATCAGCCTTGTCCCGTTCACGATAAATGGGGTGAGCTAAGAACAAAAGCATATAACATGCTTACCGATGAAACGATAGATAAATTCAAAGAGAAGACATTAAGTAAGATTAGTAAGATTTAATATTTTTTTGTGTGTAAACCAGACAAATAACTCCGATAATGAAAGAAAAAACCAAGACAAAAATAATTCGTAACGATGAAAAGGGGATTCAAAAAACAAGATTCTTTGTTCAGTCACTTTTTGCTGCACTCTGCATATGGATTGGAGTTGAGTTCTTCTTCTTTATACAGTACTTAGAAACAAATGGTGCATCAGCTTTTTATTCAAGACCACCCGGAGTAGATGGATTCCTTCCAATAAGTTCATTTATGAGCTTTTATCATTTTTTAATGACCGGTGAAATTCATTCAGCACATCCTGCCGGATTTTTTATTTTTCTCTCTATTATTCTGATGTCATTGGTATTCGGTAAATCATTTTGCAGCTGGCTTTGCCCAATCGGATTTATTTCAGAACTGGTTGGTGACTTTGGTGAAAAAATATTTAAGAGAAGATTGAAGCTTCCGAAATTTCTCGACTATCCTTTGAGAAGCTTAAAATATCTGATGTTAGGCTTTCTTATTTATTCAGTCATCTTCTTAATGTCCGGGCTAGCACTAAAGGCATTTCTTGACAGCCCATACAATATGGTTTCAGATGTAAAGATGTATTACTTTTTCGCGGATATTTCTCAAACCGCGTTAATAATAATTGCAGTTCTGTTTGTGCTTTCAATTTTAATAAGAAATTTCTGGTGCAGATTTCTTTGTCCGTATGGTGCACTGCTTGGAATCACATCATTATTAAGTCCGAATAAAATTCAACGGGTAGCAAAGAGCTGTATTGATTGCGGATTATGCAATAAAGCGTGTCCGTCTTTCATAAAAGTCGATTCTGTAAAAACAGTATGGTCTGATGAATGTACATCATGTTTGAATTGTGTAGATGTTTGTCCTGTCAAAGATACTCTTGAATTGAAAACAATTCTTCCAAACAAATTTAAGATTAGTAAGAGAGTCGTTGCCATCGGTGTTATTACAATTTTCATGGCTGTAACCGGTTTTGGAATGGTAACAGGTTATTGGCAGAACGATATAAGCAATACAGAATACCTGATGCACTATAAATTGATGAACAGTTATGGTCATCCGACCGGCACAAAGGAAATTAAAAAATTAAATGAAGAAGTGAAAAAAGAGCAGACACTGCCGGAAACATTAATCAATGAAGCTCATAATGGAAAGAACTAACTGAAGAGTAATTACAAAATATGAACATAGCGAACGATTTAAAAATATACTCCAATAAGAAACTTTCTGACATTGTTAATGTTAATGTTCGTGCAATTTCTGTGTTTGATAAATATAATTTTGATTATTGTTGTAACGGAAACAGATCGATCAGAGAAGTATGCAAAGAGAAAAATTTAGACTTCAGAATTTTAATTGATGAGTTGAAAGAAATATCTGATGAGTTTCAAGTGGATAAATTTTCAGAGTGGCGGCTGGATTTTCTAATCGATTATATTTTAAATAATCATCATCAATACATCCATAAAATGATTCCTGTTATTTCTGATCTTTCACAAAAAATTTCCGATGAATACGGTGAAAAATTTTCTGAGCTTAAATCAATAGCCAGAATATTTTCGGTGGTATATAAAGATCTTAAACAGCATATGCTCAAGGAGGAACAAATTCTTTTTCCGTATATCAAGCAATTAGTGTCGCTTAATAATACCGGAAACAAATCTGAAAAACCCTATTTCGGGATAATTGATAATCCTATCAGGATGATGGAAAGTGATCATAAAAATGCCTTAGATGAATATGATAACCTGAAAAAATTAACAAATAATTTCACCTCTCCTGAAGATTCGAATAAGCCATTGAAAAATTTCTTCGATGAACTGAGAGATTTCGGACAAGATTTGCATATACATATCCACTTAGAAAATAATATACTTTTTCCGAAATCAATTGCCTTAGAGAAAGAGATGCTTTAAATTTGTACAGCGGGAGCAATAATTACTTTTATTAAGATTTTTTTATATGAAAAGACACAAAGCACTCATTCTCCTGTCTCACGATCATCATAAAGGCTTGCTTCTAGCTCAGCTTCTTAAGAAGAATGCCCCCCCATATAAAGGATTACCAAAAGATTCTCCCGGAAAAATAAATTATGCAATTGAAGCTTTCAAATCTGATCTTACAATTCATTTTAAGGACGAAGAAGAAATTTTATTTCCGCTTCTTAGAAATAGAAATTCAGAACTTGATACACTAATTGATGAACTTCTTGACGAACATAAAAAAATTGAAGACGGAATTTCGTCACTCAATAAATCTGATAGTCTTGTTAATGATCTTGATAAAATTGGTGTGATACTCGAAAAACACATCAGAAAAGAAGAAAGAGTACTTTTTCAAAAGGCACAATCAATTTTATCTGATAACGAATTAAGTGGCATAGAAAGTGGGATAGAGAAGTCGCGGGAGAATTTTCAAAGAGTTTGCTTAACCTCTACATTAAAAACTAAAAATTAATTTCTGTCGGATTATGAAAAAAATAAAAGAAATACTCAAAGCACTTTTACCACCACCTCAATGGCGATTTCCTGTGCTCTTTAGTTTTGGAATTTTTACCGGATTGACATTTCTGGTTCTTCACGTTGGAAGAGCAACATCATATCTCTCCGACGAACCATCTGCATGTGTGAACTGCCATGTTATGGCACCGTATTTTGCAACCTGGCAAAACGGAAGTCACGGAAGATTTACTGTATGTAACGACTGTCATGTCCCTCAGGATAATGTTATTGAAAAATATTTTTTCAAAGCATCTGACGGATTAAGGCATTCGTATATGTTTACATTCAGACTTGAGCCGCAGGTAATACGTATACACGAAGCAGGACGAAATGCTGTTCAGCGAAATTGTATTCGTTGTCATGCTAATCAAATCCACCCGATTTCAGTCCGGGCAATAAGCGGGCAGTCAATTCAGGAACACGGTGATGGATATTGCTGGGATTGTCATCGTGAAACTCCGCACGGCAGAATTAATAGTTTAGCTTCAACTCCTTATGCAAGGGTTCCTCAGTTAAGCTCACCCATTCCTAAATGGATGGAAGAAAGTTTTGGAATTAAAAGAAAATCAAATTAAAATGTTAAAAGGAATATTATGAAACCAATAAGTGAAATCGTAAAATCAAAACCCTGGGTTGGATGGCTGTTGTTTTTAGGAACAGTCGTCATTGTATTTTTAATCGGTTTATTTGCCTCCTCAATAATTGAAAGGAGAGGTGAAGCCGTTTACACATTACAACTGTTAAAACCAATCAATGAATGGGAGCCGCGTAATGAAGTTTGGGGAGAAAATTTCCCAAGGCAGTATGAATCTTATCTCAACACTTTACAGACTGATTTTGCAAGTGCTCACGGCGGAGCGAAGATGATTGATTACCTGGAAAAATATCCGGAGTTAGTTGTTCTTTGGGCTGGATACGCTTTTTCAAAAGACTATAACCAGGGCAGAGGTCACGCTTATGCAATTGAAGATATAAGAAACACTTTGCGTACGGGCGATAATAATATTAAACCTATGCCGGCAACCTGCTGGACCTGCAAAAGTACTGACGTTCCAAGAATGATGAATGAAATGGGAGCGGAAAATTATTATAAAACCTCCTGGAATGATTTAGGAAGCCAGCACGTAAATCCTATTGGATGTCAGGATTGTCACGATCCGCAAACATTAAACTTAAGAATTACACGTCCGGCTTTAATTGAAGCTTATGAAAGACAGGGCAGAGATATAAGCACTTTTTCAAGACAGGAAATGCGTTCACTTGTTTGTGCTCAATGCCATGTTGAATATTATTTTAAGGGCGAAGGTAAATATTTAACATTTCCTTGGGATAAAGGATTCAGTGCAGATGAAATGGAAGCTTACTTCGATGAAATTGAATTTGCTGACTGGACACACACTTTATCTAAAGCACCAATGCTTAAGGCCCAGCATCCGGACTTTGAATTATTTATGACAGGCATCCATGCAATCCGCGGAGTTTCCTGTTCAGATTGTCATATGCCGTATAAAAGTGAAGGCGGTGTGAAGTTTACGGATCATCATATACAATCACCTCTGAATAATGTTGCCAACACCTGCCAGGTTTGTCACAGAGAAGATACTCAAAGATTAATTCAGGATGTATACGACAGACAGGATAGAATTGAGGAGATAAGAAGAATTGTTGAGAAAACGATTGCCGCTGCACATATTGAAGCAAAGATTGCGTGGGATAATGGTGCAACCGATACTCAAATGAAATCAATTTTAACTCTTATTCGTCACGCACAATGGAGATGGGATTGGGTTGCTGCTGCAAATGGACTAGGATTCCATTCCCCGGTTGAAGCATTACGTGTTCTCGGAACATCAATTCAAAAAGGTGAGCAGGCAAGAAGAGAGCTCGCAGCATTATTTATTAAACAGGGCTGGCAATATCCTGCTGAACTTCCCGATATTTCTACAAAAGAAAAAGCTCAGAAATTCATTGGACTTGATATGCCCAAACTAGTTGAGGGTAAACAGGAGTTTTTAAAAACCACGACTGTCGAATGGGATAAGGAAGCTAAGGAGCGTCAGGGATTTTTGTTTGAGTATAAAGAAAAATAATATTTTTAATTTTTAAGACGGGATTATATCCCTCTCATAATTTATCAATACGTAAATACGGAAAGAGTATATGAAAAGAATTATTGCATTATTATTTGTTTTTACTTTGCTCATTTCAATAAATAGTTATTCACAAATATCAGATGACTGGAAACTATCAGGTCAGATTCAAATAAGAAGTGAACTTGACGGACGGGATTTCGACAATGATACTTATCCGTTATCATTTGCTAGTTTAAGAACAAGACTTGGCGTTAATAAAAGTTTTACTGATCGGGTTCAATTCTTTGTTCAGTTTCAGGACTCAAGAGTCTTTGGTGAAGAACCGAATACACTATCTGCAATAGATAATATAGATCTTCATCAGGGCTATGTTACTTTAGTTAAACCATTTAATTTGGATCTGAATGTTCAGACGGGCAGATTTGAAGTTGCTTATGGAACCGAAAGATTTTTCGGTGCAGTTGGCTGGCATTATGTAGGTCGTTCATTCGATGGAGTGAGATTTGAAATTGCGCCTTCATCGTTTCCCTTAGATATATTTGCACTAACAGTTCGCGAACCTCAGAATTATATTGGAAATGCAGTCCCTTCCGCTTATTCAAATCCATCAGTTCCAGCTACTTCCCACAGTATTTACGGTTTATATAAAATCTTTAACATTTCAGAAAAAAGCCGGTTGGATTTGTTAGGCTATTATGAAAATAACAGAGCGAGAACAAATCAGGGAGACAATGCACTGAAAATGTTCACACTTGCAGGTACTTACTCAGGAAAGTATGATAAGTTATCAACTGTTGTTGAAGCTGCTTACCAGTTTGGCAAAATGGGTGAAATGGATGTAGGTGCCTATTTAGTCTCAGCATCACTTGAGTATAAAATGAATGAGGTATCATTAGGTGCGGGTGCTGATTTACTTTCCGGAACAGATAATGCATCAAGTGATTTCAATACTTTCCAACCGATTTATGGTACGAATCATAAGTTTTATGGTTATATGGATTACTTTATCAATATTCCGGGTAATACGTTTTTTGCAGGACTAAATGATTTCTATTTAAGATTTAATTATATGCCGAAAGATTCCAAACTTACATTTTTTGCGGACTTGCATCATTTTATGTCTAATAAATCTATTCTTGTAACTTCAGTGCAAAACCCTGATGGAGAAGAACAGAATACCTTTGGTCAGGAACTGGACCTAACAGTACGATATAATTTTATTAAAGGAACAACAATTACCTGGGGTGGAAGTTTATTTTTCCCTGGTGATTTAATGAAAACATTTTTTGCTCCGGGTGAGGATCTCTCATTCTGGTCATATCTAATGATTACAGCTAACTTATAAAGTTACTGTATATCTAATTGAAATTATTAGTCGAGGAAATGATTGTTTTTAAATAAGTATGCATAGAATTTTTTCTTCGACTATTATGTTCTGTTTACCAGAATTTTATAATCTTCAATCGTATTGAGATTTAAAAAAACCTCATCAGGAAATTCTTCAGCATCTAATAATTCCACATTAATCTTATTAATAAAATCCTTAACTCTCAGATTATTAGAGACTAGCGATGTTTCGAGAAATGGCAAGCATACTTTTTTATAAATACCACACAGATACTGCAGACAATTTTTTTTTTGATAAATCACCACTGGTTTATCAGATTCATATTTTACAATGTTTTCGACTACTTCCGATGATATTAATGGAAGATCACAGGAAATTATAAGGTTATTTTCGGTTTTTGAATTATGAAGGCCGGAGTGAATTCCTGCTAATGGTCCAAGACCGGGAAAGATATCTTTAAAAATCTTAAGTCCCATAAATCGATAATCATCAGGCGAATTTGAAATGATAATTACGTCGTCACAGGAATGTTCAATACTTTTATAAATTCTTTCAATTATCTTCAAACCGGATAATTCAAGTAATGCTTTGTTTCTTCCCATTCTTGAACTTTTTCCTCCGGCTAAAATTATACCTGTTGTTCTCATCGATATTATTTTTAATTGATCTAAAATAATAAAAAGATATCAATGTAATGCTTTATTCAACCTTATTTGATGTAAACTTAAAATTACTATAAACTAAATTTTAGCGGTTAACCTCGATTCCTGGGAAAAGAAGACCTGGTTATGTTAGGGGATACCTTTTCCTCAATTGATAAGGTTATATAGTCCCTGAGAGAATCGCTTTCCGGACTTACCTGATGATCACATCTAATTAATAATATTTTTCGGGGTGCGTAATTGCATCCTATACATTAAGATATTATTGATAATTGAACAATTCCATAATAAAATATTAAATAAATTGAAAATCCTGTAACATTTGACGATTGATTATCATTGCCTTAAGGCAACTAAATTCTTATGTTTGTAGCGGTATGATTAAGAGAAGGATTTACATATTAAGTTTAGCGTTTGTTTTCCTTGCATCAACAACAGGAATGCCATTTTTCTATCATTATTGTGAGATAATAGGCAAAAGATCGCTTAGTGATTGCAATACCTGTAAAGTAGAAGTTGAGGAAATCGAATCGTCCTGCTGCAGTGAAGATAATTCTGAAAGCAATATTGAGTATACGTCTCAAAGCTCAAATTGCTGTATTGATGAATTCCACTATGAAAAAGTTGAAGATGTTTTCTCTCAATCATTCAATTCAAACTTTTCAAATCTTATTGTATTAAACTCAATAAGTGAACCTGAATTACTTGATTCAGAAAATGAAGACAAATACGTTCATTACAATAAATTAAATTTACCCCCGCCGAAATTCGGCAAAGAACTTCTGAATTCAATTCATCAGCTTAAAATAGATACACCAATCTGTTAACCTAATATCCAATTGTGTCATTCCGAACAGAATGAGGAATCTTTTCTTATAGAGCAGATTTACTTGTTCTGATAAATCTTTGAAATGACTTTTAGTTAACAAATTTTATGAGCAGGTGTACTATGAAATTAATATTTTATCTTCTTTTTACTTTATTGCTGTCCGCAAATGGATTTGCACAAAGTTTAATGGGATATGTTTACGAACTCGATGATAAAAATGAAAAAATCCCTTTGATTGGTGCAAATATTTATTGGCAGGATACTCAACTTGGCACCACATCAAATGAAACTGGTTTTTTTGAATTGAAAAAACCGGATACGAATAATTTAAATCTTGTTATCAGTTATATAGGATTTAAACCGGATACTCTTCAGATATCTGAAGAGGATAGTATAGAAGTACTTCTTTCTATAAACAGAGAGCTTAACGAAGTAGTTATAACCGGAAAATCCCTGTCAAAATATATTGATGAACTTGATCCCAAAGCTGTTGAAGTGATAACAAGTAAAGAGCTTCTTAAAGCAGCTTGCTGTAATTTATCTGAAAGCTTCACCACAAACGCTTCTGTTGACGTTCAGTTTCAGGACGCAGTTACCGGAGCTAAACAGATCCAGCTTCTTGGTCTAGCAGGTACTTATACTCAAATAATGTTTGAAAATATTCCAACGCTAACGGGAATCGGAAACACATTTGGATTGGACTATGTCCCTGGTCCCTGGATGACTGCAATAAGTATTTCAAAAGGAGCAGCATCCGTTGTTAATGGTTACGAATCAATCACCGGACAGATAAACATTGATTACAAAAAACCGGACCATCCGGAAAGATTTTATCTGAATGCTTTTCAAAGTACTCATTATAAAACCGATGTCAATGCAAATTTTACGCAGGATATTTCAGATAATCTAAGCACAATGGTTCTTGCACACACTAATTTTACGTCAAAAACATTCGACGATAATAATGATTCGTTCAAAGATCAGCCGAATGTTAAACAATTAAATATACTCAACCGCTGGAACTATATCTCTTATGATGGATATGATGCACAGTTCGGTTTTCAAGTTATTAATGAGGAAAGAAGAGGTGGACAGATAACCGATACGCAACCTGTGAATTCAGGCAATCCGGCTTCAAGGTATAACTTAAATATTGATACAAAACGTTATGAAGCATATGCAAAGAACGGCTATGTGTTTAATAATTATCCATATACAAGTATCGGACTAATTATGAATGCGCAGCTTCATAAGCAGAATTCACTTTTCGGATTAAGAAATTATAATGCTGAGCAGAGATCTTTTTATGCGAATCTTCTTTTTGAAACTGAATCTGAGAACGAATTTCATTCCGTGACTCTCGGCGGAAGTTATGTGTTTGATCAGTATAAGGAATTGTTTGATGGAATAAATTATGACAGGAAAGAATCCAGACCCGGAGTATTTGCAGAGTATAATTACTCGCCTTCAAATTCTATTACAATTGTGCCCGGTGCAAGAGTTGACTTTCATAATTTGTACGGAACTTTCTTAACACCGAGAATGCATATCAAGTACAGCTTTGATGAGAACACAACATTAAGAATTTCCGGAGGAAAAGGTTATCGTTCTATAAATATGTTCGCAGATAATATTAATTATCTTGTAAGTTCCAGGCAATTTGTTGTAATTGATAAACCAACTTATGAAGAAGGATGGAATTACGGATTTAATCTAACAAGATATTTCTACTTAAATAGTCGTGAGCTGCGAATAACCGCTGATTTCTACAGAACAGATTTTATAAAACAAACTGTAGTTGATATCGATTCAGACGTGAGGCAGGTTAGGTTTTATGATTTAAATGGGAAATCATACTCAAACAATTATCAGATAGAACTTGCTTATGAACTGATTGATAACCTTGATGTTACTGCCGCTTACAGGTTTTCCGACGTAAAGACACAGTTTGGTGATGAACTATTAACGAAGCCGCTTGTGAGCAGGTATAAAGCACTACTGACTCTGTCTTATGCAACAACTGATCGTAAGTGGCTTTTTGATTCTTCATTTTTATTAAATGGAAACGGAAGAATACCATCTACAAAAGAAAATCCTGTTGAACATCAAAGAGAGGAAAGGTTTTCAGAGTTTGTAAATATCAATGCACAGATAACACATAGTTTTGATTATTTCGATCTGTATCTGGGAGTTGAAAACTTAACAGACTTCAAACAGAACAACCCGATAATTTCGGCAGATAATCCTTTTGGAGAATATTTTGACTCTTCACTTGTGTGGGGACCAATTGAAGGAAGAAAATTTTATATTGGCTTAAGATTAAGCGTATTGTAATTTCTATAATAACAATTAAATAAGGAGAAACATTATGTTAAAGAAACTTGTATTTGTCGTTTCATTAATTTTCTTTTTCGGTGCTGTGTCTATTGCACAGGAAAAACCAAAACAGGAGAAAATGGAAAAAGCTGAAAAGACTGAAAAAGAAGAAATGCATATTAAACAAGAAGTGATCGATTATAAAGAAACAGAATCAGAAGGTCCCTGGAATAAGTTATGTCCGGTAATGGGTAATAAAGTTGATCCGGAAGTACCAACAGTTGAGTATGAAGGAAAAGCTTACGGTTTTTGCTGTCCGGGATGTGATGACAAATTCAGAAATAATCCGGAGAAGTATTCAAAAAATCTGAGTGAAGACGGAACAAAATTCGTTGGTAAGAAATCACGTCATTAAAATAAAAAAGCCCCGAAAATTATTTTCGGGGCTTTCAATTGTGCTCATCTATTCATTATTATTTACCATCGTAGACATACTTTAGAAATTCGTTTCGGGTATTATTGTTTAAGAATTTTCCATGGTAGCTGGAAGTAACAGTTGAACTGTTTATATCCTTTACTCCTCTTGAAGCTACACACAAATGATCTGCTTCAATTATTACAGCAACATCTTCAGTTTGCAATGCTTTTTTCAATTCCTCCGCAATCTGAACAGTAAGCCTTTCCTGAACCTGGGGTCGTTTACTGAAGTACTGAACTATCCTGTTAATTTTTGAAAGGCCAACTACTTTACCATTGGAAAAATATCCAACATGTGCTTTGCCAATGATTGGTACAAAGTGATGTTCACAATAAGAATAGACTGTTACCTCTTTCTCCACCAGCATTTCATTGTACCTATAACGATTATCAAACAGAGTAATGGCGGGTTTATTTCCGGGATTTAATCCGCTGAAAATTTCTTTAACATACATTTTTGCAACTCGCTTGGGAGTATCTTTCAGACTATCGTCAGTCAGATCCAATCCAAGCACCTCCATAATATCTTTAAACTTCTTTTCGATTAGTTCTATCTTCAAATCATCATCAATTTCAAATGCATCACTTCTGATAGGTGTTTCAATAGAAGTTGGAATATGGTTGTCGCCAATTTCTTCCATTTCAGTAAATCTTACCTGTCCGTCTCTCATTTTTATATCCTTAATTGATTTAATTATAAAACCTTGTCTAACAGAAAATAGTTTCATATCGGCAAAATATTTGTACACTTTAAAAAAAATGTCGGGAAACTTACATTTCAACTTTTTTGTTGTAAAGTAAAAGCAGTCACATAATTGAATAATATGTTGCATTTATATGATGAATTATTTATTTAGGAATTGAAATTCTGACAGAATTGAAAGTTTATGGTAGATAAAGATAAAATATCGTTAGCAGCCGAATACTTTAATCAAGGTTATAAGCTTCATTTAAGCGGAAATATCAAAGACGCTATTGATGCTTACAGGAAATCCATTGATTATTTCCCCACACCTAAGGCTCATACATTTTTGGGCTGGGCTTTCAGCTTGTACGGCAGATACGAGGAAGCGATTGAGGAATGTAAAATTTCAATAGATTTAGATCCTGAATATGGTAACCCATATAATGATATAGGGTCTTACCTTATCAATCTTGGTAAATCTGACGAAGCAGTTTATTGGCTCGAACAAGCTCTTAAAGCAACTGATTATGAACCGAGGCACTATCCTTATTTTAATCTCGGACGTGTGTATGAAAAGAAAGGTGACTGGTTCACCGCAAGAAAATATTACACAGATGCTCTTAGTGTAAATCCGAATTATGAACTTGCAAAAAATGCACTTCTTCGTTTAACCGCAATGATGAATTAGTGTACTCTGTAATAAGTCACTTTCTTAATTGCTTAACTAACCATCAATAACTAAATTTCAAGTTATAATTAAAAAATCCTCTTAACCATAATTCTTTCGGACGGTTTAATGAAAGTCTCTGATCTTTTAAAGACCAAAGTAGTTATTTCAGAATTGAACAGCACCAGGAAGAATGATGCGCTGAACGAATTACTTGATCTGTTCAGGGATGATCCGCGGGTGCTTGATCTTGAAAAAGTCAGAACTGCAGTAATGGACAGGGAACAGATAATGTCAACCGGAGTCGGTAAAGGATTTGCAATTCCTCACGGAAAAACCTCAGCTGTAACAGAAATTATAGGTGCGTTCGGAAAAAGTGCAAAAAGTATTGATTATGATTCGCTTGATGGTAAACCAGTGAACTTAATATTTCTTCTGGTTGGTAAAGATACTCTAGTAAGTTCTCATATTAAATTATTGAGCAGAATATCAAGACTGATGAACAAGGATGACTTCAGAGATAGACTGACCAATGCAAACAGCCCTGAAGAAATCATTAATCTTTTTGTGGAAGAAGAAAGGCATTTTGGTGATGTATAAATCATTCACAGTAAAAAATTATCTATAATAATGATCAAAGCAGTAACAGGTACAAAAGATATTCTGCCATCTGAAATAAACAGATGGTATTATTTGGAAAATATTGTTAAAGAAGTATTCACAAACTTTAATTATAAAGAGATCAGAACTCCGGTATTTGAAGAAACATCATTATTTGCGCGAGGTATCGGCGAGGAAACCGATATAGTAAGCAAAGAGATGTACACATTTCTTGACCGCAGTGAAACCAGCATAACGCTTAAACCGGAAATGACTGCCGCTGTTGTAAGATCCTATATTGAACATTCGCTCGGGACACTTCAACCTTTAAATAAACTTTTTTACATTTCACCAATGTTCAGACAGGAAAGACCGCAGGCAGGAAGATTCCGCCAGTTTCATCAGTTTGGTGCTGAAGCAATCGGCAGCACTTCACCGCTGCTTGATGCTGAAATGATTGAAATGAGTTACAATATTTTTAAGCGGCTGGGATTAAAAGACCTTGTTGTAAAGATAAACTCTCTCGGGGTTCCGCAATCAAGAGAAGACTATAAAAATAAACTGCGGGAATTTCTTTCCGATAAAAAGGATAAGCTGACCGAAGAAAGCCGTAAAAGATTTGATAAAAATATTCTTAGAATATTCGACAGCAAGATTGAATCCGATCAAGAGATTATGAAAGATGCTCCGCTGCTGATTGATTATCTTGATGAAGAAAGTAAAACCGATTTTGAAGTTGTAAAAGAATATTTAACGAAAGTCGGAATTCCGTTCGAGGTTGATTCCGCATTAGTAAGAGGGTTAGATTATTACACTAAAACCACATTTGAAGTGATAAGCAATAAAGTCGGTTCACAAAGTGCGCTTTGCGGTGGAGGCAGATATGATCTTCTGATTCAGGAACTTGGCGGTAAACCCACTCCTGGAGTCGGATTTGCTGCAGGAATGGAAAGAATACTGCTCGCCTGCGAAAATGAAAAAAGTTTTACTTTACCCGATCCTTCAATTGATGTTTATTTAATTAGAATTGATAAAGGACTTGAATCAACAGTTGCTGGGATCGCATCTCTTTTACGCAGTCAAAAGTTATCAGTTGACTTTGACTACCTTAGCCGAAGCACCAAAGCCCAAATGCGTGAAGCCAATAAATCGAATGCAAAATATGTGTTATTTATCGGCGGAGAAGAGTACAGCAGAGGAGAATTACTTCTGAAAAATATGGCAGACGGTCAGCAGAAAACAGTCAGTAAAGACGAGATCAATAAAATTATTTCTGAGGTTAAAAAATAATGGCACTTAAAAAACCAAAGAACATTCCGAAAATTCCTAAAGCACGGGAAAAGACAATAGATAAATTGAAAGATTCCACACCGATGAAAAAGGAATCTGAAATTGAATTTAACTGCAGAATATACTTTCATCGCGATACTGTAAAAGCAACTCAGAAATACAGATTTACAATAGAAACAATAAAAATGTTCTCTTTCTTAAACTACGAGATTACAGTTAAAGCAAATAAATCAAAGAAGAATATTGATATTAGCATACTAGGACTAACCGCAAAAAATGATTATATGTCAAAAGTTCAGCCGGCTTATGCAAATGTTGATTTTGAAGAACTTTATGGTGAACATACCGTCAACGTTATCAAACAGGATGGTTCAATTAATAGTGCTGTTGTTGATTTTAATATTTATAAAAAAGAAATCAAGCTTGTTAAAACTTTTCTTCCTGAAAAAGAAAACAACAGGTTATTCTGCACTTTCGATGCAGATGATGCTTCGCACTCTTTCTCAAACGAGTTTATGAAATGAGTTTGTGATGAACCTGATCATCGGAAGGAAACCGGTACTTGAAGCTCTTAATTCAGGTGAAAAAATTGACCAGGTTTACATTCTTTATGGTCAGCAGGGTGCAATCATAAATTCGATTATTGTTGCTGCTAAGAAAAAGGGAGTAAAAGTTAACCAGGTTTCTTCTGATAAGTTTAAACAAATTACTAAAGACAAAATCGCCCAGGGCGTTGCCGCCCTAAAATCATTCCAAAAGTTCTACACTCTGGAAGAATTATTAAGCTCAGCTAAACAAAAACAAAAAAAACATAAAACAAACGATGTCATTTCGAACGAGTCCTCGAGTGAGAAATCTGAATTCAGTAGTGTTGAAAAAATTCCTCTCCCGATAAATCGGAGTAGAAATGACAGTGCTTTCTTTCCTCTTATTTTAATTCTCGATTCAATTCAGGATACACACAATGTCGGTGCAATTATGAGATCTGCAGAATGCTGTGGTGTTGATGGAATAATTATCACAAAACATAATTCTGCACCAATCAATGAAACGGTTTTAAAAACATCTGCCGGTGCAGTTGAGTATGTTAAAATCTGTCCGGTTAATAATCTTGCACAAACATTAAAAGAGTTGAAAGAAAACGGATACTGGATTGTAGGTTCATCTTTAGACAACTCAAAACCTTACACAGAGGTTGATTATAAAATGCCGGTAGCTTTAATTGTGGGAAATGAAGAAAAGGGTATTAGAAAACTTACCGCTGATAACTGCGACATTCTTGTCCGGATACCAATGAAAGGTAAAATTCAATCATTAAATGTTTCGGTTGCTGCCGGAATACTGCTTTTTGAAATACAAAGACAGCGGTCTCTTTAAATCATTTGCCTCTTAGCAAACTTTTTCTTGTTGACATAATCAAACCCAATCACTAAGTTTAGGCTAGTATCATTTATCCTACGGGGTTTCAAATGAAAAATTTAATTTTCTCCCTGCTTCTTGGTTACACTGCAGCTTTATTTCCGCAATCCTTTCATTCATTGGATGGATTCGAGAGTCAAACGGGCGAGACTTTTTTACTGTATCGATTAGGAAGTGATTACTTCCCTTACAATCCCGTGTACAAACTAAACACATCAGATCTTTCCGAAGAGCTTATCATTGATGCATACAATAATTATTTCCCCGCAGGTCAGCTTGCAAAAGCTGTATGGGACTTCGAATACTTTCCTGATAAAACTAATTTTATGAATGTGGGGTATCAGATAAATCCGGATAACCATTCATACATTGCAAGAAATGATTCAATAGTCTTCGGCGGGATTGATGGATATTATAGGGTTGATATATCCAAGCAGGACCCCTTAAAAGTATTTGCTTTTGGCGGTGGACCTTTAGCAAGAAGCTATGACGGCGGATTTACCTTCCCGCTTGATTCGATGGGTTTAATCACAAACTTCGATGCAATTTCATTAGCTGACTTTGATGATAATGTTTTATTTGGCGTAGATATTGAAGGTCAGTTTGCAATGAACGCTTCTATTGTTGACACGGCAAAAGTATTCTTTGATCAATACACAAAAATTCTTTACGATGTAAACCAGTTTCACATCTACCGCGCAAATAAAACTTATGGCGGTTATACTCTGAATGTATCCAACAACAAAGGCAATGCATTCACCTGGACAAAGACTTACCAGAGTGAAAATCCGATTTTTATAACCATTGATTCTTCGAATTCCGGATTAGTCTATCTTTCTGATGGAAGAAATATCTATAAATCTGTTAATAATGGATATACGTTCAATTTATATAAAAGCTTACCTCATAAACTTGTAGGAATCTACAAGAAACCGAATAGCGATGTTATTTATGCTGCTTCTAAAAGCAAAATTTTTAAAATCACAACTGACGCCACTATAATTATTAAAATTCTGCCATTCTCTAATGAACTACTTAATTATTATCCACTTGCTGTTGGTAATTTTTGGATTTACAATGTTATCGAATGGGCTGATCCATTTTATTATTCACAGTCCACTTTTTCCAGGAGAGTAATTTCAAAAGATACTTTAAGTAATAATAAAGAATATTTTAAGATTGAAGAAAAATATTATGAGTCTAACTATATAGAATATGTCTTTGAAAGAATTGATAAGGAAAATGGATTAGCATATAGATTTGATAATGAATGTACTAATCCTAATAGTGAAAAAGTAATTGAAAATTTTACCGCTGAAATAGGCGATAGTCTGCTGATTCAAAGATATACTTTTTGCTGGGATTCAATCTTAACGGTTTTCTCACAAGAAGAAATTGAAAATGTATTAGGTGAAAATAGAGATATAAGAACTTTTGAATATAACTGGCTTATGAGCTATGTTTATAAAATGGCAAAAGGAATTGGCATTTATAGTGTGCATCAAGGATATTGTTTCGGTTCTACTAATTCCTTTCTGAAGGGATGCGTAATAGATGGCGTAGTGTATGGAGATACAATTGTAACCAGCGTGGATGATGACAAGGAGGCAATTCCAATTGAATTTTCTCTTGCTCAAAACTACCCAAACCCGTTCAACCCGAGTACCAAAATCAGTTGGCAGTCGCCAGTAGGCAGTTGGCAAACTCTTAAAGTTTACGATGTGCTTGGAAGGGAAGTTGCAACATTAGTAGATGAGTATAGAGAAGCTGGTTACCACGAAGTTGAGTTTAACCTTTATTCTGACGAAGGTCAGAATCTCACAAGTGGAGTTTACTTTTATCAGCTGAGAGCCAGAGGTCCTGAAACAAGTTCAGGACAAAGGATAGTTGAAACTAAGAAGATGGTAGTGGTGAAATGAAAAATAATATTTTAATATTATTTTGTTTTTTATTAATAACTGAGAATTTCTTTGCACAAACGTGGCTGCCACTGGAAATAGGAAATAGATGGCAGTTTTTAGTCAGACATGTTAGTGGAGATTTTTCTGGTAACATAACCACTACTTATGAATTGAGGGAAATTTATTTAGAAAGAGATACGATAATAAATAACAAGCAATATTTCGTTAATGGATTAGAATTTATAAGGTATGATGAAATTGATAAAAAAGCATATATATCGTCGGGTATTCAGGAAAGAGTATATATGGATTTTAATAAAGCAGCCGGAGATACTTTTTATAATGGGATTTCAGTCAGTACTGTAACGGGTGGAACAGTTATTCTTTTTTCAGATACTTTAGAATATAAAGGTTTCAGAATCGACGCAAGCATCCCGCCTAATTGGTCAAATATTACAACTAAAACCAGTTTTGCACTTGGAATAGGATGGTATTCTTTCTATCAATCAGAATCCTATTCTTATTTCTTTAGTTCTAAAACAGATGAATTAATAATGGGAATTTTATATGATGATACAGGAAACATTATCTATTTAAGCGATCATCATACGGCTCAAATTGAGCTTATACCAATAACAACTATCAACGTTCCATTATTCAAATTAAGTTTTACAACAAAACATCCGTTTGATAAACCACCAACCGAAAATTCTTCAGGTTTGTTTTTTATAGAAGATGTTAAAATGGAAAGCTATTATTCAAAAGGTGATTCAGTAATTTTAAATGTTCCTAATGTTGCAAGTATTGATTCTTTTCAAAATTATACTGTAAGAATGGTTCTTGATACTATTTTAATGAAAGATGATTTTTCATTCAACTATAGGTTGAAAGCAAAGGATAGGGGAATTATTCCTGAAACTACCATTTTACCTGATATCGGCTTCTATCAATGTGTCTGGGATTATAGCGTTGGTGTCGATGATGAGGATCTTCAGATATTACAGGAATATTTATTACACCAAAACTACCCAAACCCCTTTAACCCAAGCACAGTGATCAGTTGGCAGTCGCCAGTAGGAAGTTGGCAAACTTTGAAAGTATATGATATACTTGGAAGAGAAGTCGCAACACTTATTGATGAATATAGAGAAGCAGGATATCACGAAGTTGAGTTTAATTCTGCTGGATTGGCAAGCGGAATTTATTATTACCATTTAAGAGCTGGAAGTTTTATTGAAACTAAGAAAATGGTTTATTTAAAATAAGGAATAAAATGAAGACAGTACAAATTTATCTACTTGTGATATTATATATTATTTTAATTGACAATGGTTTATATGCCCAAAATTATTTCCCGACAAAAGCCGGTGATAGATATCAGTTGCATCATATGTATCAAAATTGGTATCCACCTTTTAATTGGAATGAGTATTACACTGCATCAGTAGCAACTGATACATCCTTTCAAAATAAAACATATGTGTGGATTTGGGATCATTACTACCGTATGGACACAACATTAAATAAACTCTTCATTTTGAATGGTAGTATTGAGAGACTTGCCTTTGATTTTAACAAAACAGCAGGAGAAACAGATAGACTTTACATCGATGGTTATGCAAAAACCTGGACATATTCTGGTGTTCAAAACGGGACCATATTAGGTGAGGGGCGGATGGTAAGGGAAATTACCCATTATGGAATTTTTTTTAATGGTGTAGATTCTACTGTAGATTTCACAATAAAGTATAAGTTTGCCGACAATATTGGTATATATCAATATGAATATAATAATTATTTAGGTGGTAGTTCAACTAGATCAAAAAAAGTTATTTCAGCAATAATTAATAATACAATATATAATCCAATCATTCTGGAAATTTTACCGACTTTCCCAGATACTATATCGAGAAACATCTCTAACTTCGACATGTTCGTTGATATTACAGCATCTTACATTGGTTTGGTTGATTCATTGAATGCCGATTTACTGGCGTATCAATCCGATGATCTGATATATCAGAATACTTATTATGGTTCTGTTGATTTAAAAAAAATATCAATTAGCATTCCTGAACAAATATTATCTCAAATAGACTCAATCGGTATTCGCGTTCACTGTAACGATCAATCAATCTTTAATAATAATATTTATTATCCAGTTACAGGTTATCATTTCATTCCTGTTGTTGATGTGTTAGGATGGAATTTAATAATTCCACAAATTTTTGGAACACATAATCAGGCAATGGAATT
>JAGXRK010000049.1 GCA_018335755.1 Ignavibacterium sp. | reverse complement strand
GGCGGCAAAAGAAGTCGTTATAAAAACGAAATCATTTAAAGAAGAAGAGCCGGCAGTACTCTGGAAATCGGATGGATTGGGAGACTATGAAATATCGGAACTTAAAGAAAAAATAAAACGCGGTACAACAATAGAAATATATCTGAAAGATGATGCTTCCGAGTTCGCAGAGAAATATAAACTTGAAAGCGTTATTAAAAAGCACTCAAACTTTATTTCGTTCCCGATATATCTCGATAAAGATAAAATTAATACAATCGGTGCGGTATGGAGAGAGCCAAAGAGTTCTATTACAAAAGAACAGTACAGTGAGTTTTATAAATTCCTAACTTACGATTCGGATGAGCCGATGGATATTATTCATAAGTCGGTTGATGCTCCTATTCAATTTAATGCCATGCTTTACATTCCGAAGAAAAACCAGGATTTCTTCTGGATGAACAGAGAGAATTACGGGCTTGACCTTTATGTAAGAAGAGTATTGATACAGCATAAAAACAAAGACTTGCTGCCGGAATATCTCAGCTTTGTTAAAGGTGTTGTTGATTCGGAAGATTTACCGCTTAACATATCACGCGAAACACTGCAGGATAACTCAATCTTTATGAAGATTGCATCAAGTGTTACAGGGCAGTTGCTTTCTTATTTAATCGATAAAGGAAAGAACGAACCGGAAAAGTATACCGAATTCTGGAAAGAACACGGCAAGGTTTTCAAACTTGGTTACGGCGATTTCATGAATATGGATAAGTATATGGAACTGCTTAGGTTTAATTCATCCGTACATTCGAATAAAGATGAATTGACTTCATTTGCTGATTATGTAAGCCGCATGAAAGAAGGGCAGAAAGAAATCTATTATTTATTCGGAAGCAGCCGCGAAGCAGTTGAACTTGACCCGCATATCGAAATATTCAAGAGTAAAGGAATAGAAGTCCTCTATGTTTACGACCCGGTTGATGAATTCATTTTCGGCTCATTACGGAAATATAAAGATTACGAATTCAAGTCTGCCGAAACCGTTGAAATGAAAAACCTCGAGAAGTTTAAAGATATCGAAGAGAAGAAAAAAGAATTCGATAAACTTGATAAAACCGATGAAAAGCATCTTGATAGTCTTCTTTCAAAAATGAAATCGATTCTCGGCGATAGAATAACTGAAGTAAAAATATCAAAACGATTGATTGGCAGTCCGTCATGTCTTGTTAGTCCGGATGATGGTATTTCTTCTTCGATGCAGAAGATATTGAGAATGACAAACAAAGATACTGCACCGCAGAAAAAAATCTTTGAAGTCAATCCCGACAATAAATTGATTAGAAACATGCTTGAGATATTCAAGAAGGATAGTAATGATGAGTACATCGTTACAGTTACAGAACAGCTTTATGAATCCGCTTTATTATTGGAAGGAACATTAACCGATCCGCATAACCTGGTTAACCGGTTAAACAAATTACTTGAATCATCAAGCGATTGGTATAGGACTGTTCAGAAAAATTGAAGTATTAACTCACTTTGCGCAAAAATCTTTTTTTTAGACAGCCCCCTATGATTTTATTCTATTTTAAGAGTAGTTTAACAAACATTGCGTGAAGTGAGTTATTAAGTTTATCCCTACTATTTCAATATGATCAATATGTTTTAGTAGGGATAAAATGAAAATGCAAACAAAAAATAGTATAGAACCTTAAAAAACTGTTTAAAATAAAAAGACGAACCAAGCGGTTCGTCTTTTTATTAATTGTTTTAAGAATAATTAGTTAGTCTTAAATCTCTTATCTCCAACGGTTTGGTTGTATTTATAACTAATTCTAACCCATCTATCCGGATCTGTCGGTCCGGTTGCTCCGCCATAAGACGTACAAATCAGCTTTACATAGTTTCCGTCTTTTGTGTAGAGGAAGCTGTAAGTTGTAGAACTTCTTGCCTTACTCTTACCCCATGTGCTTGCACTGAATGTACTTGATACAACACCATCAAGTATGTTTGTAGAAGCCGGGGAATTGTTAAAATATGTTATTCTAGGATTAGATACTGCAGGTGATCTTTGATCCTGGCTCTTAAGGTCAACAGTCTCAAGGAAAATATCAGCATCAGCCGCACTTGAGTTTACTCTTGTTCCTGTAGAAAGCTTAATTCCGCTGAAACTTGAAGAAGATTGTTCAAACAGTTGTACGTTCGAGAAACTGACTTCAAAAATTGGCGGCTGACTCATCTGAATGAATACAGAGCTGGTCATGTTAGGCAATATCTGACGCGAGAATGTAGTGTCGCCATAACCTGTAAGTTTTAAAGTAATATTAACGAAACCGGAATCTAAATTTTTAACTGTATCCGGTGTAACTTTGCCCGAGTTAGTTCCATTAACAAAAATTTGAGCACCGCTCGGAGTAGATTGAATAAAAATCGCTCCCTTTTTTGCAGATGGATTAACCGGGTCTGTTGTTTTTTCGTCGCAGGACGTAATTAAAAGTCCGAAGAATAATAATAAAGGAATTATTAATAGTTTTTTCATTTTGAGATCTCCAAAGAAATTATTTTAGTGAAAGTTTAACATCAAATTTTTTCCCACCGCTATTCAATGTAAATTTTCCGGTGAAAGTTGTAAAGTCAGCCGACAATGTCCCCTCGTATATTCCTGCTTCATTTGAGGATGACTGATCGGCAAAAGTCATTACCCCGGTTCCAGGATTGAATGAACCCTTAATTTTCATTGTTAATGGTTTAGCCCAATTTACTGTTGTTTCACCAACAAACTCTTTTTCTGTTTGTTCACCGATGAACAGAGTCATTGATTTGTTGTAGAATGTCCCTTTCCAGGTTCCTTTAACATCGGGAACTCTTTCGGCAACCGGCTCAGGGGTTTGTGGTTGTTCAACTTTTGGCTGCTCTGCAGGCACTTCAGGTTTTTCCGCTTCTTTTTTACAGCCGGAAAAAACCAATAATGCAGCAAACAGCATCACAGTGATGAGACTAAATATTTTCATAAGTATCCTTTCAATTAGTTTGCAGTTATTATACAAAATTTAGTGATCAAAAATACCCCAAGTTTTTGATATATCAAAACAGAAAATACTTTAATTATAAAGCTAATCAAAACAAAGAAGGAATGAAAATCCTCTTTTATTCAAGCCAGGAAACAATTTCAAGCCCGCCGGTAGTCGGAAAGTAAGGTGGGACAGTCTTTAAAAACCGATCGTCAAATTTATGGATAAACCTGTACCCTTTGGTTGGTTTTCCCCCGGAGTATGAAGCTGTCGGTTTTGTATCCTTTGCAATCAATCCGCCAAGGATATTCATATTATTAATCTTTGTATAACTCGAATAACTTTCGATATTCAGACCATCATGTTGTGCGAACATTGTTGCATGGATATTAATATCTCCTCTTGAATTGTCGAATGTTACTTCTATTTTATCTTCGCAAACAATCCCGAGCATATCTTCCGAATTGGGATTTGTACGCGGGTCATCTTTATAAACAATATCGGAATCAATATAAACATTCCCCATCCCGTTTCCTCCTTTTTTAGAAGTAGCTACTGTTACCTGTCCATGAACAGTTCCTCTCATTGTAACATTTCCTTTATCAATAAAGATTACACCGTTTGGAGAGAGTGTGTTTATTGGTTCTGTAATATATGGTCCCCAAGGGT
>JAGXRK010000048.1 GCA_018335755.1 Ignavibacterium sp. | reverse complement strand
GGCTCTCAAACTATCTGACAGATAACTCAACGTCCATGAAGAAGGTATTTAGCCAGTTATCCAATATAACCATCCTTTCAAGTCAGGGGGGATACCGCTTCACAAAGGCTCTGACCAAGAAGCAAAAACAGATTCTGTCGGCGTTTAACGCAGTTAGCGATATCGTGGATAGTGTTAAATAAACTGTGTCTACGCTAAAAGTTAGCGGAATTCAGGATTGATATAATTTTTTCTGTGAGTGCCCTTTCTTTTGGCCTTGCTGCTCAGGGGCCGGGTTTAAACAATGCGTTTCTGGTTCTGGGTATACTGACCGCATTCGCTGTTATTCCCCTGTCCAAAATAAGTTCCTCTATCGAAAAAATATAAAGCGATAATTGCTGCATTGTCTTAATGCTTCGAATCTGAAAAAGGTATACCTATATAGATTCGGTAATTTCTTTTGAAGAGGCCTAACATCTTTTCAACTACAGCTTTCTCTATCTTTACCTCCCGGTAATCATCATAGTAGAGTCTCATCTTATAGTCCGATGGATCCAATTTCAGCTCTTTTATATTTAATGCCAGCTTATAGACAATATCCTCAATAACTTTTCTGATTCTCTCTTTTTCCTTAGAATGCAACTGGGGATTATTATTTTCGTAACTTGCTATTCTTTTTCTGACAAGCATGTCGGTTACGATAAATCCGCCGATAATTACAAAAGGCATCACTAAAGCCAAACGGTAAAAAATATTGGGAATATTAGCAACCAGACCAATATTGACCAGGAAAACAAGGATAACTGCAAAAAAACAAGCGGGAAAAAGCTGTCTAAAAAGAACCGCTATTTTAATCAAAGAACTAACCTGGGGCAAATTATTCGGCAGATATATTATGGATTCAAGATCAGGCTTTATCATTTTCCATTTATCGTTCAAACCTGCCCTGCGAAAATATGTTTCTAATTTTGAGATATCCAACCTCCTAAAGGCACGCAGTGAGTCCAGTTGTTGAATGAGATGCTGAAGAACTTCAGGGTTATTGTCTATAATATCTTTCTCGTTTATTCTCCCTCCGGAAGCGTCTCTATTATGTCCCATTCGTCCACCTCATCGTACCATATGACTTTAGTTCCAAGCCTGGCTCTTGCTTTCCACTTAAGACTTTTCGGGGCACTTTCAACTTTTTCCAGTAATTCTTTAACCCTTTCACTAATAATATCCCTGTCCTCTTTAGTGAGAACAGGATAATTGCCAAGCGACTGATTAATCTTATTCAAGTTGTTCGTAGCTGTATGGTAAAACCCCCAGTCTGAAGCAAGCACCGAGTTAATTACTGAGTAGTTGATAGAATTATTATCATGGTCTGCAACATTATGGGCCCTTAATAACAGGATGCTATCTTTAATATCTTTCTCATTCATCCTAACCATCTGTAGTTTTTGAAGCAGCAGCTCACTTAAAGGTACTGTTGGGCTGTCCTGCTCTAAACGTTTAGCGAAGTTTACAATATGATTCATCGCCAACCTGTCATAGAAAACTTCAACCATGGGAATTCGATCACCATAATAGATTTGTCTTTCCTTGCCGTAAAGATATAAGAGCTTTTGGTGGACACTAAAACCGCGACCCTCTAAAAACTTCAACATCTTGACCCGATGTTTATCATATGAGACATAATCTATATCTGTAAACATTTTCTTTCCCAACCTTGCCAAACCTTCCCAAAGCGGCTGAAATTCCTGGCTGTGCATATAAATGCCCAGTCCTCCCATAACTCTCAAAATAAGACCTTCTTTTTGAGCCGCTTCAACACAGTTCTTCCCCTCTTCTACAAAAGCTGAAGGAGGAGGATACTGATCGTCAGGTATATCAGACGGCATTACAAAATTCTGCAATTCAAAGACACCTCCTTAACCGGACACGAAAATTTGATTTTTAATTTTACCATCCTTTAGTGTAATAAGAAGTCCTTTCAAGATCCCTTCAGAATATTCACTTCCAGGGTTCATACAGACCGTTCTATCGATTTTAATTACACCGGGAGATTCATGGATATGCCCATGCAGGGCCATCATCGGTTGGTACTTTTCTATCGCCCTGCGAACGGCCTGGCTTCCGGCAGAAACAGTTTCTTCTGTAGAGGGAACCAGCTTTTCTGACAATTTAGGAGCCTTATCCAGTAATGTATCGTATGGGGGAACATGTAAATTAAAAATGGCTGTTTCCATATTCTCGATCTGAGCAACCATCTGATCAATCTTATTTTCCAGCTCTTCTTCCGAGCATTCCCGTTCAGTATTCCAGGGAGTAGGATTAGACCAGGAAAGGGTAATCATTTCATGTTCTCCAATAATATTCCTCTGGTTGTCAGCGCTTTTTATCCTAGAGCTACTATCTATTACAGCGTTTACTTCCATTAGATCATCGTTCCCCGGGGCCATAAAGACCTCGATATCTTTACCTTCCAGTCTCTCTTCAGCCAATTTCATCCAACCATTAAGTCTTTCAACAACTGCTTTTCTAAACAAATCATCAATTTTCCCTGCTCCTAATGTTACCCCTGCAGCACGTTCATCGATTCTTCCCTCAATAGTTTTTCCCTCAATGCGAAGTCGGTTCATCTCTTCCGGATCGGTGTAAAAACAGTAATTCCCCATAGATGCAATGTCTTTTTCAATTTCTTTTAACTGTTCCTCGGACGAGGCCGTTCTCTGAGATCCCATGACAGTACAACGGTATGAACCGTCCACTTGTTTCACTATCGGGTGAAGCATTTTTCCGCAGAGATCACCCATCAGTATGCCTATATTTGCTTTGTAAATCGATAATGCGTTAAGAAATTTTCTAAATACCAGGTCAGATCCATGTATATCTGTAACAAATAGGATTTTTATCATCATATTACCACCCTTGTTATAGTTGGGTTATCACTCCAATATTCAGCAATAGCAGAAATTAAGACAATCCATAATTACAATATATCTAATCGCATTTATTTCAGTTTGAACCCTGTTAAAAGACGCTGGGGGCATGAAATAATAAATATTATTCTTGATTAGAATGACTATTTATATTCTATATGCCCCCGTAATTAGCGCCGCAATAATTTTACTCAGGTGGAATTTCCATAAAAGCCAAAGTTACATCGATGCCTTCTTTCATTCTTATCGCTTTCCATATGTAATACCACAAGATCCCGAAAGACCAGACGATAATGTAGATATAGGTCCAAACACTACTGATAAATTCAAGACCTTCTGATGTATAGAAACTATAGATTAAAATAGCAATTAAGACCAGAGCTAATATACCTGAGATCGTGGCTACCGGTATTCCGGCTATCTTCCAACCCTTGTGCGGAGAAGCATCCCATATATGCTTGACCTTGTTACGATATGGGAAAATTGTAAGAGAAATAGCTGTTATTCCAAAAACAGAGAGCATCTGCAAAACTTCAACTCCGATGGCTCCGAGGAATTGCGGATTCCAGCAGTATTGAGTAAGCGCAATCTGGCTGGCAACAAGCATCACTAAAAGTAGTTTCACAGGTTGATTAGACTTAGGAGACAACTCGGTGAACCACCGAGGTCCGAGGTTATCCATCCCCCAGGCAAAAGCAGCCCTGCTCCAGGCAATGTAACTAAAAGCAACCCACAACCAGATGGCAACAATAAATGCGCCACCCATTAAGAATCCGACAAACTTATTATACCCGATTATCATCCCTGCAATGTTCATATAGGTTGGGATAAAGGGGTGGCTGTACCCCGCCAAACCCTCTTCGCTGATCCAAGCTAAAGCATGGATTCCCTCCCAACCTACCATCCTCTTGAAAGCTAATCCTACCCACAAAAGGAATATGACACATACTACCACGTTGAGAATCTGAGCCATAAAAATATTCCTTCTTGGACTTTTTACCTCTCCGCCTATGAATGTAATTATGTATCCATAGATTGCTATCCAAGAGATGGGAAGCATAAAGGCGATAGTAGCCGGCCAATTCCAGGTAGCGGGTATACCACCAATCTCCGCTGCTGCAGCAGAAACGGCAGCTGAATATTCAAGAGATCCAAATTGGGCAGCCTGACTGTTCCATATAGCAACAAACTGTTCATGAGAAGTAAATGTAATTATGACACCAGCTATAGCCGCACCCAATAAAGACCAGGTCACCAGAACCTTTTGGATTTTGAAGTATGATTTCATTCCTTTTAAAACCACCAGAAATGAACTTATATTAACTACAGTAGCCACGAAGTAAAGGCCCCAACCATGAGTAAAAGCATCAACCGCTTCAGGATCAATACCCCAGAGTCCGACAAATATAGGAATACCGATCTCCCCAGCCCATGGCGCCAAAACCCAGATCCAAGCCAGCATTACAAAACCTGCGTTACAGAAGCTAACTGCGAGACCAATTGCCGGGTGAATAATTCTTGAATTATAAACATAACTGCCGCCACTTCTTGGCATTGCTGCACCAAGAATACCCCAAACAGGAGCAAAACCAAAAATAATCAACACCAGGGTAATAATAGTAGCCACAGCAAGATTTCCGCCCGGTGACCAGGCATAGGCTGCAAACACGAACCAAAGGGATACGGGCACAGCATTATTCATAATGCCGAAATATGTTGAATCAAGCAATCCAGCTTCCCTGGTTAATCCGCTGGCCTTTCTGGCAAAAACCTCAGTTTGCTTCATCACCAAAAGCTCCCTCCTTTAATATTTTTTCCGTTTATACTTAATAATTTTAACTCTTGGTTGTCTGCTGCTCATCGTTATTAAATCACCGGGTAACTTAGCTGGATCCCAAATCGCTGCACTATTTAACAAAACAAACTACTAAGCATCCATATAAGGTTCACACTCCTTCTATTAGAGTACATTAATTCCTTTCCATATATATTTTACCAGCAAGGTCCATTAAATATCATGGTAAGACCGAAGATCCTATCTTATAAATGATGAAAAACAGATGATTTATCCTAAATCATTCGATGTTTTAATTTATATTCCTGCTTTCCAACCGATGGATTTTTAAATAATACCTGAATTCCGCTAACTTTTAGCGTAGACACAGTTTATTTAACACTATCCACGATATCGCTAACTGCGTTAAACGCCGACAGAATCTGTTTTTGCTTCTTGGTCAGAGCCTTTGTGAAGCGGTATCCCCCCTGACTTGAAAGGATGG
>JAGXRK010000047.1 GCA_018335755.1 Ignavibacterium sp. | reverse complement strand
AGCGCCACCAAAGCCAGCGCGCCGGACTGAACTCGGAATCGGTTCAGCCTCAAATATTGTGCGATAAATATAGTCATCCCTTTGCTGAAGATCTGCTACCAGTTTATCCATCGATTCAAGTCGATTTGACATAAACTCGTACTGCAGTTTCAGAAAATCAAGCTCGCGTTTCTGCATGCGCTCTTTTGGTGAGCCAAAAAAATGAAATGCAATGAAGACAAATACAGCTGCAAAAGCGCCAGTAGTAAGGATATACGACAATACACCGAAAAGGCGCTGTTTCCATGTCACCCTGTACAATTCGTACGAAAGTGATTTTTGATTGAAAACATATTTTTGACGGGCCATATTCAGAGGTTCAGTGAGAATTCATATTTACGCCAGCAAAATTAATAAAATAACCTAAATTTGCAAACTTTACTGATATGTTAAAAACTTGAAAAATACAATAACTTTATAAAAATGAACTCCTTACAGATTAGAAACACCTTTCTTGAATTCTTTAAGTCGAAACAGCATACCATCGTTTCATCTGCACCTATAGTAGTTAAAGATGATCCAACCCTGATGTTTACAAATGCCGGGATGAATCAGTTCAAGGAAATTTTCCTTGGAAACGCTGCTCCTGCCTCAAGCCGTATTGCAAACACCCAAAAATGTTTAAGGGTTTCAGGAAAGCACAACGACCTTGAAGAGGTTGGTTATGACACCTATCATCATACAATGTTTGAAATGTTAGGTAACTGGTCTTTTGGAGATTATTTTAAAAAGGAAGCCATTGAATGGGCGTGGGAATTGCTCACCGAAATATACAAAATAGACAAAGACAGGCTTTACGTCAGTGTTTTTGGCGGTGATAGTTCCGATGGTCTTGACAGAGACAATGAAGCATTTGAGTTCTGGAAAAATATTGTGCCGGAAAGCCGTATTATTTATGGAAGCAAAAAAGATAATTTTTGGGAAATGGGAGATACAGGCCCTTGTGGACCATGCTCTGAAATTCATGTTGACATAAGAGATGATGACGAACGTAAATTGATTGACGGTAAATCTCTTGTAAATAACGATCATCCTGAAGTTATCGAAATCTGGAATCTTGTTTTTATCGAATTCAACAGACAAGCCAATGGTAGTCTTGTAAAACTGCCTTCAAGGCACGTTGATACAGGTATGGGATTCGAGCGATTAACGATGGCATTGCAAGGCAAAAAATCAAACTACGATACTGATATTTTTCAACCCATCCTGCAAGAAATTGCACAACTCGCTAAGCTTACATACGGAACTGATAAGCAGAAAGATGTTGCAATGCGTGTTATTGCCGACCACCTTCGTGCAGTTGCTTTTACAATTGCCGATGGTCAGTTGCCTTCAAATACTGGTGCAGGCTATGTAATTCGCAGAATCCTGAGAAGATCCGTCAGATATGGTTTTACCTTCCTAGGTTTTGAGGAACCTTTTGTTTACAAGCTACTTAGTGTTTTAAAAAACCAGATGTCGGATAATTTCCCGGAACTGGCTTCACAATATGAATTGGTTTCAAAGGTCATTTATGAAGAAGAAGCATCCTTCCTCAGAACTCTGGCTCAAGGAATCAGACGTTTTGAACAATACACAGAATCACACAAAGTAATCCTATCAATCGAAGGAAATTTCGCTTTCGAGTTATTTGACACTTATGGTTTCCCTATCGACCTGACAAACCTTTTGGCGAAGGAAAAAGGGCTTGAAGTAGATATGGAGGGTTTTCATACCAAGTTGAATGAGCAAAAAAACAGATCACGCAAAGCAGCTGAAACTGCAGCCGGCGACTGGGTCATTGTGAACGACAGTTTTTCGAAAACAGAATTTATTGGTTATGAGCATCTTGAGACTGAAGCTCAAATCATTCGTTATCGCGAAGTTGTTTCAAAAAAGAAAAAACATTTTGAAATTGTATTAAATAAAACACCTTTTTATGCCGAGTCAGGCGGACAGGTAGGCGACACAGGTTATTTGACAAATCATGATGAAAAGTTAAATGTTTTCAATACCTTAAAAGAAAACAACCTGACTGTTCATTTATCTTATGATTTACCACAGAATCCGGAAAAAACATTTTTAGCCAAAGTAGATGCTGAAAAGAGGCTTTCAATTGTCAACAATCACAGTGCAACACATATTATGCATGCAGCACTCAGACAGGTTTTGGGGCATCATGTCGAACAAAAAGGTTCACTTGTCGATCATGAACGGCTACGTTTTGATTTCAGTCATTTTGGCAAAATGACACATGAGGAAATTCGACTTGTAGAAAAAATTGTTAACGAAAGGATAAGACAAAATATTCCTCGTCAGGCTATGCTTGATGTGCCGATTGAAGAGGCAAAAGCAATGGGAGCCATGGCACTTTTTGGAGAAAAGTATGGTGAACATGTGAGAGTAATTATGTTTAATCCTGAATTTTCTGTAGAGCTTTGCGGAGGTACGCATGTGGAAGCCACAGGACAGATTGGCTCTTTCCGCATTATAAGTGAAGGTGCAATTGCAGCAGGAGTCAGACGTGTTGAGGCTGTTACCGGACAAGCAGCTGAAGATTTCGCTGACAAGCATATTGATCAGTTGCTTCACATTCGTGATATTGTGAAAAGTACTGGCGACATTGTACGTGGAGTTCAGCAACTTTCAGAAAATTATAGTGAGCTCCAGAAAAAAATTGACGTACTTTTATCTGAAAAGGCAAATATAATCGCTGATCAACTTATTCAAAAAGCAGAAGTGGTTAATGGTTTGCAATTCATCAGTCAATCAATTGATGAAGATGTGGAAATGGCTAAGAATATAGCCCTGCAAATTAAAAATAAAGTCAAAAACTTTGTGGTGCTATTGTATGGTCAGCAGGAAGGCAAAGCGATGATTTGTATGATGGCGACTGACGATGTCATTGAGTTGAAAAAAATCGATGCAGCGGCACTAATAAAATCCGTTTCTAAAGAAATCCAAGGCGGCGGAGGAGGCCAAAAACATCTTGCAACCGCAGGAGGCAAAAACCCTGATGGGTTAATAAAAGCAGTAAAAATTATAACCGAAACAATTAAGTCATTGTAATGCAGTATTTTAAAAAATATTTTAGTTAACTTTTACTAAAAATATTTGTTGAAATAACTGTTAATAAAATCATTGCTTTTGATAACTAATTGTTTATTTTTGGTAATTATTTTGCGATATTTACATTTTGAAATTAAACAAGATTTCAAGCTGACAAAAACAAAAGCTTAAATATGAAAAATACGATCATAACTGTCCTGTTTATTTGTTTTATTAAACTGCTTTCAGCGCAGTCGACGGACTATTATGACCTGCAGGATTTCTCAATAATGAGCCCTGTACAATCAGGAATTTATGATGCATTAGGGTGGTCGATGCAAGACAATGGAACCTGGGCATTTGAGAACAATAAAATCCCATATTCAGACAGCAGAACAGGTAGTTCGCGTCCAAGTGGGCTCAATATTCTTGGTCAAGACAATTTTATCTCACTTGAGTTGAGAAAAATTATGATTGACGATGCTCAGTATAATGTCTTGATAAAAATATACAATGATGGTGAATTTGAATTTCCATTTCTTCAAAGGAACTGGAGTGCTTTCAAGTCAATGGATTTTTATGTTTTCAAAAGCGAAAAGCTGAAAGAGCTTCTTCCGGAAGAAATACCTTACAACGTCATGTATTTGGTAGATTTGAGATGTTATACTGTTGGAACGATTAAAAACTATGAAAAGAGTGTTTTCATGGGTAAAGATCTCAACCTCGCAAAATATTCGACGGGTGTCATAAGTAATTTTCAAACTACTGACAGTGGTTATGAAGAACAAGTTATCAAGGCAATACAAGACAGAAGGTCGGGAAAAACCATAAATGACGGTAATCTAATTTTCGCCGTTTATCCAATCAGGGCAAAGGATAAAGAAATTGCTCGTTTTAAACTTATCAAATCATATTTAAATGATAATCTTCTGAAAATGCAAACTTCTCCAGACAATTGGAGGCACATTTTCAATGAAACATTTTATGAAGTTGACTTCAATATCTATCATAGTTTCATATCACAATCATTATCATATTTTGTTGAAGTCGATAAAGCGATGACTGCATATGACTCACATTATAATTGGGGCATGCTTCGGTATCAAATTGGAGATTATGTAGGTGCATTAGAGGCATTTAATAAAGCCTTTGAAGAAAACCCTAAGACTGATGATTTCATGATTTATGCCTATCGTGGCAATACCCGAAGTAAAATGGGACTCCATCGCGAAGCTATCGCAGATTTTGACAGAGCAATCATATTAAGGCCTAAACGCGTCATTGATTATCCAAACTGGATCCGCAATTATTTCAACCGTGGTGTTGCAAAATACTACTTAAATAATAGTTCAGGAGCATGTGAAGATTGGAAAAAAGCCTATGACATGGGATATGGAAGTGCGGGTGAATACCTGAATGATTTTTGTGGAATTAAAACAAAATAGTCATGATAAATAAAACACTTAACAAAATCCTATTGGCTGTTTTATTTATATCAATGATGATAATCACAAAAGTTTATCCTCAGCAAGACGTCAGCAATAGTGAACTAAGTAGCTGGCAAATAGGTTTATACGGTGGGTTTTCTCAATATTACGGTGACATAAGCAACAAAACATACTTTCAGAAGTTTTCGGGGGAAACAGGTATTTCTTTTGGATTGCATGCAAGAAGACACTTTAATGAAAATTTTGGTTTAGGATTAGCATTCAACAGGTCGAATTTACTAAGTAAAAAGGATTTTGAAGCGGATCAGACTACAGCCTTTAACAGAGAATTTGCCGGAACAATAAATCATTTTTCCATACACAGCTATCTGAATTTTTCGAATTTTTTCTGGGGTTATAGCGAGCGCAAATTAAGTATTTATGGAACTTTAGGACTTGGCTATGCCACCTGGAACAGCACTTTAAGGAATAGTCTTAATGGTGCTGTGATTGAAGACTTCAGCACTGCTACAGGCAAAAATTTTACTAGTGCAGCCCCTACCTTTCCTGCAACTATCGGCTTGGAATATTCATTAACTGAAAACTTAAAATTAACTTTTGAAGGAACACTCCTAACAGTTTTTTCAGATGATCTGGATTACTACAGGGATGGATATCAATATGATATCATAACCCAAACACATTTTGGAATCAGTTATTTTATCAGATCCGGAGGCGCAAAGAGAGTCAAAAAAACCTTTGAAACTAAACCTTCAAACGCACGGTGGGAACCTGTAATGCCTGTCAGCGTCATTGAATATGAGGTATATCCTGAATTGCCTTCAGAAAGAAAGGCTAAAATAGAAATACCTCCACTAACACTCACGCCAGTTCAGGATAAAGTTGTTCAGCAGCCTGCATCATCAGCCTTTGAATTTCGGGTGCAGATATATGCCAAAAGCCAGAGGGTAACAGGTTCGACCTCAATTTACAGAAACATTCAGTTTGAGTACCCAATCATTGAGAACCACTTCAATGGAATATACCGCTACTCTACAGGCAGTTTCAGGTCTTATTCCGATGCAGAATCCTACGCAAGACAGCTTCAGAGCAGAGGAGTATATGATGCATTCGTTGTTGCATACAGAAACAATGAAAGAGTGAGCATTACATCTGAAATGAAGAGATAACTTTCTGAAAAGCAAACGTCTTTCGAATCCAATTTTCACAATTTAGAATCTCGTTTGAATTATTTTCCTGTCAGGCTTATTTTTAGCAGGTTGAATATATGATGATATCTTGCTTCAATAATATTTATTTTTGTGTGCAAAATGTAATCAATCGCAGCAGATTACTTAATGTCATTTACTTACGAAATTCCCAGCTTATAGTATGACTAAAATATTTCTTCGACTTTTCTTTTGTTTTTTACTTTTTGGGGTGATAAATTATTCATTTGCAGATAAATCACCCGAAACATCCTCCAAATCAGAAGAGCAAAATCTTAGTCCGGAGGAGCAATACAGATCATTAACCAAACTTTCAATAGAAAATAGAAAAATTGCACCTGCATCAAGCCTCATCTATGCAACAGAGGCACTTGTAATTGCAGAGCAGCTTGACAATAGAAGATATCAAATTGAAGCACACAATAATATCGGTGTGGCACAATCATACTCCTCTGAGTATGGAATTGCACTTGAGCAATTTTTTAAAGCACTTGTTCTATTGGAGCAAGAAAACGACAGTAACCTTATTGCAATAACTTTAAATAATATCGGAAACATCTACTTTCAGTCAGGAGATAAAGATCAGGCAATTCAATATTATTTGAGATCGCTTGAGATTAAAGAAAAAGCAGGTAATTTTAAGAATCTTTCGTCAACATTGATTAATTTGGGAAGCTTATACAATTCAAAAGGGAGTTATGAAAGAGCTGTACCGTATATAAGCAGGGCTATTGAAATGATTGAAAAAGAGTCTGATTCTTCTGCCATGAGCGCAGCATGGAACAATCTCGGCAATACATATAAACAAATGGGAGATTTATCTAAGGCATTAGAGGTAAATCTAAAAGCTTTGGATATTAGTAAAATGAGAAACAATGAGTGGGATATTGCATACATTTCAAACAGTATTGGAGATATTCTTCTCGAATTGAAAGATCATAAACAAGCTTTGGCATATATCCAGGATGGATTAAAAACAGCAAAAAAAATAAATAGCCGTGATTTAGAACTCTATAGTTTGAGGTTAATGACTATATATTACAGTTTAACAAGTAATTATGAAATGTTTTTGATTTCATTCAGGCATTATGAATCTTTAAGTGACAGCATTTTTTCAGAAGAAAACAACAGGGCAGTTGCCGAAATGCAAGTAATCTACCGAACCGGTCAGAAAGAAAAAGAAAATGCAATTCAAAAGCTTCGGATTGCAAAAGAAGTTAATCTTCGAAATTCATTTATTTTTATAAGCATTATTGTACTTGTAATGATTGCAATCGTTTATCGTCGCTACCACATTAAAAACAGAATAAATGAAGAACTTGAAAGACTGGTTAGGTTGCGAACTTCAGATTTAATAAAAAGCCATGAACATATAATCAGGCTAAATGAAACCTTACTTACAAACACCATTGAAACTGAAGAAAGGGAGCGTCGTCGTTTTTCGGAAGATTTGCATGATGGGTTAGGGCCATTGCTTTCAACAGTTAAAATTCACATGGAACTAATATCTGCAAAACAAGGACAGCCTGATGAACAGAAAAAACTTCTTCAGATGACAAGCGACCTCATTGATGATGCTATTCATAGTGCAAGAGATATTGCTAACAACCTTATGCCTAACATCTTGAGTGATTTTGGCCTGGCAGAAGCCATGCAAGTTTACATCGAAAAAATAAACGCTGTAGGTGCTCTTCACATAAAATATGTGAATCAATTAAGAAGCAATCGTTACCCGAAAAAAATTGAGCTCGCACTATACAGAATCTGTTTAGAGCTTATAAACAATACAATGAAACATTCTGGTGCAAAGTCAATTGCACTTTTATTGTCTGAATCGACTGAAAAGATTATGCTGCATTACAGTGATAACGGAACAGGATTTGATATGGAAGACTCAGAAAACAGTAAGAATGGCGGACTCGGTATGTCAAATATCATAAGCAGGATAAAGTCAATAAATGGAAAATACACAATCAACACATCAAAAGGTAAAGCCTTCGAAATGTTTGTTGAGATTGAGATTGTTTAATTGAATTATTTTTGGGTAGACTATGGAAATTATAAAAATTGCTCTTGTAGATGATCATTCTATTTTTTCAAAAGGACTCAGTCTTTTATTGAATGAGGTTGCAGAATTCAAAGTAATTGGTGAAGCCGTTAATGGAGAAGATTTTCTGAACAAGCTCCCAAAATGGAACCCCGACATTGTTTTGATGGATATTAAAATGCCTGTTATGGATGGCATTAAGACTACAAGCTTAGCACTTGCCAAACAACCGGATTTAAAAATCATTGCGCTGACTATGTTTGGAGAATCTCATTACTGCCGATCCATGGCAGAAGCAGGTGCGGCAGGCTTTGTCCAAAAAAATATATCCGGTTCTGAATTAGAAAAAGCAATAAAGATTGTAATGAAGGGTGAAACCTATTTTTCTGATTCAATCAAAAAAGACATTTCTTCCTCAGGCAGTACGGAACTTATTATAGAAGAATATAATGAGAAGTTAACTGAAAGAGAGTTCGAAGTACTGACCTACATTGTCAAAGGATTATCAGCTCATGAAATAGCTGAAAAAATGTTTATCAGCAGTCGCACAGTGGAAGGCCACAGAGCCAATCTTATAAGCAAAACTGGATGTAGAAATGTTGTTGAACTGGTTATTTATGCGATCAGAAATCATTTAATCGAGTTGTAAAGATTCTCATTTCAAGTATATATACTCTTTATTTAAAAGAGTAACACGAATATCTTTGCTGCATAATATAACTTATGACAAAGATACTTTTAGCTACAGTTGTTGGAGATCCAACTTTCAAACGTGGATTAGGATGGCTACTCAAAGAGATTAAAGCTGTAGAGGTTGTCACAGAATCATTTGAGGCTGAAGGTTTCATCAAATCTGATAAAAAAACTGATGTTGTCATTATTGACACGGGAAACAGTATTGTTGAAGGAATTAAAAGTGCCAAACTTATTCTGGATTATTCACCCGAATCAAAAATAATCTTACTTACTTATTTCGATGATGCTGCATATTCGGAAATGATCCTCTCATCGGGTGTGCATTGTTTATTAAAGAAACCTTTTTCATTGAAAACACTCACTGAAGCAATTTCGAATACTATGAAAAGGAATGTCTCTTCTCAACAAAATGGTTTACAAACATTTTATAAAAATCAGTAGAAATACTCTTTTCAGGACAGGAGTCAATAGATACTTTTGTCAACAGACTTATTCAATCATTAATAAATCATTAAATAAAAAAAATGACTCCCATAAAGAACTTACTAAAATCCGGCTCCAAATTTGGCATGGCCATTTTTGTTTTTTTGTTGACCTACAGCAGTTTGGTGAATGCTCAATACTACGAAAAGATCACCAGTGGTGCACTCGTTGACATAAAACAACGAAACTACTCTTCAACATGGGCTGATGTGAACAACGATGGTTTTGATGATATGTTGATACTGGAACTTGAAGTAGATCTTCAAAGTGTGCTTTATATGAACAATGGAGATGGCACCTTCACTGCAAATCCAAACAGCGGAATCTCTGAACACCTGGGGCCCTCGATAGCTGCTACATGGGCCGATTTTAATAACGATGGTTTCCTTGATGTGTACATCTGTAACACAGGAAATGAAGGCGATGAACAATCAAAGAATATGCTCTTCAAAAATAATGGCAACGGAACTTTTACAAGGGTTACTTCAGGTGAGATTGTAAACGATTATGGTTGGTCACTCGGCGCTAGCTGGGCCGATTACGACAGAGATGGATTTGTAGATCTTTACGTGGCAAACTTTAATGGCATAAACTATCTGTACAAAAATAACGGTGATGAAACATTTACCAAAATCATTACCGGCGAAATTGTTAATGAATCTGCAGCTTCATATGGTGCTTATTGGGCTGATGTTGACAATGATGGTTGGCCTGATCTTTTCATTGCCAATGCTTTTGGAGCAAGTCTTCCTCCGGATCAAAATTGCCTGTTTATGAACAATGGTGATGGAACTTTTACGAAGGTGCTTGAGGGACATATCGTCAATAATAACGGAATCAGTCATGGTGCTTCATGGGGTGATTTTAACAATGATGGTTTTCTGGATTTGTTTGTGAGCAACCACGACTGGTCTGAAAACAAATTTAATTTCCTGTACCAAAACAATGGGGATGGCACTTTTAACCAAGTAGTTGGCATTAATGTTGCCACTGACATGAATACCTCTTTTGGTTCTGCCTGGTTGGATGCAAATAACGATGGATATCTGGATCTGATAGTTGCCAACAATAAAACTTCAAACAGGCGTAATTTCTTTTATATAAGTAATGGTGACGGCACTTTCAATTCAATATTGACTGACCCTGTTAATGTTGATGTTTTAAGAAGTTTTGGCATGACTGTTTCTGATTATAACAATGATGGTTTTGTTGATGTTTTTGTTTCAACTTACAGCACAAGTCAGGAAAATGGCTTCTACAAAAATATCGGGAATTCAAACAACTGGCTCGCGGTTGCACTACAGGGAACTGTTTCTAACAGAGCCGCCATTGGTGCTAAAGTTAATATCTGGGCTGGTGGAATCATGCAAACCAGAGAAGTGAATTCAGCCTCAGGCCAATACAGCTCAAGTTCATTTGTTCAAAATTTTGGTATTGGCACAAATACCATCATAGATAGTCTTTATGTCAGATGGCCTTCTGGAATAATCAACAAGCTTTACAACATCAATTCAAACCAAAAACTCAATCTTATCGAATTCCTCCCGCTTAACGACGAAACCAACATCATCGCCTTTTCGATAAATGACCAGTTAGGTGAAACAATTATTGATGAGCAACAGTCATCGGTGACGGTAACAATGCCATATGGTCAAAATATAACCGCCCTCTCACCCGTCATTGAAATATCTGCAGGTGCAACAATAATACCGGCATCAGGCGAAAGTGTTGATTTTAGTCAGGGTGCAGTAAATTATACCGTAACTGCTGAAAATGGCACTGATACTCAAGTATGGTCGGCTGTTGTGATGACGATGCCAAATTCTGAAACAAATATTCTGACATTCATGATAGAGAATCAGGTTGGGGAAA
>JAGXRK010000046.1 GCA_018335755.1 Ignavibacterium sp. | reverse complement strand
CGACGAATGGAATGAGGAGAGATCTGAACAACTCATAAGATTTCTCTCTTCGTTCGAAATGACAAGAGATTTCTCACCCTAATCGGGTTCGAAATGACAACGATATTTTTGTGTCATCTCGACGAATAGAATGAGGAGAGATCTGAACAACTCATAAGATTTCTCTCTTCGTTCGAAATGACAAGAGATTTCTCACCCTAATCGGGTTCGAAATGACAACGATATTTTTGTGTCATCTCGACGAATAGAATGAGGAGAGATCTGAACAACTCATAAGATTTCTCTCTTCGTTCGAAATGACAAGAGATTTCTCACCCTAATCGGGTTCGAAATGACAACGATTTTTTTGTGTCATCTCGACGAATGGAATGAGGAGAGATCTGAACAATTCATAAGATTTCTCTCTTCGTTCGAAATGACAAGAGATTTCCCACCCTAGTCGGGTTAGAAATGACAGGATTCTGGATACTGGGTTCAGGATACTCGATGTTGCCTGCCACTATGTGGGATACTAGATTGAATGATCCGGCTTCGTTCCACTTCGGCGTGACTGGTTGAATGATTAACAACGAATGACTACCAATGTCTATGAATGATCACAAACTATCAAAGAACTCAGGTGCACGAAGTATTTTTGAACTATTACTTTTATTAAAAAGTAAATGATCAAAATCCCTCATCTTACTTTTCAGGTCAACTATTTCAAATATTTTTTTTGCTGCATGCTTCAAGTCAGTAAGATTTGAAATTCCGCACCTTTCGGAAAGAAATTTGAAATCAGGTAATGTTTGAGAAAGCAGGAACATTGCATCATAAAAATCTCTGCCTTTCCGGCGGTTTAACATAGCACAAACCTTCATGGCACATAATACATCCTGTGGCGGAACAGTTATAGGGAAGAATAAACCGCATCCTTTTATGTTACTGACTGTTGGATTGTAATCAACCAGTTGATTCTGACATTCAATCTTAATAAGAAACCTTTCATCCCTGTAACCTGATAGTCCCATCTTAAACAGAAGTTCAGGGAAATGAATGTTACCGCGGAATGCTTTAAGTTTTGTAGCATCCTTTTCCTTTAACTCAGCACTCATATCATTTTTGCCAAGATATTTTATCACACCATCCATCATTTTTGTAAATTCATCTTTTGAGAAATCTTTGCAGTCAAAGTCCAGATCCTCAGAAAATCTGTCAATACCTTTAGTTAGCCTGATGCTTGTACCTCCGATAAAAGTAATTTTACGGATAAAAGGTGTTGTTGAAAGATAATCAAGTATCAATAGCAGAATATATTCCTTAAGAATGTATTTCTGGAATATAGTGTTATTCTTCAGAGAATCCGGATAAAAGTTTTTTATTTGTTCAAGCTGTATCATAATCCTTACATACTTAAAAGAATTTTAACTCTTTTATTTAAAGCCTTATTATTAAATTTTAATGTGTAGTCTAGTAAAAGTGTTTTGTCTAACTCTTCTCTAAGATAATCTTCATCAAGTCTTAATTCTTTCAGTTCCTTTTCAGTGTTGTAAGCGGGATATAAATACAGCAAATCGAGCAAAGCTTTTTCTGGAGTTGCAAATTGTATAGACCTTCCGTTTTCCATAGATCTTAATTCATATCCGAACATAAGATTTTCACTAACTGATTTATACGAATAATCTCCAAGTTCATTTTTAAATGCAGCTGTTTTCAATGAAGTAACACTGGTTATTTGAATTACAGCTTCAGGTATTATTCCAAAAAACGCCAATGCAGTATGCAGACTTATATAAGAAGGACGGTAAATACGATTTGCAAAATAATAGTTATAATCTTTTTTACTTATATATTCCGGAAATGTGAAATAACCCTGTCGAAGTCTGATCAGTAATCCTTTCTTTGTCCATCTGCTCAGATTATTCCTGTCAAAATTTGGCTGCCACGCATAAACCTGGTCAATGCTGAAACAAGCCAGCTCAAACATTTTATTTCTAAATTCCAGATAATTCATAATATATTTCTGTTATGCAGCAAAAATAATGCATTATAGAAACAGATACAACGGTTCCGCTTTACCCGATTCTGTCAGGGCTATTGCTGGATAACTGAATCAGGATTGCAGAATTGTTTGATCCGTCTTCGTTACACTTCACCGTGACTGGTTTAATGATTGACAACGAATGACTACCAACGACCGAAGCCGCATCCCGGGCTACTTATCGTGGAGCGCAAAACGTGATCTCTGAATGCAATAATCCAATCTTCTTATTGTTGTCATCTCGACGATTGAAATGAGGAGAGATCTGAACAATTCACAAGATTTCTCTCTTCGTTCGAAATGACAGGGATTTTTTCACTTCTTCGAAATGACAACGATTTTTTTTTGTCATCTCGACGAATAGAATGAGGAGAGATCTCAAAGCCTCAGAGATTTCTCACCCTAATCGGGTTCGAAATGACAACGATTTTTTTGTCATCTCGACGAATGGAATGAGGAGAGATCTCAAAGTTTCAGAGATTTCTCACCCTAATCGGGTTCGAAATGACAGGGTATGTTTGTCATCTCGACGAATAAAATGAGGAGAGATCTCAGAGTTTCAGAGATTTCTCACCCTAATCAGGTTCGAAATGACAACGATTTTTTTTGTCATCTCGACGATTGAAATGAGGAGAGATCTCAAAGCTTCAGAGATTTCTCACCCTAATCGGGTTCGAAATGACAAGAGATTTCTCACCCTAATCGGGTTCGAAATGACAGGGTATGTTTGTCATCCCGACGAATGGAATGAGGAGAGATCTGAACAACTCATAAGATTTCTCTCTTCGTTCGAAATGACAGGGATTTTTTCACTTCTTCGAAATGACAATGATTTTTTTTGTGTCATCTCGACGAATGGAATGAGGAAAGATCTGAACAACTCATAAGATTTCTCTCTTCGTTCGAAATGACAAGAGATTTCTCACCCTAGTCGGGTTCGAAATGACAGTGTGCGTTTGTCATCTCGACGAATAGAATGAGGAGAGATCTGAACAATTCACAAGATTTCTCTCTTCGTTCGAAATGACAGACGCTTGATACTGCATACTAGCTATTAGTTGCTGCCTGCCACTATGTGGGATTCTAGATTGAATCACCTACCTCCGGTAACCAGGTCTGCGGTTTATTTTTTTTCACTGATTCTTTAACGATTTAAAATCGAGTGTTTTTTCTTACATAACACATTGTTCTACCGTCTCCAATATCATCACTATATAACTCCCACTCTTTTTCCAGATAATCTTTATCTAACAACTGAGGGATAAAATCTTTCCACTCCATTAAAACATTAATTTCTAAACTGTCTAAATAATTGCTAACCTGGTTCGTATTCATGCTCATCAACGCAAAATTATCCATCTTGCCATCAAGATTAAAAACATTTTGATAAAAGTAACCGAGGATGCCTGTCTGTAATGCTGCAATTCGTTCATCAGCTGAAAAATTATTCTTAACAAATTCTAACCTTTCAGTTAATACTCTTGCTGCTTTGCCAGAATGTAAATAGAGAAATGCTTGTATCCCGAAAATTGCTAATACAACTAAAAAAACCATCAACACTTTACTATAAAATAATTTTTTAAGTAGGCGTGAAAATAGTACTACAATCACTGGAAAAGAGAAAACCATTAAGTAAGCGGTATACCTGAAATAAAAATGGGTTGCAGTTGAAAAGAAAAAATAAACAATAACCAGCACACTAAATGATATAGCAATTGGGATCAAAATGTTTTTTGAATCATTTGAAAAATAACGCTGATATTTTTTGCTGAATACAACAAAAAGAAATATAATATATGGCAGACCAAGCAGGAACATAAGCCACGTAAGCAGGTTGCCGGTATATAGAAACGGAGTAAAATGCTGTATTATTGAAGCAAAATATTGTTCAAGTTTAGATGCGAGATCGAAAAAAGGAAAGAGACCTGTCTGACTTCTTGCAGACGATTGCAAAATACTTCCTGTAACATCCCAGATGTATAACTGCCATGGGAGGTAAAGCAAAAATGCAACTAACAGTATAACAGCTAATTGACGGAATTTAATTCGTCCAGTGAAAAATAGTAGGATGTAAAAAGTAAATAGTATTACCACTGAATCTAGTCGGCAAAGCAGAAGTAAACCGGATAACAAACCCAAACCAAGCGACTGCTTTAGACCAGGCTGAATTTCATTGAACTTTATCCAGTATAAAAAGAAAAGCGAGAGTAGTATTAGGTATAAACCAGTTTCCAATCCGTTGGCAAAATTCAGCAGGACTTTGAAATTAAAAAGCATAACGCAGACCGAAACTAAAAAGTACAAACCTCTATCCGGGTCTTTTGAAATACTAACCGCCAGCCTGAAGACTAAAAAGGCGAATATAATCTGAAGTAACGCCGAAAATATTATTATCGCTCTTGCGAAATCATATTTATCTCCACCAAAATTTTGAACCAGGTAAGCTGGAACCGAGTATAACATAGTTGCCAATGGCTGAACACCGGTTGTTCTAACTCCATAATTATATGTGAAACCGTTGCCCTCTGCAATATTCCAGGCAACAGTTAACATATAGTAACCGTCTTCGGTTAATGGTTTTTCAGTAAGATAGGGAAATGGCAGATTGCCTGTTAATTTTTGCGGTGTACCTTCAAGCGAGCCAAACGCAAGTATAAAATTATAAAGAAGAAAAATTATGATTACCAGTGCACCGGATATAAAAAACTTATTCATTTGCAAACAAACTCATCTGATTTTTCGATTGATCATTTGCTACATTCAACCGCAAGACAATTAATAAATCTGCCCTCATCTTCAACATCTTTAAACTTTGGTTCGGATGAATCATTGAAAGAAGCTCTTCTTATTTTCTTAAAACCTGCTTTTTCTAACTCCAACTTCATTGAATTATAATCCCACATCCACAAATGAGTACTTTGACCCAGCATATTGCGCAATAAAGAGATTAAACCACGTTCTCGCTTCAATAAGCCCAAATGTGCATTTTCCATAAATTTATAGGAACGGATTTCCAAAGGGTTTGCTTGATATTCTTTAATACACCATTCCAGATCTGGAACAACTAAACGAAATATGCCACCTTTAGATAGAATATTATAAGTATTTCTTAGCGCAATTCTGAAATCTTCCAGGGCTAAATGCTCAAGAACGTGACTTGCATAGATAGCTGTACAACTGTCATTATGAATTGGCAGACCTTTTATTATGCTACCATATTTTACATTTTTTGGGAAGGGAGGTATATGCTTTTTTACCAAATTTTTCAAAACAGGTATTTTGCCAATGATAAGAGATGGGGAAGAATCAAAATTTGTCCAACTTTTTGGAGCACTTAGCCCACAACCATATTGAACATACTTTGCAGAATCAGTCAATATTTTATTATTCGACAGAGATACCATAATGTTCCCTAATAGATTCAGAAATTGTTTTGATTCCTTTCTTCGCCCGTCGTTCAATGTCAAATACTTTTGTATCCACAAGGAAGCGGTACCAGAAGCCCTGAAGGAAATGCCAGATCAAGCCGGGTTTACCATCAAGAAATCCGAGTCTGAAGATGTAACGGTAGATGAAGTAAAAGAATGGCCTGACAAATAAAGGTATATTGGTATAAATTTTTTCTTTTAGCCAGCGTTTTCTTTTATCCTGTGCATCCGAGAGTTCTGCGTTAAGTCCGGACGCTAATGAAAAATTATATTTGATGTTAAGCAGGTCAATTGCTTCTCTTGTTGCATAGTTGTTATGCTTGTTCGTCCACCAGGTAAGGTTATTTAAGTTGTCATCAACAAAATCATTACTGAAAGTTATGGTTTTCCCAAAGTCTAACTTAACGTGTTCATCCATCCATCTTTCTTCATACTTGCCGGAACCGTAACGCCATAAGCGAAGCAGGTAAGTGGGGTAGTAGCCGCCGTGTTTTATCCAGCGGTTCATAAAATATACACGTCTTTTTAAAATTACCCCGGTTATATCTTTACTGAGTGTTGGAAGCTTTTGATTGATTTCTGAGACAAGCTCTGGAGTTAAATATTCATCTGCATCCAGCCTAAGTACCCATTCTGTTTCTATCTGCAGATTTTCCAATCCCCAGTTGAATTGTTTTGCGTGGTTGTTCATCCATTTATGCTGGAAAACTTTTGCACCCAGTTCCTCAGCAATTTTTAATGTTTTATCCGTGCTGTAGGAATCAATTATAAATACACAAGCATTTAACTTTTTAATTGAATTAAGCAAACGGGGGAGGTGATGTTCCTCGTTAAATGTTAATATTACTATACTTATAGAAGGTGACACAGGTAATTTATAATGTAATTAAATACTATTGTTGAGATATAATGTTTCTTAGATGTAATATTTAAGGAATTAAAAATTTTATAATTAATAATATAAAAATTAAGATGATAATGGCATATATTCTGAGATGTATTCTTCTATTAAAGGAAATACTGCAGCAGTTAAATTAATACCACCTGCTCTTGGTAAAATTCCTGTGTTAACTACAAGCATATTTTGGAACATATTGAAATATTCATAAACTGAATTGAAATTACACAAAAGGCCAAAAGGATGGTAGGTGTCTTCATATTTTTCAATTTCAATTTTAGAAAAGCAGTTTTCATAATTAACGTTGTTATTAATTAAAAACTTCTCAATAATTTTTCTTGCTTTTTCAAATATTAACGGGATGTTTTTGTCAACTGAGAAACTAACCTCAAGTGAAAGTTCATTATATCTGTCTTTGATATCAGATAAATTTATGAAATTATCATTTAAGTAATTTTCTATATCAATATTTATATACCATTCATTTTTGTGGACATAAAGTTTCCTTAAAACTGAAAGGTACCAAATAAACTTAATGAAACTTGGTAAATCCTTGAAAACAGAAAAAACTAACTTTGTACTTAATGAACGATGAAAAAGTAGTTTCTTTAAGTTGTCAAAAAACGGAAATTCCGAGTTATAAATAGGGTTTGCAAAAAAAGAAATGTTATCGATTTCCCCTATAATTCTTTTTGTTATTAAAGAAGCACCTTTTATCCTAAATGAAAAATCTATCTCATTTATAACTGTATCACCTTTGATCTTAAATGCTTTTTGAGAAAGGTGATCTGAAAAATTTAATCTGTCCAGCGGAACTAATTTTGATTCAATTAATAATCTTGCACTTTCAAAAGCACCAGCAGTTAAAAAATAAAAATCAAACTCAGCTTCAAATTCCTTCTCATCCTTTTTTATAATTATTTTTTGTATCCGGTTACTTTCATCCTTGATTATTTTGATCAAACGAGAGTTGGAAACGATTTTTACATTTTTAAGTTTTTTAATTCTAAAGTATTTGAATAGATTTCGATTAAAATAACCCAGCCAAACGCCGGTCTTTACAAAAAGATTTTGCGAAATAATTTGCTCGTTGTAACTATAATCAATACCAAATTTTGAAAATATCGAAGCCTGGTGCTTTTTATTTATTTCAATAATTTCTTTTAAGAGCGGAGAAGGATTACTAAAATCATTGTCTGAAAATGTTAATAGCTGCCCGCCCCATTTTGTGGAAGTACCGCCAAAACCAAAAAATCTGCCCTTTGACAGACCATTATAATTGTTACTTATAATATTGGATCTGAAGCCAATCTCTTCCTCATTTTTAATTTTATTTGAACCAACTTCATATAATGTAATTTCACAATTCTTATACTTCCGTGAAATGGTATCTACGATATAACTACCAAATGTTCCAGCACCAATAACTGCAATCTTCATTGAACTAAAATTTTATTTTTAATATTTCTTCTGTGCGCGAACAGTCGAAGAAAGTCGTTTTAAACAAACCTTTTATCTGCCAGTATTGTGTTTTACTTAAAATTTTCAGAACTGTCAGAATTTTTCCAATTATTAGAGTAATATTCTTTGGCAGGGTAAAGAAAGTTATTTCAGTATTGTGTTTTACAAAATTATGCTTTGTGCCACCTGGATTCGAAAGTATTACATAAACTGGTTCAATTCTTTCACTTTGTAATATTCTTTCAATCGCATTATGAAAATTGTCCCTGTCAATCAAAGGTAATATAGTATTTCTGTCTCCCATCAAAAGATTTATTCCTGGTGGAAAACGTTTCAAAATGCCTGCGAAGTTAACATTGGTTTCAACATTTGTAATAAAACCTGGCCTTATAAAAGATACTGACAATTCGGGATCTTGATGTTCAATTAAGTATTTGTCCACAGCAGCTTTAATAGAAGCATAAGGTCCCTTTAACTGTATATCATTTTCAATTTCAGACATTTCATTGATAAACTTTGCATCATTCGGATAAACACTCAAAGAAGATATTTGAATCAACCTCTTGATTCTATTTTGCTTGCAGAACTCAACTACGGCTTTTATATAGTTAATATTTGCTTGAACATCCTGATCTTTTAGTACGATAAAATTAATAACTGCATCAAAATTAGCAGATAGGTGTTTATTATTATTCAGATCCATAACGTTTCCGCTGACAAAATCACCAGCTTGGGTAACATTTCCCCGATTAAAACATTTTACAAGAAACCCTTTTGCGTTTAGTCTGTTATATAATCCGGTTGAAGCAAAACTTTTTGAACCTAATATTAATATTTTCTTTAAACTCATTTAACAGTTTCTTAAGCTACTTAATATCTCTTGTGGCGATAATGTGAGATGGATCTACCCACTTAATTTTGAAATTATTTGTTTTAAGCATATCAATAATCTGCAAAGGTGCTTTTCTGTAACCAAACTTCTCTAATAATTCGAAATGAATCTCTAATGCAACTACTTTTAAGCTTTTGTCCGTCAATGTATTTTTCATACCATTTAATACCTCGAGTTCATATCCTTCCACATCAATTTTTATAACGTTTGGGGTAGGGTTGTTATCAAGTATAAAGTTATCTATTGTATCTATTTCAACTTCAATATCATCATCTGTTTTATCTGTATTAATATGTGAAGTTGCTTTCAGGTCATCACTACCTATACTCATTGAAACTTTTCCTCTGGAGCTTCCCAGAGCAAGAGTAAAAATATTTAGATTGCCCTCAGTCAATTTTAATTTTTTAATTGATTCGTAATTGCTGGGTATTGGTTCAAAAGCAAATACCTTACCATTGACTGCTTTTGATAAAAAAAGTTTTGTATAAAAACCTCTGTTAGCTCCAACATCATAAATAATATCTCTTTCATTTATTATTGATAATAATGATCTGACAAAATATGCTTCATAATCTTTTCTAATAAATAAATTCGAGAAAAGTTTATTTAACCCTGCACGTCTTATTAATGAGCGGATTTTTTGAAAAAATGCAGTTTGATACATCTTGCTTACATCTTATTACTAATAAATAAATATTTATGTAAAAATAAAATCCGGCTTATCTGTTTTTAACAGTATCCATTTATACAGTTTTATCATCTTTTCTGAAACAATATCGATTGAATAGTTCTCTTCTACTAATTTACGGCCGTTTATTCCCATTTCAATTCTTTCTTTATCAGAGAGATTTATAGCCTCTAATAACGCTTGCTTTAAAGGTTCTACGCCTATATCTATCCACCATCCAGCATTAAATTTATTCAAATCTTCCCATGGCGTACCTTTTGTAGTGATGACAGGTAAACCCGAAGCTAGAGCTTCAGCAACTACATTCCCAAAGTTTTCGCTGAATGTTGGTAGAACAAAAACATCTGCACTGCGGAAAAGATTAATTTTATCAATGCCGTACTTTGGATTAACGAATGTAATCTCATAAGAAAGGTTCTTGTAAGTAATAATTTTCTTTAAAGAATCTATATAATCTCTGCTTCCTGTCCCTGCAATTATAATTTGCCAATTCTTTTTTAGCTGCTGATTTATACTAGCCCAGGTATCGATCAATATCTCAATCCCTTTTTTAGGATGTATTCTAGATAAAAATAATACAGTTTTTTTAGTCAAATTATTTTTTTCTGAAAAAAAAGAATAATCCTGAACTATTATACCGTTAGGGATTACAGCAATTGGATTAGTATATTTTAAATTTCTAATATTATTTCCTTCCATTGATGAAGTGGCATGCAAACAAGCAGTATTTTGTAAATCATTTTTCTGATAAAGCATCATAGCTAACTTCTTAATATATTTATTTTGCTCTAATGACCATGGTTCTAACATTCCTCTAGGTGAAATTATGTAAGGCTTTTTTACCTTTCTGGCAAACATAGCCATCTTATAATTTGGATATTGCCACAAACCATGACCATGAAAAAGGTCAAAGTCATTATTTTCCTTTAAATACTTTAATAATTCATTTGTATAGCTAAACCTTGAATAATTAGATACTCCTAAAGTTTTTATAAATTTATCATTGAAAGTATTATCAGTATTTGCCTTCGATGGCATAAATGTTACTAGAGTTGTAGTAATGTTTTTTTGAATCAATCCTTTTGTTAGCAGATATACACTTAAGGGAGGTCCTCCATATTTTATGTCTAAACTTGAAATGATATGTAATATTTTCATATATGCTCAGCGTAAATTGGGCCATCTTAATAAGTTGTAGGAAAAAAGATTTGGAAATAATATATGAAAAATCATATTCATTCAATTTATTTCAGAAATAATATACCTTGTTTTGCCTCTATCACTTCTTATTTCTTTACATTCTTGCAAATTAACATTTATTTTACCTTTTACTTTTGAGACTAACTCATTATAGACTTTTTCCACTTCGATTTTCCAATTCTGGTATGTATAATTTGGAACAATCTTTAAAGTAATACTAAAATCCTTATACTGAATTATTTGAAATGCCCTTATTGAATTTATATGATCGTCAAAAATCGTCGTTAAATAGGATGGGTCAATTTTTCCTATACCAGGAATCTGTATAACTTCACCACTCCGCCCTTTGACGGCTTCAATTAAGGGTAAAGTACGCCCACAATTGCAAGGCTGCTCAATAAATCTTGTTCTATCATTTAACTCGTAACGAATTAATGGAAAATCGTAATTCAATAAATCAGTAACAACTATATCTCCAAGGCCATTATTATTTTTATTTACAATCTCTAAATACCGCCCTTCAGTATTTATATGCAAATGATTTTTAATATTACATTGGGCAGCTATCCAAGGTACTTCACTACTTCCATATTCATCATAAAGTGGCGCATTAAATACTTTTTCAATTAATTCTCTTTGAAATTCACTAACAGGTGCACTAGTTACCCAAATTGCTTTAGGGCTGTTTATTTTAATATTTCTTTCATTCAGATATAATGCAAACTCGTATACTGCTCCAATATAGCCTTGTAGCAGCTTTGGTTTAAATTTATTTAACTTAAATATAAATTTATCAAATGTATTCTTATCAAGAGATGCAGCATCTAATCGTATTTTTCTTACAGGCCACCAAGCGAATTGGTTAATTAAATTGCTCAATTTTCCTTTTCTAGTCATACGCCATATGTAGGCACCATTATCCCAAGGTTTTAATCCCCACCATGATAGATATCGCCATGCGAAGGCTTCCAAAGGCAACTTCTTATTGTGGTAATATGGCATCGGAATTCCAGTCGAACCACCAGTAGCACACTTTACTAAATTATTATGATCTGGTGAAACAGTGAGCATTTTTTGAAAGTTATTTTTTACCTCTTGTTTAGTCAAAATGGGTATATTTTTGATATCATCAATTGACTTTATTAATTGTGGTGTTAAACCCGCCTCTAAATATTTTGATCTATAGTAAGGACTATTATTAAATGCAAAATTGAATAAACTTATAAATTTATTGAATGTATCCTGTGCGCTTCTATCCTCTTCATAAAATTGCGAGTAAGCTAATGATTTGCAAAAATCAATGGCAGTTTTTTTATAAAGGAAATATTTAAAGAGAAATATTTTATCTTTCATTGTTTTATTTTCATTAAAAATTCCTTAATGAAAGTTGAATATTTAGGCAAAAAATTCTTTGCACTTTTACTGATTAATGCAAGATTAAATCTATCTGCTGCTATATGAATAAATATTTTTATTATGCTATCTCTATCATCGACGTTAAAGAGGAAACCATTTTTTTGATCTTGTATAAAATCATTTGCAGACATGACCATATTTGTAGAAATTACAATTTTGCCTCTGCTAAGCGCATCGAGTATTGGTATACCGAAAGGTTCAAATTTCGAAGGATTAAATAATATGTGACAATTATTCAATTCATTCAAATACTTATCGTAGTCAATCCAACCAAGTAAATGGTATTTTACATCTACGAGATCCTTAAATTTATTGCTATACTCTATAAATAATGGGCCATCCCCGGCAATTTTAAAGGTGAAGTCACTTATTGTTTTTTTATTAATTAATTCAACAAAAACATTATAAAGAGTGTCATAACCCTTTCGTTCAAGGAATCTATTTGAAATGAACACTCTCAGTGGTCGCTCCTGAAAATTAGGGCTTTCTGTGTTATGCTCATTCCAAGCATATGGAAAGTAAATTATACGCTTTAAAGGAATTTTGTAATTTACATTATAATGTATGATACCTTCATTACCGCTAACTAAAAATAAATTAAAAAATCTGAAAAGAATATATTTAAAGATATTAAGTACCCAGTTTCGTTTTTTTTTCTCAGGTACATCTGAAAAAAGTGCTACTTTTTTGAATAGACATAAAGATAAAATAAGCAGAAAAATTAATTGTTTTAAATAGATGCCACCTAAAATTATTTGATCAGATTCAAATATTAATCTTATAATTTTATTGAAGTTAACCATTCGAAAAATTATACCTTGATGATGCTTCTCATTTTTCCAAGGCTTTGATTGAACTTCTGATTTAATATAAATTACATTTAAATAAGAAAGTTTCTCCAACTCACTGAATGTTTTATCCCAATATGGTGCTGGATGTTCTGTAATAACTAGAATATTCTTCATTTAGCTTCTAAAGGTAGAAAAGCATTCCTAAGTCTTTTCCGTTTATTTAGGATGTCTATATTTCCTATACTTAACCAAAAATAAAAAAATAATCCTGATCCCGCTGAAAAAACATAACCTTCAGCAATCATATGAATGAAAAGGAAAACAAATAATGACCCGATATATGCTAGGTATAATCGTTCAGAATTACTTTTATAAATGAATAAAAAATTAGAATAAAGTAGTAATAGAAATGGAATAAACCCCAAAATACCTGTCATAGATAGTATGGTCAAATATGATGAGCCAGGTTCTATATAATAATAATCGATTCTGCCGAATTTTCTATCTAATGATTCGTCCACAGATGCATAGCCGATACCGGTAATTGGTGAATTCTTAAACTCCATAATTCTTACAAACCAGAGGTCTGTTCGACTACTAAATAATTCCGTTGTCGTTCTAGCATAATTTGTTTTCACCTTCATAAATTCAGTATATTTTTCCCAGAATGGGTAAGTTAGAATCAATACGCTAAGAAAAACTAAAGCCACTCTAAGAAATTTTGTCAGCTTATATTGGTGGTATTTAAAATGAAAAAATAGGATACCCCCTAATGCGCCCACTAATGCTATCCTTGATCCAGCCAGTATTCCCGTTAAAAAGCTTATTATAATTATAAAAATATAAAAGGTTTTTAAAGTTTTATTATTTTCTTTATAAAATAAATAAGCTGCGTTTAGTAAACATATTGCAGCCATCGGCCCTAAAATCATTGAATGGCTAAAAAGCCCTGTGAAATCTCGGCGTCCTTCAACCCCTGTATAATAACCTGTAAGCCATCCCAAAAACGAAGCAACCACTAACAGCATTATCATTTTGTTTATAAACGAGAAGGTGGTTTTTCTAAAATTTTCTAATACTTTTGAACTTATTAAAGGACTTAATAAAGAAAGCAATAGCAGAAAGGCAGTCAATCTTTCATACGGCATGAAGATACTATCTACATTATTAAATACTAAACTAATTACTGCTGCAACCAAAACCCATATAATGTATTTATTAAATGCGCTTATTTTACCTATCAGTAATAAAATAATTAAAATTGATATGAGTATTAAGTAGTAATAAAATCCTAATCGTATCTCAAATGACGATATATTAGTATAAAAGGTAATTGAAGTTAATAATGCTAAAAATGCTATGAAGATTTTCATGCTATCTGATCATTTTTTTGCTTATTAAAATTATAAAATAAGGCGATAATGATTAAAAAAATAATGTTCATAAATAATGAACTATATGTCGCAGCAATAGCGCCTAGTTGTCCGTCTGAGTTTTTTAATAATAAAAATGTAATTAAAACAATTCCTGCATCACGAAATACCCTAAATGTAAACATTATCCAATTCATACCTTTAGAAAGGTAGGCTTGGGTGTAGACATTACTCAAGCTGGTGAAAATGGTAGTAAAAACTGCAATATTAATAACTGCGTTAAGTCCGGTAAAACTTATACCGTAAAAACTTGTAATAAAGTTAGAAAAACTAAAAACAAAGAGAAATGGTATTAATGTCAACACGAAACTTAATAGTAAAGTTAATCTCATTATCCTATCATGTTGAACTTCTTTTTTTGATGATTCAGCCAGATGTGCGAGTATTACATTTCTCAATATACCCGGAACATAAAGTATTATTGCATTCCATTGCATAGCTGCTGCATAAAGTCCTAATTCACCATAATTAGAAAGCCTAATCAGTATTAAGCTAGTCAACCAGGAAGTGATTGGGTATAAAATTTCCTGAAGTGCAACGGGCAATGAAAATTTTAGCATTTTCTTTAAAATTAGTCGGTCTTTGGCTTCTATATTATATCCACTCGATAAATTTTTCTCAACTAACCTATAATTTAAATACCAATTGAGTATTTGTGTTAAAAGCAATGCTATCAATGCACCATTAAGGTGATAGAAATATGTCAATACCAGGCTGGCTATAAAAGTAAATAAGCCAATAACCGTATTTATTCGTGCCATACCTTTGAATTCACTAAAACCTGCCAATACTCCAATTTGCATGGTAGTGACTGCATTAAATACTATCCAGATAGCTACTAATCTTAAAGAAATGGTGAGATGAGGTGCTTCAAGTATTTTTTCAGCTATGTAACCCGCTGTTATAAATAATCCTGTGGCCATCACACCGCTAACAGACAACGTTATATTTCTAGAGTAGCGCAGGATTTCTTTAATATATTCTGGTTTACTGTTTTTGTATTCTGCTACAAACTTAGTTGCAGTGTAGCCAAGTCCAAAAGTGGAAAATATGGCGACAGACATTAAAGTGTTTTTTATAATACCATATTCACCAAAGATTTCTTTACCCAGTAATCGAGCAACGATAATTCCAGCAGCAAGCGCTAGTCCTTTAGCAATAATATTTCCAAAGATCGCCCAGAAGGAATCGTTTACAAGTTTGCTATTAAATATTTTATTCTTTACTGTCTGGAAGTCATACATTACAAATTACTCTAATATGGCTGCAGTTTATACGCTTACAATAGATAATAATTAATAGTTAATGGATAAAATTAAAGAAATGTAAAATGAATTGTAAAAAACTTCTTAAACACTAAACCAATCAACCAATCTAATTGTCATCTCGACGAATAAAATGAGGAGAGATCTCAGAGCTTCGGAGATTTCTCAGTCGTTTTACTTCTTCGAAATGACAAGAGATTTCTCACCCTAATCGGGTTCGAAATGACAGCGATTTTTTTGTCATCTCGACGAATGGAATGAGGAGAGATCTAAGAGCTTCAAAGATTTCTCAGTCGTTTTACTTCTTCGAAATGACAAGGTTCACATTCCATCATTCCACTATTCAATCTTGTTTTTGTCATCTCGACGAATGGAATGAGGAGAGATCTCAAAGCTTCGGAGATTTCTCAGTCGTTTTACTTCTTCGAAATGACAAGAGATTTCTCACCCTAATCGGGTTCGAAATGACAGCGATATTTTTGTGTCATCTCGACGAATAGAATGAGGAGAGATCTCAAAGCTTCAGAGATTTCTCAGTCGTTTTACTTCTTCGAAATGACAAGAGATTTCTCACCCTGATCGGGTTCGAAATGACAGGATTCTGGATACTTGATACTGCCTTCCACTTTGTGGGATACTAGCTGCTGGCTTCGTAAATTCGCCTGTTGGTAAATCAACCAACCAACTTACTACAATTTAAGAGGGTTTTTGTTGTTTGGGTGTTACATTTTAAGGGCAGCATCCCATTCCTGTTTTAATCCTCTTTCTGATATCTTTGTTTCCAGGAAGTTATAATCAATTATTTCAGAAGACATTGTTGTAATTGATTTAATATCCATAAGGTGTTTCTGGGCATTGCCCTCTTTGTAAAATTCTAATTTTTTTATAATTACATACTCAGGAGGTGCAATGTTTAATTTACTTCCGGCAAAATCTATTTGCCTCGAATTCTGCATAGCCCAAATCTGCAATTCTTCTTTCCCGGTTAAATAAATATCTGCTTTGAAACCAGTATCATTATGGATAAGGTTAAAATGTCCTCTTGCACTTCTATTAATTTCTGTTCTTATGATTTCTTCAGGCGGACAGTAAAATTCATCTGATGGAAAAGCTTTTTGAAATTCGATAACCTCAATATCTCTAAGAGTAATAACTAAATCGATATCGTGGGTTAGTCTGGGGTCACCGTAAACAATAGAAGCAACGGAACCTGTTACAAAATAAGGGATGTTTTGCTTGTTTAGTATTTCCGTGTAGAGTGTAAATAAATTAAGATCTTGCATAAGTAAATATTTTTTTTACTCTTTCTTTAACTTCTTTTTCTGTCATTTCCGGATGAAATTTTTTGATCGATTGCATTTTAAGCTCTCGAGCTGAGAAATAAAGTTTCAGAGACAGATATAACTTTTCTTCCGGTTCAAGATTTTTGATATAGATATTCATAAACAAAATTAAGTTTTAATTAATTCAAAGTCAGCAGTTTAAGAATTAGAAATTATAAATAATCAAAATCCTGCCCTGAGTTTATCGAAGCGTCAAAAGTCAAAGTTTCAGAGATTTCTCACCCTGATCGGGTTAGAAATGACAAAGATTTTTTTTGTCATCTCGACGAATGGAATGAGGAGAGATCTAAGAGCCTCGGAGATTTCTCACCCTAATCGGGTTCGAAATGACAATGATTATTTTTGTGTCATCTCGACGAATAGAATGAGGAGAGATCTCAAAGCTTCGGAGATTTCTCAGTCGTTTTACTTCTTCGAAATGACAAGAGATTTCTCACTCTAATTGGGTTCGAAATGACAGGGGTGCGTAATTGTCGTATGCTTAATGGATTCTGGGTCGCTGAGCGATGTGTGTAAAGTGCAAATTTTGTGTTACACTAGAGAACTAGAACTAAGTTTGGAATTAGTAGTTTTAATCAGCTTTCGGTAAAGTCTGAAATCAAGCGGGCAAAAGAATATAAATCTTCTAATCTGTTATTTACAATATCAACAATAATATTAAGATCAAGACCAAGGTAATCGTGACTCAATCTGTTTCTGAATCCTGCCATTCGAACCAGCAGATCCCTTCTCTCTGAATTGATTAATTTCTCTTCGTATAAAACAACAGCAATTTCCGCATAAGATTCCCAGGATCTTTCAAATTTGCCACTTATAATATGTGCCAGAACGTCAAAAATATTTTGTATAGAAAGATAAATACCCCTTTCCAGGATCCATAAAAGGTCGAGATTATCCTTCAAATCATTCTCTGTTACACTCTTATGTTTTTCAAGATTTTTTAGATCTGTCAGTAGAGCAGTAAGATGTTTTAATACTACCTCTTTATCGTACATTTAAATAAGTCTTTAATTGATTGGCTTTAATCTTTCTGAAATTTTCAGTGTCAATAAATTCCTTACGTGCCCTGTTTTCAACTTTAATTCTGAAAAATCTGTCCTTTTCAAACAATAACGTTCCTGAATTATAAACTTGAGTAGCTGCAAGCAGATTCGCCTTGTTTAAGAGGATCAGGTCGAGTTTATCCGTGGATAAAATTAAACTTAAATTTCCCAGTAAATCAGCCTCATAACCAAATGGATATTTGCTTTGTTCATTGAAATCATAGTCAGGCTTTATATAAACAGCTATATCAATATCGTTGTATTTATCTTCGTAAACGAATGAGCCAAAGATATATGCAAAGCTAATTTCATCTTTGCTGAGAAGATAATCCCTGATTTTTATCTCTATTGTACTTTTTGAACACATAATTAAACGTTATCAGTTTTATGATTTGTTAAAATACAAAACTAAGCTACCGGATTCAATTAGAAATTAGAAAGTATAAATTAGCCATTGCTTACTGTCTAATCCCTATTATATACTGAAGCCTGCAGAATGATTTCTTCCTGTCCCTTTGAGGAATGCCGGCTCTGAGTTTTGTTGTTCTTATGCCAATCAACCAATATAATTGTCATCTCGACAAATAGAATGAGGAGAGATCTCAGAGCTTCGGAGATTTCTCACCCTAATCGGATTCGAAATGACAGTGATCTTATTGTCATCTCGACGAATGAACTGAGGAGAGATCTCAAGGGTACAGAGATTTCTCACCCTAATCGGATTCGAAAAGACAGTGATCTTATTGTCATCTCGACGAATGGAATGAGGAAAGATCTCAAAGCTTCGGAGATTTCTCATCCTAATCCGATTCGAAAAGACAGTGATCTTTTTTTTGTCATCTCGACGAATGGAATGAGGAGAGATCTCAAAGTTTCAGAGAACAGAAATTTTAATTATAAATTAAAAATTAGAAAGTATTTGAAAATGAATGATTTCCAATTCCGCCACCACAGGCAGATATACATTCGCCTATTGATAATGTCGATTTATGTAGTAATATTATTTCACATTTAAAGGCTTACATATTGAAGAAAGCATTCCAAGGTAAACTAAAAATAACGGCAACTGGATACTGCCCGGACCGACCCACCAAGCTTCAAACTGTGCGTGAAGTATAAAGGCAGCTAAAGATGCGATCAGGATGCTGGTTTCAGGATGCTTAATGCTGGTTAAATTTTTCATATCCGATAACTTGTATTTGTTATCATTCCGTTTTATGAACACGAAAACCAACGGCATAACAAATAAAATCATACCAATCACTCCCGTTTCTTCTATTAAAGCCAGTGTGCTGTTACCTTTTTCGCGTATATAAATATTCTCTTTAAAATAACTCCCTGTACCTTCAGGCAGAACAATATCGGGTGAACTTACACCGTAGCCGAGTCCATTAACACCACCGAGTTTTGCAGCTTCAAAAGATGGCTGCCAGAGAATAGTGCGTGTTGCCAGTACATCCCATCCGTGCTTTGAAAAGATTTTATTGATTGATTGATTGACTGATTGAAAATTCAAAAACATAATAAAAATTACAAAAACTATCAGGAAACCAGTTAATAATGCTTTATATGATTTAGTAATGATAAGAAAAACCAATAATCCTGTTCCAATTGCAAGCATAACGGCTCTGGAATATGTTAATGTAATAAGCAGGACATTGGCAGTAACAAGTAAAAAGAACAGAAAGTGAATTATTTTCTCTTTGAATAAATAACCTGGTGAACACGAATGATTGCTCTTATTTTTCTTTCCATCAATTCCATTCTTTAACTTTTTCTTTCTGCTCCACAACAATAAGATCCCCGGCAGTGTAAACATAACAGCACTGGCAAGAGTATTCTGATGACCTGCAAACCCCATAAATCCCAAACCGTTTCCGCCTGTCCAGCTGTTTTCAGGTAATCCGGAAATCAGACTTGTGAGCGATATTAGTAAGATCACGATATTAGCCGGGATAAGAAACTCTATTCCATTTTCCGGCAGATATTTTTTGTTTAGATAAACGGCAGATATAATACCGGCATACAGAAGCATCAGGTACAAAGATCTTTGTAATGTAATAACAGGATAAACCGACCATAAGGATGTTAATAAACTGTAAACCGGGAAAAGAAAAATAACAACTGCTAGTGTATAGTTTATATCACTACTTTTAATGGATGTCAACGCAAGTAAGATATAAACTGCAAGCAGTGCCGGTACGATATAGTAAAGAAAATCCAATGAGGGAAAGGAACGGCTAATTATTCCTGTTGCCAGAAGCGGCAGCGAAATCTCTAAGAATATTTTTATATAAGGATCTTTGACTTCAAACATTTAATTAAGGAATTTCCTGCACGCTTTCCGTGGCGATAATATTACTATCTGCGGCAGCCGTTTTTTTTCCTTTGAACATAATAACTGTTTTTACTGCAAGAAGGGTGAAGATATAAAGCCACACTGCTAGCAGAAGCATTTTATATGAAATGATGTTATCCGTGTTTGTTATAAAATAAAAAGTAATAACAGATGCTGAAATAATAATTGAAAAATAAATTGAGATTGTTTTCTGCTTTTTCACATCAAGTATTTTAAATAAGTATGCATTGATAGGGAAGTGAAACAATACATAAACACTATAGCCGGCTATCATAAATGTGAATATTTCATAAAACAATTCTGCAGATATTGAGCCGGGCAGAAACTGCGGGAATAAATTTACTGCAAATAGTATTGCTGTGATGTAAGTACTTATCAGAATTATTGAAATTAAAAAACCTTTTGTTAATAAGCGTGATTTAACCGGATTCTTTTCAGCAAATAAATACTTCTCAATCAAGTTGCCTAAATAAAATACTGGTGCTGTAATTCCCCAGGCAAAAGTATATGAGTTTGCTGTTTCAATAGTAAAGAAATGGTTTGCAATAAATTTGTCAGCGGCAAGTCCCAACGAAACCGCAGAGTTAATAACAAAAGCAGAAAATCCGATTTTATAGTACTCAAAAATGTTTAATGCAGATACTGTTCCGCGGTTAAGCATTTTAAAGACAGAAAAAAACCATATAACAACAGCCGGTGCAAGAAGATGAAAAATAAAAATATTAAAATACACAGCGGCAGGCAGCACTGTAAGATGTGAAAATGTCAGAAGCAATACAATCAGAACATATTTTTTATAGTTCCCTTCAAACAATAACCTGAAATTCAATATTGTTCCGGCAGCAATAAATATGCTGTAAATTATTATCGGGACATAATCAGTAAAACTGCTGAATGGTTTTGATAAAAATTGAAGTAACAGGGAAGTGATAATTACATTAAATGCTACAAACAGGAATATGAAATACGGCTTAACGGGTATTCTGGTTTGCGCAATGTTGAATCCCATTGATCCAAATAAAATAATTATTGAAGCAGAATAATATGCCTGGTTAAAAGCATTATACTGCTGACTGTTAAGTACATAAGCAAATACAAGCAGCACTGCTTTATACGCAAAGAGCGATAAGCCGATAAGTATAAATTTATTCAGTGAATCGAGTTTTAAATTCAAATGATAAAATTAAAGAGAGTAAGATTGAATGAACTGCCTGCCCTTATGGGGGATTCCGGATTTAATTATAAATTATAAAGTAAAAACCTGACTACCAGAGGTAGTTTATAAAGTAATAAAAAGTTAATAGCCAGAGATTTCTCACTTTAATCGGGTTCGAAATGACAAGAGATTTCTCACCCTGATCGGGTTCGAAATGATAACGTTTTTTTTGTGTCATCTCGACGAATAGAATGAGGAGAGATCTCAAATTCTCAGAGATTTCTCACCCTGATCGGGTTCGAAATGACAACGTTTTTTTGTGTCATCTCGACGATTGAAATGAGGAGAGATCTCAGAGCTTCAGAGATTTCTCTCTTCGTTCGAAATGACAAAGATTTTTTTTTGTCATCTCGACGAATAGAATGAGGAGAGATCTCAAAGCTTCGGAGATTTCTCAGTCGTTTTACTTCTTCGAAATGACAATGATTTTTTTTTGTCATCTCGACGAATAGAATGAGGAGAGATCTCAGAGCCTCATAGATTTCTCACCCTGATCGGGTTCGAAATGACAGTGATTTTTTCACTTCTTTGAAATGACATCGGCTTATTTTTCTCATTCATATCCTGGAACTTCACTTCTGAACTTTGCTCACTGTAATTCTGATTGAATGATTCTAATCCGTTGTCCTAATTATGCGCTTCATTCCTCAACCAGAAATGCCATTCTAAGAATATCCTTCGCTCCATCGCTGTAAAGATTTTCCTGTCTGAAAATTCCTTCAAGCTGAAACCCCATATCGAGATTAATTCTTATGTTTCTTACATCAGTGTCAAAAGTATAAAGGTAGATCTTCCGCAGATTAAGAGATTGAATTCCAAAAGAAAGCCAGAGGTTGGTTGCCTTCTTTCCGTATCCTTTGCCTCTGTAATCAAGCTCACCGATAATTTTTCTCAATTCAGCTTTGCGGTTCTTTGTATCGTAATTCATATAACCCATAATACCTATCGGCTCACCGTCTTTTAGTACCAGTCCGAATATATGTTTTGGGTCTTTAATAATTGCATCAGTCGCAATTTCAATATCATCAATACGTGAGAGGAAAAAATCACGCCCCTGGATGTTTTCTATCCATTCCATTATTTTCTGTTTATCTTTTTGCAGATTTATTTCACGGATCGTTATATCTTCAAAAGATACCGGCAGCTTTTTCGATTTGATCTCCACCTTTTCAAACTTTTTATGATGGGTGTCGCTTTTGGGATTTATAGCCATATCCAGTAAAGCATTTGCTACATGAATATAGTCTTTTGGCTGAAGGTCGAATTTTTTCAAGACATAAATTACACTTTGGATAATTATGTCTTTGGTTATTTCAGGGTTGGGTTCTTTCATCTTTTAACGATTTAATGATTGGTTGATTGAATGAATATTGGAATAATGGAAAACTGGAATAATGGAACATTGGAACATTGGAATATTGGAATACTGGAATATTGGAATACTTGCCTGCCTTTGGCAGGATGGAATATGATTAATGAATGAATGAAGTTTCCCAGTCGCCATCTTTTTGTTTTTGTTGTAATGATTTGATTAGTTGTATTAATTCGTTTTCAACCTGATAATGTAAATTATCAAATTCTTCAAAATCAGCTTTGGATATTTTTTCAATTTCTTTGAATGCAATCATTCCGGAATATAATTCTCCAATAGAACCCATAGAAATATTGAGAAAGTTAAGATATTCTTTCAGGTTTTTTCTGCAGAAACCTTCCGCAATATTCCTTGGAATGCTATGAGCTGCATCGATAATATTATTCCTGCTTTTGGCGAGTTCGAAAGAAAGTTTGTTTGTTATCCGATAAACCAGTTTAAAAAGTAAAATAGAGTTTTCCCATACTCTCAATTTTGTATATCCACGATTAATATTTTTTCTTTTTAATTCCATATTCATCTACTCTTATTCCACTATTCCAACTTTCCATCATTCCAACTTTCTACCTTTCAGTCTTCGCTGGGATGGGTTGATTGAGTGATTCCAATCATCCAATCTTTGCATTGTTGTCTTTGGTTCTAAAGAGACGTTCCAACTTTAATTCTAAGGTTAAAGAGTATGGAAGTTATTCCAAGTGATCCGTTCTTTTTTGTACCGACTATTGCGCTTGGTCCCACAGCTATAGCACTTGAAGCCCACATATCGAAAATTTTCTGAACCATTATGTCTACGACATATTGAGGCTGTCTTACCGGACTGTTAAACATTGCATCAAACCTGAAATCAAATACACTTCCGCCAAGAGTATGTTCTCTGCCCGAATATCCAATATGCATTTCATCGATAAATCTTGCAACATAAATTTTGCCTCTTGTTGATCCCAGTATTCTTATCGGATAACGGAATTCCCAATTAATAAATGACTGAGTATCTAATAAATATGGTTGATACCTGATTGTTCCATCAGGATTAAGAACAATATTATCCTTATTAACAGTTTGTTTTGTGTACTTTAGAATCTGCGTTTCATTTAACCTTTGGCTGGCACTTAAATATCCGAATTCAAAAAAGTTACCGAATGGAACTACATACGAAATCTGAAATCCGTTACTTACAAATAAGTTATTGTGATTATCAAATTCCTTCAACTCAACAAATGTATTTGCGCTCTGAAAGATCCCTGCTCTGAAACCCAGAATATGAAAGTTTGCTTCTATAAAATTCGTTTCAAGCACACCGGAATATGGAGTTCCAAATCCGAAAGATATACCAACGTCTGTTTTGAGTGGGATTCCGAATCTTTCTCCGCCCTGAACTTGTATAAATGGATTGATATATCCCAGTGCAGGCGAAATCTGATAGACTGAAGGCGTATTAAGTACTCTTGAAAGCCTTAATCGTTCAATAACTTTAGTAAAAACACTGCCAAAATGTACCGTTTCTTCCAGATTTATTTTAAATGGATAAGTTATTACTTTGGCTCTCAAATCGGCGGGAAGGGCCAGGAACGGATAAAGAGCTCCTCGAACAGAAATTGTCTGATTATTCGGATCCCGGAGATCAACAATTATTTCCGCTTTCGGATCCGGCGGGTCAATAAATAATGTTTCCTGGATCAGAATAAAAAGGCTATCATCAAGCGGTTCCATCTGGTAGTAAAAGATCGGATCTTCATCTTCCTGGGCTTGCAAGTTTATTGCAGTTATAAGTATGATGAATAAAAAAAATATTAAAGAAATTTGTTTCATTAGTCTATGTTGATTGAATGATTGTTTGAATTTTATAGATTACCGCTTATGAATGAATAATTATTATTGATTGATGACAATCTTCATACCGAATAAATATAGGAAAAACTCTAATAAAACGTAATAAATACTTTTATTTCGTTTGAATTTACTCGATATAAGAAAAATTTACTGCATAGAAAATCTTTGAATGACCTGTCTTCAGAAGGACGGAATATTAAATGAATGAAGTTTGCCAATTACCAACTTTTTGATTTTGAATTGCAATATTGAAATTTTCAAGTTATCCAGTTGTCCATTATTCCAACTTTCCATCTTTCAAGTCTTTCAACATTCAATCTTCTTGTTGTTGTCATCTCGACGAATGAAATGAGGAGAGATCTAAGGGATACGGAGATTTCTCACCCTAATCGGGGTTCGAAATGACAAGAGATTTCTCAGTTGTTTCACTCTTTAACCTCTTCACCCTTTTTAGGAGAGTAATAATAATAGTATTTGTAATAGGAAGCATATCCTGCTTTATAACTGAAATTATTTAGCACTGTTCCTATAAGAGCAGCGTTATCATTTCTGAGCAATTCAACTGCGCGCTTAAGCATATCAGCCTCAGTTAGTTCAGAAGAAACTACCAATACGGTTCCATCAACCTTACGGGAAAGAATTTCACTATCTGTTACTGCAACAACAGGAGGTGAATCAATTATGATCATATCATATACTTTTTTCATATCAGTAATAAATTCTTCTAACTGATGGGAAGCGAGTAGTTCTGCTGGATTAGGCGGAATTGTACCCGATGTTATATAATCAAGGTTCTGCATTTCACTATGCCTGACTATTTCATCGAGGGTTGCATTGTTAAAAAGATAGTCAATCAATCCCGGAGTTTTCCTGGCGTTGAATAAATGATGAACTCTTGGTTTTCTGAGATCACAGTCTATCAGTAAAGTTTTTTTGTTGGTTTGAGCAAAACTTCCGGCAAGGTTAAGAGCTATTGTGGTCTTGCCTTCGCGCGGAGCGGGGGATGTAACCAGTATTGTCTTTAAAGAAGATACGTCGGGTCTGGAAAAATGTATTCTTGTTCTCAATGCTCTGAATGCTTCAGATGGAATTGAATCAGGAAATCGTGCAATCACAAACTCAGAGACATTTGTGCCGTTTACACTTAAACCTTCAATTTCGGGTATCCAGGCAAGCACATTTATATTTTTCTTTTGAATATCTTCCGGGGTTTTAATCGTATTATCAAAATAATTCTTTACAAATACATAAGCGAACGCTAATCCGAAACCAAGTACCGCACCAACAATAATGATAAGAATTCTGTTTGGCTTTGAAGGGTATTTAGGTTCACGAGCAGTGTCAATAATCAGCACATTTCCGGGCTGGGATTGCTCATTAATAAGTGCTTCCTGATATTTTTCTTCAAGCAGAACATAAAGTTTTTCAGTGGATTCTCGGTTGCGCTGGAATCTTGCAAGATCTATAGATGTTTTAGGAAGTGTATTAAATCTTCTTTCATACCGGTTTACAATGTTCTCTAACCCTTCTATGGCTATACGTAAAGATTTACTCTTAAGCTCCTCATCTACAATTTTACGTGTAAGTTCTTTAACTTCCTCAGGACTGCTGGCATAAATACCTGCTTTAAGTACTTTAATTTTTTCATCAAGTTTTTTTCTTAAATCTTTAATCCTGTCTTCATACTCTTTCACTTTAATGCTAACATCAACGGTTTTATCAACACCGGTTTGTGCCAGATCTCTTAATATCTGGAATTCGGAAATCTGCTTCTGCAGGGCATTCAGATATGCTTCTGAAGTTACACTCTCAAGATAATCTGCTAACTTCGGATCCTGATCCTTGAGATCATTCTTAAGTTTAGTCAGTATTTCTTCGGATGCCATCAGCTCTATTTTGGCAGCATCTTTCTGAGCTTCAAATTGAGAAAGCTGACGGATAAGTTCACTTGCCTGAGCATCCAGTGCAATAACACCGCCTTTTTCCTGGAATGACCTTAACAGATCCTCAGCTTCCTGAAGTTCCTTACGCTTATTCTCTTTTTGTTCGTAAAGAAAATTCTTAACGAAGGTAAGCTGGTCTCTGTTAAGCTGAAGATTAAACATTCTGTAGTGGTTAGCATAAGTGTTTGCTATTAAAGCTGCTTCAAATGCTGAAGGCGATTCAGACCCGATAATTATTATATCCAGTCCTCGCTTTTGTTCTATAGATACCTTGCTAAGCAAATCTGTTATGTTTTCCAAACTCTGTACATCGCGTTGATCATCCTTTTTCCCAAAAGTCGGCGCATCCTGAAAGAGAAGATTAAACTTTGAATCATCAGGATAACTAATGATGGTGTCAATTAGTGCCTGAGCAACTTTTTCTCTAAGATTATAGCTTCTTAAAATTTCAATTTCATTGGAAATAAAACGGTCGCTTCCATAATCCTGAATATCAGGAAGGAAAGGGGATTGTAGAATGCTGCCACCGGATTTAGTGAGTTTTAAAGTTGATTCAGCTTTATAAATATCTACAGAACTTAATGCATATAAGACGGATACAATTATGCCTGCAGCTATTATAATAATAACAGGAACTAAATTGTTCCTGAGTAGAATCAGATAATCTTTGAGTGAGTAGCTTTCCGGGTTATTGCTTTCTGATTCGTTTACTTCATTGTTCATATTATATTCTCATGAAAATTTGAATTTATCAATAATCTATTGAAAACATTACTTAAAATGTGATCAATAAAAAACTACAATAATTTACTTGTTTTATTTTTTAGAATCTATGTTTTGAGGAAAGAATGGTTAGAATTATAAATTATAAAGTATTAGAACGGCTTTGTGTGAAAAAAATAATCATCCATCTGTTTGTCGTCAGAGTCTGCTAATCATCCACTCGCTTGTTGTCAACCCGACGAATGAAATGAATAGAGATCTCAGAAATTCAGAGATTTCTCACCCTAATCGGGTTCGAAATGACAGTAATTTTTTTGTGTCATCTCGACGATTGAAATGAGGAGAGATCTCAGAGATTTCTCACCCTGATAGGGTTCGAAATGACAAGGGCTTTCTCGGTCGTTTCACTTCTTCGAAATGACAGGTATTCCAACTTTACAAAATTTCTGTTGCACCAGGTGTGGTCAGGTAGTCTCTACGGGAGGCAGACATCCAAACTGTTATACTTCGCTTAATGATCCGTCTTTAAGCTGATATTTTTTACCGGATTTTTTGCATTCTGCGAATCCCTTTTCATCAAATTGTAATCTTTTACCGCCTTCTGAATACCAGCCGATAATCCTGGCAGGGCTGCCAACTACTAATGCATAATCAGGAACATCTTTTGTAACTACTGCTCCGGCTCCAACCATGGCGTGTCTTCCAATTGTTGTGCCGCAAACAATTGTGCAGTTGGCACCAAGCGATGCACCTATTTTAACCAATGTTTTTACGTAAAACTGTGCACCAACCTGGGGATATTTACATCTTGGATTAAGTATGTTAGTGAAGACCATAGATGGACCGCAGAAAACATAATCTTCAAGAGTAACACCTTCATAAATAGAAACATTGTTTTGAACTTTGCAGTAATCACCGATGGTTACGTTGTTTCCAACATTAACATTTTGACCGAATACACATTTCTTTCCAATCTTTGAACCTGATTGAATATGGCTAAAATGCCAGATTTTTGTACCTTCACCGATCTGAACATTGTCGTCAACTACAGCGTACTCGTTAATATAAAAGTTTGAGTTTGTCATATTTAATTTTCCTGAAATAAAATATTTAGTTATTTACTTTTTGTTGATTTGATTAAAATTTCAAAATGCAGCAAGGAATTAGTATTGAAAAGTTTCTGATTTATAATTTATTTAACTGCACTCTTCCATATAGTGTCTGTTGCATAACTCTGAAAGTGTCATTTCGAAGGAGTATTCTGCCATAGGCATCCCTTCAGGAGACTGAGAAATCCTTCAATAGATCACAGGAAAAATTTCTCCCGTTGGTCGAAATGACAATTATGTGACTTTAGCAAAAGACATATAGTTTACAGTTACGATAGTTATTTTTATAAATCTTCCAACTATACTTGAAAAAAATATATAAGCCCGTTTAATTTTGTAAACAAATTATTTTCATTTAACAAACGGATGCTGCTTGGAAGAGTTTTGTATCGGCTTCATATTTCGGATATTATAAACAGTTTCAATTGCCGGTCTGGCATCAGAAATTCCAAATCCCTTAGCGGATAGAACATTCTCATAAACCTTAGTATGAAGATCTGTAAAGCCCTCGGTGAATTCAACTTCATTACCATCAATTTTAATGGAGCGGTGAGTTCTTCTTTGAGCCTGCACAGCTTCTTTGGGAAGATCATTCTTGTCCAAAGATAGATACCAGTTTACCTCAGCATTTTTAAGTTCGAGAAATCCTGCCATTTTATCTGGTTGAGACAGATGCACTTCGTTGTGAATCGGTTTACCAAAATACCACATTAAAAGATCGAAAAAATGAACACCGATATTAGTTGCAATGCCGCCGGACTTTTCAATCATACCTTTCCAGGAATAATTATACCACATTCCCCGTGAGGTGATGTAAGTTAATTCTACCTGGTGTTTAGCTGAGGATTTTTCATTATCCAGTTTTTCTTTTATTAAAATTAATGATGGATGGACTCTTAACTGATGCACTGTATAAACGCGTTTACCGCTTTCTTTTTCAAGTTCTTCAAGAATATCCAGGTTCCATGGATTAAGTACAAGCGGCTTTTCACAAATTGCATCTGCACCAATTCTCAAGGCTAATCTTATGTGTGCATCGTGAAGATGATTGGGCGAACAGATAGTGAGAAAGTCAACCCGGTTAGCAGGATCGCTTCTTCTTAACATTTCAAGATGACGGTCGAATCTTTCATACTCGGTAAAAAAGCTTGTCTCAGGAAAATAACGATCAAGGATTCCGACCGAATCATGAGGATCGGTTGCAGCAAGAAGGTTATTGTTAGTATCCTTAATTGCCTGAAGATGACGCGGAGCTATATAACCGGCAACACCGGTGATTGCAAAGTTTTTCATAATTTAATGATTGATGATTTTTGACCTAACTTCAGTAGCCAGGTTGAATGATTGAATGATATTCAGAGAAACTGCATAGTGTTCCGTGTGCTTCAATAATTCAATCTTTAATTATTTTTTATTATCCTTTATAAATTTTTGAATTTTTTATTCCAGCTTTTTCAAAGGCATTTCTTGTATCAAGTATTAGATTGCTGTTTTCACTAATAAACTTATAATCATACTTTGTATGATCAGTACTTAATAGAATCAGATCATATGATTTTAAGTTTTTCTCAGTCAGTTCAACGGATTCCATTTCGTAATTATATTTACGGGTTTGAGGAAGCTTTGGTACAAAAGGATCGTTATAATCAACGACCGCACCTTTTTCTCTAAGTAACTCAATCAGCTTTAGAGAAGGAGACTCACGCATGTCATCAATATCTTTTTTATAAGCAGCACCAAGTATTAGAATTTTAGAACCATTCAGAGATTTTTTATTTTTATTCAGAACCTCTGCCGCCTTTTCAATAACATAGTAAGGCATAAAAGTATTAATTTCACCTGCAAGTTCTATGAACTTCGTGTTAATATCATATTCACGGGCTTTCCAGGTAAGATAAAATGGATCAATCGGAATGCAGTGGCCTCCTAAGCCGGGACCCGGATAGAATGCCTGAAAACCAAATGGTTTAGTTGCCGCTGCATCAACAACTTCCCAAACATCAATGTCCATTCTCTCAAAAACCATCTTAAGTTCGTTAACCAGGGCAATATTGATTGAGCGATAAATATTTTCTAAAAGCTTCGTTGCTTCAGCAGCTCTTGGCGAAGATACAGGAACGGTTTGGATAATTACATGATTGTACAAAGACAATGCAATTTCCAAACAGTCAGGAGTAACGCCACCAACCACTTTTGGAATTGTAGCGGTTGAATATTTCAGGTTATTTGGATCCTCTCGTTCCGGCGAAAAGGCTAGATAGAAATCCTTACCAACAGTAAAATTATTTTTACCTGAGCCCTGTATAATTGGAGCTTCTTCGAATAAGGGCTGTAATATCTCTTCTGTAGTTCCGGGATATGTGGATGATTCTAAAGCTACGAATTGACCGGCTTTAAGATATTTTGCAATAACTTTTCCGGAGTTTTCAATGTAAGTCATATCCGGTTCACGGTGTTCATTAAGCGGAGTGGGCACACAAATGATAATTGCATCTGTTTCAGTCAATTTACTAAAGTCTGTTGTTGCAAAGAATTTTTTGCTGTCAACCACTTTTTTAATCTTATCCGCTTTAATATGATTTATATAACTGGAACCGGAATTAAGAAGAGGTATCTTTTTTTCATCAATATCAAATCCAATTGTAAGAAATCCTTTTTCTGCAAACTCAAGTGCTAAGGGGAGACCAACATAGCCCATACCAATTATACCTACGGTTGCAGTTTTATTATTTATTTTTTCTAAGAGTGCTTTTTTCATAACAGTTTATGCCTTTTGATAGTAAATTATTTTGAGTTGATGATTAAATAATTTTATTCTAATGAATTATTTTTAACTGACTGGATAACAGATGCTCATTTAAATATCAAATTTCAGTCAGTTTTGATTATCTTAAAACGAGAAACTTTATCAAATTAAAGCGAATAAGGATCGACATATGTCAATAATTCCGGAAAAAGAAAAAGAATTTATAAATAAGAATTACGGAAATAATATAAATGGCGTTAAAAGCTTTATTTTATATAAATAGTCGTATCTATGTTAGTTAAAATTCGATTTTTTCGAGCAATATTTATGCCGTCTTAACAATTTGGACACAGCTTCGCCATGTGAGTTACATAACCAGTTTAAATCTGATATCCAAAAAATTAAATATCCCGGATTATTAAAGAAAAAATCCGGTTTAGTGAAACAGCAAAGTGAATAAATTCTTCTGTGAAAAAATATAATGAAAGGTTATAAGGTATAGAAAATATTGATAAAGTGAACTACTCATTCTTTAGTAAAACAAAAACTTATAAACCTTGTACTAAAGAAAAAACTTCCCCCGCGACGATGAAATATCTTTTACAAAAATTATGATAGGGGAAATTTTATCTGCTAATTTATTTTACCCGGAAAAACTTTTCAACTAAACTATTTCAAAATTTCCATCATAAACTTAATGTTTAATTCCTTATTTTACTATATAAATTTTGTTGAATATTCTAATATGAAATTATAAAATTTCTTCCAACTTACCTGAGGTGTAACAATGAATTTATCATCTAAAAAAAGCACACCAATTGATTTTGAAATCGTCTCACAAAAAATTAATGAAAGTAAACTGGAAAATGTTGGCACTGCTTCCATAAGAGAAATAAAGCGCCTGGTTGATAACATCGAAAAAGCTTCCGGTGAGCGTTTTGTGCGAATGGAAATGGGAATACCAGGTTTACCCGCTACTCAAATAGGAATTGAAGCCGAAATTAAAGCATTAAGAAATGGTGTTGCCTCTATTTATCCGGATATTTTCGGCATACCTGATCTTAAATTGGAAGCATCTAGATTTGTAAAGTTATTTATGAATAAAGAGGTTAGTGCTGAAGGGTGCATTCCCACTGTTGGATCTATGCAGGGAAGTTTTGCTGCATTTCTTACCTGCAACCGGCTTGATCCTAAAAAAGATACTACACTTTTTATTGACCCGGGTTTTCCTGTTCACAAGCAGCAGTTAAAAGTACTTGGACAGAAGTTTGAAGCATTCGATGTTTATAATTATCGGGGAGATAAACTCAAGGATAAGTTAGAGAGCTATCTATCAAAAGGAAATATATCCTGTGTTTTATATTCTAATCCTAATAACCCATCGTGGATATGTTTTACTGAAAAAGAATTAAAGATCATCGGTGAGCTTGCAAATAAATATGACGTTATTGTTCTTGAAGATCTCGCATATTTTGCAATGGATTTCAGAATGGATATGTCTAAACCCGGTGAACCGCCTTATCAGCCGTCTGTGGCAAACTATACTGATAATTACGTGTTTCTTATTTCCAGTTCAAAAGCATTTAGTTATGCAGGGCAGAGAATCGGACTAATGGTAATATCAGACAATCTTTTTGAAAGAAAATATCCCGGTCTTAAGAAATATTATTCATCAGACCGATTTGGTTATGCAATGATTTTCGGCAGTGTTTATGCTCTTAGTGCAGGAATAACACACTCATCCCAATATGCATTGGCAGCCATTTTAAAGGCAGTTAATGATGGCGAATTTAACTTTGTTGAGGTTGTCCGCGAATACGGTGAGAAGGCGAAAATCATGAAAAAATTATTTACAGATAATGGATTCAAAATTGTTTATGATAAGGATGAAGATCAACCTATTGCCGATGGATTTTACTTTACTTTTTCTTATCCCGGTTTAAGTGGAGAGGGATTGCTTAAAGAGTTACTTTATTACGGTATAAGTGCAATATCACTTATAATAACCGGAAGTGCGAGAACTGAAGGAATTCGTGCCTGCGTATCGCTTGTTCAGCGCAGCCAGTTTGATGATCTTGAATACAGATTAAAAAAGTTTAATGAAGATCACCGTTAAGTTGATCAGTTAAGGATTTGAGACAATTATTAATTAGAAAGGATGAACCTGTCTCTCAGACAAAGGCAGGTTGGATGATTTATGAAGCATAGTGTAATAGCGTTTGTAGTTGACTTGTTTATGCCGGATTCTGGATGCTAGATAATAGATGCCGGATAACAGATGCTATAGGTTAAAAGTAGAAAGATCAAGGTTCAGAGTTCAAACCTCACTAACGGGAGACAGGTTTGATGATTGAACTATTTATTTAGATTGATCAATTAGATTTCTTAATCTTAGTCTCAACCTCAGTAATAATTTAGACCTGCGTCACATAGTCTATCCCACGAAGAAGCTTAATAAAATACCAGCCGCAACTGCACTTCCGATAACTCCTGCTACGTTTGGAGCCATTGCATGCATCAGTAAATGATTAGTCTTATCGTATTGTAATCCAATCATCTGGGATACTCTGGCACTGTCAGGTACTGCAGAAACACCCGAGTTACCAATAAGCGGATTTATTTTGTTCTCTTCACTCAGGAATAGATTCATAAACTTAGCAAATAAAACTCCACCCGTGGTTGCAATAATAAAGGAAACAGCTCCCAGTGCAAAAATTCCCACTGAAGCCGGAGTAAGAAATGTTGTTGCCTGAGTGGAAGCACCAACAGTTACACCTATAAGAATCGTTACTATATCAATCAGAGGACCTTTTGCGGTATCTGCCAGTCTTTTTGTTACACCGCTTTCCTTAAGAAGATTACCGAAGAACAACATTCCAAGTAAAGGCAGTGCTGATGGGGTAATAAATGTTGTAAGCAAGAGACCAACTATTGGAAACATTATCTTTTCAGTTTTTGAAACCGTTCTAGGCGGTTTCATTCTTATCCGGCGTTCTTTGTCATTAGTTAATAACCTCATAATCGGGGGCTGAATAACAGGAACAAGTGCCATATAAGAGTAAGCAGAAATTGCAATTGCGCCCATTAATTCCGGGGCTAGTTTTGATGAAAGAAATATAGCCGTTGGTCCATCTGCACCGCCAATAATGGCAATTGAGGCTGCTTGTTCAGGTAGAAAACCTAAAAGTAACGCAATAGTGTAAGCACCGAAAATACCAATCTGAGCTGCAGCACCCAGCAAAATCAGTTTAGGATTTGAAAGAAGAGTAGAAAAATCTGTCATTGCACCAATACCAAGGAAAATCAGCGGAGGATAGACCCCGTACAATACGCCAAAGTATAGATAATTCATTACACTGCCAGGTTCATAAACGCCAAGCTGAAGATTAGCAGATTCTAAGAAGGGAATATTACCCAGAAGTACGCCGAATCCAATGGGTATTAAAAGTAAAGGTTCATAATCCTTTGTGATGGCCAAATAAATGAATATCAGTCCTATCGCAATCATTATTGCGTGCCCATAAGTAAGATTGGCAAAACCAGTATACCGGAAGAACTGTTCGAAACCATCTAAAATAAAATAGAAAAACTTCTCCATACTAAGCCCCTATTTCAATTAATACATCACCTTCAAGAACAGAATCTCCTTTACCAATATTTATTGATTTAACTGTTCCTTCTTTATCGGAGTTAATATTGTTTTCCATTTTCATAGCCTCAAGGGTAATCAACTTTGTTCCGATTTTAATCTGGTCACCAACCTTGACATGTATCTCAAGAATAACACCGGGAAGCGGTGATTTTATCAATCCCGTTCCTTTAGGAGCTTTCGGTGCAGCGGTTTTTGTTGTTGAGGCTGCGGAATCTGTAGAAGGCACAGATAACGAGCGCACAAGTTTAGGTGTTTTAGATTGTTGCAGGGTTTTATCGACTTCAACTTTATATGTAGTTCCGTTAACTTCTATTTCGGCAATATTATCTTCAACATTAACAACGTTAACATCGTATTTATTACCGTGAATTGTAAACTTAAAATTTTTCATAGCAGATAATCCTTGTTATCGTGGATTTTGTCTTAACCCGTAAATTTTTGAACTCCACGGGGAATATGTTCTTGAAACTCTGTTAATTGTAAGCACTTCACTTTCCTGATCGTGCAGTTCCTGGGAATAAAAATATAAAGCTGCTGATATAGCAGCGTTTATTTCTCCGGTTAATTCTGTTTCTTTTACAGATGATTCTGAATGACCTTCTTTTAATCGTTTCTTTTTACTCTGCGACTGAATTAATTTAGTAAGGTTAAGAAAAACAACATACAGAAGAAGCAGCGAGGAGAAAACGACAGCAATTCCAACTGCAGCTAAACCAAATCCAACAGGGTCTACTTCCTCAAACTCTTCGGCATTTTCATGAATATGCTGAAGAAGTGAATCTGATTGAGCGTATTGAATAACAGCTAATAGTTTTGTTAATATTAAATTAAATATCATATAATTAACCTCCGCTATAAAGGAATATTTGAATGTTTTTTCGGAGGATTTGAATCTTTCTTTGTAGAAAGAGATTGTAGAGCACGAATCACTCTGAATCTTGTATTCCTTGGTTCAATCACATCATCTATATAACCATACTTGGCTGCAACATAGGGAGTTGCAAATTTTTTCCTGTATTCTTCTTCGCGATCTTTAAGGAATTTAATTCTCTGTTCAGTATCAGTAATTAATTGCAGTTCTTTATGATGCAACACTTCTATGGCACCTTTTGGACCCATCACTGCAATTTCGGCACTTGGCCAGGCGTAGTTAATATCACCACGCAAGTGTTTTGAACTCATAACGTCATAAGCACCGCCGTATGCTTTTCGAAGGATAACTGTTACTTTTGGAACAGTAGCTTCTCCGTATGCAAATAGTAGTTTTGCTCCGTGAATAATAATACCGCCGTATTCCTGTGATGTACCTGGTAAGAAGCCGGGTACATCAACGAATGTAACGATAGGTATATTAAACGAATCACAAAACCTTACAAACCTTGCTGCTTTTCTTGATGCATTAATATCAAGTACACCGGCAAGATAATTAGGTTGATTTGCCACTATTCCAACCGGCATTCCGTTAAACCGCGCAAAACCAGTAACAATATTTGGGGCATAATGTCTTGCTACTTCCAGAAATTCATTGTAATCCACAACGGCATGGATGACGTCTTTAACATCGTAAGGTTTTGTTGTTACTTCAGGTATAATAGAATTTAAAGAGTCTTCTAATCTGTCTATAGGATCATCGCAGGGAGACAGCGGCGGATCTTCAAGGTTATTCTGGGGAAGATAGCTTAATAATTTTCTTATTAGAGAAATTCCTTCATACTCATCATCGGCAACAAAATGGGTTACACCAGATTTAGTGCCGTGAATCATAGCTCCGCCAAGCTCTTCATCTGTTACCTCTTCACCGGTAACAGTTTTAACTACTTTGGGTCCGGTAACAAACATATAACTTGTGGACTTAGTCATAATAATGAAGTCAGTAAGAGCGGGTGAGTATACAGCACCGCCGGCACAAGGACCGAATACTGCTGATATCTGCGGAACTACACCGGAGGCAAGAATATTTCTTTGAAATATATCTGCATAACCGCCAAGACTTTTAACACCTTCCTGGATCCTAGCTCCACCGCTATCGTTGATACCGATAACGGGTGCACCGACTTTAATTGCCTTATCCATTATCTTGCAGATTTTTTGAGCATACATTTCAGAAAGCGAACCGCCGAAAACTGTAAAATCCTGTGAGAACACATAAACTAATCTGCCGTCAATAGTACCATAACCGGTAACTACACCATCAGATAGATAAGTTTCTTTATCTAAACCAAAGTCAATGCTTCGGTGACAGACGAACATATCGAATTCTTCAAAACTTCCTTCATCGAGAAGAAGATCAAGCCTTTCTCTTGCAGTTAGTTTACCTTTTTTATGCTGTGATGCAATACGTTTTTCACCGCCGCCGAGTCTTGCCTGCTGGCGAAGAGCCATCAGCTCTTTAATTTTATCTTCCATCATAATGATTGTTCCATTTGTAATAAGTTAAATTTAAAATCTTTTTTACGGGATTGAACAAAATTCTGTAAGAACTCCATTTGTTGATTTTGGGTGAAGGAATGCAATGTTTAATCCTTCCGCACCTTTTCTTGGATTCTCATCAATAAGTTTTATCTCACTTGTTTTGGCATGTTGAAGTGCTGCCGGCAGGTCAGTTACTGCGTATGCTATATGATGAATACCTTCACCTTTTTTGTCAATAAACTTTCCAATCGGTCCATCAGGATCAGTTGATTCAAGTAATTCAATTTTAGTTTGGCCAACCTGAAAGAATGCAGTCTTAACTTTTTGATCTGCTACTTCCTCAATTGAGTAACATTTTAGTCCAAGAATATTTTCATAAAATTTTATTGATTCATGCAGATTTTTAACAGCAATACCTATATGTTCTATGTGTGTGATGTTCATTGAATATCCTTTGGGGAAATGAAATTAGTATCCTAAAGTTATGTAAATCTTAACAATTGATAAATAAAAAATAAAAATTGTAAAATCGCCTCATTTTGACAAAGTATATGCCACAACTACGTAAAACAAAAACCGTATTTAATTTAATCTAATACAAAAATGAAAAATATTAATTTATACTTTAAGCAGAATTGAGAAAATGGAGTTCTTATAATTGAGAACATAAATATTAATAATGAGTGGTTTTTAGTATGCATAAACTTAAATTTTCCGTATTGAAACTTTTTATATGGTTTCTTGCAAAAAAAATACTCTATATCTATATTTACACGCTAAAATTAAAGCTTATACGTAATTGTGGGAAGAGCAAGGATTGGATTACCACTCTTAATTGGGCGATAAACCTAACTTGTTATAATTTCTGCCGGGGTGGCGGAATTGGTAGACGCACAGGACTTAAAATCCTGTGGGTGTTTTCACCCGTGCCGGTTCGAGTCCGGCCCTCGGTACAAATTAATTAAGGATTGCGAATTAGGAATGTTGATTTTTTTTAATTCCTAATTCCCGATTTATAGTTTCTAATTAAACTTCGGGCTCTTAGCTCAGTTGGTTAGAGCGTCTGCTTGACGTGCAGAAGGTCAAAGGTTCGAATCCTTTAGAGCCCACAACATCGGAGTTAACTCCGATTTTTTTTATTAAGTTGATAGATATGAATAAAATTAAAATAACATTTCCTGACGGCGCAGTTAAAGAATTTGAAAAGGGTATTACAGCCTATCAAATTGCTCAATCCATTTCAAACCGACTTGCTGAGGATGCACTTGCTGCAAACTTCAATGGCTCGATAAGAGATCTGCATCGACCAATTGACGAAAATGGTGAGATCAGATTTCTCTCTTTTAATGATGAAGAAGGAAAGGAAGTTTACTGGCATTCATCTTCACATTTAATGGCTCATGCTGTTCAATCTATTTATCCGGAGGCAAAGTTCGGTGTTGGTCCTGCAATTGATAATGGTTTTTACTATGATATCGATATAAACTCTCAATTATCTGAAGAGGATCTCTCTCAGATTGAAAAGCGAATGGAGGATATCTCCAAAGATAATTGCTCCTTCAAGCGTAAAGACCTTTCTAAGCAGGAAGCTATTGAGTACTTTAAAGAAAAGGGTGACAATTATAAACTTGAAATTCTGGATGAATTAGATGAGAATTCAGAAAAGATCAGCATTTATGAAGAAGGAGATTTTACAGATCTTTGCCGAGGTCCGCATCTTCCCTCAGCAGGAAAAATTAAATACGTAAAGCTTCTGAGTGTTTCCGGTTCCTATTGGAGAGGTGATGAACATAATAAAAGAATGCAAAGAATTTACGGCATATCATTTCCTAAGAAAAAGATGCTTGATGATTACATAGCCTTTCTTGAAGAAGCTAAAAAAAGAGATCATCGAAAACTTGGAAAACAATTAGACCTTTACAGCGTTCACGAGGAGGCTGGGGCAGGGCTTATCTACTGGCATCCAAAAGGCGCAAGAATAAGATTGGAGATTGAAGACTTCTGGCGTAAAGCTCATCTTGAAAACGGTTACGAAGTTTTATACTCACCTCATATGGGTAAAAGCTGGTTGTGGGAAACTTCAGGGCACCTGGATTTTTATAAAGACAGTATGTACACTGGAATGAAAATAGATGAGCAGGATTATTACATCAAACCGATGAACTGTCCTTTTCATATTATGATATATAAAACACATTTGAGAAGTTACAGGGATCTTCCTCTGCGCTGGGCAGAGTTGGGTACAGTTTACCGTTATGAGAAAAGCGGTGTGCTGCACGGTTTACTCCGTGTAAGAGGTTTTACACAGGATGATGCACACATATTCTGTACTCATGAACAGGTTGAGGATGAAATAATAAGAACTATCAGATTTGCTAAAATGGTTCTGGGTGCATTCGGTTTTACAGATATGAAGTTCTATCTTTCAACTAAACCTGAAGATGCTGTCGGTGAACATGATCTTTGGATAAAGGCACAAAATTCTTTAAAGCGTGCTTTAGAATCTGAAGATCTTTCTTATGAAGTTGATGAAGGCGGAGGTGCTTTTTATGGTCCTAAGATAGATATAAAAATAAAAGATGCACTGAACCGGGAGTGGCAGTTAAGTACAATTCAGTTTGACTTTAACCTGCCTGAAAGATTTGATATGAATTATGTAGGAGAAGATGGTAAAGAACACAGACCTTATATGGTACATCGTGCTCTGCTAGGGTCAATAGAAAGATTTTTTGGTATTCTATTAGAACATTTTGCCGGTGATTTTCCTCTTTGGCTGGCTCCGGTTCAGGCAGCTGTAGTTCCGGTTTCCCAAAATTTCTTTGATTATGCCCGAACCGTTAAACAGGAACTTGTAAATAAAGGTTTCAGAGTTGAACTGGATGAACGTAACGAGAAGATCGGATACAAGATCAGGGATTGGGAAACTAAAAAAGTACCTTATATGCTTATTGTTGGAGAAAAGGAAAAAGAAGCCGGAACTGTATCTGTTCGCAGGCATAAAGAGGGAGATCAGGGTGCTTTGGCTTTGTCTGAATTTATTGATAAAATTGTAGTTCAAATTTCAAAGAAAAATTAAATAACATTTTAAAGAGGCCAAATATCGCTCAAAAATCATCCGTTAGGATAAATGAAGAAATTAAAACTTCGAAAGTGAGGGTTATAGATGTTGATGGTACCCAGTTGGGAATTTTTACTGTTCGTGATGCAATCCGTCTTTCGGAAGAACGTGGTTTTGATCTTGTAGAAATTGCTCCTCAGGCTGTGCCTCCGGTTTGTAAAATTATTGATTTCGGTAAGTTTAAATACGAGCAGCAAAAACGTGAAAAGATTCAAAGAAAAAATCAAACTGTAAGTATTCTTAAAGAAATAAGACTTCATCCCAATACTGATGTTCACGATTTTGATTTTAAAGCTAAGCATGCCATTAACTTTTTAGAAGAAGGCAATAAAGTTAAAGTTTCGGTTATGTTTAAAGGAAGAGAAATGGCTTATAAGGAAATGGGCGAAGATCTTTTAAATAGGTTTATTGAAAGAATGGATGACCTTGCTAAAGTGGAATCTCCTATTAAAATGGAGGGGAGAAACATGAATATTATTTTAGCTCCACAATCGAAAAAAGGAAAAAAGAAATAAAACAGGATTAAATTATGCCTAAAATGAAAAGTAACAGAGGTGCTTCAAAATCATTTAAGAAGACAGCCTCAGGTAGATTTAAGAGGAAAAAAGCTTATAAAAGCCATATTCTCACTTCAAAATCAACCAAGAGAAAAAGACAGTTAAGAAAGCCAACTATGGTTTCTGATGCTGAAGAAAAACGTTTAAAAATAATGCTTCAATAAGATAGAGGAAAAAGATGCCACGTTCTAAGAATAAAGTTGCTTCGCACAGAAGAAGAAAAAAAGTGCTTAAGCTTGCTAAAGGTTATTGGGGAAGCAGAAGCAAAGTTTATACTATAGCTAAAAATTCAGTGGAAAAAGGTCTGGTTCACGCTTACAGAGATAGAAAACTTAAAAAGAGAACTTTCAGACAATTATGGATTGTTCGTATAAACGCTGCTGCCAGAGAAAATGGAACTACTTATTCTAAATTGATTGACTCGATGAATAAGAAAGGTGTTGAGATCAACAGAAAAGTTCTTGCCAGCCTTGCTGTTGAAAATCCCGCTGCCTTCACTGAATTAGTAAAATTTTCAAACAACTAATTTTAAATACCCTCAGAGATTGACTTAAACCTAACAGATCTGAGGGTATTTTTCTATTTTAAATACTATGCTAGATGATCAGGTAATATCAATAAAAAAGGATTTCATCAAAGTTATTGATGAAGCCAAATCGAATACAGATTTGGAGCAAATCAGAATTAAGTTTCTTAGCAGAAACGGACTCCTTTCACAACTATTTGATAAACTCAAAGATATTCCGAAAGAACAAAAACCTCAGGCAGGTAAGAATTTAAATCTTCTTAGAAGTGAGCTGACTGAAATATTTGATTCGAAGCAGAAAGAATTTAACACCCACAGGGATGATAAAAAATCCCAAATCGATTTAACACTACCCGGCTATCAATACAAAATTGGTGGTAAACATATTCTCACACAAACTCTTGATGAAATAAAATCTATTTTTAAAGGACTTGGATTCTCAGTTTATGAAGGTCCTGAGGTTGAATCAGATTATTATAACTTTGAAGCTCTGAATTTTCCTGCTGATCATCCTGCCAGGGATATGCAGGACACTTTCTTTATCAGTGAAAAATTTCTTTTAAGAACACATACAACTCCTGTTCAGGTAAGAATTTTGGAAAATCATAAACCACCGGTTAGAGCAATTATGCCCGGCAGAGTTTATAGAAACGAAGCAGTTAGCGCAAGAAGTTATTGTATGTTCCACCAGGTTGATGGAATTTATGTTGATACGGGTGTAACCTTTGCAGAACTGAAAGGCACACTTGTGTCTTTTGCAAAGCAGTTTTATGGTGAAAACTTAAAGTACCGATTCCGACCAAGTTTCTTTCCTTTTACTGAACCAAGCGCTGAAATGGATATAACGTGTTTCCTTTGCAAGGGTAAAGGCTGTAAGATCTGTAAAAATACCGGATGGCTTGAAATTTTAGGTTGCGGTATGGTAGATCCCAATGTATTCAATTATGTTGACGTTGATCCTGAAAAGTTTACCGGTTATGCTTTTGGAATGGGCATTGAAAGAATTGGCCTTCTAAAATATGGAATAACGGATATAAGAATGTATTTTGAAAATGATCTTAGATTCTTAAAACAGTTTTGATGCGGAGTAAAAATTGAGAATCTCACTTAATTGGTTAAAAGACTATGTTGATCTGAACGGAATCCCTGTTTCAGAAATTGTTCACGAACTAACTATGTCGGGTCTTGAAGTTGAAGACTATACCGATCAGTCCGAACTCTATAGAAATATTATTGTAGGAGAGGTCAAAGAAGTTCAAAAACATCCTAATGCCGACAAGCTTTCTGTTTGTAAAGTTTTTGACGGTAAGGATGAACTTCAGGTAATTTGCGGTGCACCTAATGTTGAAGCCGGACAAAAGGTTGTATTTGCTTCTGTTGGTGCTGTAATTCCAAACGGAAAAATTCAACTTAAGAAAGCAAAAATACGCGGAGTTGAATCGCACGGAATGATTTGTGCTGAAGATGAACTTCTTCTAAGTGAGGACCACTCCGGAATAATGGTTCTGGATAGTCAGCTTTATGCAGGTACAGAAATTTCAAGAGCACTTGGGCTTGATGATGTGATTATGGAAATTGGTGTTACTCCAAATCGACCGGATGCATTATCGCATATTGGAGTTGCCAGAGATCTTGCAGCTATATTTAACAAAGAATTGAAATATCCCGCACTTAATTATATAGAATCTGATTATGATATAAATTCCCTTGCCTCGATTGAAATTCAGGATAGTACTAACTGTCCAAGATACGTCGCTAAAGTTGTTAAGGATGTTCAAATACTTGAATCTCCCAACTGGTTGAAAAAAAAGATAACACAGATCGGATTGAGACCAATAAACAATATTGTTGATGTAACTAATTTCATACTCCACGAATTAGGACAGCCTCTTCACGCTTTTGATCTTGATCTTCTAGCCGGGCAAAAAATAGTTGTTAAAAGCACAGCACAGGAAAAGAGGTTCACAACTCTTGATTCTAAAGAAAGAAATCTGCCGGCGGAGACTTTAATGATTTGCGATGGCGAAAGGGAAGTGGCTATAGCAGGTGTAATGGGTGGTGAAAATTCTGAGATTTCACAGTCAACTAAAAATATTTTGATTGAAAGTGCATATTTCAATCCATCAAGTATAAGAAAAACTTCAAAAAAACTACAACTTAGTTCAGATTCATCATACAGATTCGAAAGAGGAACCGATTTTAATAATGTTCTTTTTGCCGCTGAAAGAGCTGCGCAGTTGATTGCCGAAGTTTCAGGTGGCAAGATTTGCAAAGGCAGTATTGATGCGTATCCTGTTAAACTAAAAAACAAAGAAGTACAATTAAGATATAATAGTGTTAAGAAAAATCTTGGATACGATATTCCACAAGAAAAAATTAATAATATATTGTATCGATTAGGATTTAAAGAACTTGAGAAAGATGAAAACTTTTTAACTCTTTCAATTCCTGGATTCAGACCAGATGTTGAACGTGAAATAGATTTGATAGAGGAGATAGCAAGGATTCACGGGTACGATAATATTCCAACCATATCAAAAATCAATATTACGCTTGGTGAAAAGCATGATGATTCTGAATTTGCTGATAAAATTCGTGATGCTGCAATTTCTCTCGGCTTTTATGAAATGATAAATAACCCACTTGTTTCAGAGCAATTTTCGCAACTATGTGGTGAACCAATTGCATTATCAAATCCTTTAAGCGAAGATATGGCAAATTTAAGAACTTCATTGTTGCCAGGCGTGCTTTCCGTTGTTGCTAGAAATCTTAATAAGGGTGTTAAGGATTTAGCCTTATTTGAAATTGGAAATGTTTTTGAAAGATTAAATAATAACAAAATTGATTCTTTTGAAGATTTTAATGAAAATCAAAATATCATTTTTGTATTAAGCGGAAAAGAGACTGAAAAAACCTGGAATTCTGCTGAAAAGATGTTTGATTTTTATTCACTTAAAGGATTACTTAAAACATTTATTCAGAAAATTTCGCTTGACAATGTTTTAACCGATTTATATTATTCCGATGTAAATAGTAAATATGACTTAAATTTTGCTTTTACCTATAATTCTGAGCCAATTGGGGCTGGCGGAAAAGTAAAAAAACAAATATTACAACTGTTTGAAATTGATCAGGATGTTTTTTGTTTTGAATTTAATCTCGATACGCTAAAACAAATAACTGCTCTGCCGAAAAAATTTACTGAACCGCTTAAATATCCAAAAGTTATAAGAGATTTTGCTTTTATATTTGATATTTCAGTTAATTATGGTGATGTAAATGATTATATTTCAAAGAGTTCTTCTTCCTTACTTAAGAAAGTGGATTTATTTGACATATTTGAAAGTGAAACTCTCGGGGCTGGTAAAAAAAGTATGGCTTTTACATTAGAGTTTTTTGATGAGAGCAGAACATTAACGGAAGAAGAAGTTGAAAAAGAGTTTAATGATTTAATAAAGAAAGTATCAATAGAATTTAGTGCAACATTAAGAGGAAGAAAATAAGTGGATCTTTCGAAATATGAGATATTGATAAATGATTTATCTTCAATTGAAGCAGAAGTTGCTACTTTGAAAGATCAAATACGGGATAATGCTTTAAGAACAGATGAATCGGATTCAATTATCCAGCGATTCAAGCAAGAAAATTCTTTATTAAAAAGTAAATTAACTGAACTTGAAATTGAAATCGAAAACCTTAAAAAACAACCCGATACTTTTAATCTATTGAACTCAAAAGAACGGGAAGGTTTAAAGGCAAAATTACAGGATGTAATTTCTAAAATTGATTATCATTTATCTGCCGACAGGCAGGTGTAAAACATTTTTATTATTAACTGTTTGTTAGATGGACAGACATCATGACCGATAAAAAGAAGCTGAAAATTAAAATATTTGACAAAGAATATTCCCTGCTAGTAGAGAATGAAGAGATAGCTAAAGAACTGGCTATATATGTGAATAAAGTAATGGAAGAAACTAAGGACGAACTTCCTGATCAGCCTGCACAAACAATAGCAATTATAGCATGTCTTAATATAGCGTACGATCTGTTTATTGAAAAGAATAAGAACAGGGAATTCCTGATACAAGCTTCAGATAAGGTTAAAAAGATAAAGCTTCTTCTCAAAGAATCGGAAGTGCCTGACCCATCTTAAATTTCTTCCGCGCTGCTGTATAGCATAAATAGAAAACTAACAGTTAGATCTAATAGGGAGCACGGACTTCGGCGAGTATTACAGGCCTCATCCCGACTTGTCGGGAATCCTGATTTTATCGGGACAGTGGAAGTAAAAAACGTTCGAGCGTATTCCCGAGCGTGTATAAATAGGGTTTACCCTATTTATCAAATGCAGCAGTGCGGTTATTAAATTTCTTATTCCACATGGAGGAAAGATGGAATTAATTATTATAATACCGATGATTGTTATTTTGATGGTATTGTTCTTTTACCTTGGATGGTGGTTTAATTCAAGAGTTGGCAAAAAAAGTATTGCCTCTGCTGAAGAAAGATCTAAACTTATTGTTCAGGATGCACAGAAGGAAGCTAATAATCTTAAGAGAGAAAAGTTATTAGAAGTTAAAGATGAATGGTACAAAAAGAAAGTTGAATTCGATGCTGAGGTTAATCAGAAACGACAGAAGATTACTAACCTTGAAAAACAAATTCAGGCGAGAGAAGAGAACAGCGAACGAAAATTTGATCTTGTACTAAAAAAAGAAAAAGATAACAGGAAACTTGAAAAAGATCTCCTTGAACTTAAAACGCAGTTAGAACAGCGCACTTCAGAAGTTCAGCGGCTTGAATCTGAACAGAATGATAGATTAGAAAAAATTTCAGGGCTTAGTTCCGATGAAGCGAAAAAAATGCTTATGGAAAACATGGTTCAGCATGCTAAACAGGATGCTATTCAGACGATTAAGGAAATTCAGGATAGAGCTAAGCTGGAAGCCAAAAAAGAAGCACAGAAAATCATTGTTCAGGCTATTCAACGAACCGCTGCTGATCATTCAATAGAAACTACCGTTTCTGTTGTTCAAATTCAGAACGATGAAATGAAAGGTCGTATAATAGGTAAAGAAGGTAGGAACATACGCGCTTTCGAGGCTGCAACTGGTGTTGATGTGATAGTTGATGATACCCCCGAAGCAGTTATACTTTCTTCGTTTGATCAATTCAGAAGAGAAATTGCTAGAGTTTCACTCGAACGACTTATTGCAGATGGCAGAATTCATCCGGCCCGTATTGAAGAAGTAGTGCTAAAAGTTACAACAGAACTTGAGGAAGAACTAATCAGAGAAGGTGAAAATACCATCCTTCAGCTTAACCTTCATAATATGCACCCGGAATTGGTCAAACATATCGGAAGAATGAAATATAGATCAAGTTACGGGCAAAACCTTCTTCAGCACAGTATTGAAGTAGCTTATCTTACCGGAATAATGGCATCAGAAATTGGCCTTGATACAACACTTGCAAAAAGATCTGGTTTACTTCATGATGTTGGTAAAACTGTTGATAAAAATATTGAAGGTCCTCATGCTTTAATTGGTTATGACCTTACGAAAAAATTCAAAGAACACCCCATTGTAATTAATGCAGTTGGTTCACATCACGAAGATATTGAAATGGAACATCCGATTGCAGCACTTGTGCAGGCAGCTGATGCAATTAGTGGTGCCAGACCCGGTGCCAGAAGGGAACCGCTTGAAGGTTATGTAAAGCGCCTTGAGAATCTGGAACTATTGGCAAAATCTTTTGAAGGGGTAGCAAAAACTTATGCCATACAGGCTGGAAGAGAAATAAGAGTTGTAGTTGAACAGGAAAAGGTTGATGATATTTTTGCAGAAAAACTTGCTCATGATATTGCCTCTAAGATTGAAGAAGAAATGGACTATCCCGGTCAGATAAAAGTTACAGTAATTCGTGAAGTTAGAAAAATTGGCTATGCTAAATAATATTAAGTAAAGGGCTGCCTAGCCCTTTCTTTTTTATGAGTAAAAACAAATTAAAAATTGCTGTAACAGGTAATATTGGTTCAGGAAAATCCTCCTTTTCAAAATTTATTGAAGAAGAGGGTTTTAAAGTCATTTATGCTGATGAACTTTCTAAAGATATTCTTTCTAAAGATATTTCAGTAAAAGAAAAAGTTATTCAGAAATTCGGAAAGGATTCCTATCAGAATGGCATACTGAACAAAAAAAATCTAGCTGAAAAAGTATTTAGTGACAAGCAGAATCTTGCTTATTTGGAATCCATTCTTCATCCAAAAGTAATAAGCAAATCTATTGAACTGATGGATTTTTTCCTCAAAAACATAGATATAATCTTTTTAGAAGCCGCACTTATATACGAAGCTGATATGGAAAGCCTGTTTGATTATATAATCCTGATAACGGCTGAAAGGGAATTGAGATTTCAGCGGAAGAAAAAATCAGACGGATATACCAAAGAACAATTTGCAGAACGGGAGAATATGCAAATTCCTCAAGACGAAAAACTTAAAAGAGCAGATTTTATATTTGAAAATAATTCAGATTTAATTTCCTTAAAGAAAAAGGCTAAACTTTTATTTATTCTTCTCGATCAACCCAAACCGGGTAAAGATACTTAATTAAGAACCTGCAGATTAACTGAGCCTTAACCGGAATTTTATTCATTACTAAATTTGGTTAATTTTGCTTTGACAATTTAAAGGAGTTTGCAGTGTCAATATTCAATAAGCTCATAGTTCAAATTGTACAATTGATGCCTAAGTCGGTAGTGGGGTTCTTTTCAAAAAAATACATTGCCGGTGAAAGTTTGGAACATGGAATTAAAACCGTTCAGGATTTAAATTCCAAAGGTATTTATGCAACTATGGATGTATTGGGGGAGTCAGTCACGAATAAAGAGGAAGCTATTGCTTCAAAAAATGCCTGCCTCGAAGTTCTAAATGCCATTCAAAAAAATAAGTTATTATCTAACCTTTCCATTAAACCGACTCAAATGGGTTTAGCCATTGATGAGGATTATGCATATGATCAGGTGCTGGAATTGGTTAAAAAAGCTAAAGAAATTAATAATTTTGTAAGAATTGATATGGAGGATTCTCCTTATACAGATGCTACAATTAATTTATATAAAAGAATTTATGAAAATTATAAAAATGTCGGTGTTGTAGTTCAATCATACTTAAAAAGGACTTATGATGATGTTGTAATATTAAATAAACTTGGAACAAACTATAGATTATGTAAGGGAATTTATGTTGAACCATATTCAATTGCGTATAAAGACAAACAGGCAGTAAGAGATAATTTTATGAAGTCGCTTGCTGAAATGGTCAAGAATGGTAACTACGTTGGAATAGCAACTCACGATAAATACTTAATTGATGAATCCTATAAACTTATCAGGGAAATGAATATTCCAAAAGAAAAATTTGAATTTCAGATGCTGCTTGGAGTGAGGGAAGATTTAAGAGATAAGATTAACAACGATGGTTACAAGGTACGAGTGTATGTACCATTTGGGAGTGACTGGTATGCTTATTCTATAAGACGATTAAAAGAAAATCCATCAATGGCAGGGCATATTGTTAAAAGTATTATAAGTTTCGGAAGATTATGATTGTAATAGGTATTGAAAGTTCCTGCGATGAAACATCAGTTGCAATTTTAAAGAATGGAAAGATTACTGCTAATTTAATTTCCTCACAGGACTTTCATAAAAAATTCGGTGGGGTTGTACCGGAATTATCCAGCAGGGCACACCTTCAGATTGTCAATCCGCTTGTTAAAGAAGCTCTTCTAAAAAGTTCAATCTCACTAAATGATGTTGAATTGATCACTGCGACTGCTGGTCCGGGCCTGATTGGAGCTTTATTAGTTGGATTAACATATGCTAAGGGACTTTCATACTCACTTAATAAACCTTTTATCGGTGTCAACCATATCGAGGGTCACATATTTTCAGGTTTTCTGATGGAAGAAAAACCTGTATTCCCGTTTATTGCATTGGTTGTCTCGGGCGGACATACATTGCTGCTGCTGGTAAAAAGTTTTACTGAAATCGTAAAACTCGGTTCTACTGTTGATGATGCTGCCGGTGAGGCATTTGATAAAGTTTCAAAAATGCTTGGGCTTGGTTATCCGGGTGGACCTAAAATACAGGCTGCTGCAATAAAAGGGGATCAAAATAAAATAAATTTTCCAATCGCACAGTTAAAAGATCCGTATAATTTTTCCTTCAGTGGAATTAAGACTTCTGTACTGAGATATGTTCAATCATTAAATGGTAACATGAATGAACAAATTATTAATGACATTGCTGCCTCATTTCAATTTGCAGTTGTTCAGGCACTGATTAGAAAACTTGAGAAAGCAATTCAAAATTTTAATATAAAATCTATTTCAGTTGTTGGAGGAGTTGCTGCCAACAGATTATTAAGAGAATCAGCCGGCGAATTAGGAAATAAACATGATGTAAAACTTATTATACCTGCTTTTGAATACTGTGGTGATAATGCTGCTATGATAGCTTTTCGGGGAGAATCACTTTACGCTGCAGGTATAAGAGATACGCTCGAAAGCAAGCCCTTCCCGGGTCTATCTGAAAATCATTTTTCTGATGGACTTTAATTTCACTCAATAATTTTTGTTTATATTATATTGTATCATTCAATGATTTATAACGAGTTTGAATAAATATTTAAGTAAAAAACAATTATTTGCAGTACTTGCGCTATTTCTGATTATAGTCATAGCAGGATACATTACTTTTTTTACTCCGAATCATTATTCCCTTGATGAACCTGTTATTTTTGAAATTAAGGAAGGCGAACCGTTCTTATCTGTTGCTGATCGACTGGCTGATAAAAAGGTCATTCCAAATAAATTGAATTTCAGGATTGCTGCTTTTTTATATGGTGCTGAAAAAAAAATTAAAGCTGCCCGCTTTAAATTACCTAATGATTTAAGCTACCTGGCTTTGCTTGATATTTTGGTGCATGGGCCTGCAGATTATTTAAGAAATATCAGAGTCAATGACGGACAAACTATAAAGTGGCTCTCAGGAAGAGTACGAAGAGATCTCAGGATTGATAGTGCTTCATTTGCGAACACTGCACGTAATCCTGAATTTGTCAAATCACTGGGAATTGAACACCCAACAATGGAGGGTTATTTATTTCCCGGTAATTATAAAATATATGAAAGAAGTTCACCTGAGGAAGTAATAAGAATCTTCTACAACGGTTTTACGGACTTCTGGCAAGACACACTAAAATCCAGAGTAAGTGAAATTGGATTCAGTATCCATGAAGTAATTACACTGGCTTCCATTGTAAAAGGTGAAACAAACTTAATTGATGAAATGCCACGAATTGCAGGTGTCTATCACAACCGGCTCAGAGTCGGGATGAGGCTTCAAGCCGATCCAACTATTCAGTACTTGCTTCCCGATGGATGGAGAAGATTATTGTATAGAGATCTAAATATTGATTCACCCTATAACACTTATAAATATGCCGGTCTTCCACCGGGACCAATAAATAATCCGGGAAAAAATCCTATACTTGCAGTGCTATATCCTGAAAGACATAGTTATTTGTATTTTGTGGCTGATGGAAAGGGCGGACATAATTTCGGAAGAACATATTCTGAACACTTAAAGTATGTACGGGAATACAGAGAATGGTTAAAAAAGCAGCAAAAAAAATAAAGTTTGTATTAGCATTTTTAAGTTTGATTTTTATATCAAACTGTGCAAATCAACTGCCGCCCGGCGGAGGCGAAGAAGATACAACTCCTCCTGAAATAATCTCAGTTTATCCTAAAGACGGGCAGGTTAACTTTAATGATGATCATTTTAAACTAAGATTTTCAGAATATGTAGATAAGAGGTCTTTCAGAGAAGCAATTTTTATTTCACCAACTGTTGAAGGTGAACTGGAGATCAGCTGGACCGGAAGAACCGTAACAGTTACTTTTCCCGAAGGACTGCGGGATAATTATACTTATGTAGTTACTATCGGAACTGATGTGGTTGACTTAAATAACCGGAACAGAATGGCTCAATCATTTACCATTTTATTTGCAACTGGTGATAAAATTGATACCCGGAGTATTTCAGGAACAGTTTTTGATAAAGAGGCTGATGGTGTTTTGATTTTTGCGTACAGGATTGTTGATGACACTACTGACTACTTAAAACAAAAACCTGATTACGTTTCTCAGGTTGGCAAAAATGGAAACTTTATGCTTAACGGACTAGCTGAAGATAATTTCAGAATATTTGCAATTAAAGATCAGCTTAGAGATATGTTGTTTCAAGCAGAATCAGACAAAATAGGAATTCCTTTTGCTGACATTTCTTTGAAAGATGAAGACTCAAGTTTTACTGGTTTGAATTATTTCCTTATGTCTGCTGATACCACCAAACCACGACTTGTAAGTGCAGTTATGACGGATAGAAACCATGTGTTGATTACTACTTCAAAGCCTGTTGATTCAAGCATAATTTCAGCAAATAATTTTTCTATTATAGATTCAACTGAAAATATTGAGTACTCCATTATTTACGCATTTAAAGGTAATACAAAACCGGAAGAATTAGTGGTCGTAACAGATCAAAGCTTTTCCGGTCAAAATGAAATGTATCTGCGGGCAGACAGGCTCGTTGATGAGGCAGGAAATACTTACACGGACGATTACTCCAATCTGACAGTTTCTGATAGAGAAGATACTTCAGCTGCTAAAATATTTAATAATTTTCCCCTTGATTTAAGAAGAGTTGATTTCAAAGAACCATCAGTTCTATTTTATTTTGATGATGCATTTAACACAACTGAATTAAAAACTGCTATTACTTTCACAGATACATTAGGTAACAATGTTCCTTTTAATTTGTTTTTTCCTGATGATGCAACAGTTCAATTGAAACCTGTGAGTAACCTGCAGACTGAAAAAGATTATTTGATCAATTTTGACTTATCAAAATTCAAAGATGCAGCAGGTAATTTTACAGATACTACAATTACGCAAAGAATGAGAACTATAAGCGGACTTGAGTTTACCGGTGCATCCGGGCAGGTAGTGGCTGATTCATTAAATAACTTCCTATTAGTTCTTACCAGTATTGATAAAGCAGGAATATTTTATCAAGCAAAACCAAACTCCAAATCAGAATTTAATTTTGAAAGAGTTGAATCAGGAAAATATATGCTTTGGGGTTATTATGATAATAATACAAATGAAAAGTATGACTATGGATATCCATCTCCTCTTAAATACTCAGAAAGGTTTTTTGTTTACAAAGATACTCTGGAGTTAAGACCAAGATGGAGCATAACCGATTTACGTTTTGATGCTAAATAGTCTTTTCCTTATCAGATTGATATATTACTCGTCCTCGCTTAATAGTCATACAATTAAGATTTTTGCCTACATTGTAAACAATATCCGCATATTCATTAGTATTGAAAACGGCAAAGTCAGCATCTTTTCCTATTTCAATGCTTCCGGCAGTAATATTTCTATTGACTGACTTAGCTGCGTTAATCGTTACTGCGCTGATGGTTTCCTCAATGTTCATTCCCATTTTAAGTGCAGCCAAACTCATTATCATGTGAAGGTTATTAATATGAGATGAACCCGGGTTATAATCTGTAGACAAAGCAACAATTGCTCCGCTATCAATTAGTTTTCGTGCAGGTGCATATTGATAATTGAGAAAGAATGAAACCCCCGGCAATAGATCACAAACTATATCCTGATCAGACAGCTTGAGTAAATCCGAATCCCTTAATACTTCCAGATGATCAACACTTACAGCGTTGTATTTTATTGCGGAACCAATTCCACCAATGCTATTAAACTGATCAGTGTGAAGTTTAATTCCTAAGCCCAATTCCGTTGCTTTTGAAAATATAATTTCAATTTCTTCGGGTGAAAAAGCAGTGGTTTCACAAAAAGCATCGCAAAATTCAGCCAATTTATTTTTAGCAATGTACGGAAGCATTTTATCAACAATCTCATTAATGTACGATTGATGATCGTTTTTATATTCCAGCGGAAATGTATGTGCACCCAAAAAAGTAGCTATAATATCTATTGCATAAAGTTCGTCAATAATCTTAACGGCATTAAGAAGCTTAATTTCATTTTCGAAATCCAATCCATACCCGCTTTTAATTTCAAGTGTGGTTACACCTTGTTTAATAAATTCTTCAACTCGGGGTTTCATTATATCGGCTAAAGTATGCAGCGGACTTTCTCTTACTGCTTTTACAGTAGTTAAAATTCCACCGCCTTTTTTTGCAATTTCTTCATAATGAATACCGGAGAGTTTCTGTCTGAACTCATCAGCTCTTGAACCGGCAAATGCGGTGTGTGTATGGCATTCTACCAGGCCGGGAAGTATGATCTTATTTTTAACGTCAATTGTTTCATAACTATTATACTTAATGATTGATGAATTAGGTATAAGGTCCGCAATTTTTCCATCTTCAATAAATATAGAATGATCAGTCAGCACAGCAAGTTGACTTAATTCACCTCTTCGTTTTTCATACTTACCATTTGTATTAACAGTAACAATTTGGTCGGCATTTATAATAAGTAATTTCATCATTCAAATTTGTTAATTGTTTCCCTAACTACTTTAGCTTCAGTAAATCCCAACTGGTTGAGTCTGAATCTCATGTCATTTGCCTCAGAATTTTCTATAAAGTCTCCTAATTTTACTTTATAAAATGGAGGCTCAAAATTAACATAACTTTTTTGATTACGTATTAATGAACTTAATTCTGAATTAACTCTATTAGCTTCATCAAGATTATCTGTTGCAATTACCTGAACACGGAATCCATCTGTAGTACCAACAATCTTTTTATTTTCATTCGGTTCAGACTTTTCTTTATATTCATACCAGGCCTCAGAGGTCTCGGAATAAGAATCTGTTATAAATTCCATTTCATTTAATATTATTGATGGTCTGTAAGGTGTTAAATCAAAAGACTCTTTTTCATCAGATGCAATTTTATCTTTTTTTTCTTCTTTTACATCCTCACTTCTTCCGGATGTTTCGTACCTGCCTGAAGTTGAAACAGCACCGCATCCGGCAAAAAAATAAAATAATATTATTGAAAGCAGTGCAATTTTTAGTGTTGAATTTTTATAAAGTTCTCTTAATCCGGTCATTTCAGCTTAAAATCTCCTATTTGAATAAAGAAAAAGACTAGTAACCTTTAATTTAAGTTTTTTTGAGTAAAATGTCATTTTTTTGTATTTTTACACATTCATTTATTAAAGATTATAAAATGGCTGCAAAAAAATTAAAGATTCTCTTCGTTACATCAGAAGTAGTTCCTTTCGTAAAAACCGGCGGCTTGGCAGACGTATCTGCAGCACTTCCACAAATGCTTTCAGAATTGGGTCACGAAGTCAGGATTGTAGTTCCTAAATACGGTGCTGTTGATGAAAGAAAATTTAAAATTCACGAAATTGTTAGACTCAAAGACCTGCAAATAAAAATCGGTGATAAGGAAGTTACTTTTTCTCTAAAATCATGTTTTTTACCCGGTCAGAGAATAAGAGTTCAAATATATTTTCTTGATAACCAGGAATATTTTGGAAGCAGAAACAGTCTCTATGTAGATCCTAAAACGGGAAAAGATTATCCCGATAACGATGAAAGATTTATTTTATTAAACCGCGCAGTGATGGAGCTTATTATCAAACTTGGCTGGATACCTGATATTATTCATTGCAATGACTGGCAGACCGGTTTGGTGCCTGTTTACTTAAAAACTGTTTACAAAAATGAACCAGGATTTGATAAGTTTAACACTTTATATACTATTCATAACCTTGGATTCCAGGGTGAATTTCCAAAATCAACATTTGAAAAATTAGGATTACCGGAAGAATTAAAATCTGATAAAGGAATAATTCATAAAGGCAAAGTAAACTTTATGAAAGGTGCTTTATTGTATGCTGATACAATTAACACCGTTAGTGAAACTTATGCAAACGAAATTCGTACAGTTACAGAATTAGGCGAAGGATTAAAAGAAGTTCTTGCAAAACGAAAAGGAGACCTGTTCGGAATTGTAAACGGAATTGATACTAAGGTCTGGAATCCCGAAAAAGATAAAATGATTCCCAAAAAATATTCCGCAAAAAATCTTGAAGCAAAATTAGAAAATAAAAAAGACCTTGCTGAACGATTCGGGTTCACTTACAATCCTGATCTGCCTGTCATTGGTATGATATCAAGATTATTTGATTCAAAGGGAATTGACCTGGTTCAAAAGGTATTTCCGGAATTGATGAAATTAAATATTCAAATGATATTGCTTGGTACAGGAGATGCTAAGTATCATCAATTCTTTGAAAAGATGAGTTCAAAATACAGTAAAAAATTTGCTTGTTATCTGGGTTTTAATGATGAACTGGCTCATCTTATTGAAGCAGGTTCTGATATTTTTTTGATGCCATCTAAATACGAACCGTGCGGATTAAACCAGATGTACAGCTTAATGTATGGTACTGTGCCTCTGGTGCGCGAAACAGGAGGACTTGCCGATACAGTTATTAGTTATAATGGAAAAACAGGTGATGGAAACGGTTTTGTTTTTAAGAAATATGATTCCAAGGATTTTTTAAAAGAACTCAAACACGCATTAAGTGCTTTTGATGATAAAAAAACCTGGAATAAAATAATGAAAGCTGGAATGAAGTCTGATTTTAGTTGGGGAACTTCTGCTAAAAAGTATATCGACCTTTATAAAACTATCCTAACTAGCAACTGATCTAATGCCGGTTAAAGCTGTTTTTCTTGACAGGGATGGTACTCTTAATGAGGACCCCGGTTATTTAGGTGAACCTGACAAAGTGGTATTATTGCCGGGTGTTGCTGACGCACTGTCAAAATTAAAAAATAAATATAATTTTTTGCTGATTGTTGTTTCAAACCAATCCGGCATTTCCAGAGGATTAATTACATCGGAACAAGTTGATGCTGTTAATAGCAAAATTTCTGAATTGCTGGCTTTAAAAAACACAAAAATAGATGCATTTTATTATTGCCCGGCTCATCCGGAATTCAGTTCAGAAGAGGAATGTATCTGTAGAAAACCTTCACCTTATATGATATTAAAGGCTAAAGAAGTTTTCGACATAGACTTAAGCAGTTCTTATTTGATAGGTGATTTTGCAACTGATATTCAATCTGGAATTCAGGCCGGTGTTAAGAGTATTCTGCTCAAAACCGAAAAATTTAAGGATAGTATTTCTATCTTGCATAATCAGAATATATTTCCAAGTTTTGTAGCTGAAAACATAACCGATGCTTACAATTTTATAATAAAAGATTCTCACGGAGATAATTTGTGTTAAACAAACTTCTTGTTTCTTCTCTTTCAATCTTTCTTTTATTTTTTCATTCCTGTGCAGATGATCCATCATCTGTAGGATTGGATTTATTAGAGCAAGACTTTCTTAAAATAGATACTGTAAATTCTGTTGATGCTAATTATACTCAAACCTCTTCTTACTTTAAAAAAGTAGTCTCACTGGGTAATTCAGCACGTTTACTGATTGGCAAAAAGGAAAATTATACTGCCCACTCGTTGATGAATTTTGCGTTTATTCTACCCGATTCTATAAAAACTGACTTTAACGATGGAAATCTAATAATCGAATCTGCTGAAATAGAGATGTTTCCCAATTATGTGTTTACATCAAATGATAGTTTAGCTTCATTTGATTTTTCAGTATTCGAAATTTTATCAAACTGGAGCTCATCCGGATTTACCGCCGATTCTTTTAATACACTTCAATTTAATTCTGATGATCTGAGCTCAGATAAATCATTGGCCGATTCTATATACTCCTTTAAAATTAATAATGATGTTGCCAGAAAATGGATTGCCTTTGCGATTAAACCAGATTCGTTAACTAACTATGGAATACTGATCTCGCCTACGTTAGGTACAGAAAAGATTCTTGGGTTTCGTGCTTTTGATCCCTTTTCGGATACAGCAACCAAATTAAAAGTAATTGTAAGTAAACAGGGTTCTTATGTAGATACTCTGCAGGGTTTTATAGCTTCTGACATAAGTGTTCTTCTTGGTGATTTACCATCCAGTGAACCTGACTATATGCTGGTTCAGTCAAGTTTAGCTATTAACTCTAAATTATTTTTTGATCTTTCTGCACTACCTAGAAATATTGTTATTAATAGGGCAACATTGGTTGTCCAATCAGATTCATCAAAGAATTTATTTGGTTCGGCTTTTGAAAACTCTTTAGTGGCTTTACTTATTACAAACAGCCAGACAAATGAGGTCAATAACGAACTTTTTATTCGTCTTGCACATGAAAATTTTAAGTATTCCGGCGATATTACCCCTATGATAAGGAAGTGGTTAAGAGATGATGATAATTACGGAATGATTATCAGGTCAGGTAGTGAACAAGCGGGTGCTGAGCTTTTTTATCTTTACAGCAGCCTGGCCTCAGATTTAACAAAAAGACCCTATTTAGAAATAGTCTATTCATATAATTAATTATGATAAAAAAAATATTCTTAGCAACAGCATTATTACTACTTGCTGTAAATACATCGCTTGCACAAAGTAATTCTGCTTATACACGATTTGGAATAGGTGATGTTGAGTTTTCAACTTCTGCGAGAAAAATTGGTATCGGCCAATTAGCGGTTTCTGTTATAGATGACAATTCTATCTCTTCACTTAATCCTGCTGCCTGGTATAAATTCAAAGGAACAAGATTCAGTGTAGATCTTTCTTATACTGGTTTATTTATTTCTGACAATAATTCTTCAAGCTTCTATTCTGAAACCGACTTTAAAGGTTTTAGTTTTGGTTTTCCTGTTAGTGAAGATTATGGTATTGGAGTTGCAACAGGATTGATACCTTACTCCAGAGTAAGTTACAAAGCAAAGGAAATTGCTGCCGGTACAGAATCATACACAGCAGAATATGAAGGTAAGGGAGGGTTATCTCAAATATATATTGGTACCTCGGTGCTTCTTCCGGGAGAAATATCAATCGGTGCGACTTTAGATTATTATTTTGGAAACATCTCTTACAAAACTGATATTAATTTTGTAAATCAAACCACATTTCCTTCACAGTTTGAAAAACTTCATAAATCAACTGGTTTCGGAAGTACATTAGGAATCTTAACCCCTGATTTAATATCTGTATTTGGTATTAAGGGAGTCGTTTCAAATCTTCGTTTAGGTGCATCTGTTAAAATCATTCCTGAAATGGATACAGATACGTTATTAATTTCACGTTCAGTAACAATTGAGGATACACTGTTTAATAACAGAACGACTATGGCTATTCCTCAACGTGTCTCAGCAGGTTTAAGCTTTAACTTGTTTTCGAATTATTTAATAACAATGGATTATGCATTTCAGCCGTGGAGTGAATATAAATTAGCCAATAAAACACAAAATGTGTTAAGAGATATGCACAAAATAAGTACAGGATTTGAATACAAACCAGGACAAATTTTGGGTGCTTCAGTATGGGAACAAATAATCTGGCGTGCCGGTTTAAGCTTTGAAAAAACGCAATATTTAATAAATAATCAGGGAATTGATCAATTTTCGATATTTGGCGGATTCTCATTCCCGCTTGGGCTTGAGAATAGCATAGATATTGCTCTTCAGTATTCAACGAGAGGAACAACTGATTTTGGGCTTCTCAAAGAAAATATATTTAAATTAAATTTTGGAATCAGTTTTGGTGAAATCTGGTTCTTAAGATATGATTATTAAAATTATACGAGGAAAACAGTGAAAACTTTAGTTAAAGCAAGTGCTTTTATGCTGTTAATAGTTTTAATTTGCAATTGCGGAAGTACTTCAACTGCAAATGTTCGTTCAACATTGTCTCCAGCAGATTCAATGCTGGTTCTTGAGCAGTACAGTCTTTTTTCAGAGTACCACAAAAACAGAGACTTCATCAGTGCATTACCGTATGGCTGGAAAGTTTTGGAGATGGATCCAGCGCGTTTTGCGCGGTGGTTCTATTATAAAATGGAAGAAACACTATGGTTTGTACATGATTCTTCTGATGCCTCTGCTGAATTAGTTGCTGAAATACAGGATTCTATTGTGGGATTTTATGATAATGCGATTAAATATCATCCGGAAGATAAAGCATATTACCAGGTTCGTAAAGCGTATGTTAAGGAAATTTGGCTGGAAGCTGATGCAGATGAGGTTATAAAGGACTATGAATTAGCATTTGAATGGAAAAATGATTTTTCATCTTTTTACTATAATCGGTTAGGACAGTTGTATAAAAATAATACTTCGGATGAAAACGATTACAAAAATAAAGCTCTTGATTTGTATTCAATGCTTTCGGAAAGAGAGACTGATAATCCTCAATGGATAAGTGAATTAGAAAGCCTAGCGGAAAATATTGATGAGCTAGTTCAGCTTTCTAAACGTGCCTGGGAATTAGACAAAGACAATCTGCAGAAAGCATGGCGTTATGCCTCAATGGCTATCCGCGCCAGTGAATTTCTTGTAGCTATTGAACCATTAGAATTTCTTGTTGAAAAATCTCCAGAAGCGATCAACTATTGGAATCAGCTTGCATCAGCTTATCAAAAAACTGATCAGTTAACCAAAGCAGAAAACGCTTACAGAAATCTTATTCAACTTGAGCCTCAGACCAGGGAACACTACCTGAATTTAGGTATAAACCTGAGAGAACAGGGCAAACTTTCTGCAGCACGCAGTGAATTTCAAAAAGCAAGTGACGTAGGCGGTAATTGGGCGCTCCCAATTTATTATGAAGGTTTTCTATATGAGCAGGCTGCAAGAAGTTGTTCTGATTTTGATGCAAAAATTGTTTTTCTTTTAGCACAGCAAACATATAGAAGAGCACTATCTATGGATGCATCTCTGGATATGGCTCGTGATAGAATTGGAGCACTTTCCGGTGCGGTTCCTGCTAAAGAAGATTACTTTTTCAGGAACTATAAATCCGGTGACGTTATTCAGATTACCTGTGTTGGATGGATTGGAAGATCCGTTACAGTTCCTTAAATCATAAAAGAGTTTTATTGCATTGATTATAAGCTTCCTTGAGTTTTCAGGGAAGCTTTTCTATTTTTGAATTCGTCTTATTTACCAATAAAAAATGTTGTAATTATGGAAAACCATCTAAAAAATGATCCCGATATATTCAAAGTTGTACAACTTGAAACAGATAGACAATTAAATAAACTAGAATTAATTGCATCTGAAAACTTTGTTAGTCCGGCAGTTCTGGAAGCTGCAGGTACAGTTCTCACCAATAAATATGCTGAAGGATATCCCGGTAAACGATACTACGGTGGTTGTGAATATGTTGATATGGCTGAAGATATTGCAAGAGAAAGGTTAAAAAAATTATTCAAAGCAGAATATGTTAACGTTCAGCCGCATAGTGGTTCTCAGGCAAATATGGCAGTGCTTATGACTTTGCTTAAACCCGGAGATAAGTTCTTAGGTTTAAGTCTTGCACACGGTGGTCATTTAACTCACGGTTCTCCGGTAAACTTTTCGGGCAAATTATATGAAGCGATTGGTTATGAGTTAAATGAAGAAACAAAAACGCTTGATTATAATAAAATTGAAGATATTGCAAAACAGGAAAAACCTAAATTAATCATAACCGGGGCAAGTGCATATTCAAGAGAATGGGATTATAAAAAGTTCAGAGAAATTGCTGACTCTGTAGGCGCTTTTTTATTATGTGATATGGCGCATCCTGCCGGTTTAATTGCAGCAGGTTTCTTAAATAATCCGCTTGAATATTGTGATGTGGTTACATCGACTACTCATAAAACTTTAAGAGGTCCACGTGGAGGAATTATACTTATGGGTAAAGATAAAGAAAATCCATTTGGATTAACTACCCCAAAAGGAGATAGAGTTAAAATGATGTCTGAACTTTATGACAGTATGGTAATGCCTGGCATTCAGGGAGGTCCGCTAATGCATATAATTATGGCAAAGGCTGTTGCATTCGGTGAGGCATTAAATAGTGAGTTCAAAAATTATATTGATCAGGTAAGAAAGAATGCTAAAGCCCTTTCTGCAAAATTGATGGAGTATGATTTTGATGTTGTATCCGGAGGAACTGATAACCATTTAATGCTGATTGATCTTTCAAACAAAAATATAACCGGTAAGGAAGCTGAACATTCACTGGAAAAGGCTGGTATAACAGTGAATAAGAACATGGTTCCTTTTGATAAAAGAAGTCCGTTTGTAACAAGCGGTATCAGAATAGGAACTCCCGCATTGACTACAAGGGGGATGAAAGAAAAAGAAATGGAAGCAATTGCTGAAATAATTAATAAAGCCGTCAGCAACTTTAAAGATGAACAACAGCTTGAAAGCCTAAGTAAAGAAGTAAAAAAAATAGCTTCAGGATTTCCTTTATTTGCATATTGTAATTAAAGAGGCAATGTGTCAGATACAGATGTAATTAAAAGAGAAGATGTAGAAGAAGAAGATATGGGGGCTGCAATGTCTTTTCTTGATCATCTCGAGGAATTAAGATGGAGAATTATATACTCGGCAATTGGTATTATAGTTGGAACTGTTATTGCCTGGCTATTTATTGATTTTCTAATAGAAGATGTACTGCTTAAACCGGCTGATGATAATGAAATTGGTTTACAGAATCTCAGGCCATTCGGACAACTTTTTTTATACTTTCAGGTAGCTATAATGGTAGGCATTATTTTCAGCATACCTAATTTATTTTATCAGTTATGGAAGTTCATTTCTCCGGCTTTAAGAAAAAATGAACGTAAATATATAGTAAGCATTGTTGTTTTTTCTTCTTTCTGTTTTATAGCCGGAATTTTATTTGCCTATTTTGTTATGCTGCCTCTTACATTCGGATTTGCAGCCCAGTTTGGAACTGAAGCAATAAAGAATGAGTTTGCTATAGATGAATATATGTCAATTATATTGAGTGTTATGTTAGCTGCAGGACTTGTATTTGAACTGCCGATGCTGTCATTTTTCCTTTCGAAACTAGGCATTTTAACACCGCGTTTAATGAGGAAGTATCGTAAACATTCAATAGTAATTATACTGATTTTTGCTGCTTTCCTTACTCCTGGTGGCGATCCTGTATCACAACTGGTTTTAGGTGTTCCTTTGGTTCTGTTATATGAAATAAGTATTTTAATTTCAAAAATATCCCAAAGAAAAAGTTGATAAGTAAATCACTTTCACAAATAAGCCGGCCTATTAAACAAGAACTTGAGGAATTCGACCTTCTTTTCAAGAACTCCATGAAATCCAAAGTTGGTATAGTTGATCTCGTTACCAGATACATACTTCGTCAGAAAGGTAAAAAAATCCGTCCTTTACTGGTTCTTTTGTCCTCGAAAACTGCAGGGAAGGTTAATGACAGAAGTTATCGTGGTGCAGTTTTAGTTGAACTTCTTCACACAGCAACACTTATTCACGATGATGTGGTTGATAATGCAGATAAGCGCAGGGGAGTGTGGTCAATAAACGCATTATTTAAGAATAAAGTTTCTGTTCTTATGGGCGATTACCTTTTATCCAGAGGATTAATGATCGCTGTTGAAGGTAAAGATTTTGATTTTCTGGGTGTTATTACAAATGCAGTTAGAAGAATGTCGGAGGGTGAACTCCTTCAAATTCAAAAAACACGCAAGCTTGATATTGATGAAGAAACTTATTTTAAGGTTATCTCAGATAAAACTGCATCATTGTTAGAAACCTGCTGTGTAATTGGAGCAATGAGTGCCTCCGATAATTCTGAATATCACGAAGCTTTGAAAAAATTCGGTCATTCTATAGGTATATCATTTCAGATACGTGATGATATTCTTGATTATGAAGGAACTTCCAGTCTGATTGGCAAACCGGTGGGGGGAGACATAAAAGAAAAAAAGATTACTTTACCTTTGATATATTCTCTGCGGCAAGTGAGTGACAGTAAAGCATCTGAAATTAAGAAGCTGCTAAAAAATGGAAAAGATAAAGATAAAGTAAAAAAGATTATTCAGTTTGTAAGAGAAAATAATGGTATCGACTATGCACTTCAAACAGCGCAAAAATATTCCGTTGAGGCAAAAGAATCTCTTAGTATTTTTCCTGACTCACCAGCAAAAATAGCTCTTGAATCACTCGTTGATTTCATTACGGAAAGAAAAAACTAGCCTTTAGTTTTTTTAATTTCTTCCTTAAATAAAAATCCTTTTACAGGCTCCCGTAAAGTTAGAACAGGGCAGGGTGCTTTTCTAACAACTTTTTCAGCTGTGCTTCCAAATAAAATATGTTCAACACCGGAATGTCCGTGTGTAGCAATAATAATTATATCAATATCAGACTCAGATGCTGTTTCGATGATTTCAACGAATGGTTTACCTGTTTTAATAATGGTTGTAACTTTTATTTCACCCGGAATTTCAGTTTTGGCAAGCTTGGTTAATTCTTCTTTTGCTCTTTCATCAAATTCCGTTGTAACAGCAGGTATAGCTATCTGCCCCATACTGAAATCAGGCGGATAAATTATGGGTTCAACAACATAAATAAGAAATATTTCGGCTTTGAAAATTTTTGCAAAATTAACTGCATATCTTAAAGCACTTTTTGAATAATCCGAGAAGTCAATAGGCACCAATACCTTTTTAATATTAAGTTCCATGATCTTCTTCCTTTGTTTTTAGTTTTTCTTTAATTAACTGAAAATAATCTTCATTCAGTTTTCTCAATCTAATGGCGACAATACTTGATATACCGCTCAAAATTTTAATACCTTTTTTAGGATATCTTTCTATAAATTCATCAAGATCAGGTTTGAAAATTACTGCCACCCTGCATTCATTTACTGCTACTGCCGACGCTGATCTTTTTTCTCCATCCACAAGTGCTAATTCACCAAAAAAGTCGCCTTTGGAAAAAGTTGCGAGAGTAATTTTTTCTCCAGCATCAGTTTCTCTTTCTATTTGAACCTCACCCTCACGGATAATATATAATCCAATACCAGGATCACCCTGGTAAAAGATAAACTCACCCGGAACGTAACTCCTGTTGTGGATAATTTTTAATAGTAAATGAAGATCTCTTTTCTTAATTGATCTAAATACAGGAATAGACAGAAGAGATTGTTCAAGATCCATCTTTTCTGTTGGTGAGTTGAAAATGTTGGTCCAAAAATTACTATGAACAACTTTATCATTTGAATTTTGCATAATCAACCTCTAATTAAAAATTCCTGATTCTGCCACACGCCATAATTTTTGACAAGGAAATCTGTTTTCATAAAATGCCCTTCCTACAATAACGGAGTCAATTCCATCTTCCAAATATTGCTGCAGATCCATCAATTCATCTTTATTTCTAATACCGCCTGAATGAGTTACTTTTGAATTGGTTTGTTTGGCAATATTATATGAGTATTCAAGGTTTGGACCTTTAAGTAAACCGTTTCTTTGAATATCTGTAACAATGAATCTTTCTACACCAATTAACGAAATTTCCTTTGCAAAATCAAGATAGTTTAAACCTGTTTTTTTTCTTTTTCCTCTTATTATCAACTCTTCATCAATAATATCAAAGCACACAATCACTTTATTTGGCCCATAGAGATTAAAAATTTTTTCGAACTCAGCTCTGTCTTCAAAGACTAAAGTTGAAATAGCTATTCTTGCAACTCCTGTTTCCATTACAGCTTTGGCATCATCAAGGGTTCTTATTCCACCGGCAAATTCGACAGGAATAACCACTGATGAACAAATTTTTTCAACTATTTTAAGGTTTTTATTAGAATGATCGAAAGCACCATCAAAATCAACTACGTGGATCATCTTTGCATTTTCAGCCCGCCACAGTTTTGCCATTTCAACGGGATCATCGCCATACTCTAAACAATTTAGTTCCGGTATTCCCTGAACAACTCTAACAGTTTTTCCATCCTTAATGTCAATTGAAGGAATTACTAGTAAAAATCTGCGGATATTCATTTATTCTGATAAGATTATGTTATTCTTCCTGTTAAAAAATAATCAAAGGAAGTGACAAAATAAACTGAAATGGCAATTATTCATTTTAAATCCTTAATCGATAAGTTTAGAGTGATTGATAAAATTTATAGAAATTGAGTAAGATTTGCATTAAATTTTTATGAAAAAAATTCACTTATCGATCAAAATTCCTTAAAAGCCTAAAAAATGATTAAAAAACGGCTCTTTCCGAAAAATAATCTTAAATTAAAAAATTGAGAAATTGAGCTAAAATATTGACATTGTTTGCTTTATTAAGCATATTTCAATACAATGAGTAAAGATTTTATTCTAAAAACAAGCAGAAATGATATTTTAAGAATTACTGCTTATGGAATGAAAAATCTTGCTTCTTCTCCCTGTTTGATATTTGTTCATGGCTTCAAAGGTTTTAAAGATTGGGGTTTTTGGAATTTTACATCGAACTACTTTGCTGATAAGAATTACTTTGTACTTTCATTTAATTTTTCTCATAACGGCATAGGCGATAATCCATCAGAATTTACTGAACTGGATAAATTTGCGAATAATACTATTTCTTTAGAAATTGATGAATTAAATGAGCTAATTGAAAATTACCGAAGCGGTTTTTTTGGTAAAACCAATAATAAAAAATTTGGTTTACTAGGCCATAGCCGCGGTGGAGCAGTTTCAATTTTAGCAGCATCAGAAAATAAAGCGGTATCTGCCTTAACAGTTTGGGCTTCTGTTGCAAAAATTGACAGGTACACTGAGAGACAGAAGAATGAATGGCGTGAAAAAGGCTATGTTGAAATCCTGAATGCCCGTACAAAACAGTTAATGCGATTAAACGTAACATTGCTGGATGATATTGAAAATAATAAAGATTCTTCACTCAATTTAGAGAAAGCATTAAACTCTATAAAAATTCCATTTTTAATTGTACACGGTGAACAAGATGTTACTGTTCCTTTTAAAGAAGCAGAGCAGTTGTATGAATGGTCTGATAAAAATAATTCAGAAATAGAAATCATAAGATCGGCGGGACATACATTTAACATTGTTCACCCGTTTTCCGGCTCAAATGAAAAGTTCGATATGGTATTAACTAAAACTGAAAAATTTTTTAATATAAATCTATTTAAGGAAATAAACGATGATTCAAGAATCTGTTAAAAACAGTAAACTTCTAAAAACATTTAACTTAGTTAAATCTTCTTCACTATTCTGGATAATAACTTTTACATTTCTTACAGCAGTTGCTGCTCAAATTACCATTCCAATTAAACCTGTTCCTTTTACGTTACAGACAATGATGGTTGTTCTTGCCGGTGCTTTTCTTGGTGCCAGGAATGGTGCTTACAGCCAGTTGCTGTATTTAGCATTAGGCTCTGTTGGTCTGCCGATATTTGCCCAAACCCCTGATGGTTTAGTGGGTTTTGCCAGATTATTTGGTCCTACAGGTGGATATCTTCTTGCATTTCCGGTTGCAGCTTACTTAACCGGATATGTTATTGAAAAAAATAAAAGTTATATACCTGTTGTTCTGGCAATGTTTGCAGGAAATGCCCTCATTATTCTATCAGGAATGTCTTTCCTCTATACATTTTATGTAAGAGATTTTTCTGAAGCATTCAAACTTGGTGCTGTAATATTTTCTGTATGGACAGTAGCCAAGGTTATTGCGTCAGCGTCAATTTATTTTGGCATTAAGAAATCAATTAAGTAATTAATTCTTATCCATTAATATGCCTGCTTTCGGAATTAAGAATATAATTTTCATTCTGGTGTTCTCAGGAGCAATCGGATTTTTTATATACAGCTGCTCCAATCTTATAAAATATCTTAAGGTTGCAAAGAAAAAGGATGATCGTTTTGATAATGTTGGAGAAAGACTAAAACGGGTCTGGACTATTGCATTTGCTCAATCAAAACTATTACGCGATCCTGTTGCAGGCATTCTCCATTTTCTTATCTTCTGGGGCTTTGTTCTCTTTATCGTGGCAGTAATTGAAACAATATTTCAGGGTTTTTATACTCCTTTTAATCTTGAGTTTTTAGGCGGCTTTTATTCAATAATAAGTATTGTGCACGAAGTTTTTGCAATACTGGTAATCTTATCAGTAATATATTCTCTTTATAGAAGATTTGTAATAAAGGTTCCTCGGTTAGAAGTTGATAAATCCGGCAAAATAGATGCAGCGTTTATTCTTTTGATGATAATGTTCGTTTGCATTACAATGCTTGGACAATATGCTTCCGGTATTGCAATGAACGCATTTACAACCGGAGAAGACGAGATAAGACCCATATCTGCTGCATTAAGCAGTATTATGTTTACTGATGGTTCCAGCGCTCCCTTCTTTTATGAATTTTTCTGGTGGGCGCATATTCTGATCATTTTTGCTTTTTTGAACTTTTTACCTTATTCAAAACATCTTCACGTTTTATCTTCAATTCCGAATGTGTATTTTTCTAACCTTGAACCTGACAGAAATACACTTAAAAAGCTAAACCTTGAAGATGAAAGTGCAGAACAGTTTGGTAATTCTGACATTGAACATTTTTCCTGGAAGCAGCTTCTGGATGGCTATTCCTGTACAGAATGCGGAAGGTGTACAGCTGTTTGTCCGGCTAATATTGTTGGAAAAACATTATCACCCAGAAAGATAATCGTAGATATCAGAAAAAGGACAGAAGAAAAAGCACCTTTACTGGCTGCAGGTAATAATGATGAAGGAATTTTCGGAAAAACTTTAGTTCACGATTATATATCTGACAAAGAGCTCTGGCAGTGTACAACCTGTATGGCTTGTGTTCAGGAATGTCCAGTTATGATAGAGCACATTGACTCAATAGTTGATATGCGCCGATATCTTGTTCTTTCAGAATCACAGTTTCCGTCCAATCTTAACAATGTATTTAAGAGTCTGGAAACAAACTTTACACCCTGGGCTTTTAATGCTGCAGACCGTGCCGAATGGGCGGAAGGATTAAACGTTAAAACAATGGCGGAAGATAAAAACACAGAATACTTGTTCTGGGTTGGATGTGCGGGTTCATTTGACGACAGATATAAAAAAGTTTCGAGGGCTTTTGCCTCTTTAATGCAGAAAGCCGGTGTTAATTTCAGAATTCTTGGTACTGAAGAAAAATGCAACGGTGATACAGCCCGTAGATTGGGAAATGAATATCTTGCCCAGATGATGATGATGGAGAATGTTGAAACTTTAAATAACTACGGTGTAAAAAAGATTGTAACAGCTTGTCCGCATTGTTATCATTCATTAAAGAATGAGTATAAACAATTCGGCGGCAATTTTGAAGTTAAGCATCATACAGAATTAATAAATGAACTTATTGAAGACGGAAAGATCAAATTAAACGGTACGGCTGAAACTCATAAGGTTACTTATCACGATTCTTGCTACCTTGGAAGATATAACGATGTTTATAATCCGCCAAGAAAAGCTTTAAATAAAATTGCCTCAGTTGATCTTGTTGAAATGGAACGAAATAAAAGCAGGGGATACTGCTGCGGTGCCGGAGGCGGAAGAATGTTTCTTGAAGATGAAGAAGGCGGTAGAATTAATGAAGAAAGAACACGCGAAGCAATTGAAACTAATGCGTCAACTATTGCTTCTGCTTGCCCGTTTTGTATGACTATGATGACAGATGGTGTTAAACATTTTGAAAAGACTGAAAAAATTTCAGTAAAGGATATTGCAGAAATTGTTCTGGAAAATTCTAATTAACTATTATTAACCACTATTCAGGAGGTGTTCATGGAAAAATATAATGAATTGGTCAGATTTGTACAGGGTCTTGAGCCGGATTTTCAAAAATTCTACGAGAAGGGTCAATCTGCAGCGGGTACCCGAGTAAGAAAAGGCTTAAGCGAATTACGTAAGCTCTGCCAGGATGTCAGAAATGATGTGCAGGCAGTGAAAGCTCAGAGAAAAGCTGAGAAACAATAAGAATTATTATTTTTAATAATTACTTTTAGTTAAGAAGGCTGGATTAAAATCCAGCCTTCTTTTATTTATATCTATGAAAAAAATCTGGCTGACTATTTCAATAATTTTAGTTATTGGAGCAGTATCTTTACTCTTAACATTTATTTCCGATTCAGAAGTTAAGGCCGAATTACTGACTGACGATAAAGATTCTGTAGTTACTATTACTATATCTTTTGTAGGGGATTTGATGTGCCATTCTACGCAGTATAACTATGCAAGGGTTGACAAAGACTCATTCGATTTCAGACCGGTTTATCGTGAAATAAAAAATTATTTATCATCACCGGACTTTATAATTGGCAACCTGGAAACTGTTACTGCAGGAAGTCAAGCCGGCTATTCGGGCTATCCTTTCTTCAATACACCCGATGATTATATTACCGCATTAAAAGACGCAGGATTTGACCTGCTTGTTACAGCGAACAATCATTCTCTGGATAAAGGAGAAAAGGGACTTTTAAGAACAATTGAACAGATCAATAAAAATGGACTGCATCGCGTTGGAACTTTTTCTTCTCAGGAAGACCGCGATTCCATCAGAGTATTCAATATCAGTGGAATAAATGCCGCTGTATTATCTTATACCTACGGAACTAACGGAATTGAAAAACCTAAAGGAAAGGACTATATAGTCAATCTGATCGATTATAACCTGATTGAGAAAGATATAGCTGAGGCAAGAAGTACTGCAGATATTGTTATTGTTTATTATCACTTTGGTGATGAGTACAAGCGTTTACCAAATCAATATCAGAAGGAAGTGGTAAGTAAATCAATTGAATCGGGTGCAGATATTATAATCGGCTCACATCCGCACGTAATTCAGCCAGTTGACTTTTATAAAACACAAAATGCAAGACTCGACTCAGGATTTATTGCCTACTCACTCGGCAATTTTATATCTAACCAGAGATGGCGCTACTCTGATGCTGGAGTTATATTGAACATCAATATCACAAAGAATTTTACTGCCGATTCTTTATTCATTTCTGAAGTTAATTATCTGCCCACCTGGGTTTTCAGGGGAGAGACAAATGCGGGGAAGGAGTATATAATTCTTTCATCACAAAGTTATGATGATTCTTTATTGTACTTCCTTTCAGAACAGAATAAAAATCAAATGAAGCAGGCGTTTGAAGATACCAGGTCAATTCTTACTCAGTTTAATAACAGAATAAAATTGTATGAAACTAACTGATGTTTTTTCATTTCCTTTTATCAAAATTTCTTTAGTTATATTTGCAGTCATTCAATAGAAATTAAATCTACTTGTGAAGAAAAAATCCGCTTTATCATTAATATTTTTAACTGTTTTTATAGACCTGCTAGGGTTTGGAATTCTTATACCTATCCTTCCTTCGTTTGCAAAAAAAGAATTAGGCGTTGACGAAGCAGCAATCGGGATTGCAATAGCTATTTATTCCTTTGTGCAGTTTTTATTCAATCCGTTTTTTGGAAAACTTTCGGATAAGCACGGACGCAAACCTGTTATTGTTATATCGCTTTTCCTTAATGCAATCGGTTATATAATTTTTGCTTATACGCACTCATACATAATGCTTTTGATTTCCAGAATTATTGCCGGTATTGGCGGTAGCAGCATTGGAGTTGCTCAGGCATACATAGCTGATGTTACAACTAAGGAAAATCGTTCCAAAGGAATGGGACTCATAGGAGCAGCATTCGGATTGGGTTTTGTTTTTGGTCCTTTAATCGGCGGTTTTCTTGCTGAGTACGGTTATATGATCACCGGTTTTGCAGCGGCAGGTTTTTCTTTACTTGCATTTCTGTTAACACTTATTTATCTGCCTGAATCAAATCTTAACAGGGAAGTATCAGTTCAGAAAAAAAGAACTTTATTTGATATCCAGGGAACAAGGAAAATTCTTTCAAGACCGGAATTATTTATTCTTGTACTGCTCTTTTTTATACTAACCTTTTCCTTTGCCAATATTTACGGAACATTCGCTTTGCTTGGTATCCAGGTGTATGGCTTTACTGATCTTCAGAATGGATATATGTTTGGAATTGTGGGACTGACTTCCGCAATTGTTCAGGGCGGGTTGATAGGTTACGTGAATAAAATAATGTCGAAAAAATATATCATTATTATAGGTGCTTTTCTTATAATGATCACTCTGGCTCTTATACCGTATGGACAAACATTTTTAGGGCTGGCAATAATTTCTGTGGTGCTGTCTTATGGTACAGGTACTTTACAACCGACAATACTAAGTCTTATTTCTGAAGTTACATCTGATGCAGAGCAGGGTATTACACTAGGAATCAATCAGTCGTTTTCTGCATTTGCAAGAGTGCTCGGTCCGCTTTGGGGAGGATTTGCTTTTGAATTTCTCGGTTATCCATTCCCGTTTTTAACAGGAGCGGTTTTTACTTTTCTTATCTTCTTGCTTAGTGTATTCTACCTGCCAAAGAAAATAAAATTAGATTAATTCCGGCTTATTGTTTTTTGTTAAATACTCCACAGCATCCTTCACTTCCTGCACATTTTCCCGATTACATACAAGAAGAGCATCAGGAGTATCTATAACAACAACATTCTTCAGACCAATGACGGAAGTGAATTTATTTGGCGAATATATGTATGAACTATTTGTTTTCTTTGTGTAAACATCACCCACAACTGCATTAGCGTTTTCATCCTTGCTGCTAAGTTCATAAACAGTTTCCCAGCTTCCTACATCACTCCAGTCAAAATCACCTTCGATCATAAAAACTTTATCGGATTTTTCCATAATGCCGTAATCAACTGAAATTCCTTTAATAGAATTAAAAAACACTTCTAAAGCTCCATCAAACTCATTGGTGCCTATCGATTTATCCAATTCAATCAATCCTTTTGAAAGATTAGGGAGGTAGGCGGATATTTCATCCAGTATAACATCCGTACGCCATACGAACATACCGGAGTTCCAGAAGTAATCTCCGGATTCAAGATACAACTTTGCTTTATCTGCATCAGGTTTTTCAACAAACTTAATTACTTTATGTATATTTTTTTCAACTTCTGATTTTTCAAAATTTATGTAACCATATCCGGTATCAGGGCGGGTTGGAGTAATACCAAAAGTAACCAATCCTTTTGAGTTATACGCAAACTCAATTGATTTATTCAGAGTATCAATAAATTTCTTTCTATCCTTAATAAGATGATCTGCCGGAAGAGTGACAAAAACAGCATCTTTACTTTTTTTACTTATTATCTTTGCTGCTAATCCCACGCAGGGTGCGGTGTTCCTGCCGACAGGTTCAGCAACAACATTTTCTTTTGGAATAAAAGGAAGCTGTTCCTCAACAAGTGCTTTTTGAACTTTGTTTGTTATAATAAGAATATTTTCCGGCGGGACTAAATTTCTTATTCTGTCAACTGTTTCCTGTATCATAGTATGCTGACCGAAAATATTCAGCAGTTGTTTGGGAAGATTTTTTCTGCTTCTTGGCCAGAATCTTGAGCCGACTCCGCCTGCCATAATTAGTATATATTTTTCCATAGTCTCAATATTTTTTATTAATTATTCAAATATAATCATACCGATTATTTATTGAATGATTTTAAAGCTTTATTTTAACAACAGATAAATAAATTAAGTACGTAGCTAAGCTGTAAAATGCAAATAAACTATGATTATTTTACCCAAAGAGTTGGCTATGCCAGATGCCCGCTTTTATGACAGCGAGCTTGGCAGATGGCTGCAGGTAGACCCGCTTGCTGATAAATATCCGGGATGGAGTCCGTATAATTATACGTTAAATAACCCACTAAGGTTTATTGATCCGGATGGGAAAGAAGTTGATAACATTTTAAATGAAATGTTGGGTGATGATGGTAAATTCTTTGCCGAAAAACCAAAACCTCAGAAAGCTCAAAAGTCACAAAAGGTTAAGAGTACCAGAAAATCACCAACACCTACCTTTATCATTAGCATAAATGGATCTGTTGCAGCATTGTTTGGATATAACGGTAGTTTTGGAGTTGCTATTAATCCTGGACAAGGTAAGATGTACGGTTTCGTCAGACACGGGATGTCTGCAGGAGCAGCTTTGTCAGGTAGTGTTAGTATAGGCGTTGCTGACCAAGATATTGAAGAAACACGCGCCAGCGGCAGTGGTTTAGAGATTGCTCCTGAAAAGAATACCACCGAAATTGAAGCAAGTACTAGAGATTATGGTCTTTCTGTTATTTTAGATTCCAAAGAAAATGGTGGTAGTATCATAGGTGGATCTTTTCAATTCGGATTAGGGAAAGGCAGTCTTGTGATAAATGAAACCTTCCAATCTTATGAAACTAAAACAGTATATTATAATAACGTTGGTAAAGAGTTTAATCAAAAGCCTTCAAAATTTTATCGTAGATGAGGATATATTATGCAGGTACATTCCATTATTCTTTTAATAATTCTGGTAGTATTGTTTATATATCATATATACAATCATATTTTACTAATGAAAAATTTGAAGAATGAATATATCGACTCCAAGTTTAAAATTAGTAATTTAGGAATATTTACTACCCAAAAATATTTTAACGAACAGGGGAAAAAATATTTAACAAGAGTAAGATTGTTGGTAATTATTTTAGGTATATACGGATTTATTTTACTTTTATTATTCTTTTATTAGGAAATTTTTCAATTTAATATTGAATTTTATTTTTAGTTAATAACTCAGAAGGAAAATAATTTCGAATAACTAATAAAAAGAAGTGCTTTAACTATGCTCTCTGACAGAATCCGTATGACACTTGACGAGAACAGCAACATATTCTCCGCACAAGACTATTACCCTTACGGAGAAGTACTAAGAAGCTACACTTTAGGCAGCGGTGCAAATGACAAATACAAGTTCACCGAAAAAGAGCGCGACACCGAAACGAACTACGATTATTTCGGGGCAAGGTATTACGACAGTGAGTTAGCCAGGTGGACAACGATTGACCCGCTCGCAGACAAATTTCCTGGCTGGAGTCCGTATAATTATACGTTAAATAATCCGCTAAAATATGTTGATCCGGATGGAAGGGAAGCTGTTAAAGCTGATCCAGACGATCCTGAAGAGAATCGGTTTGCAGGTAAACCAATAAACAACACACCAAAGGATTTATCAGCGGATAACTATAAACTAGGTGACAAAAATGCTGTTGAAATTACTAAAGATGCTAGTAATAGAGTAAGTGCAATAGGCAACGCCATTGACAAAAATGCACCTAAAGTACTGAATAGTTTGAGTCTTGTTTTATTACCGGTTGCTCCACAAGCATCATTGGTATTAAGTACTTTTGCTACTGCTTGGACAGCAAAAAATGATTTGAATACCGGTGATTTTGATAATTCGGCTGTTTCTATACTCACTACTACTTTATCTATGTCTAAAAGTGAAGCCGTTATATATGGTGCGCAAGGAACTCAGGTTTTATATGATTTTGGTTGTTTTCAAAAAAGTGAAATTCCCAAGAGTATACAGAAAGAAATAAATGGAACTAACTTTAAAGAGCAAATAGAAAGATACCGTAAGCTTGGAAATTACGGATTCTGATTTTTCACGTTAAATTAAATTTAAATTATTATGCTATCGCTCTCAATTGTTTTACTTGTAATAGGATTTATAATCGTAATTATGTATAGGAATTTTCCTTCTGACAATAAAGTTGAAGGGATATTAATGACTAATAAGCAGAAAAAAAATCGGGCATATATTGGTGGCTTCGGCTTTATTCTGCTCGGCTTATTTCTTCTTATAAAATATATTTTTACATAGAATGAATTGTTAAAACTTAAAGACCACCCCTGCCTCGCCCGACAGGCGGGTTGGTAGTATTCATATGACACTAGACGAGAACAGCGAGATAGTCTCCGCACAAGACTATTATCCTTACGGAAAAATACTACGCCAATACACTTTAGGCAGCGGTGCAAATGACAAATACAAATTCACCGAGAAAGAGCCCCTATTCGTTTACTTGACTGCGGTGGACAGGCGCGACACAGAAACCAATTACGATTACTTCGGGGCAAGGTACTATGACAGCGAGTTAGCGAGATGGCCGTAGATTTTCCTCTTCGTGAATATTTGCCTGTAGGCAAAATTATTCGCTAATTTTTTTGCTTTTAGGCGAAAATGTTATGATCAATTCAAAGAAATTGAAGACATAATTAAATGGCGGGATTGTATTGAAAGATGATGTCGCATTACGCTAAAATTGAAATGGCTCCTACTCACCCAAAAAATAATAAATCATTTAGGATGAAAAGGGAAAAATGGAGGGTGAGGGTGGGATTCCTCCGGGTATTCGATAGCAACTCGGGAGTCCTCCAAAGGAGTCCTTCGGACCGATGGGGGAACCCACGGTAGTTCGAAAAAGTTAAAAAGCTATTTTATTGAGCGGAGAGGGTGGGATTCGAACCCACGGTACCCTTGCGAGTACACTACCTTTCCAGGGTAGCCAATTCAGCCACTCTTGCACCTCTCCGGAGATAAAAACAGTATAAAAGATCCAAAAAACCGCTTGCAAATATATCCATACAAGCAGAGTTTACCAAAGATATGCTAGCTGATGTTTCCTGACATGCATTTTTTATTTAACTTTGTTTAGCTTTATACAAAACTCACTTATGTTATTAACGCATAATGTTTTTTCAGAGACGGTAAAATTTTACTAATACAAACTAATCATTAATCATTTGCTCTACCTTGTCAAAAAAAATAAAGCATATCTCCTGGCAGTTTTCGGGATATTAGCTTACTGTACGCTTTTTTCAATATTTATTGTACTTCTTTTTGATCCATCCGAAAAAATATTGTCCATTGATAAGTTAGTTCACTTCGGTGTTTTCAGTATGCTTACATATTTTTTATTCTTCACATTCTCATACCAGGAAAAAATCTGGTTCATCAAAAAACATAGAACAGGTTTAACAGTTATAGTTGCTTCACTAATTGGAATTGGAGTTGAAGTATATCAATTATACAATCCCACACGCTCATTTAATGTGAACGATATGATTGCTAATTTATCCGGCGCCCTGTTTACAGTGGTGTTGATAAAGTACTTACCGAAAAGAATAAAAAAACTTAGAAAATATTCAGTATAATTTCTGCTTATTCATAAACAGAAACGCTCTCTTAATGCTATATCTATCATTCTGTCTATTCCATTATTAGTTTTTAGTGAGGAATTAAAAAATTCATCGTCCTTTATCTCAATGAATTTGCTGGAAGAGGGAAGAGGCTGTCTCAAAAAGTCTTAACCCAAGGTAGCCGCAAATTTCAATTGCGTATTTGTTATATTATCGCAAACTGAAGCTTGCGGCTACAATAAAAAATATCTCAGCCGGATTGTCTCGGGATCGAAATGCCACTACAGCCGCAATACAATTTTTAAGAAATCTCTGTTAGTTTTACATCTGATTGTAAATACATTTTCTTAAATTTACATCAGGAAATAGTGATTGTTATTCATATAACAATATTATTATTTAATAATTGATTCAAACGAAGTCTTTTATTGTTAAAAAACCGGAAAGGTGGCAGAGTGGTTGAATGCGGCGGTCTCGAAAACCGTTATACCGGGTGACTGGTATCGGGGGTTCGAATCCCCCCCTTTCCGCAAAAAAGTTTGTTTTTTTTCATTTTATGAACTTTTCTTATTTAACATCTGAAAAGTAAATTCCTTTATCTGATGAAAAAAAACAGCTCAGGCATTCTTTCCAGGCAGTTTGAATTTGATTATTTGCCTGATTTTTCTACATTTGTATAAACTATTTCACTAATCTTATAAGGGCTTAATTGAAAAGCTTTGTTTTGCTAATTTTAGTAGTGCTGCTTATAGGCGGCATAATCGGAACATCTATAAATGTTTTCCATTCAGGAAAAGCATCCGGTTATATTTCAATTGCAGATAGCGAAAGATTTTCATTTGGTGATAAATTGTCAATGCGGCAGATAGACAGTCTGAGTGCTGCATCCAATTTAAGTTTTACAATAAAAAATGCGTTAAGATAGATCTGTTTTTTATTTCCAACCTTCCGCAGATATTGATAATTATCATACCATCACTTAACTAGTCCTTTTATCCTTAAACAATTTACAACTTAACACTTACTTCTTAAGTTTATTCAGGTTCTACAACAATTTATTTATTTCAGGAGGTATGTAATGAACAAGAATAATATTTGGATAATTTTTATTATCTGTTTTGTTTTTGCATTTTCCACCTTCGGTAATTCATTACCGACGAACAAACAGCTCAAACATAAAGACGCTGTATTAAAATCATTACTGATGGGTATCAACTCGGAAAATTACGGGCTGAGAACCAGTTCTGCATACATGCTTGGAGAACTTGAGTTTTCAGAATCTGTTATTCCATTAATGAAAATGCTGCGTAATGAAGAAAATGAGGAGGCAAGAATTATGGCAGCGGTTTCGTTATTTAAGATTGGTGATGCAAGAGGAATATTTGCAGTTAAGCAGGCAATTCGCTTCGATGAAAGTGATCGTGTTAAAAAGATGTGTGAAAAAATTTATAACACCTTTCACTTTGAACATTCAAATGCACAGAATTTATTAGCCGGATTATAAATCCGGCTTTCTTAAATACCCTCCTTATACTTATTTAAGCTTAACAATAAATAGGTTATCTTTCCAATCATTTTTTCCGGAATGTATTTGATACATATTTACAAAGCGCATTTGTATAAAACTTTTACCTTAGCACTGCCTGTTATTATTGGTCAGCTTGGGTTTATGATGATGGGTGTGGTTGACAGCGTAATGGTTGGTCAACTCGGTGCTGTTCCACTTGCAGCTTCTGCACTCGGTTCAAGCATAACTATATTAATTTTCATAATTGGTTTAGGTAATTCAATTGCTGTTACACCATTAGTTGCAATACTTGTGGGCGCAAGAAGATTTGAGGAATCAGAAACCTATTTCAAGCAGTCGCTTGTTATTAACTTTTTTCTTTCTCTGATCATTTGCTTAGCAACTTTTTCAGCTTCGTTTTTTATCACTGCGATGAATCAACCGCCCGATGTAATTCCGTTTGCAGAATCATATACCCGCATACTTGCATTTTCAGCAATACCAATGATGATTTTTCAAACTTATAAACAGTTCATTGAAGGTTATTCTATAATGCGTCCTGCAATGATAGTTGCAATAAGTGCAAATTTGGTTAATGCTTTTTCAAATTGGGTGCTTATTTATGGAAATCTTGGATTTCCTGCATATGGCTTAGACGGTGCAGGTTACGCAACACTTATTTCCAGAACTTTTATGGCTTTAGTGATTATGTTTTATGTAGTAAAGTCCACTCACTTTGTTCAATTCGATTTATCACTTAAAGTTAAGAAACTGAATTATCCTGTAATAAAAAAGATTTTAAGTCTCGGTATTCCCAGTGGTTTCCAATACTTTTTTGAGACAGGCGCATTTGTCTTTGCAATTATTATGGTCGGATGGATCGGGGCAAATGAGCAAGCAGCACATCAGATAGCAATAAATCTTGCTTCAATTTCATTTATGATAGCAATTGGTATTTCTCACGCCGGAAGTATACGAGTGGGTAATGCCGTTGGAGGACAAAATATTTCAGAAATAAGGCGTTCTGGTTTTATTGCATCCTTTTTAGGTGGAGCGATAATGATGTTTGCCGGAATTGTTTTTATATCATTTAATAAATTTCTTCCATCACTATATGTAAATGATGCTGCAGTAATAGAAATTGCATCAGTACTATTAATTATAGCAGCTTTTTTCCAGATTGCTGATGGTGTTCAGGCGGTAGGCATTGGGATACTTAGAGGGCTTACTGATGTTAAAGGTCCTACTCTGATTACTTTTATTGCTTATTGGGTAATCGGTCTTCCATCAGGTTATTTGCTGGCATTTATTTTTGATCTGGGGGTTGAAGGAATATGGATCGGTTTGTCTATTGGATTATTTTGTTCAGCAATATTTCTAACATTAAGATTTAATTATAAAAGCAGGCATCCAGTAACAATATGATAGTTTCTAGTCTGTTACAAGATGCGTAATAAGTTCTTTTTCAACTCTTTCAAAAAATTGTTTTTCAGATTCATCTCTGCCAATAATCTTAAAATTATCAGCATGAATTATTTTTGATCTTGAAGCAACTACTACAACAGATTTATTTAAATTCCGTGTTACTACAGCAGCATTTCTACTGCCTGTTTTATTTAGAATATCGCCGTTCTTAAAAATTATATCACAACCTAGTAGCAGCAAATCAGCTTTTTTAATGTATTTCTGTATCGAAGTATCAGGGATAACAACTGAGTTTATTCCGTGTTTTTTTAGTTTATCTGAAAGCAATTTACCCTCACCACCCGGATTGGAATACAGTACTTTCACTCTAAGTTTACTGTTAAGCTTATTCCATCGTTTGATTACTTCTAATATTGTTTTGCTGTTTGATAAGGTCAATATTTTCTTATAATTCTTTATATAATCAGGCAGTTCATTAAAGATTCTGTCGTAGGTTTTTTTTTCAAGTTTAATAGTGGAAGAAAGATAGGATAAAATATATTCCTGCTCTTTTGTTTTTAATGTTTTACTAAGTTTATTCAGATGATTCTTTATTTCTGCAAAATGACCAAGCTGTCTGCGAGCAATTATAATTTCCTGTTCAATTGAATTACCAGCGGAAATTTTTTTTCTGAAATACCTGAATAGTTTAGTGAAAAGTTCAGCAGAACCAGAGGTTTTATCACTCAGTATATTTTTAAAGTCGTGTTCCATACTGGTTAAATCTTGTTTAATAACTCATTGACTTCAAAAATTTTCTCTGATGCAGAATTCCGGGATGTTATATAAGATGATAATGCCCTATACAAATCACTCTTTGATTTAAAATCTTTAAGATAAAAAACCCGAACGTGATTTCTGTTCTTTATCAGCCAGTTCAATGAGATTTTCATTTTCTCAATATCTTCATCTGAGGGATTAATCTCATTATGTATAGTTGAATTATAAAAATCATCAAGCGCCTCTTCAAATCTGTCTTTTTTATCAAGCAAATATTTCTTTACAAAAATTTTACCATCGATCATAAGGATATAATCTTTACCCCAGGCTGCATCAATTTCAAAAACCACTTTGGCATTGTTTATGGGCTCAGCGAGTAATGAATTTTTATGCACCTGTGCAAGAATAAGATCAAGCAGCTCTTTAACTTCAGCAGCTTTTTCGTACTTCTGCTGAGAGGAGTATAATTTCATTTTATTAAGCAGCCTGTTTAATGCTGTTTGGTTTTTTCCTCCCAGGAATTCGTAAACGTGATTTAACTCTTCATTGTAAATAATCATATTTGGAGGTTCTTTCAGACAGGGAGCAGTGCATCTTTCGATATCCTTGAGAAAACAGCCCTTGCCTTTTATAAGTTCTTTATCATCACATTCCCTCAATGCAAAAGTTTTGGTTAAAACATCGAATAAAATTCTTGTTTTCTTTTTGGTCGTAAACAATCCGAAATAATCGTTGCCGTCAAAGTCAAAATGATTTGTTATTTCCAGATCAGGAACCTTGTGCGTAGTGTTAATTCTTAAAAAATATTTATTTCCGTATGACTTTAATTGCTTGTTGTGTTTTGGATTTACTTTTTTAATTAATTCAGCTTCAAGCAGTAATGCAGTCAATTCGGAGTTTGTTATTTCCACTTTAAGACGAGCAGCCTGCTTAATAATTTTTTTAGGTTTTTTCTGTGCTGAAACGGAGAAATAACCTTTCATTCTTTCTCGTAGTGATTTTGCTTTACCTACATAGATGATCTCATTTTTTTTGTTCAAAAAGTAATATATACCGGGTGCCTCTGGAACTGACCCTACGTCATCTGCAAGATCTTTTTTAATCTTTAATGCTGGCTTAGAACTTATGCTGCTCTGGTAATCCAATAAATTCTGAACTGAAGATATTTGATTGTCATTCTTTAACTGCTTAATAAGTTTAATCAATATTCTTGCGGTTGTTTCTGCATCGGATAATGCCCTGTGTGCATCTGAGTTCTTTATCTTTAAATGCATAGCAACCGAACCAAGGGATCTGCTTTTAAGAAAAGGAAAGATCCGGCGGGCTAATTTTAGTATACATAATGTAGGATAATTGGGAGTCTCATATCCGCAAATACTTAATTCATTTTTAAGAAATGAAAAATCAAAAGGAAGATTATGTGCCGTGAGAACAGAATCTTCTGTAAATGCCAGTATTTCGTCAACTAAATCTTTGAATGCCGGAGCATCTTCAACATCATCGTTTGTTATTCCCGTAAACTGTGTTATGAAGGATGGTATATAGGTATCAGGATTCAATAAAGAATGAAACTTAGAAACTATTTTTAGTTTTTCAACCCTTACCATTCCGATTTCAATAATCCGGTTTTTTACAGCGGATAAACCGGTAGTTTCAACGTCAATTACTGTGAAGGATGCTTCTTCAGGTTTAATATCAGGTAAATACTTAGGGGACATAAAAAATTAAGATTAAATGAGTACTTATCATTAAACTTCTTTTAAATTCACATTCAATTTAGATATATTGTTAATAAAAATTACAAATTATGTCTTCATTTAATATTCTATTCATCGGTGATATAATTGGCAAACCCGGATTGGATTTAGTTCAAACGTGGCTGCCCGGATTAATTCAAAAATATAAACCGGATTTAGTTATTGCAAACGGCGAAAATGCTTCCGATGGCAAAGGCTGCACTTCTAAGGAAGGTCAGATCTTATTTGATCTCGGTGTACATGTTATTACAGGAGGTAATCACACCTGGGATAAACATCAGTCGCAGGATTATCTTAAATCCGAACCGAGAGTTATAAGACCTCTCAATTATCCAAAAGGTACTTACGGAAATGGATTTATTATTACAGAAACTAAAAAGGGAAAGGCAGCAGTTCTAAATCTTCAGGGCAGAACTTTTATGAGTCCCTTAGATTGTCCGTTCAGGTCTGCAGACTGGGCGCTTCAAAGAATTAAGAGTGAAACCAAAGTAGTTATACTGGATTTCCACGCAGAAGCTACAGCAGAAAAAATGGCAATGGGTCATTACCTTGATGGAAAGATCAGCGCTTTGATAGGTACACATACACATACTCAAACTGCAGACGAAAGAATTCTTGCCGGAGGTACTGCATTCATTACAGATGTGGGTATGTCAGGTCCTTACGATTCCGTGATAGGTATGAAAACAGTTGCAGCTATAAACAGGTTTCTTTACCAGACACCTCAGAAGTATGAAACTGCGAGCGATAATGTCCATCTTGCCGGAGTTTTTCTTGTGGTTAATCCTGAAACAGGGAAGTCAACTTCAATTGAAAGAATATTCTTTCCGGAATTCGATCGAAGTGTTTAATAATAATGGAAAAATATCCTTTACCAAGAGTTGACACAGATGCTGAACTAAGGAAATTGCTGATAAAATACTGCCGGTTGACAAAAGGAGAAATCTGGCGTGATCCCATTTCGGAGCACAGAATTGCCTGTATTGATTCCACTGATCCGAAAGCAGTTAAAGAATTAATGAATGGCACAGAATCTGTTTTAGCGATTCACGATCCTCCGTATAACTTCATCGCATTTGATGAATTAAAAGAAGAACAGTTTATAAGCTGGTCAGAAAAATGGATAAAAAACTCATTTAACTCACTTGCTCTAAATTCATCTATTTATATATGGTTAGGGGCAGATTATAAAAACCATTTTCAGCCATTTGCAAGTTTTATTCAGATGATGAAAAATTCCGGGTTTGAATCAAGAAATTATATTACTTTACGAAATCAAAGGGGATATGGTACAACTCAGAACTGGATGGCTATCAGGCAGGAATTACTTTATTATACTAAGGGTGCTCCCGTTTTTAATGTTGAAACTGTTTATACTGATATTCCAAAAATTCTGAAGGGTTATTATAAAGAAGTTGGCGGAGAAATTACTGAAAACACTGAGCGGAGCAGATCTGAATTTATTCGACCAGGTAATGTTTGGGTTGACGTTCAGCAGGTTTTTTACAGGATGGAAGAAAATGTCAATGGGTGCTTTGCTCAGAAACCTTTAAAAGCTATTGAAAGAATTGTTAATGCGAGCAGTAATGAAAACGATATTATAATAGATTTTTTTGCTCATTCCGGTACTACACTTATATCGTGTGAAAAATTAAAAAGAAAATGTTTCACTGCTGATATTGATCCTATCTTTTGCGAAATTAGTATACGCCGTTTGGAAAGATTTCGTAATACCGGAAAAACAGGATGGCAGAACTCTAATCCTTTTTATGAGGAAATAATCCAGGATAATGAAATTAAAGAGTATCTCGCTGTTAAACATAAAATAAACTACTGGAAAGAAAATGATGGTTCTGATTGACGGAAAAAAAACTTCTTCTGATATAAGAAATGAACTCAAAGAAAAAATCCTTAAATTAAAAGAAAACGGAAAAGGTGTACCGGGCCTCGTAGCTATATTGGTGGGGGATGACCCTGCATCTAAAATATATGTTACAAGCAAAGGAAAGGCGTGCCAGGAAATCGGAATGACATCCAAGACCGAAATCCTTCCTGCAAATATTAGTCAGGATGAACTTCTTAAAATTATTGATCATTATAATACAAATAACGATTTTCACGGAATTCTTGTCCAGTTACCACTTCCAAAACACATCGATGAAAATAAAGTTATAGAAAGAATTTCACCTGAAAAGGATGTTGACGGATTTCATCCGGTAAGCGTTGGAAATCTTGTTATTGGTAAAGATACCTTTGCATCCTGCACACCGGCTGGTATTCAGGAATTATTAAAAAGATACGAAATAGAAACTGAAGGAAAACATGTTGTTGTAGTGGGAAGGAGCAATATTGTAGGCAAACCAATTGCTAACATTATGCTTCAAAAACAAAAATTTGCTAATGCTGTTGTTACTATTTGCCATTCTGCCGCTTCGGATCTTGCATACTTTACCAGACAGGCGGATATTCTTATAGCTGCAATAGGGAGAGCCAATTTTATCAAAGAAAACATGGTGAAAGATGGTGTAGTAGTTATTGATGTCGGGATCAACAGAATTGATGCTCCGGAAGCGACTAAAGGATATAAGATTGTTGGTGATGTTGAATTTGAAACTGTTTCTCAAAAAGCGTCTTTTATAACGCCGGTTCCCGGAGGCGTAGGCCCAATGACAATAGCAATGCTTTTAAGCAATACTTTTAAATCATTTGAAATTAATATTAATAAAAATATATAACTTATTATAAAACAATGTTTAATAAAGATAACTTAACTCATATTATTAATGAATTTAATGGCTCCTTCAATCTGGTTAGTGACCCGAAAAACAGACATTTTAATGGTAAAGAGATCGCTGGTTATATCGACCATACATTATTAAAACCTGATGCTGTTATATCTGAAATAATTACTCTGTGCAATGAGTCAAAAAAATATGGTTTTGCATCGGTATGCATAAATCCTTCTTACGTGGATCTTTGCACCAAACTATTATTTGGGAGCACGGTTAAAGTCTGTACTGTCATCGGATTTCCGTTCGGTGCAAATGAAACTGCTACAAAAATCGATGAAGCCGAACTTGCCATTACATCTGGCGCAACTGAGATAGATATGGTATTAAATATTGGAAAGCTTAAAGACAATGAACAGGATGATGTGCAGACTGAAATACTATCCATTTCTGAATTGTGTCATAAAAATAACGTCTTATTGAAAGTGATAATTGAAACATCTTTGTTGAAAAAAGAAGAAATTGTATTAGCTTCATTACTGGCGCTCAATGCTAAAGCTGATTTTGTTAAAACCTCAACGGGTTTCAGTAAAGGAGGTGCAACAATTCAGGATGTAGCTCTTATGAAATTTACAGTTGGTAACGGAGCAAAGATAAAAGCTTCTGGCGGTATAAGAAGTTATGAAGATGCAGTTTTAATGATAATTAATGGAGCTTCCAGGATAGGTACAAGTTCGGGTATAAATATCGTTGAAAAATCTGCCTCACAATCTGATTATTAAAAAATGATACTTGATTTAATAATTGAAAAAACAAATGATGGATTTAATGCTGATGTTCCGTCGCTTCAGGATTGTGATACCTGGGCTCATGACGAAGAAACTGCTATAAGTAATATTTTAGAAAGAGTAACTTTTTTTCTTCATATTGATCCTAAATTACTTAAGCTGGATAAAGCACGTGTGGAAAATAATATCACAATTTATAAACTTATTATTGATAAGCCTTCACTTTGAGATCCGAAAAACGTTCAAAAAAAATTGATTTTGTTGTTCGGTCCAGGCAGCACTCCTTACATGTAGTACTTGAAAATATACATGATCCTCACAATGTAAGTGCAATCTTCAGAACCTGTGATGCTGTCGGTATACCTGCTGTATCGCTCATTTATAATTACGAAAAATTTCCGCGAATAGGTAAAAAATCCTCAGCCTCGGCTTATAAATGGGTTGAAAAACATAAACACAAAACTGTTGATGAATGTTATGTGAATTTGAGAAAGCACGGTTTTCAAATAATTGCATCATCAATTTCAAGTGATTCAAAAGAATTGTATGAATTAGATTTTACGAAAAAAACAGCAATTGTATTAGGTAATGAACATCGTGGTGTCTCAGTTGAAGCTGCAAACCTTGCTGATCATAAATTCCAGATACCAATGTATGGTATGGTACAAAGTTTAAACGTTTCAGTAGCTGCAGCAATAACGGTTTATGAAGCTCTAAGGCAGAGAAAAAAATCAGGTATGTATCCGGCAAAAGATCTTTCAGAAAAAGAATTACAAAAAATAATTGATGACTGGTTGAAAAAATAAAATTGAATGAAACAGCGTTTTAATAGGGTTAAAAAAGTTAATGGAGAATTATCATTGCCCGGTGATAAATCAATTTCACATCGTGCTTTAATTTTTTCTGCAATGGCTTCCGGCATTTCTTCAATAGAAAACCTCTCTGATGGATTAGATGTTAATGCTACATTAAACTGTCTTAAACAACTTGGAACTGATATAAGCAGTAGTAAAAACATGACATTAGTTCAGGGATGTGGTTTTAATGGATTTAAAAAACCGGATTTATCACTTAACTGTCACAACTCTGGTACAACTGCAAGATTATTATCAGGTTTGCTTATTGCTCAAAAATTCAACAGCATCTTAACAGGAGATGATTCACTTTCAAAACGCCCGATGCGCAGAATAATTGAACCCTTAGAAATTATGGGCGGTAAAATCCAAGGCTCAAATAATATTTTACCTCTGGTTATTCATCCCTCAGATGATCTCAAAGCTATAGACTATTATCTTGAAATACCGAGCGCACAAGTAAAAAGTGCTATACTCATTGCAGGATTACATCTTGATGATGAGACTGTTGTTGCTGAAAAATTAATCACACGAGATCATACGGAAAGAATGCTTGGTTTAAATATGCAAACTGCGGAAAACAAAGTAATTTCAAAATCATCCATTAAAAACTATCCGCAACCAAATAATTATTTCGTTCCGGGCGATATTTCTTCAGCATCCTTTTTAATTGTGGCAGCACTATTAACAAAAGGTTCAGAACTGATAATTAAAAATGTATCATTAAATCCTACACGGACAGGCATCATACAACTACTGAAGAAAATGGGGGCTAAAATACACACTATAAGTAAAAAGGAAAGCTGCAATGAATCATATGGGGATTTAATGGTTTCGTCAAGTCAGTTAAAAAACGTTTTCATTGGAGAAGATATAATTCCATCCATTATTGACGAAATACCAATTCTTGCAATTGCAGGTGTATTTGCAGAGGGGAGATTTGAAATAAGAAATTGTAACGAATTGCGGATAAAAGAATCTGACCGGATAAAATCAATTTGCAATAATCTTAACCTTGCAGGTTTATCCGTTGAAGAATTTGAGGATGGTTTTTCGTTTGAGGGTAAATTAAAGCATAAAGAAATTATATATGAAAGCTATGATGATCACAGGATTGCAATGGCTTTTACAATCCTGTCAATTCTTAATAAAAAAGGCGGTGTTGTAAATAATTTTGAATGTGTAAATATTTCCAATCCCGGTTTCTTAAAACAACTTGATTCAGTATGTGAACAGGTCTAAACAATAATAACCTGGTGTTCATAGCAGTTTACTATCGTCTGATCAAATATTTTTTTCAAGAAAGCATCACCATATTTATTAGCAAAATATATGAAGTTAAGTTCTCTTTCCTGTAAATTTTCAGCAGGATACAGAGATTCAGATATTTTGTCTATTTGTTTAAGCGAAATTTCGTGCTTCTTTTTTTGCGCCTGCAAAGCTTTGTTTTTTAATTCAGATAACGAAGATAACATCTTATCTCTATACCTGTCGCTGGAATCTGAAAGAGTTTTATCAATAGAAAATAAATGAGTCTTTAAATCATTTATAATAAATTCTATCTGCCTGCTTGTCTCTTCAAACAGAGTATCTAAATTTTTATCTGACACAGATGCAATAATCTGATCTTTTAATGTATCTGTTTTAATAAATATATCTTTTAATTCAAGATTGAATTTATCCAAGTGAGATTGAAGATTTTTTTCAATTACAGTGATTGATGCACGAGGATATACAATTGGTGTCTTAACTTTAAAGAAATCATATAATGGAGTAACCTGGGCAAAGTATGCTATTTCGCTTGGCCCGGCAACATAAAATGCAGTTGGAAGGAGATAATCCTGGCAAATCGGTCTTAGTAAAACATTCGGACTGATTCTCTCAGGTTCATTTTTTATCGTATCAAGAAGTTCCGCTCTGGTAAACTGCTTTCTTTTTCTCCTTAACCTGAAGGTATCATCTAACGGTTCGATTGAATATCTTCCATCGTCAGTGCTGTAAAACAGATTAACCGGTTTTATCTTAACCTGAGCGTGATATATTTCCTCAAGTTTGGCACTTGTTAGAACAAGCTTTTGAGTGTGTTCCCTGAAACCTTCAACCTCACTGGTAAATATGGGTATAAGTAATGATTTGATTTCTTTATCCTGTGGATCTAAAATTACTAATCCGTATTCATCAAACAACCAGAAAATCAACTCTTTAAATGACTGTTTAATAGTTTTTCCTTCGGTATAGAATTTACCAAGCCTGGATAAAAGGTCGGGTGTAAATTCCGTCTCACGCAGTGAATTTTTAATAAGATCCAAAACTGAATCTATTTCAGAAGTGAGAGTTATACTTCCAACACTCTTCTTTGTATCGTCTTCGGGTATTTCTTCCGAATAAGTAAACTCAGACAATTCATTTTCTTTGTTTATTAACTTTATCTTTCTTATTTCATTAAAATCGTGATCATCTCCTTCAAGCCAGAAAACAGGAACAAAGTTATATTCTTCAAAGCGTTCTTTTAATTGTATCGCAAGTTTTATAGCTGTAATAATCTTATAAAATGTGTATAATGGTCCGCCGAAAATTCCAAGCTGCTGCCCTGTTACTATTGCAAGTGTTCGCTTTTCATTGAGATTATTAATATTGGTTAAAGTTTTTTCTGATGCCTGAGGAAGAGATACATACTGATTTTTAACTATTGAGGTCAGATTAATCTCTAAATCGCTTCTGGAATTTATAATATCTTTAAAATGACCAGAATATTTTTCTTTCTCTCTAAAGTCATATTTATAGAATTCCGATACATTTTCAAATTCATATAAATAATCGAGATACAAGTTGTGATTTTTAGGAATATCAGAGAAATTAATTTGCATTATGCACCTTGGATGTGAATTTAATGCACAAAAGTAAATAAAAGATCAGCAGTTGACAACTTCTTAATTCATCTATAAAGGTTGTTTTTTAGCTTCTGTTAAATGATTATCTTAACAATTAAAACAATTGATTATTGAGTTTGGAAATAAATCTAATTAAATATTTCTCCGTAAAACGCTTTCTGAATTTATTAATGGTGGTATCTTCTTTCATCCTTTCAAGAATTACCAGAAAACCTATCGTTTGGGGCTTGCCTATTTCATATTCTATTGAACCAACTAACCATTGTAATCTAAAATGTCCTGAATGTCCCTCAGGATTAGGATCCTTAACAAGACCACTTGGCCTATTGAAATATGATGAATTCAAAAACTGGATAGATCAAATAAAATCAACTGGTTTTTATGTGCAATTATTCTTTCAGGGTGAACCTTTTATTAACAAGCAGCTGCCTGAGATGATTAAATATTCTCAGGAGAATAGAGTTTACATTTCTATAAGCACTAATGGTCATTTTATTAACCAAAGTAATGTGGATTTTATTCTTGACAATGCACCTGATAAACTTATTTACTCAGTTGATGGACTGGATGAAGAAAGCTATCAAAACTACCGCGTAGGTGGAACGTTTAAGCAGGCAGACGAAGGATTAAGAGCACTGATTAAAAGAAAAAAAGAACGACGGCTAAAAAAACCATTTATTGAGTTTCAGTTTATAGTGATGAAACAAAACGAACATCAGCTCGATGAAGTTATGAAGTACTGTAAAGAAGCCGGTGTGGATAAAGTAGTTTTCAAGACTATGCAGATATCAAATTATGAAAACGCAATTAAGTTTCTTCCATCAAACAAAAAGTACAGCCGTTATACGGTTGAGAATGGCTCTTATAAAATAAAGAATAAAATGAAGAACCATTGTTTTGCTTTATGGCGTACTTCAGTATTAACCTGGGATGGAAAAGTCGTTCCTTGTTGCTTTGATAAAGATGCTGAATATAATTTAGGGACATTAAATGGAAAATCTTTTCAGCAAATTTGGAAATCCAAAGAATATAATCATTTCAGGCAAAGAGTTTTAGACAGCAGAAAAAGTATTAATATTTGTACAAATTGTACTGAAGGACTTAAAATTAATATTTTTGAAATTGAGCAGTAATGATAGAAGCAGTCATTAAAAAATATTTGGGCAGTGAAAGCTACCTCTCCAAGAATAAGAAATTGATTTTTTTTCTTTTCAAAATCTTTATTGCTGCAGGATTGCTGCTTTACATTGTTTCAGAAGTTAAACTTAACGAAATTATTTCAGCCATTGAGGGTGCTAACACAATTTATTTAATTTCTGCTTTTCTGCTTACGTTTTTTAACCTATATCTGCAATACTTTAAATGGAAACTTACCTGCAATATTCTTTTAAAAGAAAATTCAAAAAGTAAAATTGCTGTATCATTACTTCACGGATTGGCTGCCGGAGTTTTTACCCCAGCACGAATAGGTGAGTATTTTGGAAGAGCAATCGTGTTCAGAGATCTTCCGGTTTATAAAGTTGGACTGGCAACATTGCTGGATAAGTTTTTTCCCTTACTCATGGTCGCTTTTTTCGGTTCGATAAGTTCAATAATATTTATTCATTTTCAATATGAAGTTACAACCTTTTTAACCATATCACTTTTCGTTGTCTTTTTTAGTTTATTCTACTTTTTTTTCTATCTTCTTTTTAATGAAAAATTCTGGGACAGCTTTATTTTCGCAAAACTCCGCAAATCAGATCGGTTAAATTATTTTCTTGAAAAATTGAAAGAGTTAAAATATCTAGATAAAACTTATTCAATAAAAATGCTTATTGTATCCTTTCTCTTTTACCTATGTTTTTTAGTTCAGTATGCTCTGCTGGTTTCGGCTTTCTCGAACAATTTAGCGTTTATAGAATATTTATGGGCCGGTAATTTAATTATGTTTGCAAAAACTATAATACCACCCATATCACTTGGAGAACTTGGTATAAGAGAAGGTGCTTCAGTTTATTTTATAACAAGACTTGGCGAAAGTGCTTCTGCAGGATTTAATGCATCTTTCTTCTTATTTTTAATAAATGTACTTCTTCCTTCTATTGTTGGAATGTTATTGCTGACCAAGAAATCAAATGGCTGAAACTATCTTAATAATCCTTTTTGCTTTGCTTCTCATTCATTATTTGGCTTTTCTTTCAGTTATATATTATGGACTGAATAATCTCAGAACTTCTCATTCATCAGAATACCCTGAAGAGTTTGTTTCGATCATTGTTCCATTCAGGAATGAAACAGAAAGTATTTTGCATTGTTACGAAAGCTTAACTGAGCAGGATTTTCCAAAGGATAAGTATGAAATAATTTTTGTGAATGATTTTTCAACTGATGATTCTTTAGAAAAATTAAATGCCAATAATACATTTGAAAATGTAAAAGTTTTTTCAGTTCCTGATAGTTATTCTATAAATGCACACAAAAAAAGAGCAATACGTTATGGAATTGAAAATTCTGTTGGTGATATAATAGTTACTACTGATGCCGATTGTGTTCATTCAACAAAATGGTTAAAAAGCCTTTTAAGTTTCTTTGATAATGATACCGGTTTTATATCCGGTCCGGTTGAGTTTCTTGATGATAATTCAGTATTCAACAGAATTCAAAAGTCAGAGTTTGCTGGATTGGTAATAACAGGTGCAGGTTTAATTGGTGCTGAAAAACCTACAATTTGTAATGCTGCTAATATCGCTTATAGAAAAAAAGTGTATGAAGAGGTTGGAGGATTTACTTACCAAATGAATCTTTCGTCCGGTGATGATGAGTTGCTTATGCAGAAGATACACAAGGATTCTAAATTTAAGGTCAGATTTGCACTAAATCGTAATGCAATAGTTAAAACAACGGCTAACAAAAATCTTACTGAATTCTATCAACAAAGAAAGAGGTGGGCTAGTAAAGGGTTGTTTTATAACAATAAAATGCTGGTAGTGAAGTTAATTTTAATTTACTTATTCTATCTTTCTATACCTATTCAGTTAATTCTTGGCTTATTTTTTTCAAATGTTTTTTTATTTGCAACTCTGATTAGTTTTGTCGCAAAACTTCTGGCAGAATTCTTGACCCTTAAAAAGGGTGTTAATCTTCTTTTTGAACCAGCACTGCTTCGGTCCTTCTTCTGGGCAGAATTATTTCAAATTCCTTACATAATTTTAGCCGGAGTATCAGGTTTATTTGGTAATTATAAATGGAAAAACAGAAAAGTTTATCGGTAATAAATTTGTCCCAAGTAAAATACGATCAGCATAATAAAATGCAGCAAGGTATTAAATACCACTAAAAAAGTCCTATCACTCTTCACTTCTTTTTAGTCACACCGTATAGTTTTATAGACAGTTTAAATTGTAAAAAAGCTGTTTTTCTAACGAAAAACTGATTTAATTACTGGCATTCTGATTGGGTAATAATTGGCAGTCCATAGGAGGATAAAATGAAAAACTTAATATTCGCAGCAGTCATATTACTTTTCAGCTTCAACACAAATCTTGAAGCTAGTTCAAATATCGCCAGCAGAGTTGGCGGATATTTCTATGCATCACTTTCACCGCATGGAACCTGGATTGATATTGGTTACGGGACAGTTGCATGGAAACCTACAATTATGCTAAGAACCTGGCAGCCATACAATCAAGGAAGATGGATCTGGAGTGATTACGGATGGTATTGGTACTCACATGAACCATTCGGACATATAGTTTATCACTACGGTAGATGGTATTATGACGACTATTATGGTTGGATCTGGCTTCCTGATTATGAATGGGCACCTGCCTGGGTTGAGTGGAGATATACGGATTCTTATATAGGTTGGGCTCCGCTTTCACCTTACGGAACATTCTCAATCTCAGTAGGAATACACTTTACTCGTAATTACTATGTCCCTTATAATAACTGGCACTATGTACATGTAAATCATTTTTACAGTCCGTACCTTACCAGTTATTACGTTGGACCGAAGTATAAATATAGGATACACTCTAAAACAAAATATCGAACTAATTATGCTTACTATAATGGTAAAGTTAGAAATAACGGTATTGATGTAAGTTTTATTGAAAAGAGAACAGGTCAGAAGATCAGACAAACAAACATAAGAACTGCAAATGATCCGAGACAAGTAGTTTACGACAAAAACAGAGATATCAGCCGGGACGGATTAAGAACATTTTATGCTGATAAAAATGAATTATCTCGTGAGAATTTGAGAGACATTGAAGTAAAAAGATCTGATAGAAGAAGTTCGCTTGATCTCTCAAGAGTTGAACTCGGTTCAACCAGAGACCTGGATAGAGAAAGAATTCGTAAAGAATCATCAAGAGAAGAAAACCGGGAAATTAGAAAAGATGAAAACATTAGAGACACTAACAGGGAAAGAAATATCCAGAGTGAGCGTAAAGTTATAGATGAGAGAAAAACCGACTCACATGAAAATCGTTCAAGTGAAAGATTAAATACTCTTGAAAATGTAAATAGAAACAGAAATGATGTTAGGCAGGAAAACCGCTCCAGAAGTGAGACTGAAGTGAAGCGGAATGAAAGTTTCCCGATTCCTCAGAGAAACAATGAGGTAAAAAGAAATGAAAACCCTGTAATCGAAAGAAGAACTTCTGAAGTTCAGAGAAATACTGAAGTAAAAAGAAATCAAAGTCCGCAAACTCAGAAAAGAGATTCTAAGCAGGTGCAAAGAAGTAATTCAAATACTGGATCACGTGAAAACAATATCAGGGAACAACGAAGAGAAAATACTCAGTCTAAGCAGGAAAGCAGAACTATAGAAAGACCAACTCAAAATACACAAAGAGAGTCAGGGGTTGAAACAAAGAAAAGAAATGAATCAAATAGCCCTAGACAGACTGAATTGAATAATAGAAACAGAGAACGCAGTAGATAAATTAAATTGTCCATCTCTCTCCTGAAGCGGCATTAAATGTTAAACTTTTGATGCCGCTTTTTTGTTTTAATTCAAAAATAAAATAATTTAACCCACAAAAAACAATGTTATATGAAAGATAAATCCACACGCCTTTTTTATATTTTGGGATCTTTTTTTGTTGCTAACGCGCTTCTGGCAGAATTCATTGGAGTTAAGATTTTTTCACTTGAGCATTCGCTGGGAATTTCACCTGCTAATCTTACATTACTGGGAGTGGAAAATCTTTCATTTAACCTTACAGCCGGTGTTTTACTTTGGCCTGTTGTATTTATAATGACAGATGTGATAAATGAATACTTTGGAAAGAGGGGAGTTAGATTTTTATCCTTTACTGCGGCCGGTTTAATTGCTTATGCATTTTTTATGGTTTACTTTGCTATGGGTTTAGCTCCCTCTGACTTTTGGATAAATCGTATTACGCCAGACGGTGATGTAAATATGGATCTTGCATTCAATGCAATATTTGGTCAAGGATTATGGATTATTATCGGTTCTCTAATTGCTTTTTTAATTGGTCAGGTTGTCGATGTTACTGTATTTCATTATTTCAGAGCTATAACAGGAAGTTCCAAAATCTGGTTAAGAGCAACCGGTTCAACTTTGGTTTCACAATTCATCGATAGTTTTGTGGTTCTTTTTATAGCTTTTTATATTGGGGCCGGATGGGATATGAAGTTGGTTTTAGCCATAGGTTTTGTTAACTACATTTACAAGTTTTTAATTGCAGTATTGCTTACACCAATTTTATATCTTCTCCATTTTATGATTGATAAATATTTGGGCAAAGAACTTTCTGAAAAACTAACTTATGAGGCAACATTAAATTAATTCTTTAAATAAATGGTTAGCTGATTAAAAAACATTTATTTTTCTTTAAAAATCTAACATTTAATCGTTAAAATTGTTGAGAGTCATTCACTAAAAAATATTTTAAGTGGATAATAAAAGCAATTTATTCTTGAATTTCCTCCAATTTCATTCCCAAACTGGTAATTTTTTCTTATTTTTCGATTAGTAATTACTCAAAATATTGAGATACTAAATTATTAGTACTCGAATTTATGCATTAGAGGAAAAGTTGTCAGCACTTTACTATTCCTGTTTCAGGGGAACTCACTTCGATCGATTTATTCATTATTGTTCAGCAAAATCGATTAATGATTCTAAAACAAATCATCTTCAGTGTATTACATCTTTATTATCAAATCATTATTTAATTAACTTATTCCTATTTAATCTTCCTATCGGAGAAATTTATGAAATTAACAAAAGAAGAGTCCCTGCTATATCATAGCAGTGGCAGAAAAGGTAAAGTTGAAGTTATTCCAACTAAACCTTGTTTAACCTCAAGAGATCTTTCAATGGCATATACCCCGGGTGTTGCAGAACCTTGCAGAGAGATTCATAAAAATGTTGAGGATGTATATAAATACACTGCAAAGGGTAATCTTGTAGCAGTTATTTCTAATGGAACTGCAGTTCTGGGATTGGGTGATATTGGTCCAGAAGCAGGAAAACCTGTTATGGAAGGCAAAGGAGTTCTTTTTAAAAGATTTGCAGACATTGATGTTTTCGATATTGAAATAGCAAGTAAAGATACACAGGAAATTATCAGAGCCTGTCAATTACTTGAACCTACTTTCGGAGGAATCAACCTTGAAGATATAAAGGCACCGGAATGTTTTGAGATTGAAGAAACTCTAAAAGAAACTATGAAAATTCCTGTATTTCACGATGATCAGCATGGAACGGCAATCATTTCCTGTGCTGCATTAATAAATGCAGTTGAATTAGTAGGAAAAAAAATTGACAAGGTAAGAATTGTAGTAAATGGTGCAGGCGCCTCTGCAATTTCCTGCTGTAAACTATATCTCAGGGCTGGCGCAAAGAAAGAAAACATTTTTATGTTTGATTCCAAGGGATGCATTACTAAGGATAGAAAAGATCTTAATAAGTATAAAGAAGAATTTGCACAGGAAAAAGGTTTCCCTTCACTGGCTGATGCGTTTAAAGATGCTGATGTATTTGTTGGCTTATCTGTCGGCGGTGTAGTATCAAAGGAAATGGTTAAAGTGATGGCTCCAGATCCGATTATTTTCGCGATGGCAAATCCTGATCCGGAAATAATGTATGATGATGCGGTTTCAGTTCGTGAAGATCTGGTTATGGCAACCGGAAGAAGTGATTTTCCCAACCAGGTAAATAACGTACTTGGCTTCCCGTTCATATTCCGTGGTGCATTGGATGTTCGTGCAACTGCCATTAATGAAGAAATGAAAATGGCCGCAACTATGGCACTATCGAGACTTGCTAAAGAAAAAGTACCTGAAATGGTTATTAAAGCTTACGGCGGCGAAGAATTTGAATTCGGTAAAACATATATAATTCCAAAGCCATTTGATCCAAGAGTATTATGGTATGTTGCTCCCGCTGTTGCAAAAGCTGCCATTGAAACAGGTGTTGCAAAAATAACTGATGTAGACTGGGCTGCTTATGAAGAACAATTAAAAGAAAGACTTGGTTTATCAAAAGAAGTTGTAAGGGTAATGGTGCATAAAGCTCAGAAAAAACCGAGAAAAGTTGTATATCCGGAAGGTGAATCTGAAAATATTATACGTGCTGCACATGCAGTTTATAACGACGGTATTGCAACTCCAATACTTATCGGGTATGAAGATATAATTAAAAAGGAAATTCAAAGAATCGGATATGATCTCAATGAATTCATCATCCACGATCCTTCAACTAGTTCAAGGAATGAAGATTATGCGCAGGCTTTCTTCAGCAAGCGCCAGAGGAAAGGAGCAACCTTGTATGATTCGAGAGAATTAATTAAGAAGCCAAACTACTTCGGCTCTATGATGCTTGAACTTGGAGATGCAGATGCACTTATTAGCGGGTATACAACCAGCTATCCTAATACAATTCGACCAGCACTTCAGTGTATTGGTGTAAAAGAAGGTTTTAAAGTTGTAGCTGGTTTATATATTGTTGTTGCTAAGAAAGACACTTACTTCTTTGCAGATTGTACTGTTAATGTTAACCCAACTGCTGAAGAACTTGCTGAAATTGCAATTCTTACATCAGATACGGTTAAAGAATTTGATATTACACCCAGGGTTGCCATGTTATCTTTTAGCAATTTTGGTTCTGCTCCATATCCTGAGTCAATAAAAGTTGCACAAGCAGCAAAAATAGTAAAGCAACTCAGACCTGATATTATGATCGAAGGAGAAATGCAGGCTGATACAGCTACTGTACCCGAATTGCTTTCTACTACATTTGCATTTACAAATTTTAAGGGTAAACCAAATGTACTCATTTTTCCATCACTCGATGCAGGAAATATTGCATACAAGCTAATGGCAAGGATCGGGCAAGCTACAGTTATTGGACCGGTACTTATGGGAATGAAAAAACCAGTACATGTGTTGCAGCGTGAAGCAACTGTTGATGATATAATCAATATGACGGCTATAGCTGTTGTAGATGCAAATCGCAAATCTGCATAATGTTCTTAATCAGGGCCGGATCTTTTCCGGCCTTATTATTTCATTTTAGCTAAAAGGATAAAAATAATAAAACTAATTTTTACCGATTATTTTTTATCATTTTTTTTATTTTCAAACCGTTAATCAAAGTTTCATTGCCTTTTAACATTTCAAAAGTTATTTTGACATTTAAAATTTCTTACAATAATTAAACCTCTTTCTGTATTCTGGAAGCGCTAATGATAAACAAAGGAATTAGAATGTTAGCTGCAATAATGTTTACTGACATTGTTGGATATACAGCTATGATGCAGGAAGATGAAATAAAAGCCATAAAACTAAGAGATCGTTGTAGAAAAGTTTTAGATAATATAGCACTTTCTCATCAAGGTAGAATAATTCAGTTTTTTGGGGATGGTACTCTGCTTGTTTTTGGAAGTGTAGTAGAGGCAATTATGTGCGCAATTGAAGTTCAACGCCAACTCCAGACCAATCCTAAAGTTCCACTAAGAATAGGTATTCATTCTGGCGATGTTGTTTATGACGACGATGGAATTTATGGCGATAGTGTTAATGTTGCTTCCAGAATCGAATCAATTGGTGTAGCTAATTCAATTCTACTATCAAATAAGGTCAATGAGGAATTACAGAATCACAAAGAACTGCCTACTCAATATCTAGGTACTTATGAATTAAAAAATGTAAGACTACCTGTAGATATTTATTCTGTTGATCTGCCGGACCTGGCTATTCCAAGGCCAAATGAAATTGATGGTCGAATTACAGGTAAGAAGGAATCAATTGCTGTTCTTCCTTTTGTTAATATGAGTGCCGATCCTGATAATGAATATTTTTCTGAAGGTATTACCGAGGAAATTTTAAACGCACTTGCCAGGGTCGATGGTTTGCTGGTAACATCACGTACATCATCTTTTGCTTTTAAGGGAAAGAATGAAGATATGAGAGAGATTGGAAGACAGCTTGGCGTAAAAACGGTGCTCGAAGGCAGTGTTCGTAAAGTCGGTAATAAAGTAAGGGTAACTGCACAGTTAATTGATACAAGAAACGGCTATCATCGCTGGTCTGAATCATACGACAGAAACATTGAGGATATCTTTAGCGTGCAGGATGAAATTGCTAAAGCAATCACTAACAAACTAAAAGAATCTTTTTCGCTTACTTCACCGGCAGGAAAAATGGTCAAAGCTTATACCAGCAATATGGAAGCATATAACCTTTACCTTAAAGCCAGTTATTACTGGAACAGGTGGACACCGAATGATATAAAAAAATCTCTTGAACTGCTGAAGAAATCTATTAAGATTGATCCGGATTACCCATTGTCTTATTCTTCATTATCTGCTTGCTATGTTTATCTGGGTGCAGTTGGTCAGTTACCTCCTAAAGACGTTTATCCATTGGCAAAAAGTTACGCATTAAAAGCACTCAGCCTGGATGAATCATTACCAGACTGCCATGTTTCGCTTGCTATGGTTCATTTCTTCGATTGGGAATGGGATGAATCTTATAAAAGTTTTATGCGTGCTTTAATGCTTAATCCCAACAGTGCAGAAGCTCACCTTTACTATTCTTATTACCAGATAGCTATAGGTAATTTAAAGAAAGCAATAATTGAAAATGAAAAGGCTCTAGAAATTGATCCCTTAAATGTTCAAATTAATAATTCATTGGGAGATAATTACTTTTTTGCGGGGATGTTTAACGAAGCGCTTGAGCAATATAAAAAAACTTTAGAACTTGATAATACATTCAGAGCCTCGATTGAAGGTCTTGGCTGGGTATATTATCACATTGATGAATTCGAAAAATCACTACAGCAGTTTCAGAAAGCTCAATCTCTTATTGGAGATGATCTGAAGGGTGTGACTCCTCTTGGATTTGTCTATGCAAGATTGGGTAATCACGAAGAAGTAAAAAAATGCTTTGAGAAACTTGAGAAAAGACAAAAAATTGAATCTGAGGTTTCACTTTCTATTGATTATGCCGTGATTTATCTTGGCTTAAGAGATTATGATAAGGTATTTGAATATCTGGAGAAGGGCTTTGATGAAAAACTAGGCGGATTGGTTTTTCTTCGAACTCGACACTGGCGGGAAATACAAAATGATCCACGTTATAATAACTTATTAAAAAGGATGAATCTTCCACTCAACTAAATTCTTCTGACGCTGTGTTTGAATTAAATAATCAATCTTTAAAGTACTTTTTAGGATATTCAAATGAAAGAAGTTTTACTGATTTTGCTGATAAATTTATCCAATCTTCTCCGATTTCATATTCTGTAATTCCACATGTAGGAATATTATCTATATAACTCTCACATAAAAAATTATGCAATGTGGTTAGTCCCGGATTATGCCCAAATACGAATAAAACTTTAATATTGTTTTTTGTTTGCCGTATAACATCCAAAATATCTTTATAGTTTGCTTCATAAAGTCCTTCATCTATTATTAATTTCTCATCAGAATATCCGAGCTTGCCCGCGATAATTTGAGCAGTTCTTTTCGCCCTTTCAGCATAACTTGTAATGATCAGATCAGGATAAATATTTCTCTTGTTTAACATTTCCCCCATAAATGGGGCATCGCGTTTACCCCGGCTGTTCAAGGGTCTTTCAAAATCAGCTAAGTTAGAATCTTTCCAGCTTGATTTTGCGTGGCGTATAAGTAAAAGTCTTTTAGCACACATATGTTAGATTATTTCTGTGACAATTATCACTGTTAAATTTTAATCATAGTTATAACTTTATAACGAATTTATTATTAATGATAAATTTAACAAAGTTTTAATAACAAATCGGTTGTAATATAATACAACATTTCAGAGGAGTAAATGACCGGAATAACCATAATAGAGAACGTTGAAAAATACATTAAGGGTTTATATAAGAAGCACAGCTCTGATTTATTATGCTATCACAGCTTAGAACATGCAAAGGAAGTTGTTAAAGTTATAACAGAACTTTGTGACGTAATGAAGATTTCTGAAATTGAAAGAGAAAATTTAATAATAGCGGGATGGTTTCATGATGTCGGATATTTTGAAACCTGTTCAGGTCACGAAGAACTAAGCGCTGAATATGCCAATCGATATTTATCTGAACAAAATTTTCCGAACGATAGAATAAAACAAATTAAAGCAAGAATACTTGCCACAAAAGTTCCAACTAATCCTGCAAACATATATGAAAAAATAATCTGTGATGCAGATCTTCATCATCTTGGTAAAAACGACATCGAAAAAAGAAGTCAGTTATTCAGACAGGAACTCGAAAACAGAAATATCTGTAAAATATCAGATGTTGATTGGCTTGAAAACAGTCTCAAGTTCTTAAATGAACATACATTCTATACTGATTATGCTAATGAGAAATTTGGTGCTCAAAAAAATAAGAATATTAAATTGTTTGAAGAAAAACTAAAAAAAATGACACCATAAAGGTGTCTTTTTTCTCGAATATAACATTCTGTGACTAAGTCTTTTATTACTCTACCTTAATTTTTGAATCTTCCAATAACAAGGAATACACATAACCTGAGCCAAAATCTTTATCTTTTACTAATTTACCTTCAACAAGGATTATATCACCGATCTTTGCAGCATCGTTGCTGGTAATTGTAAGATCATGTTTTCCTTCCTCGCCGGTTCCGTCCTGAATATGAAACCAGTTGCGGTTCATAATTCCTAAATTCGCTTTAACTACTTTACCACGAACTAAAACGAGTTTTTCACTTAATTCATTTTTTCTTGTAAAAAGTTCCTCAATTGTAAAACCCTCTTTGGCTTTGGCAATTTGTAAATCTTCTTTTGTTATTGCACCTAATTCCGTCTGGTGAGGATTAGGCAAATGAGCATCGCCTTTGCGTCTTGCATCTTCAACAAATAATAAAGATTCGAATGTCCTGTCTAATTTATCACTTCTGAAATCTTTCATTTCCATATATCTTGAAAAAGAAATTTCATCACCGGCAGAGATCTCTGATTGTGGAATTGCAATCCAGTATTCTTTTCCGGTCTCATCAACATTCAGGTAAGAATAATCCGATGCATCAAGTCTCTCTTTCACTAAAACCGTATGCTGTTCAGTAGTTACATCTTCAGAAAAATCATTTTCCATGCGAGACTTATCATTCTTTTCACTGCATGAATATAGAAAAATTGAGATCACGATCAGCTGCAACAAAATTATTTTCATTTTTTTTCCTTTAGTTTATATTATTTACAAATATATAAAAACAATTAAATATTTTATGTGAAGAAATTGAGTCATTTTACGTAATTCAATTAATCATATGTAAAATAATGTTCTTTTTTTTCCGCGAGGTTTTTCTGTATAATTACTTCATAGAATTAGCTATTTATTGATGAAGATATCCATTTCAATTATTATACTCATTTTTTCCTGCCTTATTTATTCGCAAGATTACTGGCAGAAGATTCAAACACCGGTTGATCTAAAACTAAATACAATATATTGTCTGGATTCTTCTAATATTTGGGTTGGTGCAGATAGTGGTAAAGTTCTTTATACTTCCGATAAAGGTAATACCTGGCGAATAAGTGAAACAGGTAGGAATGAAAACTTAGTCAAATTATTTTTTCTTGATGAAAATCTCGGATGGGGAATAGTCCACTATGAAAATTTCCCTGAATACCGATCCATCATTCTAAATACTACTAATGGCGGAATTGATTGGGATTATAGTTTTTACAGAATTGAAAATGTTTTTTTATACAGCATAGTTTTTTTTGATACATTAAGCGGATGGATAGGCGGCGATATAGAGCTTGCATATACTGAAGATGGAGGTCAGAACTGGTTAGTTCCACAAAATATTGATTCAACATTTATTTATTTACCAATTTACGACCTGAAGTTTTTCAACAGGCAAATCGGATATGCTGTAGGAGGATACATTGATTTTGTCGGTGTCGTTTGGACTACAGTAGACTCAGGAAAGTCCTGGGATTCAAGGTTAGTTACTGCTGATCCTCCATACGATATTCACATTTTTAGCGCGAATGAAGCATACGCATTAACGAGCGACATAGAAAAAAATTATAATATTGAAGTGTTAAAAACTTTAAACAGAGGAATCGATTGGACTGTAGAAATTCTGGATGTGTTTGGTACGGTATCAGCAATTTCTTTCAGAAATAATTTTGAAGGTTGGGCTACTATGGGTAGAGATAAGCTGGCATTAAATACTTTTGATGGCGGAAAAACCTGGGATTATTATCCGCTGCCTGATAGCACCGCGATATATGATGTTCAATTCATTGACTCATTAAACGGTTTTATGGTGGGTGAAGGAGGAAGTTTCTTTGTTTATCAGCCGCAGGAACCATCTTCAGTAATAGATTTTTCTAAACTAAAAAACCCGGATCATTTTCATTTATTTCAAAATTATCCAAATCCGTTTAATGCTCAGACTGAAATCAAATATGCTTTAGAAAATGAATCATTTATTAGTCTTAAATTATTTAACCTTCTTGGCGAAGAAATTAAAACACTTGATAACAGCTGGCGAAACAGGGGAATTCATTCAGTAAGTATTGAACTGAATGACCTTCCATCGGGGGTTTATTTGTATCAATTAAATATTAACGAACCTACCATATCCCGCAGCATTACAAAGAAAATGGTATTACTTAAGTAAAACCATTGGTTTTGTTTCTGAAAACTCACCAGTTTGTAATCTGTAAAAGTATATTCCACTAGTTAATTTGTTTCGGTTACCGGAATCATTGGAATTAAATTCAATTTCATAACTACCTGCTGGTTTATATTCATTTACGAGCGTTATAATTTCTCCTCCAAGAATATCTAGTACCTTCAATGTATGCCAACTGCCAGTTCGTGACAGCCAACTGATCTTAGTAGATGGATTGAAAGGATTTGGATAATTCTGATTTAGTTTAAAACCTGAAACTAAATGTTGTTCGTACTCAACACTTACAGGTGGTAAAGTTATAGGAGCAGTCCATATTTGATAAACACCGGTAGAGTTATCCATCCAGACCGGCCAAAGCTTGCCATTTGTATAAGTTATATCAATATGATCTGATATATTGCCTGCGCCAATTCCGCTAACAGCAGTGGGTCGGAAATTATGATCACTTATTTCGTAATCTGTCCAGCTATTGCCGCCATCAGTTGAGCGTGAAAGGAAAATACCGCTTGAGTCACTTGTAGTATTTCTGTCATCGAGATAAATGATGTTTATACCTCCGTGAGGATCAATATGGATGGCAGGGAAGAACTGGAACTTTCCATTATTAACCGGATCCTGATTTACCCTTATTCCCTGGGACCAGGTATTTCCGTTATCAGTTGATCTAAAAAGCACAATATCTGGGTCGTTACCAGCCGGTGCAAGTTCTTTTTGTGATGTAACAATATAAATATTTCCACTGTAAGGACTATTACTATTATCAACTGCAATCCTGGGAGTGCTGTTTACTCTGATATTTTGTTTTTGCGAAAGCACTCCGGTTATTCCTTTAGTTTGAATTGGGCTTTCCTGAACAGTCCAGTTAGAACCTCCGTTATTAGATTTTGCAAATCCAATACTTATCTCATTAGGTGAAGGCGGAGCAGACATTACAGCCCAGCAAACTAACACCTCGCTGTTTTTATTAATGTTAATATCAGTTCCAAAGCATCTTTGCGGGGGATTATTCACATCAAAAGGTTGAACCCAGTTCTGCCCACCATCATTCGTATATGTCATTCGAACTTTATATGGTGGTTCTAACATTGTATAAACAGCGTAACTTCTTCCATAATATAAACTTAAAGAATTTACATCACTTGATAAAGAGTGTTTTTCCAGATCATCAGTTGAAATTGTTTTTTGGTTACTCCAGGTTATTCCATTATCATTTGAATAATGTGAGTATAAGCCAATAAAAGTTGGCTGCCGACCTAAACGATTCAATAAAAAAGTACCATCCTTATCAATGGCAATAGCGGGTTCGCCGCCATGAAATTGTATGGGAGCACCACTGCAGGTGTCGCTTCCAGACCAGTTTACACCTGAATTTGTTGTAAGATATACTCCTTCACTGATAAAAAAAGGATTGGTTACTATCGTATAAGCAGATGCAAATAGTACATCAGGATCGTTAGGATGATTTACAATAAAAGTTTCAGATTGGCTTACATTACTGGGATAGATTCTGAAATTGCTTCCAATAATTATATCAGACAGATTTTTATTATTTAATCTTTCCTGTGAGTTTAAATAAACTGAGGATACAAACAAAAATCCAAATAATATGAAGTAAAATATTTTTTTCAAATGAAGTGCTTTCTGATAAATAAATTAAAGCTCATTAAAATGAATATCCAAGCTGTATACTGGTAAAGAAGTTTCTTGGCTCACCCACTTCGTAAAATCTTGCCGCAGTAGAATTTATATTTATGAAACCCACGTATTTTTCATCAAGAATATTATTCATCCCGCCAGATAACCTTATATTAAATTTATTTAATTGCAGGTCAATTCCAACTGTTGCATTAATTGTCTGATAATCATTTGTTTTATCAGTATTCTTATCATCAACATACATACCGCTGACATACTGGGTTGATATTTTACTAAAAGCGGTTAATAATTCAAAAAAAATTCGTTCATAAGAAATTGAAAACAATAAATTATTTTTAGGAACACTTGGAACAACATTACCGGAAAATTCCTGCTCCTCAGTTACGATCTGGGCATCAATAATATCGATAGTTCTTGCAATGTAATTATCATAAGTAAAATCCGAAAAGGTGTATGATACAGCCAGTCTTAATCCTTTGAGTAATTCAGTATTAGTTCCGAATTCAAGGCCGCTTCTGTGGGTTTGAGCTGCATTTCTAAAAAATACATCTCCAAAAACTTCAAACGGTACAATTTCATCTTCTATAATGCTGTTAAAGAAGGTTAATTCAAAAAAAGTATTACGGAGAAATGTTTGTTGAGGAAATATCAAATTTCCTTTAATGCCAATCTCAAAATTTTTGGACTTTTGAGGCTCAAGATCAGGATTGAGTTTTATTGATGGATTTGAGCTTATCGGAAAATTATTTAGTTCATTACCTGCCGGAGAATCAAAACTTAAGCCGTAAGAAGTATAAACAGCCACTGATGGAGTTATTTTATAATTTAAAGCAAATTTAGGAGTAAATGCCTCAAACCTTCTCAATGAATTGCGTGATTCAAGCAGCTGATCTTTCTGTGAAAAATAAACATTATCATACCGTCCGCTAAAGAGAAATGAAAATCTGTTTGGAATAATTTCATAATTATTAAGAATATAAAATCCGCTGTTGCCGATAGTTTCATCTGTTATACCGATATTGACATCGTCTTTTCTACCGCCGACATTTCTATATTCTTCAATTGGACCGGTTTGATATAACGCATCTCCTCCTACAGAAAATTCATTAAGTCTCTCCAGAATGTTGGATTTATTTACGTAGCGGACTGTAGTACCGAGTCCATACCGATTTAATATTCTATAAGTTCTGGCAGTTCGCTCAAAATATTTAATAGTGCCGTAAGTTGTTATTTCAATTTCGTTATTAAGATCTTTTCCAAATTTGCTTATGTAACGAGTACCAACCCTTCCTTTTTTACTTATTCGTCTGGTATCGCGTGCTATCTCTTGAGGACCTGCCTGAAGGGGGTCTTCATCATATTCTTCTTTTGTAAGTGAACCAGTTAAGCGAATCAAACCGTCCACAAAGTATCCCAGTACCTGAAAATTTGTATTTCGGCTTGGAAACACATCATAAACCAGATTTAAAATGTGCCAGTAATCCTGACTATGCACTCTATATCCATTAGAATGATGATAAGTATAAGTGGCAAGTAATGCCTGATTTCCTTCACGTATCCCAACTTTAAAGCCATTTCTTCGCTGACTGAAAGAGCCGAAGTCATTAAATGATATACCAAATGTACGAGGGAAGTTTATATCATTTATAAAATTCACAACACCGCCGGGGGCATTTGTATATAATGAAGATGAGTTACCTTTTACTATTTCAATGCTGCCAATGGAGTTAAAGTCGATTGCTTCAATTCTCGTTTGTCCATCAGGTTCAGATTCGGGGATTCCATCCAGTAGTATTCGAACACCCCGAATACCGGTATTAGATCGGCTACCAAAACCTCTTATTGAAATGCGAACATCGTGATTACCGTATCTGGATTGAAGAAATACACCCGGAACAAAATTTAATACATCACTAATTGAAATTTTTCTATCGTATTGATATTGCTTATTACTGATTCTGATTACTGAATAAGGGATATCAATGATTTTTTTCTGAATTCTTGTGCCGGTAATTACAACATCATCTGTTTGATAAAATAAAGAATCAGCCATTCTTATTTTATCAATATCAGGAATTTTTATTGTATCGTTAGTAATTTGTGCCGATAAGCTGAGAGCACTGATAATTATGAATGTAAGAACAGGTAAGAAAAATTGCATTAAGTTTCCAAAATATTGAGTATTAGCTGAACAATATTAAAAAAAATAATGATGTTATTAAAGTCTATTAAACTCTTTTTGATCTGGTAATAAATTCATCGAAAGAGCTTAAATAAAGGCTTAATAATATTATTACTAATGATTATCTTTGCCAACAGTTATGTTAAAATTTGGAAACATAGAAATAGAAAAAGGAATTCTGCTTGCACCGATGGAAGATATTACAGATATATCTTTCAGGTTAGTTTGCAAAGAACTCGGTGCCGATCTCGTTTACACTGAATTTGTAAATTCAGAGGGATTAGTCCGTGCCAATGAACGCACACATAAAAAACTAAAAATCATTGAAGAGGAAAGACCTGTTGGAATACAGATCTATGGAGGAAATATAGATTCAATGGTTGGTGCTGCAAGAATTGCTGAAGCAGAAAATCCTGATCTGATTGATATAAATGCCGGATGCTGGGTTAAAAATGTAGTTGGATGCGGTGCCGGTTCTGCTCTCCTAAAGGATTTACCTTACCTGCAAAAAATGGTTAAAGCAGTTGTTGATTCCGTTTCTCTTCCTGTCACTGTAAAAACCAGGATAGGATGGGACAGTAAAAGCATTCGAATTGTAGAAGCAGCTAAAATGCTTGAAGATGTTGGGATAAAAGCATTAACGGTTCATTGCAGGACCAGGCAAATGGGTCACAAGGGTGATGCTGATTGGAGCTGGATTGATAAGGTTAAAAATGCTGTATCTATTCCTGTAATTCTTAACGGCAATGTTCTCACAGCGCAGGACGTAAAAAAATCTTTTGATGATACAAATGCTGATGCCGTTATGATTGCCCGTGGAGCGATAGGCAATCCCTGGATTTTTAAAGAAGCAAAAGAATTACTTACTACAGGGAAAATTTCCACTGTAATAAATGACGATATTAAAATTAATACCTGCTTAAGGCATCTTGAGCTTGCAATTGAAATAAAAGGAGAACGAAGAGCTGTTGTTGAACACCGGAAATTTTATTCCGGTTATCTTAAGGGAATGCACCATGCTTCAAAAATAAGAATGGAATTAATGCAGTATACAGATTTTGAATCAGTAAAAAATATATTGCTTCGCTATTCAGATGAACTAAAAGAATTACCGGCATTTTTTCCAAATCCATTCAGGCTGCAGGAAGATCTTCAGGTATAAACCGAATTGTCAAACACACTCAAAAATAAAATTGCAAGGATTATATCGACCTTATTTGTACCGCCTTCTTTCACTATCATAATATTTACCTTCCTTGCGTTTTATCTGGAAACCGAATCAATAAAAATTATTGTTACGTTGCTTGTTGCTTACACACTCGGTTTTGCCGCACCGATTATTTTATTCTTTTTTTTAAGAAGAAAGAATTTAATTGTTGACAGCGATGCTTCTATCAAAGAGGAAAGAGCACTTCCATTTTCAATAGCAATAATATTTTATTTGATAGGACTTGTAATATTCATTTACTTTGATGTAAACATAATTTCAATAGCTTTCTGGATTTGCTATATTTCCAACACAATTATTACAATATTTATTAACAGGTACTGGAAGATAAGTGCACACGCTATGGGTGCAGCGGGTCCTTTTGCTGCGATAGTTTTTTTATTTGGTGTTTCTGCAAGCTACTTTCTATTATTAATCGTTTTGATAGGTTGGGCTCGAATAAAACTTAAATGCCATACATTTGGACAGGTAGCTGCCGGTACGTTACTTGCATTTGTTTCCACTTATATTCAGGTATATTTTATAACAAAATATTTCAGTTAGGCAGATGGATTTTAATTATGATTACAAAAGAAATTATAAATAATTCATTATTGATTACACTTAGCAGGCCTGAAAAACGAAATGCTTTGCATCCGGAAATGGTAGCCGGATTAAAATCTGCTTTCACAGAATCTGCTGATAATAAAGATATAAAATCGATTATTTTAACAGGAGCCGGTGATGCTTTTTGTGCCGGAGCAGATTTAAGTTATCTGAAACAGTTTAGCAATAATTCAGTAATTGAAAATGAAAAGGACTCAGAATCACTAGCTGAATTATTTTTTCAAATTTATAATTTCAATAAACCTACTGTAGCTGCTGTAAATGGTGCTGCAATTGCAGGGGGCTGTGGTTTGGCTAGTGTATGTGATTTTATAGTTGCCCATCCTGAAGATTCTAAGTTTGGTTACAGTGAAGTTAAAATCGGGTTCATACCTGCAATAGTTTCTGTATTTCTCTTAAGACGGATTTCTAAAAGCCATGCCAAGCAAATGCTTTTAACAGGAGATATTATTTCCGGTAAAAGAGCCTATGAAATTGGTTTCGTAAATTATCTCGCTGATAATGTTCTAGGTGAAGCAAAAAACCTTGCTGCAAAGATTAATAAAAACTCAGCATTAAGTACCGGACTTACAAAAAAAATGATTCATTCAGTATCAGATATGAATCTGAATACTGCTATTGATTTCTGTGTTAACTTAAATGTAATTAGCAGAACTTCAGATGACTTTAAAAAAGGTATTCAAAAGTTTTTGAACAAGGAGTAAACTTTCCATGAGCGATTTTAAAATATTTATTAGAAGCATCAAAGATTTTCCGAAACAGGGAATAATGTTCCGTGATATAACGACTTTACTTAAAGATCCGGATGCACTTAAAGAAACTATCAATCAGTTATATGATATCGCAAAAGATAAAAATATCAATAAGGTAGTCGGGATTGAATCAAGAGGTTTTATTCTTGGAGGAGCTTTAGCAGAAAAGCTTGGATGCGGATTTGTACCTGTAAGAAAACCAAACAAGCTTCCGGCTGAGAGAATATCAGAATCTTATTACCTTGAATATGGCGAAGATAAAATTGAAATTCACAAAGATGCCATTCAAAAAGGGGACAGAGTTCTTATGCACGATGATCTTTTGGCAACCGGTGGAACTATGGAAGCTGCCTGCAAGTTAATAGAAAAACTCGGCGGGGAAGTGGTTCAAATAAGTTTTATTATTGAACTATCTTTTTTAAATGGAAGAGATAAACTGAAAAATTACAAAGTAAATTCGCTGGTAGTTTATGATGATGAAAATTAGTTCTCATCACTACTTCGAACTTCCCATTTTTTGGGAGCAATTACAACAACGAATTCACCTTTAACAGTTTTACCTGGAAGTTTATTCTCTAATTCGGAAGGATAGCCACGCCAGCACTCTTCAAATTTTTTTGTCAGCTCTCTGCATACTACAGTATATCTTTGCGGCATATATTGAATCAATTCATAAATTAATTTTTCAATCCTGTGAACAGATTCGTATAACACAATTGTCCTGGATTCATCTGATAATTCAAGTAGTTTTTTTTGTCGTCCTTTTTTTTGAGGTAGAAACCCTTCAAATACAAATGAATCAGTTGGAAGTCCGGAGATAGATAAAGCCGATATAATAGCAGATGGTCCCGGTATTGAAATAACTTCAATCCCTTTTAAAATTGCCTCAGATATAAGTCTGCTGCCGGGATCGGAAATAGTGGGAGTACCTGAATCTGAAACCAAAGCTGCATCCTCGCCACTTAAAATACGCTCAATTACAGTATTCAGTTTATTTGATTCATTAAAAGCATTTAACGAAAATAGTTTTTTATATATTTCATAATGCTTTAGTAGATTTGATGTAACTCGTGTATCTTCGCACGCAATAAAATCAACGGAGCGCAGAATTTCAAGCGCACGCAATGTAATATCAGATAAATTACCTATGGGTGTACTTACTATATAAAGTTTTTTATTCACTATAATTTAAAACGATAACGGCTCCATAGCGGAGCCGCCTCGTGCAAGTAGTTTAATAATAATTAATTATTGGACACCATTAATTTGAGAACTTTTTTAATAACATTCAAGCCCTCATCCAGTTCATTAGTTGTAATATTTAATGGCGGACGGAATCTAATCGAATGATCGCCGCATCCAAGTATCATTAGTTTTTCTTTATATGCAAGTTTTCTGAAATCATCACGAAGTTTGTGATTCGGCAGGTCAAATGCACACATTAATCCTAATCCACGTGAATTACTGACCAATGATGAATATTCTGCTTCAATAGATTGGATTTGATTCTTTAAGTACTCACCAACAATTCGGGCATTCTCAACAAGATTTTCATCCTGAATAACATCCATAATATATTTGGATCTTACCATATCAGTAAAATTTGCACCCCAGGTAGAATTAATTCTGCTTGAAACTTTAAAGCAGTTATCTTTTACTTCGTCAATTCTATCAGAAACCATAATACCGCAGACCTGAGCCTTTTTGCCAAAAGCAATAATATCAGGTTTAATGTAATGTTCTGCAGCCCAGAATTTCCCTGTTATTCCAAATCCCGTTTGAACCTCATCGAACATTAAGAGAATATCGTTCTCATCTGCTATTTGCCGTAACTGTTGAAAAAATTCTTTTCTGAAAAAATTATCTCCGCCTTCTGCCTGTATTGGTTCAATTATCATAACTGCAATATCGTCAGGATTTTTAATTATGGCTGATTTAATCTCTTCAATTGCCTGATTTTCAAGCTTTATTACTTCTTCCAGGTTATCTTCTAAAGGAAATTTAATTTTTGGATTTACAATCCTCGGCCAGCTAAATTTCGGAAAGTGCTGTATCTTGACAGGGTCTGTGTTTGTAAGAGATAAAGTGTATCCGCTTCTTCCATGAAAAGCTTCCTTGAAGTGAATTACCTGGTGCCCTTTTTCTTCTTTAATGCCTTTCTGAAAGTTCTTCCTTACTTTCCAGTCGAATGCTGCCTTTAAGCCATTTTCAACTGCTAAAGCACCACCGGCTATAAAGAAAAGATATTTCATATATTCCGGTTTTGCTATGCGTCCGAATGTATCAACAAAATCAGCCATATAGGTTGTATAAATATCTGAATTGGAAGGTTTATTTACCGCAGCTTGTCCAAGTACATTTTTAACTGCTTCAGAGTTTAAAAATGGATGATTTAGTCCCAGCGGAGACGAAGCAAAGAATGTGAAAAAATCTATATACTCATCGCCTGAAATTTCATCAACTAATTTAATACCTCTGCTGCGCTTCAGATCCAAAACAATTTCAAAACCATCAGCAAGCATATGCTTTGAAATTACTTTGTGAACATCTTTAGAACTTATTTTACCCTTATATTCTATATCGTCAATTGTTTTAGTATCAGCTGTCATAATTAACCCCTGATGGATTATATTAAATGAATAAGTTAATTATTGAGGAAAGGAAGAAGGGAAGTGCTTAAAAAACATTTTCGAAACTGGATATAAAGTAGCTTCTGAGGACTTTTAACCCGGTAACTAAAAAAAATATTAGAAACTGTTGCTGCATCACTATTAATTCATTTTCTTAATAGAAATTTAACTAAACATATTTCAATATTCAATTATGAGGTTTCATTAAAAAAAGACACCCCGTGCTTATCGGGGTGTCTCTTTATAGAACAAATTAGAGCAGTATTACTTCAGAAGAACCATCTTCTTTGTATCCATAAATTTACTTCCCTGTACATCTGTAGAAATCATTCTATAGAAGTATACACCGGAAGCCAATCTTAAGGATGAAGCATCAACATCCATTATGTAGTAACCGGCTGAGAGTTCGGTATTTACAAGAGTTGCTACTCTTTCACCAGTTATACTGTAAAGTTCAATCTGTACATTTGCATTGAACGGAACCTGATAGTCAATGCGTGTAGTCGGATTGAACGGATTTGGATAGTTCTGACTCAAAGCAAACGTCATAGGTGTTCCTATTTCAACTTCAACAGCTTTACTGTAGCTGAAGCTTCCATCAAGATCTACCATTTTAAGTCTGTATGAGTATGAACCTGTTTCTAACTTAGAATCAACAAAGCTGTAGTTCTGTGGTTCGGTTGTTGTTCCGGCTGACTTGACAAATCCGATTTGTGTCCAGGATTGATTTGCAGAG